>CAYHOF010000001.1:0-111188 GCA_964358315.1 uncultured Methanosarcinales archaeon
TAAAATACATCAATGACACATGATGCTCGCATGCTCAACAAAGCGGACATCGTCGCCGCGCGCTCGTTGTTCAGCGAACTGTTGCGCCGACGCGGCCTGCGCACCAGCAGCCTGCCTGTCGATATCGTCCACGGCGAGACCGAGATCTTCCTTGCGTTGTTCGCGCTCATTGATAAGAGCTACTTGTGCGATAATGACGTTTGTGTTGTTCTACGGCGCGAGAGCGTGCCTGTCTCTTCGCTTCGTGAACGTCTCCATGCTGCTCGTGACTGGTTTGGGCTGTACTGCGCCAAAGCGCTTAATGATGACGTCAATGAGGATGATTATCGCAGTTACAAGAACCATGCGGACAGACATATCGTGTCGTTAGGTCATGCCTTCGCGAAGTCCGAACAGGAGCAAAAGAACACGAGCGTGCGCCAGCAAGCGGACTGGCCGGTGCGTGCAGCGGCGGGAGTGGTTCAATCCCTCGCGGGATTGTTGTAGTCTAAATGGTATTATATCTTTTCCGCAAACAACGATAGACATTCTTCATAACTACGTTGTACTGTGTCTCTGTTATCGCCAATTTTGCTGTACCACGACTCTAGCTTTTGTTTGGCTTTCTCGCGCGCTTTTTGAAGGGGCATGGACTTTGAGAACTCTTCAATGAGCACGCTGATAACAGAGACGTCGATAAGTGCAGCTTTGTCGATGAACTGCATGAGCTTACCCTCCTGCGTCATTGGCTTTGCCTTTGATCCATGATTCAAGGTGCAATCAATGATAATATCCTTCAGTGTCGCATCATGCACGTTGTGTTCTTGGAAGAACAGCTCGACGATCTTGGCGCCCTCAAGAGTATGGCTTTCGTCGTCGTTGATTGTCCTTCCCACATCGTGCAGATACCCTGCGATCATGAGAGCGTCCACGTTCAACCCCTGTCGTGCGCCCATGTCTCTCCCCATTGACGCGCACCGTTCGGCGTGAATGGTCATGATGCGTCCACTGAGTTTCCCGTCATGCGCGGCAAACATCTGCTGCATCGCAACATGGGCTTTCGCTACGAGTTCATGCTGCGCGTTGTTTACCATATTGCTCCTCCATACCGCATTGTCTTATCCTCAGAACGTTCAGGAATTCAGCATAACCCTTCTTACCTTCGCAACCCCTGATAAATCTATATGCCGAACGGCTCCGCAGCAAACGCAGTTCGTCGTTGTACTCCATTGCATCTGTCACAAATATGGCATAGTGTTTCATATCGGGATATCTGGCGACAAAATCATTCAACGCCTGCATTGTCTTCGCTCCACTTAGTCGCTGTCGATCGTATACCTGTCTCATTGCCTCGAATGTTTTATCCAAGGTATCTTTCTCGGGTTTGTTCATATCGTGAAACCGTTGTTGCCAAGAATCATCATAATTGTGCAGTATGTACAGCAATCTGTGCTTCGTCATGGCGTTGCTAAGGAACCATTCGTCGTTCCACTGTGAGAACCATTGCGCGCGTTCACCATTCTTGTCTGTGGTCTGGCTCAATTGATATCCTTGATGCATAAGGCATATCTTTCTGTGTTGTTCGAAGAACGAACGGCCTAAGGGAACCGTCAACAGCTCACACGGCACTGCATCAAGATCGATCATTTTATCCATCACTAGGCTTTCATAGTCCAATTGTTTATTCCAAACGATGCGATAATCGGCACTATTATCATTAAGGATGGTTTCGAGTTGCTGCTTGCTCTGCGCGCGGAGCGCTCGTATCCGTGATGACCCGCGCTCGCTCTTGAGGAAACTAAAAAGTGCCGAAGGTAACGGGGTATCATCAAGCATCAATTCAGAGACAGTAGGGTCGAAATGAATCCACCCTGCCGGAATGCAGTAGTCTGACATGATCTTCAACCGATGGCAGTCGAGCAGCATCTCCCGCGCAGTGCGTTGTTCAGGTGTTGGTTTTTGTCGTGCTATGTTCATTTGTCACCACCTGTCCTTCGCAGTACTGTGACGAATTCGGGAGCATATTGTTCCATCACGGCGTACGTGGGTGATTTGAAGTCCACTTCTGTTAGTTTCTCAGATTTCAACAAGAGTCTGCGCGCAACTTTCGGAAGGTTTCTGAAATAGGTCCGGTCAGGATTTTCTGCGAATTGGCGTTCGAAACTTCGTTTGAAAAAGACGTCGCCAAAACGGATATTCTCATCGCTGTAGAGGGGTGGAAACGTGTCGATAAGTATCCACTGTCCGTTCCTGAACATCCAATTCTCAGGTTTGCAATCTATCCCTATGGTCTTTGAGCATTTCTGCAATGCATCAATGGTTTGAGTCAAGATGGTTGCGTACGCTCTTTGCTTCTCAGCGGCAGTGCCTGGTTGGCACAAGAATTCTTCGAAGGTTGTTGAAGGAAGATATTCCTGTCTCACATAGAAATGAGAGCCTACACGGCAACTCTGGCTGGCTAGCACAGGGAGGTGCTCTGATAACGCAGATATGTATGTTGTGTGAAGTCTTTCCACGAGATTTGCTTCCTGCTCTGTGGACGCAAAGAATCCTTTGACGACAGTATGGCTATCCAACCGCGGAATACCGTAATTGCCACGGAACGATCGTAATGGAGGAAGATTCTTGAATGCATCTTCACCTAAGTTTATTCGTGCATCCTCGCATTCGACTATGTCTTGTTGTTTGGCTATGTTTAGCATTTGAGGTTCCCTCACCACACCTCATGAATGAATAGCTTGTTTCTTCAAGTGCGTTTCCTACGATTATCCGGAAGATTTCCGGATCAGTTAACCATCAATGTTCCTCCCTTTGGCTTTGTCATGCATGTTCATGGCGTAGGTATGCGTTCACCATTGTCTGATAACCCATCCTATGATTTTCAATGCGATTGAAGGTGATGCCATTGAGGGTTGTGGTTTGTGCTCGTTGTTACGCGGCATGACTCCATTTCGCCGAAAGAACCGGACAACATCCTGATCAGGGTCGATTGTTGTGCGCATGTATTGTTTGAACCGTTTGCCTTCGTTTTCAACGAACGCACAATAGTGTGCGTAGTCAATATAGTTCTTTGTCAGGTCTGGCCGGTCAGCAATATCATTCTCCAAGACGCGGTCAGTGAAGCTGAAGAGTCGCTCGCTTTGGACGAGCAACCCTTCAAGTCTTCCAATGAAAGGACCTTCGAAGCCTTCCGTCTTCGCTGCCGCTGCTGCCACAGCGTAGTGCTGGCGGGTCGCGGGGTGGGCATCGGTCATTATTCTCACGTATGTATCGTCCATGTTGAAATCCCTCACCACTACATAGTGATTACACTTAATCAAAATTTAAGGTCTTCTATATATTTTATAAAAAATATATAGTTTCCATATTATAGCTATTATTGTGCGTATTGCTCGATGAAGGGTTTCCTTCACAAAAACCGAAAGTTTTATATCTTAATTTAGGCACTATGGCTGGCTATGTCCCTCGACAGCATCCTTGATACGATCACAAAATCCATCCTTCCAGCCGGCATGCTGGCGATAGCGGCAAACGTGTGCGTGATGGCAGAGGAAGTAGTCGAGGCGCCAAGAAAACCCACTCTGGAACAAGTCACGAAAGGAACAGAAATCAACGACAACAAAGAAAACAAAGCAGAAGACGGAAGAGACTACGTCAAAGAATTCCAAGAAAAACTCAAAGACGTGAAGATCCCCGAACTCAAAGACGCATCCGCGTACAATAATGCGGGTCATCGTGCAATGCGCAGTGGGGATTTACTACAAGCCGCGAAATTACTGTATCGCGCAATGGAACTGGATTCCGAAAAGTTCAGTGTATACATGAATTTGGGCACGGTGTATTGTAAACTTGGAGAGCAAACACGCGGCTCGGAAGTAAAGATGTACTTGTCACATTCGCTTGATTTGTACAATACTTGTCTTGATAAAATTTCGAAGACAAATTATTTGACCGAAACACAACGTAACGAAAATCTTACTCTTGCGCATGAAGGAAAGGCAACTATCTTGTATGCCTTGGGCGACAAGGTTCACGCAAAGGATTCCATTCTGCTTGCCGCAAAATATGGTAAGTTGACTGAGAAAGGAACTCTACTGTATAGTGAACTTAATGGAAAGTGACCTTTTTAAAGTTCGTTAGTATTCTTAGCTTTCATGAAAGGAGGTAAGTTAGCGTTTCTACTAGTTTCTATAGTGGTCCTTCTTTCAGTGATTGTTAGAGCTGGGTGTGATACTGCAGAAAATCCAAATGGAGGAACCAGTTATACAGTAACCCCCGGTCCTGGCGACTGCGGTTCTGAAAAGGTCGCTAATGGTGATTTTAGCCAGGTCACTCCTCAAGAATATGACAAACTGAGCGCGGAGGATAAGGCCAAGGCACTTGCTGCGGCTGACAAATTGATGCCTGAGGTCCTCAATTCCATTTCTAAGGATGATTTCGTGAATAATTGGGGGTCGATATCTGGTAAGGAGAATCTTTTCGCTAACAATCCTGCGTTTCAGGATGCTGTTTCTGAGATAACTGGTCAGAAGGCGACTGTTGATGTGTCGCAGGGTCCGGTCGGGTCGTCCGAGATTCCTGCTGACCAGGGTGGTGGGATGCGGTTTGATTCGTTGCCGAGCGCGTCGTTCAATGATGTTGTGCTGACGCAGGCGCATGATGTCGTGGTCACGAGTAGGTCCACGTGCGGTCGTGATGCGGAAGCGTTGCTGCTTGGTGCTTCGTTCTACGGCAACATCAATGATTTTTGCGTGTACGGGAACAGGATCGTGGTCAAGCATGTGGACGAGGTGAGGGTGTCGGGCACGAATAATGGTGGTGTGTGGGTGGCGTCTGACGTGAATGATGCTACCATGATCATCGATGACAGGGTGACTTTGTCGTCCAGTCTTGAGCAGACGATCGGGATCAGGGATTTCATCGGCCAAGAGATCTCATTGGAGATGCTTGGTGATGGCGCGCAGGCGATCTTTGCCAAGGACGGTTCGGAGATCGTGTTGCAGAACGTGGTCGCCACGATCACGAGGGACGGGACCGACTTCATCAAGGAGGAGGTCGCGAGCGCGAAGAAGATTGTGGAGACCGAGGAAGGTGTCGTCGTCGACCAGCTCGCTCCGGGTCAGGTCGTTGTGCAGCCAGAACCAGGCATCACGGTCACGCAAGGTAGTGGCAGCGCGAGGCTTGTCTTGGACCGTCTCACCAAGAAGGTGTTGTATGTCGAGATGAATCCGGTGTTCTCGTACGAGTTCCGCACGGGTGCTGACAAGACGGATTTCGCGTTCAGGGCGGTGGACAAGCCAGGCAAATTGTTCATCAAGAGGACGGCGGACCAAACAGTCCCGCAGGAGTTCGTCGCGTGCCAGGACTGCGGCATCATCGACCTGCCGGAGAAGCGGATCAAGATCGGCGGCAATGTGCAGTACTTGCGGAAATGGTTCGATGCGACTGGCGCGGCGTTGGGCGGCGACTACAGTGTCGTCTTCCATTCGAGAAACAGCGCTTCGCTTGCGACCATGGCGCTCGATCCGACCATGACGTTCATCACGGACTTGTTCATCCTTGGCGAGCACCCGCCTATCACGACGAGGATCAGCAATTACTTGACTGTCAAAGAGGAAGCGGTCATGGCAGCAACGCACCGCTTGCTCGGCATCAACGAAAAGTTACCAAAAGAACAACTTGCACAAAACCTGGTGTGGACGTACAGGACTTCTTACTCGCAAGCGGCGATGACGATCAACGACAACAACCTCAACTACAGGAGGGGCTCGTTCGTCACCGAAGTCCTCTCGCCTGCCGATGCGAGGATCGATGGCTTGTTCGCAGGGCTGCTCGCGGCTCACGCATCATTGGCCGTTCTTGGCTTGCTGTTCATCCCATTGCGTAAGAAGGCGCAATTGAGCGTGTTCATCCTCTTAGGTCTCGTGCTGCTCATCGCGGTCGCGCTCATCTACATGGTGGGTGTCGGGAAGGCGCTGCCTGTGGCAGACACGTCCGGCGTGAACGCGTACGTCAAGAGTTGCGCGCAGCAAGGCGCGTCCGAGGCGTTGACGTACATCGGCGCGCAAGGCGGCACGACGACCGCGCCATTGACGGCGTGGTTCGATGGCGCAGCGCAACCGAAGTCGATTGCGGAGGTGGAGGACGCGTTGCGTTCAGACTTCTCGCGCAGGATCCAGCGTTGCGCGGCCAGCATCAAATCCACCTTCAAAGGTATCAAGGAGGTCAGCACGGCGGCGCTCGACATAGGTGCGACGATCACTGCGACCGACGTGGTGTTTACCACGCACTACCCTGTCCAAGTCACGCTCGTGGACGGCACGCAGTTCACGCTCAGTGACCAATCCATCACGAAAGAGAACACGCTCAAGCAGACGATCGACATGGCGACGAGCGCAGTCAGGAGTGAGGAGTCCTACGATGGCTTCATCGACCTGGACGCGCTCACTGGCGACCATGCGACGATGACGTTCTTCCCCAAAGACCAACAATTAGTGACGTTCATCCGGGATGACGCGTTCGCGGAGAAAGGGACCAGCTACGAGTTCGCGTTCGTGAGCAGACGGTGACTGTTTCATTCTTCCGAAAATTCCGTGATTCTTCCGGTGTGATCGCTTAGCATTCCTTGTAGAATTCTTCTTCGGGAATCTTTGCCAACTCAAGGATTCCTTTCAGTGTGCCGATCTTCAGTTCGGGATGCAATGGCACGACTGTTCCAATCGTTCCTTGAGGGGTGTCTTTCCGAAGAACGATGTGGCTTCCTTTCTGGCGGACAATGCGGAAGCCGAATTTGTTGCAAAGGATCTTCACGCAATCCTTTCCCGCGACAGTCCTATGCCTTGGCACCATCATCTACCTCGAACGTCGTCATTATAGGACGCGTTTCCCCTTTGTGAGGGAATTCTTGCAGGTAGAGCTCTGTGGCTTCTTTGAGATGAGCAATGGCTTTTTCGATCGTTCTTCCTTGGCTGGTCGTACCGATCTCCGGGCAATGGGCGACATACATGTCGTCTTCCCTGTGCACCACTGCGGTCAATGTTTTCATATCCATTGTTGAGCACCTGCTTTATTTAAATTCCACGTCGTACGTGATTCAATAGAGAGTCGCAGTCTTCAAATGCGTTGCGGCGAAAATTCCGTGATTCTTCCGGCGAATAGCGGGCCGAATCTTTATATACTACACATCGTCGATAGGACATGATGAAAATCACCCTTTCCCTCTCTAAATCCGTGCAGGAGAACGCGAACCTTTACTTCGAGAAAGCCAAGAAGTACAAGAAGAAGATCGAGGGCGCGCGCGCCTCGGTCGAGCGGCTCCAAGCACAGCTCGACACGATCGAGCAGAAGAAGGAGCAGCTCATCAAGGAGCTCGAAGAGAAGCAACGCAAGAAAGCGGTGCCGCGGCGTGAACTGCACTGGTTCGAGAAGTTCCGCTGGTTCCGCTCAAGCGAAGGCTTCTTGTGCATCGGCGGACGCGATGCGGGAACCAACGAAGCGGTCGTGAAAAAGCATGCCGACAAAGGCGACCTTGTCTTCCACACCGAAGCGCCAGGCAGTCCGTTCTTCGTTGTCAAGGCAGGCGGCAAGGACGTCGGCGCGCAGACCATCAAAGAAACAGCAGAAGCGGCCGCATCCTACTCGCGTGCGTGGCGCATGGCGATCAGCGCAGTCGATGCCTACCACGTGAATCCTGACCAGCTCAGCAAGGAACCGCAGTCCGGCGAGTACCTCTCCAAAGGCGCGTTCGTCGTCCGCGGCAAGCGGCACATGATGACCGCCAAACTCGGTCTTGCCGTGGGCATCACCGAGGACAACCTCGTCATGGGCGGCCCACTGAGCGCGGTCAAGACGCACTGCAAAACAACCATCACGATCATGCTCGGCGAGGATAGGCCAAGCGATGCGGCAAAGAAGATAGCAAAAGTCCTGCAAGTGGACGTGGACGACGTGCTCCGCGTGCTGCCCGCAGGGACGATCAAGGTGGTACAATGACGAACACGAAAGTATTGGCGCGCCCGCACACGATCACGGTGGGCAAGGAAGGCGTGACCGACGCCATCATCGATGAGATGAAGCGACAGATCAAGAAACATCACGTCATCCGCGTCCAGCTCAACGCTGCAGTCGCAGGTGGCAAACAGAAGGTCGTGATGAAGAAGATGCTCGCCGAAAAACTCCACGCCAAAGTGCTGCACGCGGTCGGATTCGTGGTCATCCTCGAGAAGCGATAGGCCGAACCCTTTATATATCTCAATCCTGTAAGGAGAGTGGATGCCGAACGTCAAAGAGGGTGACGGGGAGAGCTACGGCTTCATCCCCCAACTGAGCGAAAAGGACTACTTCAAGTGGTACCTTGGCAGGTTCAAGGGCCTTGGCCAGAAGTTCTACCCGCTGCCTGACAAGGAATGGGTGGGGCACGAGCTCGCAGAGGTCGCCAAGGACCAGATGGCGGTCACGGACTATCCTGAGCCGGTCAAGCGCTACCTGCTCGAGTTCTACCAGTCCACGGACTCGGTCGAGCAGTCATACTACCTCTGCCATCAATTAGCGCGTGACCTGGGCTACGGCGGCTTCCTCAAGATCACGGACGTGTTCGCGGCAAGCGAACAAAGCTCGCTCTACGGCGCCGCCGCGCAACGCCTGGGCCTCGCGCAGGACCGCGTCGGCCAATACTTGCGTGTCGTCAACGACATGGTCAAGGGCATGTTCCAGATCATCCGCGAACTGCGCATCCTGGACGAGCGGCTCGCGTACTACGCAGGCAGCAAGGACAAAGGCGCCAAGGGTGAGCAGGCAGAACTGTCCCTCAAAGGCCTCTGGATAGACCTCGTCGAAGGCGGCGCGAAGAACCCCGGCAGCGTGCTGGGCCTAGGCCAGCAGCTCGGTTTCGCCGTGCTGCCAGACCTGTTCTTCCGCACCCACCGCAAGCCGCTCGACAAGATCGAGGGCGACGATGATGATGCGGAGGAGAAACGCAAGAAAGACCTCAAGGACAAGAACCAGGAGCTCGCCGACCGCATCAAGGGCCTGCCGTACAACGAGAAGATGAAGGAAGTGCTCGCGCGCAAGCTCACACAATACTACATCTGGAAGGACAGCACGGAAGGCGAATTGAGCGTGCGCCGCAAGTTCATGATCAAGTACTTCCGGCAGTACTACAACACCATCAAGCTGTACATCAGTTGGACAAAGCCGTACCTCAAACTGATCAGGCGGCTCAATATCGACGTGAGCAAGGCCGACGAGACACAACTCGTCGCCGCGTTCGAGGGCTCGATGATCGAGCTCGAATTCCTCTGCAAGTGGAAGCTCAGCAACAAGAACCCGTTCTATGTCGTGCTCCTCGTCACGTTCGAGCACACCACGCAGCCCAAGATGAGTTTCGCGGCAGAAGGCGGCTTCCATCGGGGACCGCTGCACACCGGTCGCAGCTTCATCACGTGGCGTGCGTACAGTTGGACGGACAAGGACATCCTCAAGTACAAATCATACCGTGATTCGCAGGACTTCGAACTGCTCGCGAGCGTGGACAGCACGCTCAAGTCGGCACTGGAATCCGTCGAAGGCGACATCAAGGAATACCTCAAGGCGCTCGGCGAGGAGTTCGAGAAGAAGAAAAAACCCGAGGAGAAGAAAGAGACGCTCGACCTCATGGAGCCCCTCGTGGAAGTCTTCAAAGGGTTCTGGGAACCGGTCGAATCGATCTATGAAGGCACGAGCGGCCTGTGGGCGGACATCCGCGGCAAGAACAAGAAGAAAGAAGACGACTCGGACGGCGATGGCGAAGGATGGGGCAAGTCCAAAGGTATGGCGGTCAAGATGTGCTTCAACCACTACAAGCTCTACAAGAACGCGAACGGGCTCCTGACATGGTGAAGGACAGCACGCTCGCCATCTGCATCGTCCTTGTCATTTCGTTGACGATCTACCTGATTCCGGGCGGCATCACCGGCGCGCAAGTCGCTGGCAACGACGACGGCATCGGCCCGGTATGCGGCAACAGCATCGTCGAGACAGGCGAGCAGTGCGACGACGGCAACAGCATCGAGAGCGACACGTGCTCGAACACGTGCAGGACGCGCGTACAATCAGTGTGCGGCAACCGCGTCGTCGAGACCGGCGAGGAGTGCGACCTTGGCCCCAACAACCTCATTCCCTCGCTTGGTTGCAGCCGCACGTGCGTGAAGAGCGTCGTGACCGTGACAGTGAGTTGCGGGGACGGCGTCGTGCAAGGGACGGAACAGTGCGACGATAACAACACGGTCGCGGGCGATGGCTGCAGCGCGCAGTGTTCGCGCGAGTCCTCGGTCAAGGTCATCGCGCCCAGCGGTGCGACACGCGGGTCACAGGTGTCCTTCGCGCCGCTGTTGTACTTGCGCTTCAAGCAGCGACCAGGCATCCATATGACTCAGGAGTTCAACGGGCGCACGGTGCGCCGCGTCGAGACCGTCACGCAGGAAGGCATCGTGCAGGTCGTGCTCGAAGAATTCGATCCTAGCGCGCAAGGACTGCCGCCCTCCAGCCAACCAGTGTACGCAGCGTTCGAGGCGCACACGAACGCGAGCGTGAGCGGCGTGCTCTTCACGTTCATCGTCGACAAGACATGGTTTTTGGACCGCAAGCCGGAAGACGTGGTGTTGTTCAGGCATGCGGGGGACTGGGCGCAATTGCGCACCGCGCTCGTGGCAGAAGACGCGTCGTCCTACTTCTACGAAGCAGAAGCGGCCGGTCTGAGCTATTTCATCGTGAGCGTCAAAGAACCGCACAAGCCCATCCCGCCACCGCCGCGCAAGGCACTGCAAGGCGCCAGCGCGCCGACGGTCGTGCAGAACGCGACAGTCCCGCGACCCGGCACCGAGGCCCCTGCCATCGTCCCGATAGCCAGGCAGATCGTGCAGGCAGGTTCCGCGAACGTCACGATCATCCTTGTCGTGCTCATCGTCGTCGCGATCGTCGGCGGTGCGGCGTTGCTCTTCGCACCGCGTCCGGCAGCTACGGTCGCTGAACTCATCAGCTCTCCCGAACTCGACGAGACGCTCGAGGCCTTTGCCGTGGCGGCACGGCGTCGCGACAAAGAAGAGGCGCACCTGCTCCTGTTCAAGGCAGAACGCCTGCTCGCCGCGTCCCCGCCCGCGATACGCACCACCTATTCCTCATCGGTGCAAGGCGCGTTCAACAGGTTCCGCCGGCTCTGAACTCCTCGACCACAGCGCTTTTATACTTCTCCGACGATAAGCGAGGCATGGCATTCGATTTCAAGACGCTTGCGAGCCTTCCTCCTGATGAGCGTGTCGCCGCGTTGCAGAAGCTCGAGGACGAGTTGCAGGCGCTCATCAAGAAACGCAACGACGAGATCAAGCAGTCGCAGAAGGAGATCGCGGAAGCAGAAGCGCTCCTGAACCGCGCCAAAGACGAGATGGTGGTGCTCGAGAAGATCGCCAAGCCCGAGAACAAAGGCGTGCGCATCGATGACTTGTTCTTCAAGAAAGCCGACAAGAAGAAGGACAAACCCTTGGAGGAGTCCGTCGCAGACGAGCCCATCGCGCTGCGCAAGCAGCAAGAACAAGCGTACCTTGCGCAGCCGCGCCTTGGCGACGTGATCAAGTCGTTCTACGAGGACACGCAGCGGCCCGGGCTTCCTGACGAGCAGGCGAGCGCCTACGTGAGCGGCAACCAGCCCGTGCAGGACACGCGCGCCGCGTACCATCGTCCCAAAGACGAAAAAATGAAGCTTGTCGGACAAGGCGCCTACAACACCTAACTTTAAATATGCTCATGCAGTGTGTCGTGGCATGGCCACCATCGCCGACGCGGTCAGGTTCCTCGAATCGCTCGGTCTTGTCGACGTCGTGCTCCCCTTCGTCCTCGTCTTCACCATCGTGTACGGCATGCTGGAACGCACCCGCGTGCTTGGCGAGGAGCACGGCAAGCCTCGCCGCCCGCTCAATGCCATGGTCGCGATGGTGCTGGGCTTCATGGCGGTCGCGTCCATACAGACCGTTGGCATCGTCAACATCATCAGCCAGGTGGCGTCTGTGGGCGTCATCATCATCATCGTGCTCCTGATGATCACAGGCATGCTCGGCGTCAAGGACGCATCCACATCACCGTTCCTGAAATGGGTGGGCGTGCTCGTGTGCATCATCGGCGTGCTGATGGTGCTCGCCAAACTCGACGTCCTCCCCCAGGACCTGCGTCAGCTCGTCGACGCACAATTCGCCGTGCCGTTCCTGTTCTTGCTCGTGCTTTTCGTCGCGGCATGGTTCATCGTGGGCGCCGGTGCAAAAGAAGAGAAGAAGACGGACGCTGCCAAGCCTGCCGCTGCGGCGAAAAAAGAGGACAAGAAGAAAGGGTCTCTCTCGGACGATGAAGCCGCCGAGATGTTCCAGCGCCTCCTCGAGTCAGGGAAGCTCGTCCCTCCGCCCCAAGCGCCGCCGCAATGATTCCGTTCACTTCTGTTCGATCACTGCGCGCATCATCTTGATGAATGCGCTCGCGTCCTTGTGCCAGCGGTCGTATTCTTCGCCGCTCACCTTGCCGCGCTCAAGATGCGTGATCTCTTTCTGCAGTTTGTAGAAGAAGTCCATGATGGCAGGCGCGGACTTTGGCGCGAGGCCTTTCTTGACGAGGTGGTCGTTGATCATGGCAGGCAAGTGTTCGGGCGTGCCGGGCATGTCGCCCATGTGCATGAGCGCGGCATGCGCGGAATCCACGCACGCCCAGTACAGGTCGACCGCGGCGCGCAGTATCTGGCGTTCGCTGTTCTTCATCGTCAAGGGCGCGCGGGCGTAGTACGCCCACACCGCTTCCTTGGTGGGCTTGATGCGGCCCTGGTAGAGCAACACTTGCAGCGGCTCGATGAAGCCAGTGTCGAAGAGCGGCACGCCGTCGCGGAGGATGTTGACGATGAGCGGGTCGCCGTTGCGCGCGTAGTCCCAGACCGCAGTCATCTTCATGGTGTTGATGTGCAGGCGCTTGGTCACGCCCGCCGCGGTCTTTTCCGTGATGATGCGGTACGCGTTGATGACCTCCTCTGTCGCGATGATGGTGAGGTCGTTGACGATGAGCAGCACGTCGATGTCGTGCTCGTGCGTGGTCTTCTCGGGCCGTGCGGCGCTGCCGAAGAGCACGACCGCCTTGAGGAAGTCGCCAAGCTCCTTGTGCAGCCGCTGGGCGAACTCGTACGCGAGCGCGTAGTCCGCGCCATGATAGCGCGCGACGTTCGGGTGCGGCCTCTTTTGTATCTCGAAACGCATCCTCACCAACCCGTCAGGACGCTATATATAGATTTATCACCATCGATGGATGGGAACACGTCGCCGGCATCATCTTTTCGGCAACGAAATCCATATAAACTCGGCCGCGGGAGCACGTTGCACGAGAAAGGGGTCGTACAGCGTGATTGATGATATCCTAGAACAGATTGCTGCGGTGCAGCGGGCAGCGGTCCGTGCGCAGCAAGCCACGTCCACACAAGATATCGCTGATGAGACGCTTGACGCGCTTGTCGCGCTCGAAGAGCAGGAATCAGTGGCGGCAGCACAAGACGTGCTCACGTTCGGCGACCAAGCAGAGGAGTACACGCTCAATCTTCCGTTCTACGACAACCTCTCGACGAACTACACGTTCGACTATCGTTCACAAGCGTACGAGATGAACGTGGACGCGACCACGCTCAACTACACGGTCGAGATAACGGAAGAGGAACTGTACGAGGCAGCGTTTTGCGCCATCGAGAAGAAGCACGAACAGAACGAAGGCGGCAAGCAGGACACGCAATGCCTCATCCCCATCGAAGAACGCGAACGCACCGAGATCTTCAAGCTCCTCCACCCCGCCGAGTGGAAGAACCTGTACGATGGTTGGCTCACAAAAGGACTGAATTTCTAGAACTATTCCAGCGGCACTTCTGACCACAACCTGAACTCCTGACTCGGCGAGTAGTCGCCGACGACGAAGTTCGCGGAGTACGGCCTGCCGAAGTAGCCTTGGTGCACGTCGCGCCAGCGTATGGATGCGCCGCCGCCAACAAGGCCTCCGCCGTAGACCGAGGACATGATGTTGGGATCGAACGCCTTCCACGTGTCGAGCAGGATCCTGCCTGCCTGGATGCGTTCTTCCTCGTGGCCTTCCGAGGTCATGTACCCGCTATAGTTTCCCTTCTTCGCGAGTATCTTGGCGGCCTCGACCACCGGGAAGATGCCCTGGCCTGGGGGCAGGTGGCCGTGCGCGCCGCTCATGCTGTTGACGAGCTGCACGCCGCCGATGATGTCGTCCTTGGCGTTCTCCTTCGCGAGGAAGTCCACCTGGTCGAGGAACCATTTGTTGAAGTCTTTGAGGCGCTTGTCGTAGTCCGTCTCGTGCGGCCTGAAGTGCTGGAAGAACATGCCAAGGTGCGACGTGTCGAAGGTGCCTTTGATGTGTTTCTTGGCCTCCTCCATCGCGTCGTCCGGACGCAACCCGTCCTTTTCGAGCTGGGTCGCCATCACTTTGCGCGAGTCCTTGATGAGTTGGACGAACTCTGTTGGATGGCTGCCGAAGAACGTCGGCCAGCCGAGCTCAGGCCCGACATGGATGGGATTGCCCTGGAGTTTGCGGTTGTGCGTCTCGTGCATCGCCGCGATGCCCAGTTCTGCGTACGACTCGGTCGCCCGCACGAGCGCGTAATCCTCGACATCTTTGAGGCGGCCTTTCTGCTCCTGCAACTGCCGCGCCTGCTGCAACTGGCCTGTCGCGGTCTGTCGCAAGCCTTCGAAACGCGCCTGTGCCTGCTTCATCTGAGGATCGTCATCCGCGATGCCATTCGTCTTCATGCGGTTCATCTGTTCCTGGATGGCGAGCGCCTCGCCCGCATATTGTTTGGCATAACCGAGGGTCGTCGAGATCTGGCCGTTCTGCTGCAGCCTGATGAAAAGGTCGGTGGGGCTCAACGGGTTGCCCTCATCATCCTTGGTGTTCTTTGCGACCTGCTCGAAATCCTTCCACGTCCACTTCTCGACCTTGGGCAGCCCGTCCGTGTCCCACGCGATCTGATCGTTCCACTTGCTTTCGTCCGCTGCCTTGAACGTCTTGGGATTGAAAGGCAAGAACACCTCTTCCCCTTTACGGATGGCGCTCACGCGACCCGTGACCGTGTCGACGATCTGCACGACCTCTTTCTCCACGCCTTTCTCGCCGCCGGCAGGCTCGAAGATCATCTTGCCGCTCTTGTCGCGGTTCCACTTCGCATCCGAGAAGTTGCGGTCGAATTCCCACGAGAGGATGTCGACGCCGCCACCGCCTGCCACGTCTGCGGCGAAACGGATGGCGTCGCGCACCTCTGCAATGTCGCGCTCGCGCGTCTCCTCGCTGAACGCGCCTTGCTGACGGTTGAATCCTGAGAGGTTGCTGATCGCGGTGGGAAGCTCGATGCCGCTCATCTTCACGTCGTTGGCGAGCAGGATCTCCTTGAGTTCCTCGCGCACCTCGTGGCCGTATGCCTTGAAGCGGCCGCCGATCGCGGCTTCGGGCGACGTGGTCATGACGAGCTGGATGTTGCCCGCGCCGCGCCTGATCGCGGCTTGTACATTCTGGATGATGTTGCCGCCAGACGGGTCCTGTTCTGGCACGGTCTGGCCGAGCATGTTGATAGGGATGATGGGGTCCTCGAGCTTGCGGGGCTTTGCGGAATACGGCACTGCCTCGCTGTAGGCGCGATCCAGCGGAGAATAATCAGACACGGCAGGCATGTCTATACACACGGGAGGATGCTATATAAAGGTTTAGCGAAGCATCTGTGCTGTTATTATAGTCTCTATACGGTGGTGAAAACACAAAGGATTTATATAGTTCCCGGTCCTGATGCATGTCATGAACAACGTCGACGTCTTGAGCAAAAGCGTGGCCGACTGCATCGACGGCACTGACCCTGCGCTGGCAAGAATGGTCAAGAAAGCCATCATGCTCTCGAATTTCCACGGCTATATCTTCCACGGCATCAAGCGCAATGCAGACTTCCGAGGAGTGCACGACAACGGGATCCTTCCGCTGACGCCCGAAGGCGCGTCGAGCGACGGCAACAGCTTCTGGTGCTCGGGCGCACGGACGTTCAGCAGTGGTGGCATAGGTCGTGGTCTTGACACGTACGACACTGCGTTCTTCCATTATGCCCATTCATTCGACCCACGCGGTCCTGTCATGTACATGACGATGGCGGTCGCGAAATGGGACGACATCCCTCGCGACGCCACTAGCGGCAAACAGTTCGAGAAGGACGGCTACATCACGCTCGCAGGCAACGTGCCGCGCGACAAGATCGAACTGCTGCGCGTCGAGGCCGACCTTGAAGGCATGAACATGATTCCCCGCGAGAAAGCACGGCACGTCGAGAAGATGCTTCTTGAACAGATGGTGCGCACCGTGCAGCAAGGCTACACTCCGGGCGGCATGCGACTGCGCAAGGACCCGTAGACATTTCTTCATCGACGGACACGTGGTCGGATAAAGGAAGGCCGTCTCTGACGTTGTGCCCCTACGCGTCCGACCATTCGTTGAGGAAGTATTTGGCGACGATGGACGGCAGCGTGACGTCGGAAGGCCGGTTGGCGCGGATGTCCTCGAGCCCCTGCTGGTCGGAGCGCCAGACGATGTCGCCCGGTGCGATGATGCACTTGCTCTGCGGCGCGCGCCTGACGCTGATGCTGTAGTTGCCATTATCTTTGGCGAAGAAGTAGAAGAACTTGCTCTCCTCTGTCGGGAACGTGCGCATACCGGGAGGAAGGTCGTGGGGCGTGAACCACAGCTTGACCTCGCGTTCGGCGTCCTTTCGTGTCGCGGACGCGTGGATGAGGTTGTCCATGCGGTTGAAGGGTTTGCCGTCTGCGGTCGTGGTGGGCACGACGGCGCCCAGCGCGCGGACGCAGCCAGGATAGTTCTCGCGCGCCTTGTTCGGGTTGGTGGGGCCGACAAGCTGGCGGACCTTGCCCACCGCGTCGACGCCTTCGTAGATGATGGCGATCACGCGGCGACGGGACGGGTTGTCCTTGTTGTGGAGCCTGCCCATGATGTAGTCCACGACCTCGCCGTAGAACGGTTGGTCCTTGTGCTCGATGTAGTGCTCTTTCGCGAGCATCTCGTGGACGTGCGCGACTTTCATGCCGGCGAAACGCAGGCCTGTGTGGATTTCCGCGAAGTGCGAGAGGATGGTGCCTGTCAGCGAGTTCTTGAGCGCATCAGGCTTGATCAGAACGAGGGTCTGTTCGAGCGGCAGGGTGGTGTCTGGCATAGTGCATGTGCTTCACCCACACCGAATGGATACTGGCCGTCGCAGACCATATATAAATGTTTGCTTCTTAACTACTTTCTAGGGGCTACACTAGTGTGGCCCTGGCGCGACAATTCCTCGAGGACGCGATGGGTCGTCCGCTCGAAGCATGCCTGGTACTGGCCCGCGAGCTGCTTGAACTCATAGACGCCAACCACCGCGCGTAAGGGCGCGACCACGTACTCGATGCCTGCGCCTGCCACGAAGTTCGCGACCACCATCGGCGTGACGTTCTCATTGTCCGTGAGACGCAGCACGAGCGCGGTCAGCCCTGCGACGAACGCGCCTGCCGCGAGCGGCGCAAGCACGGCGTTCCTCTTCGTGACCGTCCGTTTGTGCTGTTGCAGGTCATGATCGATATCGCATTCGAGCGTGTAGATGTCGTGCGCATACTGCTCGATGGCGTGGCGTTTGTCCTTGAGCGCGGGCTCGTCCAACAATGCCTGGAACGGCACGATGTACTCAGGACGTACGCCTGTCGCGATCGCGCTCTTCACGAACCCTTGGACTATCCGCACGATCTTGACAGCATCAGGATCATACTTGGCAACGTCGAGCATGACGCGCGTCCATCGATCGCACTATAAGAGGATTGTGAAGCTACTGTTTGTCGCGCTCGTACCGCTCGAGCTTCTGCAGGAACTGCTCCATGAGCGCATCATGGTCGGGCCGGTACGTCCTCTCGAAACTCGCGCGTTCCACCTTCTTGATGAGCCACGCCATCGGTCGCGCGCACGCTTCGCCGATGACGCCCCCTGTCGCGCCAGCAATCGCGTAGGTCACCGTGGTATCGAGATTCTCTCCGCTTGCGGCAGACGCGCCTATCGCGGCGCCGATGAGACTTGAGAACGTGATGCACCATCCGCCCACGGTCGCCGCGTGCCTGCGCAAGTGACGGTCACCATCACACTTCAGCGTCTCATGGAACTGGTAGACGCGGGCGGCAAAGACGTGCGTCATGGCTTTCACGCGCGCGTCCACGAGGAATCCATCGAGGAGCGCGTCAAGCCCGTCGTACGCTTCCTTGTTCTTCGTGTGGTTGCGTCTCACGTGGCTCGCGACACTCGTCGAAAGACAGTGGTACACGTACGAGCGAGGCGTATCATACTGTGTCATGGATGAAACGTCAGACATCGGTTATAAGAAATGTATGAAAGAGAATTGAATTATTTCTTGGGCGTGTTGAGCCGCAACGGAGGCGTTTCCTTCTTTTCAGGTTCTGCAGGAGTGTGCTTGGGCGCCTCGGTCTTGTGCGCTGGCGCGGCAGGCTTCGGCTCTTCCTTCTTCGCTTCGGTCTTTGCAGGCGCCTTTGGCGCTTCTTTCTTCTCGGCGCTTTCTTTGGTCTCGCTCTTGACGACCTGCGCTTCAACCGGCGCTGCCTTGCTTACGGGCGCTTTCTTGCCCGTGAACTTCTCCATCATCTTGCTCGCAAGACCTTCCTTCTTCTCCTCGCGGGGGACAGGGAAAGGCATGCCGTGCACTTGCACGATGACGACGCCCTTGTCGTCCTTCTTGCAGTCGACGTGGACCTTGTGAGGGGGATTCTTGATGCCGTGCGCCCAGAGCGCGTTGTTGAGCTGCGGCGTGAGCTTGACTGCCGCAAGGTCGCCTGCCTTCATGTGCTTGCGCGCGAAGATCTCGACCGTACGCGCGGCCTTTGGCGCACGCTTGTACTTGGGACTCTTGAGCCACGCCTTCCTGAGCGGGACGATGTAGGTTCTGATCAAGTCTGCCATTCTCTTATACCTTCAACTTCGTGCGGCGCCACGTGCGTTTGACAGTCGTGTGCCTGCCCGGGTGGACCCTGCGTCCTTTTCCATAGATCTTGGGCACTGTCCAGAACGGGGCCCAGCGTGTCTGTCGACCGTGCTTGGCCAGTCTCTGTTTTCGTGCCGTCGATTTGTAGCGTGCCATTGTTTTATCGTCTGTTGATCTTGATCTCTCTCTGTTGCGGCTCGAGCGAGACGAGCAACGCGCGCAGTTGCGCGTCGTCGATGCTCGTGACACCCTTGCCCACAGCCTGCGCGAGCGCGACAAGCGCGCGGATCGCCTTCTCAGGATGTGCGGATTTGAGCGTGCCGAAACGCAGGAGCGCCTCGCGCGAAAGCGCGGGACGGACCATTGCTTCAAGCTGCTCGATCTGCTTCGCGAGTTGCTGACCCTCGGCTTGCTGTTGTTGCAGCGCGGCCATCTTCCTTTGTCGCAACGCGTCGAGCTCGTCCATGCCTAGATGGACGCGCTCTCCCCAGCAGCATCAGGAGCCTTGCCTTCGGCCGCCGCAGGCTTTGTTGCCTTGGCATGCGGCTTCTTCTTGCCTGCTTCCTTGGTGATGACGTCTGAGAGTGAGTACAGGAGCGCCTGGCCCTTGGGCGTGACGACCCTGCCCTTGCGCTGGCTCTTCTCGGCGACCTTGGTGAGGCCTGCCTCGTCGAGCTGCTGCAGCACGGCACGGATGACGCTGCCGCCTGCCTTGTAGTGATGAGGAGGATCGTTGCCGTTGCTCTTCCTGCTGCCGTAATGCGTGCGCAACTTCTCGGTGCCGATAGGACCCAAGAGTGCGACGCGGCGCAGCACGGACGCCGCACGCACGTACCACCAGTCCAGGTTGGTCGGCTGGCGCTCGCGCGTGTGACCGGTCTTGACGAACGTGGCCCATTCCGGCTGCTTGATGTCCTTCTTGAGCGCTTCAGCAGTCTTTGCGATCAGCTGCTCGGCCGGAACGTCATGCAATGCCATGGTTGTTGTTTGTGATTTTCATGTGCCCTTGCGGGCTACGGTTGGAGAGTCGGACTCCCCAGACTCGACATGCAAAGGAACGCGGTTCCTTGCACAATGAAGCGTTGCTTCATTTGTGTCGAGATTATTTATGGGGACGATGGGTTGTTTATAAGGTTTGCGTCTGCTCACGAGAAATACGTGACTTGGCTGAAATAGGTGTTCATGCCTTGCTCAGGCCTGCTTTCGAAGAGGGCGACGCTGTCGATAGTGATGGTGAGAGGGGTGATCCGTGCGACCTGCTCCGCACAACTGCCGGGCGTCACCTTCTCTTTGCGCGCGAGCGTGATGTGCGGTCGGAAGTGGTCGGAGAATTTGACGCCGATATGGTGTTGGAGGGCAGAACGCAGTGCCACGAGGCCATGCGGATCAGACGTGCTGAGTGCGTAGAGTTCGGGCGCTTGGACAGACGGGAATGCCATGATGGTATCAAGCTGGACGTCGAATGGCGCATGATTGAATGTGACGATCCTCGTGCTGACCTGTGTACGTGTCCGTTCGTCCAGATCAGGCCAGAAGTTCAAGGTTATGTGGTAGTTCTTGACGGGTTGCACGCTTTCCTGCAACGGGACGTCAATCTTCTCGAACGCCTTACGGTACGCGCCCACGTCGATTCCGAGGAAACATCGCATGGAAGCGGATGCTCGAGCTACCCGTTAAGAATCTTATGGATGATCGTGATCGCGGCAGCGTCCGGGGTGGTCTCGAGCGTGATGAACCGCACGCCGTTGTTTTTCTGGACGTGCTTGAGGATCGCCTCGTTGCACGTGAGCGCGCCCTTGGGATCGAAAGTCGTCATGTGCGCGTCCATGTTCTCCGAAGGCTGGCTGAGGTGGATCACGGCGACGTCGTTGCAGAACTTTTTGAACGCCTTGAGCGTGAGGGCGTTGGAGTCCTTCGTTGACTTTCCCAGCGCGCGCATGTCGAGGAAGTAGTGGGCGGGATCGAAGGTGGTCTTGCAGCCGAGCGCGATGGCCTCACTGATCTGCGCATCCGTCGTGCCGCCGTTCTCGACAGAGATCGTGACGCCCGCTTTTTTGGCGACTGGCAGCAGATCGCGGAGGTAGTCCTTGTAGCGTGCCCATTCATCGTCGGAGAGCAGCGCGCCTGAGCGCGTCACGTGCATGGTGAGGATCGGGATCCCAAGTTCGCCGAGCACGGTGATGAGTTTTTTCATCGGCGCGACAGGCGCGGTTTTGGCCCAGGTCGTGATGTCGCCATGCTTGACCGGCTCCTTTTCGTACCGTCCTGGGATGACGGGCCAGATATAGTCGACGTTGAGCGGCTTGTACGGCTCGCTGCTCGTGTTCTTGTCAGTCATGAACGGCGCGTGCGCGACGAACTCCACGCCCAACTTGCGCATCGCGGCGACATACTCCTTGTACGGCGCTGCGCTCGCAGGCACTTCTTCATAGAGGAGGAACTGGATCTCGATGCTGGTCATGAGCGGCATGCGCTGCTTGAACTTCGTTGCGCCGCCGTTGAGCTCGAGGAAGTAGACGTTGGGTATGAGCTTGCCGGACTTCGTGTGCGGGTTGTCGCACTGGCCTATGCGTGGCAGTGTCATGATAGGGGGAGTGCGGAACGGGGGTTTATAAATGAACTGGGACTGCCTCCGAAATATTTATAAATAGTAACTACTGCGTAGTGTCAATATGAACTGGGTTCTCAAAGCAGCCAAAAAGGGCATCAGACCGCTCCTGCGCGAAGGCACGATCCGCGTACGTGGCACGCTCTCCCAGCTGCCTATGCTGCAGAAGTACGTCGCAGAACCGACCGAAGAAGAGTTGGAATTCATCAACGCAGAACCCGCACCCGAGCCGGCACCGATCGGGCCGCGCATCGGCTTCCATGACAACTTTCTCGAACTCCGCGTGCGCGACGCAGAGAGGGCACCCGCCGACCTTCTGAGTCCGGAGAACGACAGCCCGGAGCAGCTCGCGCGCAATGCATGGCTCAAGACCTACCGCACAGGCACGCCCAAACGCCAGCTCTGCATGGAGCTTGGCATCGACGAAGGCACGGACGCGTTCAAGAAAGCGATCGAACGGCACACGCTCACCGAACAGACGCCCAACAAGAGCGCCGGCGCTGACGACTCGCTGCTGGGCCGTATCGAGCACGACCTCAAGGTAAACGCCGGCAAGAAAGGGCGCGCGTTGCTCTTCGCACGCAACGGCCACGTCTACGCCGTCGAGAAACAGCTGGGGCGCGGCGGCATGGGTGCGGCGTACATTGCGGATGGCGTCAACGAGGAACTCCACGTCCCCGGCCTTGTCCGCGAAGCGGTCGAGCGCGCGCTGCGCACACGCGGCGCTAAGCCCTGGTCGCACAACGCGCTCCAAGCGCTGCTCCAGGGCAACGCCACGATCGTGGGACCCTACACTCCCGAGCTCCAGGACGCGTTGCGCAACGCCTATTCGACCATGATCGAACTCTGGAACCGCGCGCCCGAGCATGACGACAGCGACCCCACGCACACGCTCGACGTCCTCGTCGACACGCTCGCGGCGTCCGTCATCCAGGCGCAGGTCGGCGAGCGGATGCGGACGTTCAAGAATTGGGACTGGTACGCGGCGTGGAACTCGTACTTCGACGACATCGGCGATTTCCCGCTGAACTCGCAGTTCGAGGAAGCGTTGCAAGAGACCATCATGCACCGGCTCAACCAGCGCGGCGTGCTCAAGATCGCGCTCACAAAGGAAGACGAGGACTACATGGGCCTCGAGAACGAAGTCACGACCGCCCGTAGCGTCGACAGCCAGTACGTCGCCGCGATCAAGGACGTCAGCCGCCACATCGACGGATCGCTCATGGTCCTCTACCAGGAAGTCAAAGGCTACGACGTCGAGACAGTGGCGGACGACCTGCTCGACGCAGGCCAGCTCTTCAACCACGACGTCGTGGGCCTCTTCGCGAACCACGTCGTGCAAGGCCTTGCCAAGATCCACGGCGCAGGCGTCGCGCACCGCGACCTTTGTCCGAAGAACATCCGCTACAATGTCGAAGGCGGCTATCCTGTCATCCTTGACCTGGGTCTCGCGGTCTCGCCCGAGAACCTCACCCACGACAAGATCAGCAAGGAACTCGCCGGCAAGTGCCCGTACATGGCCCCTGATCTCATGAAGGCGTATGGCGCGGGGGAGATCACGCCAGAACAATTCATGGCAGGCGACATGTACAGCCTCGGCGTCGTGCTCTACGAGATGCTCACCGGCACGTTGCCGCATCCAGAACGCAAGCCCGACGGTCAGAAGCTCGGCGTGCTCGACTACATGTTCGACAAGTGGAACAAGGCAGAAACCCGCGGCCTGCTCAAGCCGCACGAGGTCTGCCCCGACATCCCGGAGAACCTCTCCGAACTCGTGCATTCGCTGCTCAACCCCGACTGGACGCAGCGCCCGAGCGCAGGGCAGTTCATCACGATGTCACAGCAGGGCTATTGCTTCGACGGGTTCATGCAGACAGGCATCAGCATGATGAGCGTCACGCAATGGCTCAAGCAGATCTACGAACCGTTCATCAGGACAGAGCTGCCAAGCGACCCGAACAACCGCGAACGCGTCGAGCAACTGCGCGCCAGGAAAGACGAGATCATGGCATTGAAGATCGACGACTACACCAAGAACGCGGACAGGATCGTGCTCTCCAAGTACCGCAATGACGCGTACAAGATCACGCCGCTCAAGTTCGAAGCGCCCAACGCGTGGGGCTACCGCGCGCAGGTCAAGGTGGACCGCAAGGATATCACGCTCGACAGCCGTCTGGCGGACCGCATCGACCGCAGGACCAGCAACGTCTTCCGCAACATCCGTGACTCGATCGGCGAACGCTTCGGCGCGTACTTGATCGACGATTATTCCGCACGCCTCGAGGACAATGATTACAAGGCCCAACACGAAATGCTCAAGGACATGCTCGCCAAGAACACCACGCCGCTCGCGATGTACGATGCGGTGCACGGTATCATGGCAAAGAAGCTCGAGCTCGTGTACGGCAAGGACCGCGCGCCTGCCAAGGCACACAAACACATGCACCAGGCATACGCACGCGCGATCAACCTGCACCCTGACAAACGCACCCAGGTGGCGGCATGACGATCATCCTCTTGCGCGGCATCGTCGGCGCAGGCAAGACCGGCGTGGGCAAGTGCATCGAACAACAGTACGGCGCGCTGCGCCTTTCCGTCGACGACGTGCGTTTGCACGTCACGTTCGACGACAGCGTGAAGCTCGGCGACGCGTTCCGCACCGACGACGCGTTCAAGAACCAGCAACGCTTCGTCTACAACGTCGTGCTGTATCTTGCCACGCACCAAGGACAGGACCCTGCGCTCGTGACCGAGAAGCTCGTGCGCAGCGCCCCGTACATCACGCTCTCGGACGCCGAGCAGGCCAGCCTGCAGGCATACGTCCGTGCGAAACTCAACAAGCCGCACGACCTCGTCACGATCGAGGGCACGTTCTCCAACCCTGACCAGCTCAAGCACTTCTACGACACGATCGATCCCAAACCCATCATTATCGAAGTCCAGGTCGAGGAAAGCGTGATCCGCTCGCGCCTCACGCTGCGCGGCATCGAGAACGAGTCGCGCGCCGCGATCAACATCTACGACGCGCTCCTCCCGCTGTGGAAGGACGCGAAAACGCTCGGTTATGACGGCGTGTTCTTCGTCGACAACAGCAGCGACTGGAATGCGACCCAGGCGAACATCGAAGGCGTCATGGGACGCCTTGGCCTATCGCGCAAAGCATAAAACTGACATACCACACCCACGGAGCATTCATGCAAGTGATACTTGAAGGCGGCATCGTCGGCGCAGGCAAGACGCAAGCGCAAGAGTACCTTGTCAGCGCGCTGAGTGCACGCGGCCACAACGTACAGCCGTTCTCCACCGACGCCATCCGCAACGACCTCAAGGAAGGCATCGCGTGGATCGACCCGTTCAAACAATGTGGTGCGCCCCGTACGGATAGTGAGGTCGCGGCCATCGTCGACTTCGGCTACAAGCTCATGCATGCGTGTGCAGCATATCATGACCACAACCCTCACAAGGTCACGAAGATGCTGGTGCGCGAGTCTCCTGTTCCGTTCATCGGGAGTGACGAATTCACCGCGCTCGAAGACTACATCACGGCGAAACTCAACGAGCCCGCAGACGTCGTCGTGTGCGAAGCGCCATATTTCCCGCCAAAACACCTGCATTTCTTCCACAACGCACTGCTGCCGCACCCGATCCTGCTCGAAGTGCGCGCAGACGACGATCTCATCCGACAGAGGATCAAGCACGGCAGGAAAGGCACCTCCAAAGCAGGAGTCGCTGTCTACGACTGGATGAAGCCTCAATGGCAGTCGATGGAACAGCTCGGCTACCACGCGCACGTCATAGACAACAACGGCACCAAGGACGACCTTACGGCCACCATCGACACCGTCCTTGATACGATTCGCAACTGCGATGACTGTCCGGGTGCGCGAAACCTATAAATAGTCAGTTTCTGGCAGTCGTCGCATGGCAAAGGTCACGTTCACATTGCCTGATGGCAGCAAAAAAGAGTACGACTCAGGTGTCAGCGGTCTCGATGTCGCGAAAAGCATCGGGCAGCGTCTTGCGCAGGCCACCATCGCAGTCAAGCTCAATGGCACGTTGATGGACGCGTTCGTGCCCATCCATGAGAGTGGCACGTTCCAGATCCTCACCTTCGACACGCCGGAGGGCAAGGATATTTTCCGTCACAGCACGGCGCACCTGCTCGCGTACGCGATCAAAGAACTCTATCCTGACGCCAAGCCCACGATCGGCCCTGCGATCGAGGAAGGATTCTATTACGACTTCGACGACCTGCCTGTCACGCCTGAGGACTTCCCGAAGATCGAGGCAAAGATGAAGGAGATCGCCGCGCGCGACGAAGTGGCAGAGCGCATCGAGATCACGCTCGCGGACGCGAAAAAGACGTTCGCAAAGAACCCGTACAAGATCGACATGGCCGGCGAATTCTCGACCGAAGGCCAGAACTTAAGTGCATACCGCATCGGCAAGGACTTCATCGACCTGTGCCGAGGACCGCACATCCCGCGCAGCGGCATGATCAAGGCGTTCAAGCTCCTCAAGGTCGCGGGCGCGTACTGGCGCGGCGACGCGAGCAACCGGCAGCTCACGCGCATCTACGGCATCAGCTTCCCGGAAGAAAAACAGCTCAAGCAGCACCTCACCATGCTTGAGGAAGCGTCGAAACGCGACCACCGCAAGATCGGCAAGGAACTCGACCTGTTCATGTTCCATGACTGGAGCCCGGGCAGCCCGTTCCTGCTCCCCAAAGGCGCGATCATCTACAACGAACTGCAGCAGTTCATCCGCGACGAATACCGCAGGCACGGCTACCAGGAGGTCGTCACGCCGCAGCTCTTCAACAAGGCGCTCTGGGAAGCGAGCGGCCACTGGCAGCACTACAAGGAGAACATGTTCGTCCTCAACGTCGACAACGAGGAATTCTCGCTCAAGCCCATGAACTGCCCCAGCCACATCCTCATCTTCAAGAACAGCACGAAGTCGTACCGCGACCTGCCGTTGCGCATTGCGGACTTCTGCATGCTGCACCGCAACGAACTGCGCGGCGTGCTCGGCGGCCTGACACGGGTGCGCAAGTTCTCGCAGGACGACGCGCACATCTTCTGCCTGCCAGAACAGATCGAAAGCGAGATCCAGCACCTGCTCGACTTCATCAAGTACGTGCTCGTCGACGTGTTCAAGTTCGAGTACGTCGCCAACCTCAGCACGCGGCCTGAGAAAGCCATGGGTGACGATCTCTTGTGGCGCAAGGCAGAAGAGGCGCTCGCGGGCGCGCTCACGCGCGCAGGCATGAAGTACGTCGTCAAGCCCGGCGAAGGCGCGTTCTATGGTCCCAAGATCGACTTCGAGGTCAAGGACGCGCTTGGCCGCATGTGGCAGCTCTCGACCATCCAGCTCGACTTCCAGATGCCGCTACGCATGGAAGCGACCTACGAAGGACAGGACGGCAGCAAGCACAACCCTGTCATGATCCACCGCGCCATCCTCGGCTCGCTCGAGCGTTTCATGGGCGTGCTCATCGAACACTACGCCGGCCGCTTCCCGCTCTGGCTCACGCCAGAACAAGTACGTGTGGTGACGATCTCGGACAAGTCAGAGGCATGGGGCAAGGACGCGATGCTGCTGCTCAAGCAGGCAGGCATCCGCGCCACGTACGACGGCCGCAACGAGACGCTCAACAAGAAGATCCGCGAGGCCGAGCTCGACAAGATTAACTACATCTGCGTCGTGGGCGAGAAAGAAGCACAGACCAAGACCGTCAACGTACGCGGCCGCGATGCCAAGAGCCAAATCACGCTGAGCATCGGCGACTTCGTCAAGCAGCTCAAGGACGAGATCAGCAAGAAAGCCTGAGTCAGAATTTCACGAGCGCGCTCGCCCAGGTCGCGCCTGCGCCGAACGCGGCGAGCAGCACGTAATCATCCGGCGTGATGTGTCCTTGCCGTCTGCATTCGTCGAGCGCGATAGGGATGGACGCGGCTGACGTGTTGCCGCGGTATGCGATGTTGGAATACACCGTCATGTCCTTCGCGTGCGGGATGTCGCTTTTGGCAAACTTCTCTTGCGCGGCGAGCGTAATCCGCTGGTTCGCCTGATGCGGAATGCACCAGCGCACCTGCTTGCCTGCGCACTCGTCGCCGCACTTGAGAAGCATCGCTTCCGCGGCGCCATACAATTTCTTCACCGCATGCACGAACGTCTCCTTGCCGTTCATCTCGATCGTGCCGCCGAAATCGCAGCGTAGCATGTCAGCGAGACGGCCGTCCGTGTACGTGTCAACGGCGATGATGCCCTTGTCCGCATCCGTACGCTCGAGGTATGCCGCGCCTGCACCGTCGCCGAAGAGCACGCACGTCTCCCGCTTCGTGTAGTCGACGATGCCGCTGAGCTTCTCCGCACCGATGACAAGAACACGGTTCGCGCTGCCCGCGCGGATCTCCGCGTTCGCGGCGCGCAAGCCGAACAAGAATCCCGAGCACGCGCCATTGATGTCATACGCGGTCGCGTTCGTCGCGCCAAGCGCCGCCTGCACGTAACACGCTGTCGCAGGAAAACGCTTGTCTGGCGTGATTGTCGCGAGGATGATCAGATCAAGATATTCCGGCCGTGCGCCGGCCGCGGCAAGCGCCTGTCGTGCCGCTTCGGTTGCCATGACTGAAGTCGTCTCGTGCGCTTCCGCGATGCGGCGTTCACGGATGCCGGAACGCGTCACGATCCACTCATCGCTCGTGGCGACCATCTGCTGAAGGTCCCAATTCGTGAGTTTTTTCTGCGGCAGGTAGCTCCCGGTGCCCACGATGGCGGCGCGAGGAAATGCGAGAGGAACGCTAGGTATCATGTTGCCAACGCCTGCCGCCCCCTATTTATCGTTTGTGAACCCGCGAAGCGGTAATATTGTTATCTTCGTCGCGATGGAAAATTCTTTAGTTGACGAACAGAGACAGCCACAGATATTTATCGCGTCATAGCAGCAAGGATTCCAGAACCAGTGATTACCAACAATAACCCCAGAAATTTCATCCACGTAAATGATTCACCTAAGAAAAATCCGATTATAGATGCGATTGCGATGCTTCCGCCAATGATTATTGGACCCGCAACGGAAACAGCAAGACCGGAATCGTATGCTCTTAGTGCAAAATAATCGATAGCTAGAGCACAAACTCCTGCCAACACGGCAAACAATATTCCTTTTGGATCTGTGAACAATGTTGTAGTCCTAATTCTCGGGAGTAACAATGCCAAACCCAAAACAACAGCAGTAAGTGAAACAATTATTGCGCCAACGAGATAATTTATCTTGTTTGCCGCTTGCTGATGAAATACTGTCCAAATTCCGAAAGCAATTGCGGTCACTATCGCAAAAATAATTCCTGGATTCATTCTTGACACAATATGATGAACGTTTATAACCTTTCTTGTTAAGTGTCTGACAGGTCTCTCGAATCCTCTACTCAACCACGACAAACTGCGCATCGCGGACGACTTTCTGAGAGAATGGCTTGTCGAACGACCACGTGGTTTCATCGAAGGTGAGCGCGCCGCCGGCACCAGCGTACTCCTTCTTGGAACGGATATACTCCGCCATGCAGGAGGGCGATCGGTTCGGGCATGCTTCGAGGGCGAGGAATGCGAGCATCGCAGCGTCGTACGAGTCACGATGGATGACGTTCGGCTCCTTGCCGTAACGATCCTTGAATGCCGTGTCGAACGCCGTCGTGGATATTGTGGGTGTGAAATAAGTGACGCCTTCAAGCGCGGGGCCGGCGACATTTCCTGCCGTCTCGATCTCCCATTCGCTCAAGAGAGGAATGCCGAGATCGAGCTGTTGTATCTGTTGGAACAATTCACCGCGCGTCCCATCGATCACGATGAGGGCGTCTGGTGCGGCACCCTTGATCTTGGTCAGTTGCGAGCGGATATCGAGATCGCCGAAGGTGTACGTTTCAGCGGCGACGATCTTTCCTCCGTGTTGTTCCACGTACTCCTTGACTTCATCGCGGTAGCGCTGTCCCCACGCGTTATCGTAGGTCAAGGTAGCCACATCCGTCCACCCTTGTCCGATGGCGTGTCCAGCAAGCAGCTGTGCCTCCTTTCCGATAAGGTAGCGCGTGTTGAACATCGTGCTGCTCATCTTGCCGAAGTTGTCCCCTGGTGAGACGATGAACGCGCCGCTTTCATTCGAGAACGCGCCCGCAATCTGCACAGGTGTCCCGCAAAACGGTCCGATGATCGAGCGCACTTGTTCCACTTCATGCAGCCGCCGCAAGCCGCTCGCGGCTGCCGCATTGTCGATGCATTTGTCATCCTCGTAGACCAGCCGCACTTGGAGGCCACTACGCGCATTGAAGTCCTGCGCGGCCATGTCGACGCCCTCCCGCAAGAATTCTCCCAAGAATGCCGTCGGACCTGTCAGCGGCCCGATCACGCCGACCTTGACTTGTGCGCTCGGCGCGCACGCTGCCAGCATCAACAGAGCGACGAATACCCAGGATCTCATGCGGTGGAGAACCCATGCCGTGTATTTATGCTTTCGCCCGGCGCATTTTTATATCACCAAGATGACTGTGGTCCCATGCATGCGTACAAACAAGTCATCCTGGTGCGTGACGATCTCAAGCTCACCAAGGGCAAGATGAGCGCGCAGGTCGCGCACGCGTCGACCGAGGCGCTCCTCAAGTCGCACAAGGACGACATCGCGGCATGGCGTAACCAAGGCATGAAGAAGGTCGTGCTCAAGGTCGCGGACAAGAAAGAACTCCTCAAGTACAAGCAACTCGCGGAAGACGCGGGCCTTGTCGTCGGCCTCATCACGGACGCGGGCCACACGCAGCTCGAGCCCGGCACCATGACGTGCCTTGGCATCGGCCCTTTTTATGAGGAGAAGATCGATGCGGTCACGGGCGGACTCAAGCTCATCTCCTAGCGGTCACATTTATATAGCATCGGCGCGTGTTCACGTCCATGGTGAAGCGCGCGCCTGCCGGCGGCCGTGAGGTGATCGTGTACGGCGTCCTCGCGTTCATCGTCATTGTAGGCGTCCTTCTTGCGGTGTTCGTCGACGTGGTGCGCGGCGCGGCATACGCGCTTGGCGGCCTGCTGTTCATGTCCATCGTGGCGGCAGTGCGGTGGAAGTACGGCACGCTCGCGCCCCAAAAAGGAACGCCCGGCGTCGAGGAGTTCACCATCGCGTTGGCGCTGCTCGCTGTCGCTTTTCTCGTGCTCATCGTGGGCCTCGTCGCGATATTCATGATCGACCAGACCATGGTCGGCATCGTGCTGCTCGTCATCGGCGGCTTCATCGCGTGCGTGGGCGCACACTACCTCCATCTGTGTTCGGCCGTCGAGGCATGGCTCGGCCGTCCTGCGCAGCGGGCGCCGGCATTGCAGGAGCCCAAGACCTTCGGCGGCATCGTGGGCGTGCTGTGCGTGTACTTGCTCCTTCAACCGGCCGTTGCGCTCATCTTCCTGTACGCGCAAGGCAGGCTGGGTTGGGCGTCTGCTCTCTACGCCCTCCTGTTCTCGAGCAGTTATGTCGTCGCGTGCATCCTGCTCGTGCGCAAAAAACCATATGCTGTCCCGTTCGCGACAGCGGTGTTGTGGTCGTCCATCATCTGGATCGCACTCACTGTGACGGTGCGTCTGTTCACGCAATGGTCGTTCATCTCGCCCGCGGCGCGTCTTGACGCGCTTGGTCCGCTGCAAGCAGTGCTCTGGCCCGCACTCGGCCTCGTGTATCTACGCTCGTCCTCGCGCGTCAAGGCGATTTATGGCCCCTTGCGTGAAGAGGCCCGCGGCATCACGCCCTACGCGCTCCTCGGCATCGTGTTCTCGTTGCTCAATCCTGTCACGGGGATATTGTGCGCCGTGCTCGCGCTGCGGCGCGTCCGCGCGCATCCAGCATTGCGTGGCACGGCGCTCGCGATCGCGGCTTTGGCCGTGGCGCTCATCGTCCTGGCTGCCAGCGTCGGCATGGTCGGGCTCAAGAGCTATGTCGCGGCGAAGCCCGTGTGCGTCGATGACGATGGCGGCGTCGCGCCCTACGTGCGGGGCACCGTGCTTTTCACGGACGGAACTCGCGGCGTGGACCGTTGCGTCAAGCCCACGGTCGTTGACGATGCGTGCACTGGCAAGAACTGCAAGGTGCAGGAATTCCACTGCCTGAACGAACCCGCGACCGAGCGGTACGTGGAAGTCGAGTGCCCGGTAGGCTGCAGCGACGGCGCATGCATCGGGAAGTAATTTGAATATGCACGATATGTCATGACCTGGCACGCGTTTACGACGAGTGCTTGCTGAAGAATTTCTTATTGTGTATGCTTCCTAGGTTCGGGATGCGGGTTCATTCCATCAACTTCAAAGTATGGAACATTTCTTGAAAGACGCTTTCTCGGGTCGTGAATGCCTTTTTTCCCTCCATGGACTGCAACTTCAACTCCTTCCAGTTGAAAGTTATCAACAACACAATAGAATTCATCTCCTCGGAAATAATTATACATGATTCTGATGGATGTGACATGAGGGGTGATGTATCCTAACGCAATAAGTTGTTCGAATTGTTTTGGACCACGGAAACATTTTGGGACTCTGTCGTTTCTACACCGTTCTATGTAGTCTTCAATCGTGCCGTCCCTTCGAGGATCATACCAAACGCCCATGTGTTTCGGAACGTTGGTGGTGTTAAATTGCTTGTGAACCACGTGAAAACGTATACAGTCATGACACATGTCATGACCTAGCACAAACGTCCGGGACGCCGTAACCTTTATAAACCACCATCTGGCTTTCCTTTGTTATTAGTTGCTGAGTACCTGTTCTCATATGGTGCTCGGGGGAAACACACAATGGCAATGAAGATGGTCATCGGTCTCAAGAGCGGCAAGGTCGCGCAGAAGGAATTGGATGCTTCGCTCATGAAAGTGGTGCTGGGCAAGAAGCTCGGCGAGACGTTCAAGGCAGACGGCCTCGGCTTCGCGGGCTACGAGTTCACGATCACGGGCGGCAGCGACGACTGCGGCTTCCCGATGCGTTCTGACGTCGCAGGCTTCTCGCGCAAGAAACTCCTCTTCGTCAAGGGCGTCGGTCTCAAGGAGACCGAGCACGGCATCCGCCACCGCAAGACCGTGTGCGGTTCGGTCGTGAGTCCCAAGATCACGCAGCTCAACGTGAAGGTCGCCAAGGAAGGCAAGGAGAGCATCGAGCCTCCAGCCAAGCCCGAAGGCGAAGCGAAACCAGCGGCAAAAGCGTAAGGGTCGTTCTACACGAGAGGGTTGTTGTACATCCCGGCAGGCAGGCTGCGCTTGGTCGTCCATTGCCGCACCTCGACTGCCACGATCTCCTGCAGCAGGTGTGTTTTACTGGGCGTGACCGCCGCGTCCGGTCCTTTGACGCCGTTCACGTACCCGAGGCCGTGCAGTTTCTCGTAGATCCTGTGACAGATCCGTTCTGTGCGCGCATCCAGCTCATGACCGCTCAGTTGCGTCGACGCCGCCACTATCGGCAGCACTGCGTCATACAACTGCGCGGGGCGTGCGAGGCTGGGCAGGAGGCGACGCACGACGTACTTGCGCACGGCGTCGTCCACCGTGGTCTTCATGTCGTCAGCCACCGTGTCGGTACCTCCGTTCAGGAACCGCAGCGACCGCATGTGTCCGATGTAGTGCCCTGCTTTGTGCGCGTGGTCCGTCGCGCTTGTCCCCCTGAACAGGTAGGGATGGGCGCTCACGAGATAGTCTGCCAATGACGGGCCGCACCTGGCCGGGACGTTCTGTACCGGACGCGACTGCACGGGCAGGGTCTGTTCGGGATGTGCGTCGGCGCGGTCGACCTCGACGGGTGCTGGTATGCGAGGCTTCTTTGGAGAGGCATTCCGTGGGGGAGCGGTGTGTGTTCGTTTGGGAGCGACGTACGGTCTTTCCACTGCAGGTTCGTAGGGTGCGGCCTGAGGAGGTTCTTGTTCTTTCTTGGGACGGCGTGGTCTGCGGTGTGTCCGTGGTTGTGGCGCTGAACAGTATTGTTCGATCACTTCATGGAGCGCATGGACTGCCTCGTCGACCCTGGCATTCACCTGTTCCTGCACCACGCGTTCAACTATCGTAGAAATATCGTTGATCGCCACATCACGGCTTTTTGTCCGGCGCACGGTCTTCACTTCGTTCCCGCGACCGCCGACGTCCCTTGATATGGTTTGTGGTGATGACGGCAACACATCCGCGCCTGCCGCCGCACGGCAATGTTTTTATACTGTATTCGGTTTGGTCGGTCCATGAAAAGGTGGTGTCCATAGAGCAGTCGCAGATCATCCCGTACTTCGCGCAGACCGTCATGGCAGCGCAGCGGGCAGTCGACAACGGCGACCGTGCGGCAGCATTGCGCGCGTACCAGCAACTGCTCGACCTCTATCGCGAAATGGAGCACGCCGATATCGAGAGTATCCATCGCGAACTCGCGCACGAACAACTCACCGAGCTGTACGAATCATTGACCGGCACGGCAAAGGACGTGCCTGCACAGCAGCGCGACGCGCAGCCTTCACAGGTGACGCCTGCAGCGACGCCTGTTGTCGCGACAGCATCGGTTCCGAGCGCTCCCGAACCAGTCTACCGGCCCTCCGTCGAGCAGATTCCGCAAGCGCCGCAACAGTCCTCCGGCGGCTTTTCGTCGCAGGAAGTGCTGCTCATCGGCGTCTTCCTCTTCCTCATCGGCATCGTGGTCTTCGTCAAGCCCGAATTCATCGGTCTTGCCACGCTCGACGCAGGTCTCACCGCACTGCCCATCGAGACCACGTTCACGCACAACAGCCCTCTCACGCTCACGCTCGCAAGCGCGCCCGTTTCGTTGAGGCTCTCAGGATCGGTCAGCGGCCCTGGCAGTGCGCGCGTGCTCTACGTCACGCCGCAAGGCAAGAAGGTCGTCTACGACAGCGCCCTCGTGAAGGGCGACACGTTCAGCGGCACGTGCATCGACACGTGCGTCATTGAAAGCGCGGGCAACGACGTCACGCTCGAGATCGAACTCACCGACGCGCAGCTCACGATCGGCACGCTCCAGTACGCCACCAAAAGCGACGTGAACCACGCGCCGCAATGGACAGGACAGGTGTCGTCGGTCACGCTCGCGCGCGACACGCCTACCGTCCTTGACCTGCAGCAATTGTTCATTGACACGGACGGCGACACGCTCGGCTTCATCGCCGGCGACGCTCCTGGTGTTGACGTCAGCGTGTCGGGCACGCACGTCACGTTCACCGCCCGCACGAGCGGCGACCACGCGGTGAGCATCGTCGCATCGGATGGCAAGGATGCCACCACCGCCACGCTCACGCTGCACGTGCAGTGAACGGAAAGTATATATACGATTCTGACAATATTTCCACAAGGAAAAAAGGGTTAGTGACTGTGAGATACGCATGGCTTGCCGTGGCAGTGTTCGCGCTAGTCCTCGCGCTGCCCGTCCTCGCACGACCGTCATTGACGCCCGTCAACATCAACGAAGCGCTCGCCCAGGTGGAGAGTGGTGGCGAGGCGGTCGTCATCGTCGCGCTCAACGACCCGCCATTGCGCGTCCGGGGCCTGAAGCCGAGCGACGCGTTCGAGGTGCGCAGCGACAAGCACGAGGAAGTGCGCGACAAAGTGCTTGATCGCCTCGAAGACCAGCTCGATGCGGGCGGCGGCCTCTTGACAGGCGCTTTTGTTGCGGACGCAGTCGATGCGCCCTCTGTCGACGTCCTGCACGAGTACGAGACCAGCAGCGGGTTCGTCGCCAAGGTCAACGAGCAAGGCCTGCTCGCGCTCGCGACGACCCCGGGCGTGAAGAGCATCACGCTCGACAAGACGTTCTCGCTGGACCTTGGCACCAGCGTCCCGCTCATCGATGCCAACGACGTGTGGAACCGCACCGTGAACGGCACCTCGCTGCGTGGCGAAGGCCAGGGCGTGTGCATCCTCGACACCGGCATCGACTACAACCACAGCGCGTTCGCGGGCCGCATCATCGACACGCGCTGTTTCCTCCCAAGCGGTTGTCCTGACGCCGGAGACGCCACCAACGCGTCCGACGACGACAGCAGCAGCCACGGCACGCACGTCGCAGGCATCGCCGCAGGCAACGGCACGTACGTGGGCGTCGCGCCTGCCGCGCGCATCGTCGCCATCAAGGCATGCAACAGCGGAGGCACGTGCTATCTCTCCGCGATGACCGCGGGTGTCGACTATTGCGTCAACATGAGCGGTCAGTACAACATCTCCGCGATCTCGCTGAGCATCAGCGACAACAAGCATTACAACACGATCAACGACTGCCCGTATGATTCATCGTTCGAGGACGCGGTCAACGAAGCGTGGGGTCTTGGCATCGTCGTCTCCATCGCCGCGGGCAACAACGGCACGGCGCAAGGCAGCAGCGCGCGCGGCATCGGCTGGCCTGCCTGCATCCCCAACGCCACGTCCGTGGGCGGCACGACGTCGGGCGACGCTCTCTCCGGCTTCCAGATCGGCGACATCCTCGACATCCTCGCGCCAGGCAACAGCATCATGTCCAGCATCCGCAACAACGCATATGGCACGAAGTCAGGCACGTCGATGTCGACGCCGCACATCGCGGGCGTCGCGGCGCTCCTGCGGCAGAACGAAGTCCTCAACGGGCGCGCGCTCACCGGCGGCCTTCTTGAGAACATCATGCGCGAGCTCTCGGGCGTGCGCGTGGTCAACTGGACCCGTGTCAACGTGCTGGGCGTTGTCGTCGCCCGCAACAGCAACCTCACCATCAACACGTCCAACAACAGGATCGAGACGCGCAACGCGGGCAGCGTGCGCTTCGCCACAAGCGTCGACTTCAGCGAGGCGGACAGTTGCATCAACATCAGCGCGAACCGCATCGACATCAACACCAGCCGCTGCCCCCAGTACAACGTGAGCGCCGCGCTGCAACTCTACAACCTCACGTTCCAGCACACGCCCGTCGTGCTCGTGGAGGGGAGCGTGTGCCGGGACTGCAATACCACTGGCTATGCCGCCGGCGTGTTCGGGTTCAACGTGTCGCACTTCAGCGCGTACACTGCCGGCGCCAACAGCAACCTCGCGATCAACGACAGCACGGACGCTGCGGTGCGCGTCCAGCACCAAAGCGTCACGTTCCTCGCCAACTACACCAACGCGACATCCGGCGCACTCATCAACGGCTCTGACGTCGGGTGCGAGATACGTTTCAACACGAGCGGCGCGTTCGGTTCCTACGAGACGATGCTCTTCAACACGAGCCGCATGCTCTACGAGGCGAACCGCACGTTCAGCGAGCACGGCAACTTCACGTACAACGTGCGCTGCAACGGCAGTGCACAATCCTTCGAGACCATCAATGCCACGGACGCGCTCAACATCACTCAGGACACCACGTCTCCTGCAGTCACGCAGGCCGGACCGCAGAACGGCAGCACGGTGATCGGGAGCAACGTCGTGGCGTTCGTCTACAACGTGTCCGACGACAGCGGTTCGTTGCACAACTGCAGCATCCTCGTGAACGGCAGCGTGAACGGCACCGCAGCGTCGCCGCAGCCGCTCGTCAACCAGTCGATCAACGTCACGCTCGAGAACGGCGGCTACCTGTGGCAGGCACGGTGCGCGGACAATACCAACAACACCAACACGAGCGGCACGTTCACGCTCACCGTGAATGTGAGCAACGCCGCGCCAGCGCTCATCATGAACCTCAGCAACGTCAGCGTCGCCGAGGACCTCAACCTCTCGATCAACCTGTCCGCTGCGTTCAACGACTCGAACGCCGACCCGCTCACGTACACGGCGTCGCACAACGGTTCGCTCATCGTGTTCACGGACAACAGCACAGGCAACGCCACGGTCTCGGGCGCGGCGAACGTGAGCGGCATCTTCAGTGTCATCTTCACCGCACACGACCCGCTTGACGCCACCGGCCAGAGCAACACGGTCACGGTCAACGTCACGCCTGTCAACGACCGTCCGTCGCTTTCCAGCGTCATCGCAAACCAGTCCTGGTCGCAGGGCAGCAACAGGACCAGCGCGTTCGACCTCGACAACTATTTCACCGACGCCGACAACAGCACGCTCACCTACACGTCGAATGGCACCTCGAGCATCACGGTCACGATCGACAGCACACGCCATAACGTGACGTTCACCAACAGCGGCACGTTCAGCGGCATCGAATACGTGCAGTTCAGTGCGAGCGACGGCAGCCTGAGCGTCGCCAGTAACACCGTCAAGCTGAGCGTGAGTTCGACCAGCACGAGCTCATCCTCCTCGGCGGCGGGCGGCGGAGGCGGCCTCTCAGGATCGTGCACCGACGAATGCCTCGCCGCAGGGACGCTTGGTTGCGCGAGCCTCACGTCGCTGCTCACGTGCGGCAGTTTCGATGGCGACAGCTGCCTTGATGTCGGCGTCACCGCGTGCGGCGCGGGCCAAGGGTGCAACGGCACCGCGTGCGTGGCGCAGGCGTGCGTGTCGAGCTGGTCCTGTGGGGAGTGGAGCGCGTGCGAAGGCGACAGGCAGACGCGCACGTGCACGGACGTCGCAGCATGCATTGTCCCTAGCTCTACTCCTGAAACATCCCGCGCGTGCACCGCCACTGCCGAAACCCAGCGTCCCGCTGCCTCTTCCGAGGTGGGGCTCGCATCCGGCAGCGCAGCAGAAGGGCCTGCCGAGGGTCCGGTGTGCGGCGACGACGTGTGCCAGCTCAACGAATGGTGCCCGGCGGACTGCGCGACCCGCAACTTCAAAGCGCCATTGATCATCACGCTGATAGGATGCTTGGCAGCGGTCGTCATCAACCATGCTGGCGGCATCACCGCGCTCCGCGCGCGGTTCTTCGGCAAGCGATGAACGTCCGTCGGCGCCCAGCCAAAACTTTATATATCTGGCCGCCTGTTTTGGAACGCAGTTACATATAGTGCGATGCGTGTGGAGCGCAGTTCGTGTAAAAGACGGTGTTGGGTTTGAAGAAGGCACAAGTGACTGTGTTCATCATCATCGGTCTCCTTCTTGTCATAGGTGTGTCCACCTATCTGTACGTACGGGACCGTGGCGCAGCAGGCCTGCCGCCCAGCATCCTTGAAGCGCCTGTCGAGATCCGCCCGGTCGCGCAGTACATGACCGACTGCCTCACAGAAGCCGGCAAGAACGGCCTCGTGCGCATCGCGGCAGGCGGCGGCCACATCGACATCGCCGCCGAGGGCGCACGCATCAACCCCCTCGACCCCACAGAATCCGACGCTGTCTCCTTCTCGCCTGACGCGCAGCTCGCGCTGCCCTACTGGTGGTACCTCAAGAGCCCCAACGACTGCACCGGCGTATGCGAGTTCAGTTCCGAGAAACCACCGCTCTTCCGCACTGCGGGCGGCGGCCTGAGCGTCGAGTCCCAGCTCGACGACTACGTCGCCTTGTCCATCAAGACCTGCACCGCCAACTTCACGGCATTGCAGCAGCAAGGATTCGCCATCACATTCGATGGCGAACCCACCGTGCAGAGCACGATCACGGCCACCGGCGTCTCGTTCATCCTCGACTATAAGCTCATCATCACGCGCACCGGGCAGGAATTCCGTTACGACAGGTATGGCACGTACATCGAAGTGCCGCTCACCGAGATGTACGACGTGGCGACAGAGATCACGCGCCTCGAAGCAGACCCCCGCTACAATTTCCTCGAACGCCACATCAAACAAGTCATCGATAGCTTCACAGGACTGCAGGAAGGAGGGCTGCCGCCGGTCGCCTACGCGACCTTCGACCTCGACAGCGGCAAGCGCTGGATCAAGGTCGACGTGCAGCGACAAGTGCGCTCCCTCATCACCACCTATGTCCCTATGTTGCAGGTCTGGGGGACGTCGAACCACGTGTTCCTCGAGGCGCCTGCCGACACGCCCGATCCTGACCTGTGGTCGCGGCTCTACAACCTCAACATGCTCATCGAGCTGCAGAAAAACCACCCGGGCCTCGAGATACGCTTCGCGTCCCCGGACTGGTGGCGTGAATACTTCGACCTCAACTGCCGCGGCCAGATCTGCGCGGCCGACAGCTTCGTCAACACGTTCGGCTTCCCCTTCGGCTTCCAGAAGTACAATTTCGCGTATGACGTGAGCGTGCCCGTCCTTGTCGAGATCAGGGACAAGAAGGCGTTCGGCGGTGAAGGCTACGTCTTCCAGTACGCGCTCGAAGCCAACATCCGCAGCAACGAGCCTTTCCCCGTCGCCGGCTACAACCCGAACTATCCTGATGCGGTCTTCAACGAAAGCGTCCCTGCGCGCAGCCTGCTCTGCGAGCCCGAGCAACGCAGCGGCACCGAGGTCACGGTGAATGTCGTGGACGGCATCAGCGGCGCGCCCATCGACGCGGCGATCACGTTCGACTGCGGCGACGAGAGCTGCCCGATCGGCGAGACCCAGAACGGCAAGATCGTCGCGCGCTTCCCGCGCTGCGCTGGCGGCGTCATCAACGCGATCGCTTCCGAGCGCTTCGGCCATGCCGTGCCGCTCAACACGAACAACGAGGAAACGGCGAGCGTCACGGTCACGAGCGAACAGATCAAGGAGTTCGCGGCGGAATTCAAGCGCGTCCAGTTCGTCAAGTCCGACGATGAATGGCGCCTCGACCCGGCGCCCACGTTCGCGCAAAAAGGCGACCAGTACGTCGTCATGCTCAACCGCGAAGGCGAGCCCGACGACCAGCCGTTCGCCGGCGCGGTGGAATACTGCAGCGGCGCCACACAGAACGATGGCGCGACCGCGCGCCTCGTGCCCGGCAACTACAGCATCAACGTGCTCGTCCTCTACCACGAACCGCTCGTCTTCCCGCCGCAACGGCAGTGCGCAGACGACACGGGCCAGTATTGCTTCACGATCCCTGAAGAGCCGCTGCTCTTCGGCAGGCCGGATGCGGACTGCACGTCGCCAGGCGCAGGCCAGCCAGGACCGTTCTTGAGCGGCGGCAGCGAGTACCGCTGGGAACTCACGCCACAGACATTCGCGTCAGGCAACACCGTCATCTTCAAGTCGCTCGTCGCCGCCATCGACAAGACGCCCGAGCAGGAGCGCGAACTCGAGGACATGGACATCGTGGCCGACCTGCAGGACCGCTCCTCCGCGTACACCAAGATCCTCACGCCCGAGGTGGTGAACCGATGAGATGCCGCGAGATCGTCGCGCTCTGGATGGCCACCCTCGTCGTCATGCTGCCGCTCGTGAGCGCGCAGGCCACGTTGCTCTCGGTGGACAAGTTCGAGGGTGACGACCACATCCGCGGGCTCGTCAAACAGTCAGACACGCTCCACGTCGAAGTGCTCGCGTCCATCCCTGGCGACAGCAACGGCATCACGCGCGACCAACTCAGGATCACCGAAGGCACCAGGCAGACCATCGCGCAATCCTGCACGCAGGAGAGCGGCGAGGTCTACCGCTGCACGTACGAACAGTCGACGTTCGGCGGCGCCGGCGTCGTGCAGTTCCTCTTCACCCTCATCAAGGACGGGTTCTCGCCGACGGTGGCCAAGAGCGTCACCGAAGTGCTGAAAGTCGACGCGAGGGGCGCGGATGTGGTGGCGCTTGCGACAAGCAGCAACGTGCGCGGCAGCGGCGCGACCGTCGACTTCGTCGCGCAAGACACGCTGGACGGCCTGAGCACGTCGTCCTGCTCTGGCATCGAGCGCATCGAACTCTTCGAAGGCGACGCCACAGGATCCCCGATCGCCACAGTGACCGGCGCATCCTCGCCCACGCAATGCAGGCAGCAAGGCAGCTTCACCGACGTCACGTTCTCCGGCAGCGGCAGGCAACAGATCTGCGCCAAGGCATACGACACGTTGGGCAGGAACCTCGGGCCGCGCTGCGTCAGTGTCACCATCGACAACACCGCTCCCGACGTGTCGCGGCTCAACGTCACCGACAGCAACGGCGACGTGTACTTCTTCATCCCGGCGGGCGGCATCGTGGCCGACCTCATCGTCACGATCGTGGGCGACGACACGCGCGCCGACACCATACGCGGCGACCTGAGTTCTATCACCGGGCGCGCCACGGACAACAACGTGCCCCCCACCACCGTCTCGCAAGGCGCCATGAAACTCGCCATCTGGCGCAACATCAACATCCGCTCGGCCGCGGGCTGCCAGATGACCGTGACTGCGCGCGACAGCGCCGGCAACGTCGTCACGCAGTCGCTCTCGTGCAACGTGCAGGACGACACGAGCGCGCCACGGCAACAGACGCTCACGAGCAGGATCCTCAACGGAAGCGGCGTGCCCATCATCGGCGTGGAGGGCACCGTCGTCGCCACCATCCAGGAAAGCGGTTCGGGACTCTCGAAACGCCGCGCCTACCTCGACGCATCGCAGCTGGGCCTGAGTAGTGCGCTCCAAGCATCCAACTGCAGCGCGGTGGGCAGCGCGTGGACGTGCAGGTGGAACGTGCGGCCCACGCGCGCAGGCATCGTGCGCCTCAGCCTCAACCCTCTGACCACTGACGACGTCGGCAACGCCATCGACCGATCATCGCTCACGCCCGTCATCTTCATCAGCGACCTCCAGCCGCCCACGGACCTGCGGATCATCAACGTCACCGTGCTGCACGGCGGCACGGACTTCGGCCAGTACCCGATCAAGGACGACATCGTCGAATACCGCATCAACGGTTCCTACTACACCAACGGGAGTGCGGACTTCAGCGCGCTCGGCGGCTCCAACGCCACGCCCTGCACGAGCCGTTCAGGCGCGGTGTGCGTGTTCTCGACACCCATCACGACCAGCGGCCCGATCAACGCCACCTCGACATTCACGTTCACCGACTCCGCAGGCAACAACGCCACCATCCAGCACGGCCTCTTCGTGTACGGCATCCGCAACGAGACCAGCCCCAACTACTGGACGAATTCCGTCACGTGCTCGCCCTCGCTCGTGGACCGTTCTGTCACCAGACTCATCAACGTGCGCCTCTACTGCCACATCGCGCTCAAGACAAGCACGCCTGACGCGAGCACCGCCACCATCGCGTTCGACCCGCGCACGTGCACAGGCGACATCGGCGCCATCTCCGACCTTGGCCTCAGCAACAACTATGTGGGATCGACCGAACCCGTCCTGTACACGCTCCTGCAAGCGCGCGACTTCAACATGACGTCGCTCGACTACACCTGCCCGCTGCGCATCACGACACGCGTGGGCGACTTCATCAGCATCAACCACGAGGTCGAGAACGCATCCGTGCACATCGGCTTCTACTCACGACCGCAAGCAGACCTCAGCAAGAGCGTCCTTGCCAAGTTCGACAAGGCCAAGAAAGACGCGCTCAAGCTCGACACGCTCATCGGCTCCCTCAAGAAACTCTTCGAGGTCTTCGAAAAGATCTGCACCATCAGGGCAGCCATCGTCGACGCGCTCGCGGCCATGGACTCGGTCATGGCGAGCGTGGACTACGTCAAGAGCGGGCTTGAGTTGCAGAAAGCAGGCACTGAGCTCGAACTCAACGCGTGTGCACCATACTGCCCGACGCTCAATCTTTTGGTCAACGCGCAGAACGAGATTATCCGCGCTGCAGGACTCCAAAAATTTTTCGCGGGATTGAAAGTTCCGGATCCCCCCGGAATTATCGGGAAGCTACAAGTCATGCGACAGCAATTCGCGTCCCTTGACCCGCGTGCCAAAGCGCTGGACACGTCAGTGCAGACGACGCAGCAGAACGCAGTCGTTGCGCAGAAGGCCGCCATGTTCCAGTGTGTCGCGACGCTGGCAGTCATCCAGGCGAGTCCGGCGGGTCTGACTGGTCTTGACAAGGAATGTGTTGCAGCGATAGCGAAGATGAACAGGCTTATCGACGCGTCCGCCAAGCTCGAGGAATCCCGTCAGAAGATCTGCGGCTTCAAGGAAGGCAAGTTGCAAGAGGCGTTCACCAAGAGTATCGACAAGTTCGCAAAGCCCTTCTGCTCGTTCGTCAACTGCGACTCAGGACCATTGGATTCGGCCAACGGTCTCTTCGAGAAGACGTTCTCCGTCCTTGGCGGCGGGTTGCTCGACGTCAACGGATTCCTCACCAAGTCCACAGGCCTCAATCCGGGCATCAACAAGAAGGAGAGCCTGGTGTGGAGCGTCGCGTCGTTGTGTCTGCCCGGCATCATCAACAACATCGATAAGTACCGGCAGGTCAACTGCAACTACGCGCTGTGCATAGGAAAAGATGTCGTCGAGCGCGGCCTGCCCATCTCGCAGTGCGAGAAGAAGCGCGAGGCGCAGATGTGCGCGTTCGTGTGGGGCGAAGTCTTCAACGCCGTGCCCTTCGTCCACACGCTCGATGGTTGGGTCAACACGGTCAAGGAACTCGTGACCAACCCGCTCGCGGCCATGGCGTTCCTGCTGGGCCAGTACTGCAAGTCGTTCTGTGGCAAGGACCTATCGAAAATTTCTTCCACGCAATACAAGATCTGCGCGTTCCCCAAGACGCTCGATGCGCTTGCCAAAGTCATTAAGGACGTGCAAGGCATCATCCAGCCAAGCTTCTGGCAGTTCGGGCACGGCGCGTGCGACGACCTCAAAGCGCTCAAGCCCACGCCTAAGAAGGCAGGCACGGGCGCCGAAACAGGCGGCGCAGGGGTGAGGCCACAATGAGAAGTCATGTCGTCACGCTCGTAATCATCGGCTTGCTCTTGATGCTGCCGATCGCGCTCGCAGAGGATCCGCCCATCATTCCCGTTCCCAAGCCCTCGGACATCGAAGCCATGTTGGCGAAGCAGTATGCCGACTCCTTCTATGACATCTACGTGATCAAGGCGGCAGGCCAGCAGCCAGAACTCGTTGCGAGCAATGTACGGCAAGGCCAGACTGCGACCACGGCCACCCCGGGGTATCAGTACTATGTCGTGGGGTACAATAGTGGTGATCGATCCAGCGCGGACCTCCTGTTCACGACAGAACCACAAGTGGCCACGGCCGCGACTTCTATGGCTGTGCAACAAGGATTCGTGTCGTTCGGTGGAGGGGAACCGTCGAATTTCGTGTCGGTGATCAACACGCCGAACTTCGCCGCAGGCACGCCCCGCACGCCCACCTCTCCGGTCGGAGGATCGGGTCCGATCGTCGCCCCTCCAGCCGGCGCGGCCGGTCCATCCGGTCCAAAAGTGGAGCCGTCGCCGTTCACGCTCGCACAGCTCGCCGAGCTTGCGGCGCAGGCCGCATCGCAGCCCGTGCCACAGTACGGCGTCTACACGAAGGACAAGGATGGCAATCCTGTGCTTTTTGCCAAGCTCGACGGGCCGCCTGACAAGAAGTATCTGGATGCGCATGACCTCAAGGCGGACGACGTCCTTCTCGGGCAGTACGAACTCGCTCCTGATGGCACGCTGACGTTCAAGGAAGGCCTCAAGATGCAGGTGGGCGCGGATGGCAAAGTCACGACGGCCGCGGATGCCACGTTGTCGGATGGCGACACTGCCGCGCTCGCGGAAGCATTGGCCAAAGGCCCGGCGCAGGACCCTGATCGGCCAAAAGGTATCCTTTCGCCGCTCAACAAGGTCAACGAGTTCCTCAAGCAAGAATATCCTGGCCTTGCAGGCCTTGGCGGCTTGCTGCTTGGCGGCGCGCTCGATGACTGGAAGAAGACGGTCGACGACGCGTTCTGCAAGACCGTCGTTCTCGGCGGTCCGGAATGCCGCATCCAGGCCATCTGCGGCATCAGCCCCAAGAACGCGGGTGGCGATGGCGTGCTCGTGAGCCAGAAGTTCGACAACAGCACGCTCGAGATCCGCTTCATCGCGCACGTCGAAGGCGAGCGCTCGCCCGCGACGGTCACGCCTGACGGCGTCGCGCTGCACTTGTACAAGGTCACGTACGCCATCCGCAACCCGAACAGGCGCGAGCCCAACGCGTACCAGCTGCGCTTCTTCTATGAGGGCGGCAGTTTCGACTGGTTCCCCGACTTCCAGCCGTTCACGGGCGGCCAATACGTCAAGTTCATCGGCGACCAGGCCATCGTGGCGTACAGCACGAAATTATACACGCGCGTCTGCCTCGTGTTCCGCGACACGGTCGAAGTCAACGGCGATCCCACAAGACAGGTGTGCAACGCGTTCGTCGAGTACACGGGCGGCGCGACCGCGCGCTACGGGCCCGGCACACCCACGACCGTGCAAGGCGGCGCCGCGGCAGGTCCTGCGAGGGCGCCTGGCACAGGGTTCTGACATGACGGCCTTCGACGAGTTCTTGCGCAGCTTCAAGGCCCTTGACTCGCGCTTCTTCATCACGTGGTTCATCGACGCGCTGTTCTACCTGAGCGTGGCGGTCATCATCGCGCTGTCGTACATCTTTTTCGGCTCGGTCTCGCAGGACCTCCTTGCGTTGCAGGACGCGGTGCCAAGCGAGGCGCTCGTGCCGCAGATCTACGCACAACTGTACTCGATCCTGGGCGCGCTGCTCGTCATGATCGTCGCGGCGTACGTCGCGTACGTCATCTTCCAGGCAGCGCTGTGGAGCGTGGTGTTGCGGCAGCGCATCAGTGCCAGGTTCATGCTCCGCTACGCGCTCTACCTGCTCGTGTGCATGCCCATCATCATCGTGGCCTTCACGCTCGTCGTGCTCGTGTTCGGCGCGCTCTTCACGCTCTTCAACAGGTACCCGGGCGCGTTCAGCATAGGCGGAGGGTTCGTCCTGTCATGGCTCGCGTACGCCCTCCTCTTGCCGTTCTCCATCTTCCCCACGTATGCGTACTTCAAGGAAAAATCGGTGTGGAAAGGCGTCGGACGCATGACTTACCTGCTGCTTGGCACCGTGCCACGACTCTGGAAGCGCTACGCGCTCGCAGGCCTCGTGCTGCTCCTCGTCACGCAGGTCTACCGGCTGCTCAGCGGCCTCGATGCTTCGCTTGGCGGCTTCTTGCTGCTCATCCTGATCCTCTCGCCCGTGCTTGCGTGGTTCAGGTTCTACATGGTCGGCGCGCTCGAAACCGCTCGCTAAGGATGCAGGCCACTCTTCCGTCGTATGACTTTTAAGTCCCGCGCCCATAACATTTAAATACATTCACGGGCTTGGTTTTCTCAATGGGGAAAAGAGGGGTAGGGCGCAGGGCCCAGTTGACAGTCCTGATCATGATAGGGCTTTTGCTCGTGGTAGTGACGAGCTTGGCCCTCTACGTCTACTATAACGTTGGGGAGCGGCCGCTCTTGCCGCTCGTCCCTCCTGAAGTGCGGCCTGTGTACGACCTCATGACTGGCTGTGTGCGTGTCGTCGGCGAGCCTGCCGTGCGTCGCATGGCAGCACAAGGCGGCTATCTCGAGATCCCGCCTGCCATCGACAAGAACCCTACCAGTTATGTAGCGTTGGATGATGGCGGACAGCTCAAGGTCCCGCTGTGGTTCTACGACGGCGAGGTGCGCGTGCCGCCCGTCGACTTCATGCAGCGCCAGCTCGAGAACGAGATCACGCAGCGCATGGGTGATTGCATCGGTGACTTCTCCGCGCTCGGCCCGCAATTCAACGTCCAGCCAGAAGGCAACCTGCGCGTGAACGTCACGCTGGGCAAGGACAGCGTCATCGTGCGCGTCAACTACCCGCTCTCGTGGCAATCCGCAGGCAAGGAAGTCAAGTATGAGGACTTCATCGCGTTCCTGCCAGTCAAACTGCTCGAGATGTGGTCGCTCGCGAACGCCACGCTGATGGCGGAGAACGAAGGAACCTTCATCGAGAACGCCACCATCGACCTCATGGCGATCGACAAGGAAGTGCCGCTGGATGGCATGAGCATCGACTGCAGCCAGCAGCGCTGGCGCCTTCCCGAAATCAAGACGCACTTGCAGGACGTGCTCAAGATCAACCTCGCCACGATCCGCTTCAAGAACACCGACCACGTGCCCTTCGAGCAGCCTGCCGCGGTCTACGAACGCCTGCGCACGTACACCATGGAAGACATCAACGCAGGCCGCACGCCACCCAACGTGCCTGACGACGCGTACGAATACTTGCGCCTGTACTGGGACGTGAGGCGTCCGGCGCCAGACCTGCGTGCCGCGCTCACGTACGAGCCGCGCTGGGGCATGGCGCTCACCGCGAATCCCAACGACAACGGCATCCTCGAGAGCAAGGTCGCCAAAGGCGGCGGGGGCTACCTCGACCTCATCTGCGTCAACAGCTACCACTTCACCTATGACATGATCTATCCTGTCCTCATGACGGTGCGCGACGACAGCGCGTTCGACGACACTGGCGTCGTGTTCCACATGGCCATGCCTGTCCAGATCAAGACCAACGCGCCGAATCGCGTCACGTACGGCACGAGCAGCTTCCGCGGCTTCTCGTTCGGCACGGAATTCTGCGAAGACCTCGGCGACAGACTTGTCGACCTCCGCGCGCAAGGCGTGCTTGCCGACGACCGCATCGCAAGCGACCTGGACGGCGTCAACTTCACGCTGCGCTGCGTCACGCGCGACTGCGCACTCGGCGCGTCCATCGCTGACCAAGGGATCTATCGCCTCCGCACCCTGCTGCCGCAAGCATGCGCGCTGCCCACCATCGTCGCCAGCCGCAGCGGTTTCATCGACAGCGTGGGCCAGCTTGAAGGCGACGCGCTCACGCTCGACATGCGCGCGCTGCGCAACGTCAAGATCTCCGTCGTGAAGCACCCCTACGACACCGTGGGCAAGACGCTGGGCGCGCCCTTGCCGCTTGGCAGCAGCGACAACGTCAGCATCCGCATCAGCATCCAGAACAGCAGCTTCGACCAGTTCCTCCTCTACCCGGTCAATGATACCATCCAGCTCGCGGACGGCAGCGCATCCTATGACGTCACGCTGCTCCTCTCGCAATTCGGCCAGCTCACCGGCGGGTTCTCGCAGGAGGGCATCACGCTCGACAGCACGGGCGGCTCGCTCGTCTTCCACGTGCTCGAAGGACGGCCGATAGCGAACACCGACGACTACCGCAACGCAGTCGGCGCCGCGCTCTACGGCGAACAATACCAGACACAACTCGCACCAGAGGCGCCATGAGACGCCTGCTACTCGTTGTGTTATTAGTGCTGTGTGCGACCGGCGTGAGCGCACTCACCATCAGCCATGATCCCAATCCTGTCGCCGAGGTCGGCAACGACTACTTCGTCGTCGAATGGACGACAGACGTGGCGGCGATCAGCAACATCGGCTACGGCACCACCACGCCGCCACAACAGCAACGCCAGACCAACACGCTCGTCACCACGCACCGGCTGCGCGTGGACGCGCTCGCGCCAGGCACGGAGTACTTCTTCCAGATCCTCGCGGTCGCGCAAGGCCAGAGTAAGATCGACAACAACAACGGCCAGTATTATCGCGTCATCACCGGCGCAGGCGCGGACACAGCACCGCCCCTCATCACCAACGTGACGATCACCAAGCCTGATGACGTGAGCGCCATCGTGCGCTGGACCACCAACGAGCCCGCAAGCACGCTCGCGTGGTACGGCATCGGCGCGACCACCACTGCCGCGCAAGGCCAAGGCCCGAGCACCACGCACGAGGTCCGCCTGCAGACGCAACGCAACCAGCTTTACCAAGTCATCGTGGGCAGCTGCGACCGCTTCCGCAACTGCGCGAACTCGACAAGCGTCGGCTTCTATTCGGGCGTGGGCGCGCTGCCGCTCAACGTCAGCATCCCTGCCGCCACAAAGACAGGACGCGTCGACATCAGGGGCACAACAGTTGTCGGCGCGCAGGTGCGCGTCATCGTCAACGACAACCCCGCACGTGCGCTCATCGTGGGCGCGGACGGCTCCTTCCTCTTCAGCGACGTCGACATGCCCACGCCGACCACGGCCGTCATCGTCACTGCCCGCGACGCGAGCGGCACGACGCAACAACAACAGTTCAGCGTGGTCGCCGACAGCGTGCCCCCGATCTTCACGCTCGCGCAACCAATCCCTGATTATACGGCAGACCCCATCCTCACGCTCAGCGGCACCGTCAACGAGCCAGTCACGATCACGTTCGGCATCGTGCAACAAGGTGCGGCGCCGCCGCGCGTCAGCGGCCTGCGCGCGTCACGCATCACACAAAACACCGTCGAGCTCGAATGGACGCTCATACGCGACGTCACGCACTACGCGGTCTACCGCAACGCGGTGCGCGTCGGCGTCGTGAGCGCGCCCCGCTTTTCGGACTCCGTCAGCTCCGGCGTGCAGTACAAGTACAAAGTCACCGCCATCGGCGCGACATGCCAAGAAGGCCCCGGCGCCGAGACCGACGTCACCACGGCATCCGGCGGCCTGCTCGTCAACCAGACACCGACAGAAACCCCGCTCGTGTGCGGCCCCGAGCGCCAAAGCATCACCGCGACCGGACCGTTCAACATCCCCATACGCCTCCAGGAAGGCCAGAACCGCGTCGTGATCGAGGCCACCGACCGTGCGGGCAACGTCGTGCGCATCGTCAACATCACGACCGTCGACACCAAGCCCCCGCAGATCCTCGAGCACAACCTCAACCAGCTCAGCCCCACGTACACGTCGAGCGTCGAAGTCAAGGGCAGGCTCAACAAGCAAGGCACCGTGCTCATCACGGTCAATAAGGACAAGCCCATCGTGGTGCTCACCGACCGCAACGGCTCGTTCAGCAAGGAGATCTCGTTGTCGCGCGACCCCACCCTCAAGACAACGAAAAGCCCGATTTCGGTCAGCGGCGAGACCGCGGAAGGATGGATCAACCAGGTCACACTCGAGGCATCGGACGCGGCCGGACGCAAAGTGTCGGTCGGCCCGCTCCCGATCATCTACTCGTTGTGCGGCTTCGGCTCGACGTTCTCCATCGAGCTCGGCAAGCCGTTGCCTGACGTTCTCACGCCGCGCCTGATCCTGCAAGGCGTTCAGCAGGCGGGCTTCTCGCTCAACGCGTCCTATCGCGGCGGCAGGCAGCTCTCGCGGCCAGGCACGGTCACGATCCGCAAGCTCACGCTCAGCGCGACCGAACTCAAGAAGTACGACCACGACTGGATCAACCTCGCCTTCCTCAACAACCCGCGCAAGCCCACAGAAGGGTTCGTGCAGCTCACGTTCGTCCCGCAACAGACGAACCGCGGCACGCGCAACGTCTCGCTGAGCAAGCTCGAAGAGGGCCTCAGCGACCATCGAAAGGGCGAGTGCAAAGTGCCGGGCTTCGGCTGCGTGCGCATGCTGCTCGAGATCGAGGTGCGCGCGCAGGAGAAGATCCCCAAGGTCTTCGGCGACACGCGCATCCAGCGCACGGCAGAGGACTTCATCCTCAACGACGTGAGCCAGCGCACGTGCGTGGACGTCGAACTCCAGATCGACAAGGCACTGCTGTTACAAAAGCACATCCCCAAGAAATTCCTCGAGGCGAGCGTGAGCTTCCTTGACAGCACGATCGAGGCGATCGACACCGTGGTCGAGCCCATGATCACGATCGGCACGTACACCACGTACGGCTGCATGGCCATGAACGCCGTGCTCTACGGCATGTTCTTCAGCGAACGCCTCACGTGCGACTTCGCCAGCATCGAAGCCAAAGGCCCTGTGGCCGCGGCGTTCGAGGCCGTGATCGGCAAGGGCAACGCGATCCACGACGTCGCCGAAGTCGGCCTGTGCGAGAGCGCGTTCAAGCCCACAGGAACGACCGGCCCCACGACGACCATTCCTTCAAGCCCCACGCCCGATGCGGCGGCAGACACGCAGAAAGCGTACCTGGCATGCAAGAAATGCCAGGAGACCATCGCGCGCCGCAAGGCGCTCGAAGCCAAGATGCGCGTCGTGTGCGACCGTGTCGCCTGCCCCAGCGCTCCCACGTTGCAGACCTACATCCGTGACAACCAGAAGAACAACCCGCTCAAGCAAGTCGTGCTGCCAGGCCTTGCGCAAGTGCAGAAGCCCATCAACAACGTGCAAGGACTCATCTATCGTGGCAACAGCTGCGCGTTCAAGGGCGAAGGAGGACAGAAGCTGAGCGTCGGCTATTCAAGCGGCGGCGCGCCACCCTGCCAGTCGACCATCACGTTCGACAAGGTCACTGGCATCACGAAGATAGAATGCTACAATGAGAAAGGACCTGGGGGCACGTTGCGGCCTGCGACGCCCGAAGAGCAGCTCGCGGTGCGCTCCATCTTCAACGCCAAGTACGCGGACAAGTCCACGTTGCCGACGACCAACACGGTCAATCTCGACGTGAGCTTCGGCGACAAGGGCATCAAGGAGATCTACCTGGACTACATCAACAAGCACAAGGACGACAAGGAGTTCACGCTCGACGAAAAAGTCGCGCTCAGCGGACCTGACAAGGTCTCGTGCGCCGGCCTGCACCCCGCGAACCCTGAATGCTGCGGCTACGAATACTACAAGGAATGGGGCAGCGCGTGCGGCATCCCCGGGGTCTTCGAGACGTTCGACGAGCTCAAGGAAAGTTCGTGCCTCGCGGCGCAGAACGCCAACCAGATCGGCGACTTCGAGCGCGCGAGCGGCAAGCAGTGCAAGAGCCTCTTCAACGCGGTTGCGGGCTTCTGCGAGCCCGACAGCGGCCAGCCTGTCGGTGAGGACCTGCGCACCACCATCCGCTACCATCCCGACTACCAGAACACGCTCGCCTCGCCCGACCTCAACGAGATATACGTCCGTATCGAGCCGGTCGGGCCTGACAACGACCAGTGGCTCATCGCGCGCGGCTACATCAGCAAGACCGTCGTGCGGCAGCAGACCACCGACCCTGCCAAACTCGCCAAGATCGAGCGCGAACAGACGGTCGCCGAGCGGCTGCGCGCGAGCAAGCAGACGACGGACCCCAAGAAGTTCCACCTCAACGCAGACCTCGAGTTCGTGCCGGACGAGGATGGCGACCTCACGCCGTTCTTCACCGAGGCCGCTTCCGCGTCCAACCCCGAACTCGCGCAACAAGTGCGCGACCTCAAGCCCGGACAGATACCGCCAGGATTCGCCGTCGCGCTCTGCAGGCACGCCGTCAATCCCGCCGAGTGCGCGGGCGCGCCCGCACGCCGCGTCTATGCGGACATAAAATCACGCATCGGCGTGAGCGACAAGATCTACATCGTGCGTCCTGACCGGGACGGCATCCTGCGCAGCACGCAATGCATGTGCCTGCCAGCGGTCACGAGCTATCTCACATTCTGGAAGAACGTGCTTGGCGCGGTGCGCAACTGCTTCCAGACCGTGCGCGTGACAGGCGACGCGTCGGCCGGCGTGTGCCAGGCGGTGCTGAGCCAGTACGTGTGCGACATGCTCTTCGACGTCATGTCCTGCTTCACACAGAAATACAGCACGCCGGGCGCCGGCGCATCGTTCGGCGGCCGCGGCGGCATCGGCGACGTGCTCGGCGCGCTCAGCAAGGCAGGCGGCGACATGCAACAAAGCATCAACTCGCGCTACGGCGACACGGCGCTCTGGCGCAGCATGTTCGTCGAGCGCAAGCTCGTGCACAGCATCTGCGCGTTCGCGTTCACCGGCACCTGGGACCTTGACGTCGCGGGCGTGTTCAAGCAGACGGTGCAGGACATCCCGCTCAAGAGCCAGGCATTCCTCTACCCTGCCGAGCGGCGCTTCATCAGCTACAACCCGATCACGCGCCCAAGCGGCCTGCCCACGTTCACCTACCACTTCGGCGTCGGCCTCGTCGCAGGCCAGGACTTGCGCTACCAGCTCGAACTCAAGTGCAGCAACAACCTGCGCTGCGAGCCGCGCGACGGCTTCGAGAACGGCAAGTGCGACTGCACCGGCCGCACCGAACAGCGCATCCTCGTCGGCGCGCCAGAACTCGGCAGCGGCTCGCTCAAGAAGAACGACATCCTCAACACCGAAGTGTTCTACACCATCCAAGGCGGCGACCCGGCGAGCGCGGTGCGTTACGACACCGCCATCCTGAGCTGGGAAGCGCTCGACCCAGGCAGCGGCCAGGTCACGCGCGACAAGAAGGAGATACCGATCCACCTCATCGGCTCGCGCCCGCCCAACTTCTGCCGCTTCGACCCGATCGGGCTCGCGTTCCGTTGCGACATCGGCATCGGCGACTACACCGGCGCGCGCTTCATCCCGCCGATCATCGCATCCTACCCGCAGGCGCAGGACGCCTTCATCATCAACGACGAGATGACGTTCAAGGTCCCGGTGCTGCTGCAATACCCGCAGAGTCTCAAGGACCAGGCTGCCTGCATCGGCGCGTGCCCGTACACCAAGTTCATCAATTACGAAGTCAAGAACCAGCTCGGCCAGCCCATCATCGAACTGCGCAAGCCCGACGAAGTGGGCCGCAGTTCGCAATTGCGCGTCGAGAAGAACGGCGACGACACGCTCACGATCAGGCTCAATACGGGCGGCAGCAGGCGGATCAAGAAGTCCGATTTCGGCTTCACGTCCACCGCCGCGAGCCCGGTGCGGTTCGTGGATTCCGAGAGCGCACGCTTCACCACGCCGCGCCCCACCTCGCCGCTCCAGATCGGCGTCATCCTTGTCGTGACAAAGACAGCTGCCGGCAGCTACAAGTGGGAATTGTTCGACACCGTCAACGACGGCGAGAAGGCCGGCTCGACCGAGTCCAGCTACATCGAGCGCGCGCCTGACAAGGAAAGCAGCGGCCAGTGGGGCTGGTACCGCAAGGGCGCAGCCAGACCTGAAGGCAGCGGCCAGCTCGTGCAAGGCGACACGGTCACGACCAAGAACCCCGAGATCACGTTCAAAGTCCCGCCTTCCTTCGACCTCAAGCGTCCGGCCGAGTACTACCTGCCTGCCACGCCGATCACGGGAGCCATCGATGACATCTGCCAGAAGCTCGGCACGACGCCCGCGAAATGGAAGGTCACGTTCAAGATGTTCGACAGCACGCAAGTCGCGGGCGGCACGGCGTACGAGTACAACCCTGCCCAGCCCACCGTCGACCCGTCCTCGGGCGAGGTGCAGGAGCAGACCGTCGAATTCAACGTGCTGTGCAGCGACAAGTACGTGGGTGGCGGCGGCGCGATACGCGAATGCCCGCCCAACAGCGCGCTCCAATTGACCGGCACGCAGTGCTTCTGCGGCGGGCCTGCCGAACTCGCACAGGCACGTGAGACGCTCAAGACCGACCCGCAAGCGCCGATCCTCAACTGTGGCGAAGGCGCGCCAGTGCAGCCAGGCGGCCTCTACTGTGTCTATAGGGACGAGGCAAACCCCTCTGCGGGACGCTACTGCAGCAACACGCCAGGAAGCGGCAGCGTCACGACCGGCGGTCAGACGTTCGCGCCCGCGAAGGTGACGTACTCGTCGAAGGCGCGCGAGACGAGCGCGCTGCAAGTCACCGACGTGACATCGACCATCGCATCGGAAACGTTCGAGCTGATCCCCAACAAGTACGCGCTGGTCTACGAGTACCGCCGTGCGGACCTCCCCTCAGGGACGTACTCCGCGACCGCGACCCTTGACGGCGCGCCCCTGACAGTGCAGGTCGGCACCAACGACCCGACCAAGATCATCTTCACCATCGACCTCGTCGAATCCTTGGGCCGGATCCCGGTGGGGCCGGGCGGCTTGCACACGGTCGTGCTGGGCATGTCGCGCGACCGCTCCCCGATCGGCAAGGGGCCGGAATTCCACTACACCATCGTTTCGCCCGTGCGGCTCGAGCATCGTGACGTGTGCCAGTCGTGCGCCGCCATCGACGCGTACCTGCGCGGCATCCTCACGTTCTCCTACGACGATGAACCGACCGACGACCTTTCCACGGGCGTGTCGCACAAGCTCGTCATCGCAGGCCAGGAATTCCCCAACTTCGATGTGACGAGCGAGTCGAGCAAGACCTCCTTCAAAGGGTATGTTGATGCGTACCTCTTCCACCTCAACGCGGTCGGCGCCACGGGCGGCGCGTCGTCCAGCCCGCCTTCATCCACGACGCCGTCGACAGGTTCGTCCCCGTCCACGTCCCCTTCGACCACCACGCCATCCACCACCACGTCAAGCACGCCCACCATCAATCCATCATTCTGGTATTACCAGTCCGCGAGAGTGTACCAGAGCGGCGTGACGCCCGAGTTCGACCCTGACACGCGTTCTTCGACGCTGACCACGTTCGACACCGTGCAAGAATGGTGGCCCTCTGCCTACGACATCAACCTGGTCTATCCTGCCAGCGCGCTCAGCGGCATCGCGTCGGTCGCGGTGCGGCTCGACAGCAGGCCGCCCGTGCCTGCGGTGCTGAGCCCGCGTGATGCCAACATCATCGTCTACGAACGCGCAGGCGTGCCCTTCTCGCTCGTCCAGGAACCGGACGTCATCCATACCCTGTCGTTCGACTTCAAGGACGCGTCAGGAACGGTGGTCAAGCGTTCGCCCACCATCCGCTTCAAGGCAGTGCCTCCTGCCGTCGTCAAATGCAGGCAGGACGATGCGGCATGCGGTCTTGCGCGCCAGACCATCCAGGCACAGGACCCGCCCGATGACCTGCACAAGGTCATCATTTCCACCAGCGTCCCGCAGGGCGAGCACCCCACGATATTCCTGCTCGGCCACGAATGGAGGCCGTTCGACCATGCGACGCAAAGCGACCAGGTCGCGCGGCTCTACGACGAACAGTATTACCCGTACGCGCAGAGCGTGGGCATCGCGACGGCATAGACCATGAAGACGCTTTTCACACCGTTGCAGAAAGCATTCGCAGGCATGCGCAAGCGTCCGGCGCTCGTCGCGCTCGCAATCCTGGTCGACGTGCTCTTCCTCGTGTCATTCGGCTTCGTGTATGGCTTGTTGTTCGCGGAGACGGCGGACCATCTCGACGCGCTCAACACGATCCTTGCCGAGCAGACCGCGCAGTTCGTCAGCACGCAGGACGCGACCACGTTGACAGCAAATCCAGATATCGATCTGCATTACGCGGGCGTGGTGCGCGGCATCGGCCTCATTTTACTCGTCCTCTATATACTGTGGTCGCTCTCGCAAGGCGTCAACTGGTGGGTCGCGCACACGCTGGAGGAGCGCACCGTGCCCTTCATGCGTTTCATCATGCGGTCCTTCATCGTCAACCTGGCATGGGTGGCGGTCTTCGTCGCCATCCTCTTCGCCATCGCGTGGCTCTCGCAACAAAGCCTGCTCGCGCCCGTCCCGCTCATCGGTCCCGGCGCCTTCGAGAGCGCCACCCTCGTCCTTGTCGTCGTCCTGCACTATTTCATGATCGTCTCCTACGCGTACCTCACGCACGCGCGCCCGCTACGCACGGCGCTGTCGCACGCCGTTCGTGACGCGCGCCGCTTCGTGCCGGTGTTCATCATGGGCGCGGTCGGCATCATGCTCGCAGGATACCTCATCATCACGATATCCCCCATCAATTACGTGGCAGGCATCGCGATACTTTTGGTCATCATGCTGCCATGGTTGGCATTGAGCAGGACGTGGGCATCAGCGCTCGCGCATTCGACACCATGACGACGCTCGACACAGTGGTGGAAAAGAAGATCAAGCCCATGCTTGACGAGGCCATGCGGCGCTACCTGGGCGTGCGCATCGAGGAGCTCACCACCGACGTGTCGGATCGCCTGCGCCGCAGCGCGCTCCTCGACATCCCGGTCGACGTGAACGTCCCGTTCAAGAAGGCCAAGCTCGCGTTCAAGAAGAATTACCTCATCCGCCTCTTGCAATTGCACTTCGGCAACATCGCAGAGGTCGCGCGCCTCTCGGGCGTGGATCGCAGGAGCGTGCACCGTCTCGTGCGCCAAAGTCCGGTGGTGGAACGCGCCCGCAAGGAACTGCACCGCCGCGACTTCTACGTCTCCGACGAGGTCAGCACCATCATCCAAGAGTCCGCCGAGCATTACAAAGGGTCGCTCGCGCCTGAGAAGTACAGGGCATTCTATGACCAGGTGCCCATCATGGGCAAAGTCATCGCCAAGGAACTCCCGCTCGAACTCCCCACGCTCGAGCAGGCGGAACGCGCGTGGGAACGCCGCTACTTCGAGGCCGCGCTCAAGGAATTCGGCCCTTCCCCTGTCGCCGTGGCGCGCAAGATAGGCCTGCGGTACGAGACGCTGCACCGCAAGCTCAAAACGCACGGCATCCAGTGAGACATCGTTCTGTCGTGCATGAGTTCGTCCATCTCCATGTTCGTCATCGCGCGGTGATTCCTTTTGTCGACGGACGCTACAAATTAACTACCGAAGAATTTATATACAATTGCACCATTTTCAAATGACAACAAAATGGGTTGAGGTGTGTTCCAGATGGTTTCCAAGAATGTCATCGTCGTTCTCGCAGTACTGCTACTCGTAGCGCTCTCGGCATGTTCGGTGCCGCCACGCTCGGGCGCCGCGAAGTCCGCAGATTGCGCGGACCAGGAATCGCTGCCGGACATCGACGACATCGGCATCGACGAGGGCATCCAGAACGCGGCCGGCGCACTGGGCGACGCCGAGGGCAAGACGACGAACAAGAGCGCGCCCGCGGCCCAAAGCCCGCTCATCAAGAAAACCGTCACCGAAGGCGACCTTGTCGTATTCCCCAACCTCAACGCCTCGGACCCTGATGGCGACAAGATCACGTTCACGTTCGAGAAGCCGCTCGACAAGTCAGGCAAGTGGCAGACCAAGGCCGGCGATGCGGGCGAGTATCCCATCACGATCACGGCGAGCGACGGCAAGAACACCGTCACGCAGAAAGTCCTCATCACTGTCAAGGCCGCGAACAGGGCGCCGCTCATCACAGGTCCCAACGCGATCAACGCCAAAGAAGGCGAGAACGTCGTGCTCAACCAGGAATTCAACGACCCTGACGGCGACAAGGTCGCGGTCACGTACGGCGGCTGGATGACCGAACCCATCAAGAAGACCACGTTCAACGACGCAGGCGACCACGACGTCACCGTCAAGGCGTCGGATGGCAAGCTCTCGAGCGTCAAGAACGTCACGGTCAAGGTGGCGAACACCAACCGCGCGCCCGCCATCGGCACGCTCACGGCGATCAGCGCCACCGAAGGCGACAAGGTCGTCATCGTGCCGCAAGCAAGCGACCCTGACGGCGACAAGACAAGCTTCATTTTCAGCAAGCCCCTTGACGACCGTGGCGTCTGGCAGACCAAGGCAGGCGACGCAGGCGCGTACACCGTCAATGTCACGGTCAGCGACGGCGCGCTCACCGACAGCGCATCCGTCAAGATCACGGTCGCCAAGCTCAACCAGGCACCGCTCATCAGCGGCCTCAGCGACGTCACCGTCGACGAAGGCCAGACCGTCACCCTCAGCCCCAAGGTCAGTGATCCTGATGGCGACAAGGTCACGCTGGTCTACAGCGGCTGGATGACGAGCGCAACCAAAGCGACCAGTTACGGCGACAGCGGCACGTACGAAGTCACCCTCACCGCGTCCGACACGGCAGGCAATTCCGCCAAGAAGACGATCAGCGTGACCGTGAACGACCAGAACAGGCCGCCGCAGTTCAACCCTGACGCGTTCAAGTGAACATTTTTATTGTTCTTTTCTTTCTTCAATAATAACTAGCCAACCGAGGTGTTTTTGATGCAAGACGGACGGATAGACCTTTCTGGACATTTGAAACCATGCAGTGCGTACAAGGACCTGCCTGGACCCACGATCCTCGCGGCCGGCGACCTCGGAATCTACTTCGTCAATATGGAGAAGTTGTTGGAGGACGGCGGCGCATGGGAGAAATTCGGCGACGACTCTCGGCTCATGATCATGCATGCATGTCAGCAATATGAGCAGGTTCCCGGTTTCCGTCAGGTTATCGGCGTCATGGCAGACCAGATGCGGTATCATCTTACTCGTGCCGTCCAGGGTGAACGCAAGGCGGTCTCCGGTGGCGCACGTCGCGACTGGCTCTTCTCCGGACCGATAGCCCACGTGCTCAATCTGCCGCACATCTCGTGCTACAAACAGGAGCCGGGCAAGCCTGACCGTATGGAGTTCGTTCATCCTGACATGTCTGTCGATGTAGTTGATACTCTCTCTGGAGTGTACGTCGGCCACGCCGTCGACATGACCACCGAAGGGTCCAGCATCCTCAGAACTGACAAGGACGGCACGCTCAAAGGCTGGGCTGCCATGATCAGGAACAAAGGCGGACGCATCAACGACGTCGTCGCCGCAGCCACACGCCTACAAGGCGCAGAACAACGCTTGGCACCGTACGGTCTGCACATCGATGCCTTGGTCAAGATCGACGAAGAGTTCCTGCGCAATCACAGCGCGAACCCTGAAGCCGCAGTCGAATATTTCAAGAATCCGACAGCATTCAGCAGGAACTATCTCAAGGAGAACGGTGCATTGGCGTTCGTCAAGGACTTCGATCCTGCAGGCAAACGCGTCGACAAAGCACGCGAGTTCATGAAAAAGTACGGCAGGTTCCTGGTCGAGATCGACAAGTTCGATGAGCTCGCAACAACCGTTCAACTGACGTACGGCAAGCCCGTCCATGAGATCGTGGGCAAGGACGTAGTATTGCATTTGTAGGAGGTCATCATGAGAACATTCGCAGAGAAATGGTTCGAAGCGGTCAAGCGCAATGATTCAGTGCTTTGTTTAGGTCTTGATCCTGCCGAGTTCGAGATGGGACGAGGCGATAAAGGACTCCCTCAAGGCACGAATAAACTCGCGTGGTCGCTTGACTATATCGATGCAGGTGCGCCTGATTGTGCTGCAGTCAAGTTCAACAAGAAATATTTAGATGGGCCGGCAGATAACTACGCTCTCAACACCATTTCGATACGTGCGCATACCCGTGGCCTTGCCGTGATAGAAGACAACAAGCTCGCCGATATTGCTGACTCCAATGACGCTGGCGTTTACAACGCAGCGCATCACAGGGACGTGGACGCGGTCACGTTCGCGCAGTACGCAGGCAACCTGAAACAGTGCGCAGACCAGGCGCATGCGCACGATATTGGCGCCATTGCCATGTGCATCATGAGCAACCCTGAGTTTGAGCAAGAGAAGCTCAAAGCAGTGCCGCTCCGCAGCCGTGAAGAAGCACAAACGTACCGTCCTGAGGACGTTTTCCACGTGGTCTACAAGACGTCACCGGCAGCATGGATCCCTGCAGGAGAGCCGTGGCCCAACGTCTTCCAGTACATTCATGTGGCACAAAATGCGCGTGAGTGTGGCATCGACGCTCTTGTCATCGGTGCGCCAAGCGGTAAGGACAGCCCGAAACCGAACCATATCAAGGACGAGGAAATCGCGGCTGTGCGTCACTACGCAGGGCCTGACATGCTGATCCTTCTGCCGGGCGTGGGCGCTCAAGGAGGCGAAGCAAGCGCGATATGGAGGCACTTCGCACATGACCATGTCATCGTACCTATCAGTCGTGACCTCATGTTCCCGAAGAAAGGCACGATCGCGGAAGCAGCCAATCGCTACAAGTGCATGCTGAACACATTGCGATATAACCAACTGCGCAACTGAAACTAGGCCGCTTTGACCTTGCGCAGCACTATCGCGCCCGCGAGGAATAGCACGATGATGACGATCACGGCAGGTCTGAACCCGAACGCTGTCGCGATGTAGCCGTACAGGACAGGCCCTAGGATGCCCGAGAACTTCTCGGTGAGGCCTTGATAGCCCAGCAGTTCGGACACTTTGTGCGCCGGCGTGATGCTGATGAGCAGCGGCCTCGTTATGGTCCAGATCGCGCCGAGCAACGCGCCGCCGACGATGCCTGTCACGACGAACGTGGTGTAGTTCGTCTTGACGTACAGCATGGTCATGAGCAGCGTCCAGAGCACAAGCACGGCATAGAGCGTCTTCTTGTGACCGACACGGTCGGTCACCTTGCCCGCGATGAGCGAGCCGATGCCTGCCGCGACCGCCATGACGACGTAGATGGGCAGGAACTGGAAGACGCTCAGGCCCAACTGGTCTTGTGCGTACAGGAAAAGGAAGATGATGGCGGTGTTCGCGGCGTCCATGTACAGGAAGGAAGAGAGCAGGAACCACGCGACCGACTTGATCTTGTGGATGCGCGTCAACGTCCCGACCACGCGACGCAACGCGTCTTTGAGGTGCGGTAATCGTATGCGGGTCGCGCTCTTCTCAGGCACGAGCGCGAACGTGAACGACGCGAAGAGCAGGTAGAAGAGCGCGGTGAGGATGAACACGATCCTGATGCCTTCCACCGTCTCGTACCCGTAGAACGAGCCGACGAGGTATGCGATGGCGATGCCGACCAGCGTGCCGCCATAGCCCGCCGCGGTGCCAAGGCCCGAGATCCATCCGACGTTCTTGCGTGATGAGACGTTCACGAGCAGCGCGTCGTACACGTCCAGCGACGCGTGGTAGAACAGCGTTGCGAGCACGGCGGCGATGAGCATCGGGACGAGACTGAAGAACCCTGTCACGAACGTGAAGACGCACGTGAGGATGGTGAAGACGAGCAGGATGAGCTTCTTGCGCTGCGTGATGTCCGCGACCGCGCCCACGAACGGCACGAGGATGCCTGCGAGCAGTAATGCCGCGCCCATCGGGAGCCCGACATGGAATGGCGGTCCTCCTTTGAGCGTGACGAGCAGCGGGAAGAAGAGCGTGACGAAGAGCGCGGAAAAGATGGTGTCAGCAAGGTCATACATCACCCAACCGAAGATAGGGAGCTTGCCGACCTCTTTTTTGCCCATCCAGCGGCATCCAGGCATTTCTTGTTTAAGAAGCCACCTGTTCAGAGACGGCGCACGGCCTCTTCGATGCGTTGCGTGGCCTCGAGTGTCGACAATCCTTTGACGCTCAGCGGCCTGCCCACGATCAAGGTGGCGTCCCCGAAGCGCGGCACCCGCGCCTGGTTGGGCAGCACGTCCTCGATGCCGAGCAGCTTGAGCGGCACGACAGGGATGCGCAGTTCTGTCGCGAAGAGCCCGATGCCTGGCATGAACGGAAGGATGGGGCCTGAGGTGCGCCTGCGGCCTTCCGGGAAGATCAAGATGTTCCAGTCATGGTCGACCAGGTGGCCGGTGAAGCGCAGCGCGCGCCGGAACCCCTTGAGGTGCGGCAACGGGTAGAGGTTGATGAGCGCGGTGGTCAGGTGGAAGAGCACGCCCATGCCCGGATAACGGAAGCGGAGGTTCTCGTCGAAGAAGTATTCCTGCCATGCCGCGACCGCGATCCGATGCGAATAGCGGTGCGGCAGGTGGTCGAAGATGAAGGGCACGTCGAAATGGCTCTGGTGGTTGCAGACGAACAACAGCGGTCCTCGCACGCCATCGAGGTTCTCGCTGCCGATGATGCGCGGGCGCGCGAAGAGGCGCACGAATGGGAAGATGAATGCGTGCTGCACGACGAACCGGAGAGTACGCGCAGGCCACGACAGCTGCCACGTGCCGTACAACGACCGCCCGTTCGCGGCCTGCACTGTCGTGACCATGGCTTCGACCTCGCCGACCTTGGTCGTCGGCGTGATGCGGTCCTCGTCCAGCTCGATCCCGAACTCCTGTTCGAGCAACGACGCGAGCTCGACCCGGTCAAGCGAGGAGAGGCCCAGCTGTTCGAGCGTGACGCCATGACGTACAGTCTTACTCGTGAGGCGTGCGAGGATGGCGTCGAAACGGTCCTGCGGCGCAGCCGCGGCAGTCCTGCCGCCTTCGTCGCGCACCCATTCCTTGACGACGAACTTGCGCACCTTGAGCGTGGTGGTGCGCGGGAAGTCGGGCTGGGACCACACGCTGAACCCCGCGATCTTCTGGTCGAAGCCCGCGTTCGCCTTGTCGATGATATCCTTTGCCTTGGCGCCCTTGTCAAGGATGAGCACGGCATGGATCTCCTCGCCCTTCTTGCTCTCGAGGCCGATCACGCAACTGGCGCGCACGCCAGGGATCTTGCCGAGCACGCGCTCGATGTCCTCAGGATAGACGTTGATGCCGGCCGGCGTCACGATCATGTCCTTCTTTCGTCCTTTGAGCACGAGGAATCCTTCGGGGTCGAACTCGCCCACGTCCCCTGTGCGCATCCAGCCATGATCGAAGAGTTCTTTTGTCTTTTTTGGATTCTTGTAGTAGCCAGGCGTGATGCTCGGCCCACGCGCCTGGACCTCGCCGTCATTGATGCGGATCTCGACACCATGCAGCGGCCTGCCCACCGCGCCGACCTTTTTGTGGCCAGGAAGGTTGAGCGTGAGCACGGGCGCGCTTTCCGTCAAACCATAGCCCTGGATGACGGGGATGCCGATCGTGTCGAAGAACGTCTCGAGCGCGGGATCGAGCGGCGCGCCACCGCACACGAAATAATCCACCCGTAACGCCCGTCGCACCGGTGCGAACATGAGTCTACGTAACGGTGAAGGCCAATGCTTGGCGCGTTCGACCATCGCAGGCAAGGTCGGTGCTTTTGCGAGGATGCTTGCGTGCAGCAGCTGCAGCACGCGCGGCACCACGATCATGTTCGTGACGTGCTCCTCCCGCAACGCCTCGAGCAACACTGCTGCCTTGAGGCGTTGAATGTACACGATGGTCGCGCCGTTGAGCAATGGCAGGTAGAGTCCGATGGTCTGTTCGAACACGTGGGAAAGCGGCAGCACGGACAGCAGCACGAAGTCCTTGTGCAGCGTCTTCGTGCCGTCGATGGCCTGCATGTTGGCCACGAAATTCTTGTGCGTGAGGATGACGCCTTTTGGTTCGCCTGTCGTGCCTGACGTGTAGATGAGTTGTGCGACGTCGTCGTCCGCGACGCGCGCCCGCACGCCCGGCTCGGTCCGTTCCACCTCATCGAGCAATTCCTCGACCAGGATTGTGCGTTGCGCGCGGACGCGCGGCTTGATGCGTGTCTGGAACACGAGCGACGCCTTGACGTGCTTGTCGATGCTGCGCGCCAGCGCGACATCCGAACGCATGTCGACTGGCACGACGATCACGCCGGCCATGTACGAGCCCAGCAGGACGATGACGTACTCAAGGCCGTTTTGCGCCCACACCATGACGCGGTCGCCCTTCTTGACGCCGTGCTTGTCCAGCAGCCCCACAAACCGCATGCACAGCTCGTGGAGACGCTTGTACGTGCACGTGAACCGACGATAGTCCCTGCGGTCGACGATGGCTATCTTCTCGGACTCCTTGTTGGCGTCCAGAAGTTCGACGAGCGTGTTCATCTCGTCACCAGCACCACGTGCGCTATCGCGTACTCGTGATCATGGCTGATGCTCAGGTCGCACTCAGTGATGGCGTCCTTGAGCGCGCCGGTCATGACGATCATAGGCCTGCCGGTCGCTTTCTTCTTGATCTCGATGTCAAGCCAGCGTGGACCGTCATCGATCGCCTTGAAGAACGCCTCCTTCGCGGCGAAAAGCCCCGCGAGGTGCTGTGCATCATGCTTCTTCTGCTCGGAGGGATGGAATACTTTGGCGAGAAACGCGGGATTGTCCATGAGCCGCGCGAAACGCGGCACGTGCACGATGTCCACACCTGTCCGTAGCATGGCGATGACGTGCCTGACGCATTATTTAAACGTTCTGAGCGTGGGCTGTCGTCGGATGTTTTTCCGCGCGGCGCACGAGATGCGAGATGCCATACGTCACGAGCCCCAAGAACAAGGTCAAGAGCGCGACGCGTAGCACCACTGCCTCGAAGAACTCGGGCGGGAAGAGCGTGATGATCTTGGCGTTGTACGCGAACACCCAGTTGCCCTGCGGGAACGTGATGGTGTGGAATGTGTTCCATAGCGCGTTGAACGGGACGATGGCGCTTGCGATCATCAGCGTGACAGTGAGGAGGCCGCCCCATTCGAGCGCGCTCGCGAGCTTCCTTCTGCGCCACGCCCGCGCGAGCAGCACCGTCCACAACCCCGTCCAGAGCGTGGTGAGCGCGAGGCCGCCGTGCCAGACGTTCTTGACGTCGCGCAAATGCTGCAGTTCGGCGTCGCTCATGCCTTCGATCGTGGGCAGTTCCTGCGTGTCCGACGCGATGTAGGAGTAGTAGTAATCGAGCGTCGCGTGCGCGTTGAGCGGGTCACGCGAATGCCGTTCGATGAGCGAGTGCAGGAGCGGCGCGGTGTGCATGATGATGCCGGCCGACACCGAGAACAGGACAAGAGGGAGAAGGATGATGATGGCGATCAGGTTCATACGATCAACGCCTTTCGTCGTGTTGTTCATCGTATGGTCGCTCCGTCGTCGATGTCCACTTCCACATGCCCGAGCGGCGTGACGAGCTGCTGGCCGTCCACCACGACACGCTTGAGCTTGGTGGTGAGCTTCGCGGCGACGACGTCGTCGATGCCCACCTGTCCTGTGCCTGGCCGCACGCCGTCGATCGTGACAGGCGCGCCTGGCTCTGCGTCCTTGGCCTCAAGCACCTTGACCTTGCCGTCCTTGTCCGCGGCGAGCAGCATGCCTTGGCTCACGACACCGCGCAATTTCGCGGGCTTCATGTTGGCCACGATGATGATGTGCTTGCCGCGCAACTCTTCAGGTTGGTAGTATGCACGCAGGCCGGCGACGAGCGTGCGTTCCTCGTTGCCGACGTTGATCTTCAACACGTAGAGCTTGTCCGCCTCGGGATGCGGCATGACGTCGAGCACGTGCGCGACACGCAGGTTGAGCTTCGCGAACGGGTGCTCTTGCTTCTTCACGTCGAGCTTCTTCTGTAATACCTCGCTCTTCTTGACGTTGCCTGTCGTGGTGTGGTCGAAGTGCGCTTCTTCAAGCGATGTCACGGATTGTCCGAGCTGCGCCGCTGCCTTCGCGGCCGTCTGCGGGATGAAGGGCGTCAGGTAGTGCGTCGCGACACGCATGCTTTCCAGGATCGTATAAAGGACCGTGCCCAGACGTTTCTTGTCCGTGATTTTCCAGGGCGTGGTGTCGGTCATGTACTTGTTGACCAAGCGCACGAACGTGAAGATGTGATCAAGCGCTTTGTGGAATTCCAATGCGTCCAGCGCATTCTCGACATGCGGGCCCAGTGCATTGGCCGCGGTCTCGATGTCCTGCTCGTGCTCGGTCAACTCACCCATCGCAGGCCATTCTCCTGCGAAATTCTTCTCGACAAGCGTGAGCACGCGCGAGAGCAGGTTGCCATACGCGTCCGCAAGGTCCGCGTTCACGTGCTTGACGAGCTCGGCCTCGCTGAAGTCGCCATCGTGACCGAACGGGATGTTGTAGAGCAAAAAGTACCGGGATGCATCGGTGCCGAAACGCGCGACGAGGTCCTTTGCGGTGATGAAATTGCCCAGCGACTTGGACATCTTCTGGCCCTCGATCGTGAGCCAGCCATGCGCATAGACTTGTCGTGGCAGTTCGATGCCGGCGCTCATGAGCATGGCAGGCCAGATCACGCAGTGGAACCACGCGATTTCCTTGCCCACAAGATGCGCGTCGGCGGGCCAGAACGTCTTGAAATCACCTTTGGCGTCAGGCCACCCCAGCGCGCTGATGTAGTTGGTGAGCGCGTCGAACCAGACGTAGACGACGTGGCCCTTGCCGATCGGGAACGGGATGCCCCATGCCACTGACGTGCGCGAAATGCTGAGGTCCTTGAGGCCTTCCTTGACGCGGTTGATGAACTCGTCCTGCCTGAACTGCGGCGCGATGAATCCAGGATGCGCCCTGTAGTGCGCGAGGAGCTTGTCCTGATAGTTGCTGAGCCGGAAGAAGTAGGAGGGCTCCTTGATCGTCTTGACCTCTTTCTTGTGCACAGGGCACTTGCCTTCCACGAGCTCACGTTCGAGATAGAACTGTTCGCACCCGCTGCAGTACTTGCCTTCATAATCTCCCAGGTAGATGTCGCCCTTGTCATGCACGACCTTGATGAGCGCCTGCACTGCGCTCTCGTGCTGTTTGTCCGTCGTGCGGATGAATTGGTCATGGCTGATATCAAGCAGTTTCCACGCCTCCTTGAACGCAGGGACCACGCCGTCCACGAACGCCTTTGGCGTCTTGCCGGCCTTGGTCGCCGCTTCTTCAATCTTCTGGCCGTGCTCGTCCGTGCCTGTGAGGAAGAACACCGTGTCGCCTTTGAGGCGGTGGTAGCGCGCGAGCACGTCCGCCGCGATCGTCGTGTACGCATGACCGATATGCGGCACGTCGTTCACGTAATAGATCGGCGTCGTCACGTAAAACTTGGCCATGCCATCATTCCACGGAAGCGTGTTTATAAACCTTGCTCGGGAATGGCGCTGCAGTAGATGACTGTGTGCGCTTATCGTTTCCGTTGCGAGTAGAAGTAGTACAGCAAGTACAGAATCAGCGTCGCGCCGATGATGTAGACAGGCCATGGTATCCCTGCGGGCGGCCGGACCGCGGGCGGCAGCGCGCAATCCGCATCAAGGCCCTTCGCGCAGTCAGGATCGCACGCACCGTCCTTGTACGGCAGGCAGATCGCGTCCGGCCTTGTTATGGGGCAGTCGTCCTGGCAGCTGATGCTGTTCTCGAAACCCTCGCACTTGTCGTTGCGCTCGCACAACAGTCTCAGGTCGAAGGACGCCACCACGTCCTTGCCACGCACGACCTCGACCACGCCCCGATTGCCAGGATAAGGCAGGCGGCTGGTGACCGTCCATGATGAAAGCGGTGCCTGCGCGTCAAGGAACCCGAACGTCACAGGGACGTGCGTCTCGTAGAGCGTCTGCCCTTCGAGCGCGAGCCGCAGCGCGTCGGGGAGCGCGCGTTGGTTCTCCCCGTCGATGCTCGTCAGCGTGACGGTCACGTTGTCGATACTGGCGCTGCCGTCTTTGTAGAAGGTCGTCTCGACGACGAGCGCGGTCTCCTGCGCGTGCACCGCGGCCGCGAGCAGCACCAACATCATCATGATGGTCAACGGTCTCATGCGCACACCCCGAGCACGTTGCAGAAGTACGTCTTGAAGACCGCCTGCATCTCCTTGCTGACCTTGCGCTGCGGCGGCACTTCGGCGCTGCCCATGACGTTGAACGCGCCCTCGCCCTTGGTCTCGGCGTACTTGCCCTGGCAGCACGCGCCGCCCGTGCTGCAGCATTCTATTCCGCAGTTGCTGTTGAACGCGTTGGGCTTGCTGTTGAGGCACGGGTGGCCGAACGCCTCGCGCATCTGTATGTCTGTTCTGTCATACTCGCACGTGTCGTACTCGTCGCAAAGCCCGATCGTGTGCCCGAACTCGTGCACCGCCACGTGCGACGCCATTGAACACTGCGCGCCCCCCACATAGATGTTCGGGCTGTAGATCGTGGTGTACGCGCAACCGCACTCCTGCGTGTCCTGCACCTTGTCGCTGATGCCGACCAGCCGATACTTGTAGACAGGGATGCCGCCTTCGAACGTCAGGCGGGGCAGGCCCTTGCCTGTGCGCCGCTGCAGCCATCGCTGCACGTGCCTGTCATAGTGACGCGTCGACTCGATGCAGGGGATCTCGCGGTCATCAAGGGTCTCTTCGACGACCACGAAGTTGTAGTCCTGCAACGGCGCATTGGCGAGCAGGCTGATCTTGAGTATCTCCGCACGCCGCAAGAAGACACGATCGTCCGGCGCGTAACCGAGCGGGATGATGTAGAACGTGAAGTTCGAAGGCACTTCCTCTGCGCGACCGCCGCACGTGCCGTCCGCGTTGCACAATTCATTCACAGGACAACCGCAGCTCGCGCAGTTCGGACGCAGCACGCCCTTGCGGCACTGCAGCGGCTGTTGCGGTGCGCACTGCCTGTTGAGCGTCCCCTCCTCGCAGTCCTCGCCCAGCCTGGCCGAACGCTCACCGCTGATGACGCGGACCACGTCCTGTCGTTCGCTGACGTAGAGAAGCAGGGACACACTGATGACAAGGACAAGCCCCAAGATGATGAAGACAGTGATCTGTGCGCGACGCATGCTCCCTCTTTTCTGTCCTCGAAACGGCGACAGCGCTCTTAAATCTTGCTACTTGCGCTCAGGATGGGTGTGGTGCGCGTGGTAGTGCTTCCAGAACGAGCTGTGCGTCACCCGGTCCTTGAGGTAGTCGTATTCCGTGCCGAAGCGTTCCTTGAGCATGTGCAACGACTTGGACAACTTCTCCTTCTTCTGCTCTGTCACGAACTTCTGCATGGTGTGCATCATGTCGTGGTAGAGGTCCTCTTCCTGGCCGAGCACGAACGTCTTCTTGCGCTTGATCGCGTCAAGGAATCCCTCGACATCGTCCGCCTTTGCCATGGTGAGGACGGTGCCGAGCTCGATCGTCGAGTGGCCATCCGACCCTCCGGTGATGCCTTTGTCGAGCGTGGCGGCCCAGCGCAGGCCGTGCTCGTTCATCTTCCGCAGGCAGCAGCCGTTGATGACCTCGATGCCGTGGATGTGCGTGAGCGCGTGCTTGTTGATGCTGTACTTCTTCGACGCATACTTCTCGATCCCTATCGCGCCCGGACCGAAGGGGTGCGGCGCGATGCGCACGCAATCATACCGTGCGGCGATGTGCACGAGGTCCACAAAGCTCGGCGGCAAGAACCAGTCGTCCTTGCGCTTGAGCTTCACGATCTCCCTCTTGTAGAAATCCACCGCCTCGCCCGGCGTGTAGAAGAGCAGCACGAGATGGATGCCTTCATGCGAGATGAGCTCCATGCCAGGCACGACGAACGCGTCCCCCTTCTTCTTCCAGATGGCAGGCACGCCCGCAACCGCATTGTGGTCCGTGATGGCGACACCGACACCCGTGCTCCTGCACCGCTTGAGCACGGCAGGGATCTTCGAGATCGCATCAAGACTGTACTGCGTGTGGAAATGCGTGTCGACCGCGACCCATCCCTCTTTCTTGAGCAGCTGCAACGGCAGACCATGCAGGTCGCACGCATCGCAGAACTGGTAGTGCTGCATGACGCGAACCAGAGGCGCGCCACTATATAAAAAGTATGTTCGGTCGAGCCGCGGCGTGGACGCCGCATTATCCGCTCACGTTCAGTTGGTCACGTGCTCGCGCGCAAGGTGAGGTGTCTTGTTCCACGCCAGGCAATGCCACTCGCCGTCATACGAGAACGTCGCGAACGCGGTGTGATAGAATTTCAGCTTCCACGACTCGCCGCGCTTGGGGCTGTCAGTGATGCCGCGGTAGAGGCAGCGGATGGCGAGGCCGTGGCTGACGACCAGTACGCTGCCGTGCTTCTTGCCGGCAAGTCCGTTGGTTGCCAGCATGTCCATCTCCGCGAGCATGCGCGCCTCGACCATGTTGAGAGATTCTCCTTCAGGCGGACAGAAATCGCCCTTGCCCGCGTCCATCGCCAGCTTCACCTCGGGCGTGTACGTCTCGCTGCGCACCTTCCCTGTCCACGCGCCCTGGTCGTTCTCGAGCAGCGCGTCGCTCGTCACGATGCTCTCGAGCGGGATGCGCAGGCGGTCGCACACGAGCCGCGCGGTATGCAGCGCGCGCGGGGACGTCGAGCTGTACACGTGGTCGAAACGCGCCTGGTTGCGCGCCAAGTACTCGCCCAACCGTGTCGCCTGCGAGATGCCTTGTTGCGTGAGCTTGGCATCAGGAGCCCTGCCTGTGATGATGTCGCGCTCAAGATTGTGCTCTGCCTGCGCGTGCCGCGCCACCATGAAGTATAGCATGGCTTGCGCTGCATTGTATCTATTTAAAAAAACAATGAATAAGAAGAACTAGCCCAGGTTCACGAGCACTTCGACGTCGGGTCCGAAGACTTTCTTGAGTCCTTCGAAGAGTTTCTCGCGCACGAAGACGCGCGGCGGGATGGGTGTGTTCGCGATCGCGTGCTCGTATTCCTCGAGCTTGCTGTCCTGCAACACGCCGATGCCGCCGTCCGGCATGACTTTGGCCTTGCTGATGCGCTTGTGCTCCTCGTCAAGGTCGTGGATGACGAAGGCGGTGCCTTCGAGCATCACGAGCTCGCCGAACTTGTGGCCGTACTTGACGCGCACTTTGGCGCGTTCCAGTTCGCGGCCGCGTGAGCGCTGCACGAAGTCGAGGATGCTGCGCAGCAGTTCTGTGGCTGCCTTGCGTGCCTCGTCCACTTCGTTCTTGGTGAGCTTGCCTTTGTCATACGCTGTCTTGGCGTCGATGAGCAGGTTCAGCGGTTTGAGCAGCGCGCTCGGCACCTTGCCGGTCTTTATGAGGCGGCGCTCGAAGGTCGCGAGCACCTCATCCTCAGGCACGTCGCGCTCGCCTGCGAGGCGCAGCGCGTCGCGTACCGCGGCCATGACGCCGTCGTAGAGGTGCACGAGCGTGTCCTTCTCGACCACGGCCTCGATCTGCGTGAAGAGGCGCTTGATGCGCTTGAGGTATTTGTCGGCGTTGCCAAGCAGTTCGTCCACTTCCTTGCCTGTCATCTCCTTCTTGGTGCCGTGCTCGAGCTCCTTGCGGATCCTGATCGTGTCCTCGAGGATCTTCACGTCGGCTTCGCCGAGCAGCTTCTCGCGCTTGACGAAGATCTCACGCATGACCTCCGGCGTCTCTTTGGGCGTCGGGGGCGGGAGGCCGTAGAGCATGATGCTCGCCTGGCTTGGCGTGAGGATGCTCCAGAACACGTCCTCCATGCCGATCTCGCGCAGCTTCAGCTTGACGCGGTCCAGCCCTTGCTCGCCTGAGCTCATGTAGATGTCGATGGCCTCGGTGCTGGGCTTGATCTTGCCCATGCGCAGGAGCTGCTTCCAGGGCATGAAGATGCCGCGGTCGTAGAGCGGGATGCCATCACGCAGGAACGTGAACGCGATGGGGTTCGCCTCGCGCATCATGTCCCAGAAGTCCGTGAGGATGTAGACCTGGATGTTGATCTTGTTCTGGATGCCCGTGATCTGGCCTGCTTCGAAGCCCATGCCGATGATGATGCTGCGCAGCTTGTCCTTGAGCTCGCCGCGCGTCATCTTCTTCACGTCCGTGTCGTCGATGACGACGAACACGTCGATGTCCGACTCCGGCGTGGCCTTGCCTTGCACGAGGCTTCCTGCGAGCACGTAGGCGACGATGTACTTCTCGAACTTCTTGAGCACCATCGACTTGTGCACTTCGCTGATCTTGACTGCGCTGAGCATGCCGCGGTCGAAGACAGGCGCGCTCATCGCGACCATCTGTGTCAGGTCGCTTTTGCCGTCGTAGCATGACTGCCACAGTTCGCTGATGATGACGACATTGGGCACGAAGTTCTTGTCCGTCTCCTTCGCGACGTTCTGGATGACGGTCGTGAGCTTCTCCTTGAGTTCCTGCTTTGACATCTTCGACGAGTCCGAATCGTCGACGAGGATCAAGAGGTGGACTTCGTCCTTCTGCTCGGGCTTCGCTTCGGGTGGAGGCGGCAAGAGGCCGATGCCCATGATGTACTTGTCGAACTTCTCGACGAGCTCTTTCTGGAACGTGTCGATCTTGACCTTGATTGCCTTGAGTTTCTCCTCGACTTCAGGCGGCAGCGGCGGTTGTCCTGGCACGGCAGGCATCGCTGGCGGTGCTGCTTGCGCCTTCTGCTCTTTGTAGTCCTTGGGAGATTCCTTTGTCTCTGTCTTCTTTTCCTTTGCCATAGTCATTTACCTCACTGATAGCACGCGGTGCGCGAGCTCGCTGAACACGTCCATCGCGGCCTTGCCTTTCTCGACAAGGTCGGCGACGAAGTTGAACGCGACGTCGTGCAGGCCGTTGCGTGCCGGGTTCGGATTGATCGCGTGCCCGATGCCCGCGATGTTGTTGTCCTTGATCGTCTTCATCCACGCGAGGCTGAACGCGAACGCCTTGCCTTCCTCGTCGTGGATTCTTGGTAATGGTTGGCTCATGACGTGGCCGAGCTCGTGCCCGATCGTGAGCAGCAAGCGGTCCATCTCGTCTTTTCTCGCGAAGATCTCGCTCGTGCCCCAACCGACGCGATTCAGCGCGAAGCCTGCGATGTTGCTCTCCCACTGGCCCGGGTATGCCATGGCGAGTTGTTCCTCGCTGCCGATACGGATGATGATGTCATGCGGCAGTTCGCTGCCCATGAGCAGCCGGAACGCTTCCTCGACATGCGGACGGACTTCCTCTGCATTGCCGACAAACGGCGTGCGCGGCCTGTGCGGATCGAGAAAGTCGTCTGCTGCGAATGCTGCAGACGCCATCTCTTGCCGTTGCGCGAGGTGATACACCATGTCATCTTTTGGTGCGACGTAGTTGGTCGCGGGTGCGTAGGATGCGGTTTCTGTCGTGCTCGCGTAGGCGCGTTCTGCGTATCCTTGGCTCGCATAGGGTTGTACGCTGCCGTAGTTGTTGTCTGCGTCTGCGGCAGACGCGCTTGCGTACGCGACCGTTCCTCTGACCGGGCTTGGTGTACTTGCCATGTATTCAAGAGGGCTGGGCCTGCCGAAATCCTGGCGCATACCGCCGGACTGCATCGACCCGTACCCCCCGCCTGCGTACATTTACAGCGCTCCTTCGAGTGACTTCTTCTTGCCTGTCGCAGTGGTCTTCTTCGCTTCTGCTTCGAGGTCGACGCCGAGTTCCTTGAGTGCCTTGATGTGCATCTGCATGAGCTGCTCGACGATGCCAAGCACTTTCATGAATTCCTCGCGCTCTTTCGCGAGCGTGGTGAGCGCTCCCTTGTGGAAGCCGACTTGTTCATCCTTGCTTTCTGCCATTGGAAATCCCCCGTTCTCTTCGTTTTATTTCTTTCCCGTTGTGCCGCTATAGCCTGGCTTGGCTGCATATGCAGGTCCGCCGGCGAGCGCTGGCTGGTAGCCCGCACCAAGGCTCTGCTCGGCCTTCTGGTAGAAGGACTGCATCGCCTTGTATGCCTGGCCCATCTGCATGTATGTGTTCATGATGACGTTCGCGAGCAAGTCCATCATGCTCGCTTCGCCCTGATAGTTGGTCCGCTGCGGCATCTGGAACCTGGTCTTGTCCAGGATGTCGTCAAGCGGCGGCGTGCCTTTCGGGCTTGCCGGATCGTACTGTCGCGCTGCGACAGGAGGCAATGCGCTGTCCTTCTTACTGTATTGTGAAGGCGTGCCAGCGGCATAGGCCTTCTCCGGTTGTTTTGTTTGTTCTTTCATGATCGTGAGGTGTGACATTCCTGTCACACGCCTCCTTTCAGGCTTTATAACCATATAAGAACACCTATAGTCCAGACACTATGATTGGGACAAGAAAGTCATACTTCTCCGGATTGAACGACACGAGTATTTTTGTAGAAGGTCACATATCCCGAAGTACATGACGAAGAAGATGTCGGTGAAGAAAACAATGGCTGATTTTGCAGGTATCTGGAAAGATCTTGATACCGACGCAATGAAGAAGACGATTGCTGAAGGCCGCAAGCGACCACTGAGAAACTTCTTCGCTACGTGGCCCGGTACTAAGGACGAACTTGATTGCATCGAGAAGGAACTCGCGAAAGAACGGCGGCGCGTCAAGACGCGTCGTGTCATATTGTAGTCATTCCTTCGTGTCATTGCTCTTCATTTTGCAGTCGATGACGACCAGAGGCACCAGCATCTCGGCTTCGCTCAGGCCACCATGGTTGGAGATGTGGAGCGTGACCGGCTCGCCCAGAAGGTAATCCTTGAGCGCGTAGCCTTCCTTCATGACGATGATGTAGTCGCCGACGCGGTCGTGCAGCGATGGGTGCTGAGGTCCCTTGCCGAACCATCCTTGCCGGATCGCGTCCTTGCTCTTCACGAGCGTACAATATTTTTTCAACCGCGTCCTCACATATGTCTCGAACGCCTTGGTCATGCCAGGACGCACGTAACAATACGGTGCGCGTGCCTCGCCCGAAAGCGGCATGGACAGCATCGCTTCAAGACGAGGGTGGTCCTTGAGCAGGATCTTCTTCGCCAATGCGTGGCCGTGGTCGGCGGTCACGACGATGGTCGTGTCCGTTCCACGCAGCGCTTCCGTCAGCCGCGCGAGTCGCCGATCGATCTGGTTGACGTGCCTGCGCGCCACCGTGCTTTGCGGACCGTGATGATGGTTGAGCTTGTCGACGTCCGACCAGTACGCATACACATATTTCCGTCCGCGGCCGCGCACGATACGCTTGACTGCGCCGAACATGCCGTTGAGCGTGTTGAACCCGACACGCTTCGCCTTGCCCGTATGCGCTTTGTTGAACACGGTGTCTTTGAGGTCGTTGTGCAGTACGGTGAACACTCTCGCGTCCATGGTGTCGAACACTGAGCGCCGCACGAACAATCCTTCCGGAGGACACCTGAGATGACCGCCAGAGCGCGTCGTGTACCTGAGCGGCGTGGTGATCGCGCCGGTCTCTTTCATGTACGTCCACCACCCGGTGAGGCCGTGCTGCTGGCACGTCACGCCAGTGTGGAACATCGTGATGCAGTTCGCGGTGGTGCTCGGGAACAACGACGTCATCATGCCCTTGAGGCCGCGTCGTAATGTCGGGTAGCGACCGTCCATGAGCTGACGGTGGCCAAGGCCATCGATGACGATGAAGACCACGTTCTTCGCACCCAGCGCCGAAGCAGGCAACAGTTTGAGTTGCGGGTAGAACGCCTTGCCGCCGCGGGAGAGCGACAACGAACTCATGAGGTTCACGATGCTGCCGCCGTCATAGTCAGGAAGAATCATGATCGTGCATGCCCTGTCTGTGTATTAAAATGTAGCGTGCTCAGAACCAGTTCTCACGCGGCGACTGCCCTCAGGTAACTCGTGAGGATTATGATGAACGCCGTCGTTATAATCACGTTCAGGAGGATGCCGAGGACGCCTATGATCAATCCTGCGGTCGCGATACCTGTCGGTTTGGTCTTGCTCTGCTTCCTCGCGAACACCACTGCGAGTATGGCAAGCACCATGCCGATGACCGGCAGCGCGAAGAAGATGCTTGCGATGGCGAACACCAGGCTCACGACACCATTGTTCGTGCCATTGTCCTTCCCTGGCTTCTTCTGCACGGCTTGTTTTGTTGTCTTGCCGCGTCTTTTTCTGAGGAAAAGAATGATGCCAGCGATTACCAACAACGCGACAAGGGCGGGTATCGCCTTGAGCCAGAACGTCGATGGCTTTGGTGGTGCCGGTGCTTCCTCTGGCATGACGCCAACGACGTAGAACGAGAACCCCTCCACCCTGCCGAAGACCTTCTTGTTCACTTTGTCCACGAAGACGTTCTTGACCCTGCTGAACGTGAGCTTGCCCTCGGTGACGACCGCGTGGAAGAGGCCGACATCGTCCTCCGTGTACCCTTCCGGTATCAGTTCGGGTAAGTACTTGATCTCGAGCGTGAACGGACCGACCTCGTAGTCGCCGCTGACTTTCGGTTCTGCCTGGCTTATCTCGTACACGGATTTCCCCTCTGAGATGATGCCGAAGTCGTTCGTGAGCGCTTCAAGCGTTTCCTTGGGCAACACGTACTTGGCGACCTTGAGCGCCACCGCCTCACCCACGACTTGTCCTCCCCAGACCGCGACGTCCTTCGCGCTCGTCGACACCCGCACGTCCAACCCTTCGGGCAAGTAGATCGTTTCGTCGATCAATACTTCCCTGCCGTTGAACGCGTCCTTGAGTTCTTTGAGTAGCGACGGGTCCGTGATGTCCTGCTGCTCGCCGGGCAGCTCATGATTCGTGATGATCGGTGGCGGAGGCTCGGGGAACTTGGTCCTTCCCGCAGGCGTCTGTGCCTCGACCCTGTGCCGGTCATACTCGACGTGGATGTGGGGCTGGCTGTTCTTGATGACGCACCCGGGCAGTGGCGGCAGCACGGAAGGATCAGGCACTTCAAGGCACACGTCGTACGTTTCCGGAAGCTCTTGCTGGAGCCGTTGGAAGATTTGCACGGCTTTGTCAGTGCTCAAGTCCTTGATGCGCAGGTCCACCGCGTCCCCTGACTGGTGATAGGAGAACTTGCCTTTCCTTGGCCGATACCCTGACGTCACGACCGCGTTGCGTCCAGCGACGTCCCTGAACACGTCATTGATCGCCGGAAATTGTTGTGCCATTTCCCGTTTGACGTGCGCGATATCAACGGTCTTGTCAGCCGCCTCTAGCTCGTTGCGAGGCACCTTGCTCTTGCACTCCTTGTACGCCTCGATCGCCTGCGTGTTCTGCGCATCGCACAATTTCACGCACGCCGCATCGATGTCATGATACGAACTCGGCCCTTGCGCGACACAATCATCATAGTCCTGTCTGTCCTGCACGTTCCGGTTGTCGCATTCCGTGAGGCAGTCCTCAAATTCGTAGGTAGGGTAACTCGGCAAGCCCGCGCATTCCTGCCTGCACTCCCGCCATTGCGGAAACACGCATTGGCGCTGACGCAACACAGTGCATTCCTGCGGACACGCTGTCAGTGTTGGCGTGGTGCACGATTCAGGTTCTGCTTCAGGCTCTGCCGGTTCAGGTTCTTCTGTTCGGGTTACAGGTCCTCCAGAACTTGTTCCACCATCGCAACATTCAGGACACGGCGCGCCGGTATTAGGATCGACAGGAACGCATTCGCCCTCGACTTCAGGGATGTTGAACTGTGCATACGCGACACTCGCGCACAACACAACGACTACGAGAACCGTCACTACGACAAATCGTTTATGGGACATACTGTGTTTCCGTCTCAACCAACCACGCCGGCAGGGACCGCGTCCAATAGCGCGGCGTACATCTCTTTGTAATCCTTCGCGAGGGTTTCCTTCTGCTCAGAGAAATATTGTTGCGCGTTCTCCAAGACCTCTTTTTTCTCGTCCGCTGTCAGCGGACGTTCTTCTATACATCGCGGAGGGATGCCGCCGCCCTGATATGGCTCGTAGACGCATCGCAGCGCGTCCTTGGAATCCACGTACTCCGTGACCTTCTTCTCCAACGCCTCGAGCTGCGCCGTGCCATGGTCCCTCATGGACTCTGCCGAGGAGAAGTAAATCTTCATCTCATCACGCCACGGCATTGCTGCGTTGTGGAATACCTGTTTTTCATACACGCGGTAGTCAATGCCGTCGGCGAAGCTCACCGACCGTGCGGGTTCCTGGTCCTGCGTGATGAAGTCAAAATTGATGTTGAAGCCATCGCCCACCACTGATTTGCCGTTCTCGCTGAAGGAGAACGCGACCGCCCAGCCCTGTCGCGGCACCTTCGTCACGCCAAAGCCGATGCCGAAAAACTCCGGCTCGTCCCCGAAATGAAGCGTGTACAACTCGATGATTTCCTGGTCCTTATCGTTCGCGGTCGATGCTGATGGCAGGCAATCCTCCGGCGCACCGCTGCCCGTGCACCACCGCTTCTCGTAGAAGTTGCCGGCCTCTTCATATCCTACCTCTCTCCAGCCCAAGCCCGTGCGCTTTTCTATGATGCTCTCGATCTTCAGGATCCTGTCCCGCTCGGCGCTTGATTCGAACTGCAACGATGACAACGACCCGTCAAGAAACAACCGTGGCGTCGAGCCGTCCTGTCCAGTGCAGCCGAGCAGGAGCGCAGGCAACAGCAGTGCCATGATCACCCATTTTTTGCACATGCACGTGCAATGGTGCCAAGACCATAAAAATGTGACGGTGCGATGCTACGCCGGAATCAGAAAAACCAGCTTACTGTTTTGAGGATGCCTTGTTTCCATGGCACGCGATGCGTCACACCGCTCTTGTCCTCGAATTCTTTGTAGTGGTCGAGGTACCATTGGTAGGTCCGGATGAGCGCTTGCTTGTTGGAATACTTGGGTGCGAAGCCGAGCTTCTGTTCCGCTTTTTCTATGGAAACGAACGAGTCGTGCGGTGCCGTCTCGTAGACCCACTTGTATAATGGCGAGAGACGGAGCGCTTCAAGGACGCGCAGGGTCCAGATCGTGAGCCACGCAGGCGTCGTCACGATGTCCTTGTCATGGCCGGCGTACGCGAGCACTGCGCCGAAGTCCTCTTTCATGGTCGTGAATTCCTTGGCGCCGATGTTGAACGTGTCGTTCACCACCTTCGCGGGCTTTGTCGCGCACAGCAGTATCGCATCGCACAAGTCCTCGACATCAAGCAGTTGGTACTTGTTCGTGCCGTCGCCCACGATGGGCACGTTCTTGCCTCTGCGTATCCAGTCGAAATAGATCGCGAACACGCCAAGACGCTCGGGACCCACGAATGACTTCGGCCGCAGCACTGCAACAATCATGCCTTCTTTGCGCGCTTCCTCACAATGTCGCTCGGCCTGGATTTTCGCCTTGCCATACGGGCCCACACCATCGATCTTGTCGGTCTCGAACAACGGGTGATGATCCGGAATGCCGTACACTGCGGTCGACGAGATGTGGATGACGCGCTTGACGTTGTTGTTTTTTGCTGCCTCGAGCACGTTGTGCGTCCCATCGATCTCAGTGGTCATGATATCCTGCGGCGTGTAGAGCGGCAGTGCCGCCGCGCAGTGCACGACCACGTCGACGCCCTTCATCGCAGCGTTGAGCGCATTGACGTCGCGGATGTCGCCCTGGACGATCTCGTACTTCTCCTTGTCAGGATAGTCGAAAGGTGCGATGTCGAACGAGCGCACCGTGTGCTTGCGCGCCACAAGATGCCGGCACAGATTGATGCCGAGGAAGCCCGCGCCGCCAGTGATGAGGAACTTCATACGGTTGCGTCCCATCTGGACTATTTATAGAGTTTATGGATTCCAATAAGGATTATATATCCCGGACATCACACGTAGTATATGCGTCGCACGACACGACTGATCATCGTTGTCCTTCTTGTCGTTGTCCTCATCATCCTCGGCACCTACCAATACCTCAACTACAACCCGCCGCGCGCCATCTTCGGCATCACGCCCACCGCTGTCCCTGCCGCGCGTTCTCCTATCACTCTTGATGACGTGACCGTCGTCGCAAGCGGCCTCTTGATTCCCTGGGATATGGTGTGGCTGCCGGATGGCGACATGCTCGTGACCGAAAGGCCGGGACGGATCAGGCGTGTAGGCGAGCGCAACGTCACGATCGTCGTTCCGTCTTCATCGGCCATCTTCAAACAGCAAGAAGCAGGACTGCTTGGCATCGTGCTGCACCCGGATTTCGCCACCAACAACCTGCTCTATGTCTACCAGACAAAGACCACTGAGGAGGGCGCGAGCAATTACATCGAGCGCTACACGCTTGTCGACAACACCCTTGCCGACAGGAAGCTCATCCTCGGTCCCCTGCCAGGTGCGATCTATCACGACGGCGGCAAGATGGCGTTCGGACCTGATGGCAAACTGTACGTGACGGTCGGTGATGCCACGGACGAGACTCTTGCGCAAGACCTCAAGCACTTCAACGGCAAGCTGTTGCGCATGAACGACGACGGCACGCCTGCGGCAGACAACCCGTACAAGGACGAGAACAATATCGCGACCAACTATGTCTGGTCGTACGGTCATCGCAACTCGCAAGGCATCGCGTGGGACGACAAAGGTCGTTTGTGGTCGACAGAACACGGCCGCTCCGGCGCTTTGTCCGGCTATGACGAACTGAACCTGATCGAGAAAGGCAAGAATTATGGATGGCCCGTCATTGAAGGATCTGAGACAAAGGATGGCATGGAAGCGCCCGTCTTCCAAAGCGGCGCTGACGAGACGTGGGCGCCAGGCATGATCGTGTTCCACGACGGATCATTATGGTTCACCGGCCTGCGCGGCGAGACCCTCTACGAAGCAGTCATCGACGACAGCGGACCCAGACCGAAAATCACGTTGCGCTCGCATCTGCGCCAAGCGCTCGGACGCCTGCGCGCACTCGAGATAGGACCTGACGACAAGCTCTATCTGAGCACGAGCAACACAGACGGACGCGGCAACCCTCGAGAAGGGGATGATAAAGTCGTCCGAATCGAACGTATTGGCTGAATTTCTGCCGGAAAAATCACGGATTTTTGAGGGTAACGCATTTTAATGATAGAGATACGTACTACTGCATGAGTAAACTCATTTATTGCGACACGAATGTGTACATGGACCACTTTCTTGGCAGAAGCGACAGATTCGCGCCTCTCGATGAGTTTGCAGCGCAAGTCTTCAGGCGATCCCTTGAATGTGAATTCACCATCATCGTTTCTGATTGGGTATTGGCAGAACTCGCGGCACACGGCATGTCCAGCCACATGGCGAGATGGTTGGAACGGTTCCATGCACGAAAGAAGGTTGTATTAGTAACGGCCGATGAGAATGATAAGACTGCGGCGCGACGACTCCCGATACATTTCAGCGATGCCGTGCATGCGGTGCTGGCGCACCGTCATGGCGCGCAGAACATCGTCACGAACAATATCAAAGACTTTCTGCCCTTTACAAACACAGTGCCGTGCGTCGCACCGAGATTCTTATAATCCCTTCCTGCGGAAGAACTCTTCTGCGAGCTTGTCGCGTTCTTGTTTGGACAAGATCCTCACAGGTGGGCAGCTACCTCGTAGTGCTTCTATCGCGGCGATATCCGCGTCGACATCCCTGCGGTGCTTACTCACGGTCTTCTCCATGGTCATGACATATGCATTGTCGGTATTTATTCTTTTGCCCGCAAATCCCGTGATTCTTCCGGCCTACAATCATGTCAAGAATGAGTAGTGGATAAAGAAAAAAACAAAAAAATTGATGTGCTAGGAGCGAGTGTATCGTTCTTAGAACTTCTTGTGCTTGCTGAAGCAGTCCCTGCAGTAGACCGGGCGGTCTGCCTTGGGCTTGAAAGGCACTTCGCATTCTTTACCGCAGTCTGCGCATGTTGCCTTGTGCATCTCGCGAGGGCCGCCGAAGCCGCCACCGCCTTGTCTGTCTCCAAATGCCATGTTTAATTCCTCTGTGTTACGTCGTACTTGCGTACGATGTTCGTTTACTTATCTTCTGCTTATACGTCATCCCCTTACGAGAACCCACATATAGCTAGAGCCAAAAAAGCACGGACCCTATATAAAACTATGCCCTTTATATAACTAGGAAGTGATGAAACACTCATTGTCTTGAGCGGCATCAACCTTAAATATTGTCCGAACATCGAAAGCTCTGTTTGGCAGACTATGTGAAAAAAATTCGTGAACATATCGTTTTTACGGTGACGTTAGTTACCTTTTTTGCAGTTTTTGTTCAGGTATTTCTGCAACATGCTGCGGTATCAGCGTCTCAGACCATTTCGATTGATCCGGGTAAGGCGTTTTTGGGCTATTCTTCGGTGATTGTTTTCTTTATATTCTCATATGTTTTTCTCGGCGATATACGTTATGATAATCATCGTTTGTCAAAAATCGTGAACGTTCTGCTGTTAACAGAGATGGTATTGATTGCGCTATCTACATCATACTTGGCTTCGTTCGATTGGATAACTTCAATCAGTGTAGGGTGGCCATTAGTTGTGTTGTTGAATACTATACTCTACGTCGCAATTGGCTTGATGCCCGTCATCATTTTTGTCGTTATACTCATTTGGCGTTTTTCCCTTAAGAGTAAAGGTGTTCTATGAGCTTTTTCGAAAAAAGGTTCTTAGGACGTGGAGTGAAATTTTACTTTATTGTTAATTCTAGCATCCCGATGGTGCAGTGGCATCTGTGGAAGATTGATATGAACACTGAGAGCCCACTTGCAGACTATTACCAACGAATTGACGTAAGCGATTATGTATCGGGTGGCTTCGGCAAATGGAAGAACTGGAAGCAAGTCAAGGTCGTTGCACTTCATGCTAGTTTCAAAATTAAAAGTTCACGTGCTGAAAAGTATTACTATGCTATGTTCAAGAACTTTACAAGTTGGTTTATCAATTACTGTAAAATCAAGGGTATTGAGTGTAGAGTCTACGATTTTCAAATGCTGTACAAACTCGAGCCTGAAGAGAAGAGTGGAGAATTCTGCCCCGTACCGTCGTTAAGGAAAATTGCAAATGAAATAATCCGTCCTCCAGTATCTCTTCCAACACCTCCGAACACGGGCGAGGAAATTGTTTCCCTTGCTTTGAAACAGACCGCTCTCAACAAGCGCGCGCTAGATGCTATGATAAACGCAGTTAAACTAAAATATGGCTCTGCATATATTGGATTACCAATGCTTCAGGTGAAAGACGCAAACACTGGTGAACTTGAACTTTTTGTGGCAGAACCGGGTATGGAAGTTTATTTCCCGGCGAAAAAGAGAAGTGTGCAGCTTCCTTGATTCATTTTAAGTTGATTTTTAATTATTCGTTCACAATCTTTTTATCCTGTTGTTCAGTAATCATAATCTGCCTTTTTCTGAAGGGGTGGGAAGGCCTCGATCATGGACCACGTCAGGCTTGAAGACCGGATCAAGGAGCTCTCGAAGGAGGGCAAGACATTGCCTGTTTCCGAACGTTTGGGTGACTGGGGGTATCATGCCTGGCAGCTCAAGGTCGCAGCGCTCAAGGTCGAATTCACGTGCCTGGCGGCGACCGAACTCAGCGAGTTCGCCGCGCAGATCGGCACTAGCTACGCTGGTTATGACCAGACATCCTTCTGGACGCGCACTGCGTGCATGGCGTTCGGCATCGCCTGTGGTTATGTCACTGCAGTCGCCACGCACCTCCACACGCCGCGGCACACCATTGAGACCGACAAGCCATTGACGACCGTCATCGCTGAATCACTCAGCGCCGCGTATCGCGGTTTCGGCACGTTGCGGCGTTTTGTGTTCTGTGAAGGCACACCTGACTATCGCGAAGAGCGCTGGCAGCACATCAAAGGCGCATTCAAGCACGCCGTCTGGGGCGAACTCTTTGGCTGCGTCACGACAGGAGCGGTGGCCGAGAACGTGATCACCAGCATGCTCGGCGGCAACAAGTTCTCGTTCGACCAACCCGAATTCTACACCATCCGACTCGGCTCACTCATCCCTGCATATCTCATGGCAAGCGCGGTCGTCGCGCTCAGCTACGGCTACGAATCGCACAAACAGTGCGCGGGAATGGAACACGAACACTAAGCGCGTGTCCGGAAATCTGACGAATTTCTTCTGTTAATTCTCCATTTAGATCACAAGTCTTTTAGATCCTGACCTGTGCTGTATAGGGATGAATCCACATAATGAAATTTTGTCGTATACTGAATTATGTTCTCTTGTTGGTGGAAGCATACAGAAAGGAATCAATATTCGTTACCGCGGTAAGGAAACAATATTATTGATGTCTCAAAGAAAGAATGCTCCATGCCAGGATAGATATGACCCTTCTAGAAACATCTTAGAATATGTAGGTCATGATGTAAGGAAAACATTGCAAACGCCACGTCCAAGAGAACTTGATCAGCCACTCATTTCCGAAAAAGGCACTCCTTCAGATAATGCTAAACTGATTAACTTCTTAACACGTTCTGGCGTCTTAAGTTCGCCTGAGCGTGTGCATATTTTTGAAAAGCTACAACCAAATATTTGGGCAGACAAAGGCATATTTGAACTAATTTCGTATAGGGAGACCGTTGCCAGTAATCGCAGGATATTTGTTTTTGAATTGAAACCTGTTCCTTATGATACTCATACTGTTCTTTCAGATGACTTTGAACACACGAGGCTTATTCCGAGCGAAATAAAAGTGATAGTTTGGAAGCGAGATAAAGGTAAATGTGTTGTGTGCGGTTCAGACAAAAACCTTCACTACGACCACGATTTGCCATTTTCAAAGGGCGGTACTAGTTTCCTTGTTGAAAACATTCGTATTCTTTGTGCTAAATGCAACTTGAAGAAGGGCGCAAAGATAGAATGACGTGGGGATACTGCTCGGTTAATCCTATTTTTCATAGAGTATGAAGTGAGGTAACTTCAATACTCCAGTGTAGTTGAACATTCTATAGCCCGCTCGACGAGCTTTTGAAGAGAGAACTCTCCGTCTTAGATTTGCTGCGGGTACAAATGGATAGAACCATATTGCTTGTTTCTCGCTACCTTTTTCTTGCCACTTGAAGTTAATGATGAGTGGCGGCATGAGATGCCCTGCCTTCTTAACTTTTTGATATATGTCCCAGCCTGCGCCGAACACTTCGTTCTTGGGCTTGCAGAAATTCGTTTTTACTTGTGCCCTGAAGAGACAACCTGTGCACTGAAGATCAACCATTGGATAATTCCTTGGTAGCATCATTAGCTTACGGCCACAGTTAGGGCACTTGACTTTTTTAATGACCTCCGCTTCTCCTGCATCCCCTTCTTTACTTGTCATTCTTCTGAAAATGAAGATCTTACTATTTAGATCTATTCTTGTTCCCAACCGCAACCCTTTTTAACCCCGTTCTCTATGGTTTGTGCATGGCTCTCAAACTACCTGATTCAATGGATGAGTGTGCGTATTTCACGCGCCGGACTATCAATGAAGGCAAGGGCAGGATCATGGCGTGGGTGTTCCGTGGTTCGTGTCCGAAGTGCAGGAAGGCGCTCATGGGCAAGCCCAGGAACGATACGGGTGGCGTGAAGATCCGATCGTTGGAGTATGTATGTCCGGCATGCAGCCACACGGTCGAGAAGAAGGCGTACGAGGACACGCTGACGTGCAACATCCAGTACACGTGCCCGTACTGCAAGAAGTCCGGCGAGGCGCAAGCGCCCTTCCAGCGCAGGACGTTCGAAGGCGCGAAGGCGGTCGTGTTCGAGTGCGGTTCGTGCAAGAAGAAGTTAGGAGTCACGAAGAAGATGAAAGTGGGCAAAGGAAGCCCTATTGAGGACGATGATGACTAAGGAGGACCTATGAGAACGATCGTTGTCGTGTTGATGATTCTCGCGCTCGTGGCTGCGTGCGCGCCGGCGAGCCAGCCTACTGCACAGCGTCCGTCTGGCCAAAGTCCGCCTATTATCGAGCCTGATGCACAGAAGATCCCGACGTTGCTGCCCACGGACGTCAAGTTCACGTTCACCAAGTGCTTCACGACGCGCTACAGCAACAGGGACGCGTCGAACGTGAACCTCGAAGCGTCCGGCACCGCGCAGGGTCCAAGTGGCATGATATTCTCGATCCGCAGCGACAAAGTGCCCACGGCCACGATCACGGAGTGCGGCGCGTGGACGTTCCGCAACGACACGAAGACCTGCCTCCGTGGGGAAGGCCAGCCGGCAGAGACCACGTGGAAAGGCAAGGATGTCGCGCTCGTGCCAGGCGACCAGCACGGACGACAGCTCGTGCTCACGCCGACAGTCAACATCGGCGATGGCGTGAGGATCATGAACGACCTGGCATTCACGGTCACGTGCGATTGACGGCGTTGTTGTAGCCGTTATACTGCATAGATCTTGTCGTGATGCTCGAAGTCAACGAGAGTGACTGTCGTTGCGGCTTCATCAACCATGAATGTGAGGACGAAACAGCTGTCGATATGCACCCGCTTCAGGTGTTGATATGGCCGTCTGAGGTTCTTGTAGTGGTGCGGGTTCTCAAGGATTTCATCCACTTTTTTCAGGATGATGTCGTAACGGTGCCGGTTCTTCTTTGCCAGGCGTGCCAGTTCACGTTCGAGCGTAGGTAGTATGTTCAGTGTGTACATCAGCGAGAGTGCCTCTTACGGAGGTTCTCGACAGTGCCCACCTTTATCGGTGTCTCTTTGAGGAGTCTCGACAATTTCCGGGCGTATGCGGGCCGCAATTCTGGCTCGAGGACGTTCTCTTCGTACTGCTCTGCCATGATGTCGATGGCGGCAGACTTGTCCCGAAGGCCGTACTTTGCTTTCAGGATATTGAGTACCCTATTTGTGTGGTCCGAGATGTCGATTATCGCTTGCACCATATCCTCCGTTATATCTTTTCTAGTATATTAATATTATGTTAATATCATATGAATATTAGTGCCAGATCACGTCCGTGAATTTCGACCTGGCAATCACGGTCACGTGCGATTGATTAGTCCTACGCTGCACCTTGCACAACCCATTTCTTCGGGATGTACCTGATGCTCCCCTTCACGTTGACTTCGCAGCAATGGTGTTTGTCCTCATCCTGGATGAGGCGGGACTTGTTGATTGTCGCTGCCCGCAGATTACCGGTGTCGCCAAGAATTGACAGATAGAAGAACCTCTTATCGCCGATGACCTTGAACGGTATCGGGACGGTGTTAGTTGTCATATGGTACGAGGAATCCTTCGCGCTCAAGCTTTTGCACGAGACGTGAAATGGTCGTCAAGGGTATATGGGTCGCTTTGTACATGTCGACCATGTCGACAGTGCGTTGTCCTCGGTGCTTCATCTTCACGATTTCGCGTCTCAAGGTATCCAGTCGCGCATCTCTTTTTGTTGTCGCCATGAAAGTATTGATGGCGCCAGTTTTTATTAATCTTTCCTCGAAAAAAGCGTGATTTTTCCGGCGGTACACTAGGTGTGCGTCCGAAAATATCACGGAATTCCGAGCAAAGAGATATATAGAATCAGACGTCATTACGTATTATGAAAGAATCATTTTCCAAGAAGGTGTTGAACTCCAAGAAGGATAACATCGACTGGGATCTCGTGCAACAATTCAAGGATAGTCTTGAAGATATCAAGCATGGACGTGTCCGTCGCGTTGGTTGAAAAGGATCAATCGTGTGCGAGCCGTGTATGGTTCATGCCAAAAAGAATGCTGCCTGCGACGAACAACTTCCGGGAGAGTGTGGTCGCCGCGCGCTTGTTGAACACGTCATACTGATTCTTTTCGATCCTGGTCAGGATGTCGCTGTAGAGCACTCTGGCGCAGGCGACGGCCTTCCTGCGGGTCGGCGGGATGGATAGCAGGCCTTTGTCTGCTTCTGCGTAGATGTGACGGTTCCGCTCGATCTGAAAGCGCATGAACGCCTTCCAATTGTCGTCCACGATGCCGTTCTTGATGTGGTCTTCGGTCACGCCGAAGCGTTCCATGTCCTCAAGCGGCATGTAGATGCGGCCGCGCGCATAATCTTCTTTGATGTCGCGCAAGAAATTCGTGACTTGCATCGCCTCGCCAAGCTGTGCGGCATGCGTAAGTGCTTTCTCGTCGTCGACCCCGAGCAGCGGGCACATCATGCGGCCAACGCACGACGCGCTGCCCCGCATGTACTTCTGCAGCTCCGCATACGTCTTGTAGCGGGAGATGGTGAGGTCGCTTTCCATCGCGTCGAGGAAATCAAGCGCGTCCTTGAGCTGGATACCCATGGTGCGCATGGTGTGGCCGAACGCGTGAAGGATAGGGTTCTCGACTGACTTGTTCGCGTGCGCTTGGATGGTCTGCATGCGGAACTGGCGCACCGCGCGGCACCGTTCAGGGATGGTGGCGTGGACTGGATTGTCCACGAGCTCGTCCGGATAGCGCACGAAGCCATAGAGCGCGTTCACGTGCGGACGCACGTCCTTTGGGAAGAGCAGCGTGCTGAAATAGTACGTCTTGCCATGATGCTGCTGGATGCGACGGCATTCTTCATACGCCGGCAGCAGGTGGGGCGGGATCATAGGATGCGCTCCGCCACAAGCTTGCTTGCGATGAACACCATCGGCACTCCCGAGCCAGGATTCGTGCTCGCGCCGACATAATACAGGTTCTTGATGCGCGGGTCGACGTTGTTGGGACGGAACGCCGCGCTCTGGAATAGTCCGTGCGAGACGCCGAACGCGCTGCCGCGATGCATGCCGAAGCGTCGCTCGAAGTCGTCAGGAGTCATCATCTCGCTCACGACAAGGCTTTCGCGCAGGCCTTTCATGCCGAAGTCCTTCTCCATGCTGTCGATGAGGCGGTCCCTGAGGATCGGTGCGTTCGTCGTCCAGTCGATCGGTGCCTCCAGGTTGGGAACAGGCAGGAGCACCATCATGGATGAGCAGCCTGGCGGTGCGAGGGAAGGATCGGTCATGGTCGGTATGCACACGTAATAATTCAAGGCAGTGGGCAACGTCTTGCGTTTGAAAAGGTCGTCGAAGGTCTGTTTGTAGTCGCCGCTCAGGCGCACGGTGTGGTGGAGCATGCGCGGGAACTGTTGTGTCGCGCCAAGATAGAGCAGCAGGCAGGAGGAGGATACCTCAAGCTTGCGCGCTTCCTTTTTCCGACCAAGGAAACGCTCGTACGTCGTGGGCAGATCGACGTTGGAGATGATGACGTCCGCAACGAGCGTGGTGCCGTCCTGCAGAAGCACACCACTCGCCTTATTATTTTCCACGATGATGCGTTGGACAGGGGTGCGTGTGCGGATGGTGACATTGTGCGTGCGTGCGAGCTTTTCGAGGCTCTCTGCAACTTTGTACATCCCGCCTTTTGGGAAGTAGATACCATCCATGAGTTCAGTGTGGGTAAGGATGGAATAGACGGCAGGGCTCTCGTACGGTGACGTTCCCAAGTACATGCTTTGGAACGTGAATGCGGCGCGCAGGCGCGGGTCGTTGAACACCAAACTCATGCGACTGTAGAGCTTGCCAAGCGCGTTCATCTGCAGGCCGGGCAACAACGCGGACGGCTTGACCATGTCAAGGACGCCGTCATAGTTGCGGTTGATGAAGTGCTTCCACGCAATGCGATAGTCCTTCTTGGACTGACTGAGGAATTCCATGAAGCGCTTGGACGATCCTTGCTCGAAGCGTTCCAGTTGCGCGAGCATGTCAGCCAGGTCCGAGGTGAGCGTGAGCACTGTCTTGTCATCGAAGCGTATCTGGTAGTTCGGCTGCATCCGGATCAGGTCAAGCTCTTTTTCCAGCGACGTGCCCATTGTCGTGTAGAATTCCTTGAGCGCGTCGAGCATCATGAGCAATGACGGTCCGGTGTCGAACGTGTAGCCATCCTTGCTGAACGTGTTGCAACGGCCACCGACCTTCTCGTCCTGCTCGAGCACGGTCACGGCATGGCCTGCTTTTGCGAGCCTGCATGCTGTCGCGAGACCGCCAAGCCCTGCACCGATGATGACGACCTTCACAGGATGCCTCCAGGATTGAGCGCGACGATCAACAAAAGCGTGAGCCCCATGCCAACGCCATAATTGAGCCACATGAACGCCTTCCACGCGCCACGTGCCGCATGTTCGGTCGCGTACATCATGAAGATGGCGGTGACGAGCGCGAAAAGCAGCAGGAGCGCGGCGGCGATGACGCGAAGGATGCCGCCTTGGATGAGGACGAGCACGACAGCGGTCAAATAGAGGAACAACGAGTACATGCCGCTCGAGAACGGACCCAACATGGTCGCGACAGATTTCATCTTCACTTCTTTGTCGACAGTGATGTCCTGGATTGCGCCAAGCGCCTGGGACGCCATGCACCAGCACACGAACGCGATGATGTCAAGGACCGGGTAGTTGGTGGTGTCGAAGAACGCGAGCGCGAACACGAACGGCGTGACGAAATGCGTGGCTGAGACGAACGAGTCAAGCACAGGCACTTCTTTGAGCCGCAACGGCGGCGCGCTGTAGGCGAACGTGGTGAAGAGCAGGAAGAGGAAGATGAGGATCGCTGCAATGCTGCCGCTCGCCACGACATAGATGATGAAGGGGATGTTGAGCAGCGCGATCATCAGCCACATCGGGCGGTGCGCGATGGGAGGCAGCAGGCCACCTTCAACAGAGTTCTTGCGGGGATTGCGGGCGTCGGAAGGGTAGTCGTAGATGTCGTTGATGCCGTACAATGCGAGATTGAAGGGCAACGTGAAGTACAACGTCGTGAAGACTGCCTTTGTCGTGAGTCCTTCCTTGGTGAGCCAGGCAGCGACCACCACCACGAACGCGATGTTGATCCATGAGATAGGGCGGGAGGAAAGGAATGCTTGCTTGAGTGAGAGCGTGCCTGGATGATGTAGGTATTCCCAAATGATAAATGCGAAATAGAACAATGCGAAACCGTACAGGAAGTCCTCGATGGGTGCGGTGCCGATGAACACGCCGCTCAGTAGCGCAGGATTGTAGTGCACGATGCGGCCAGCAAGATAGTTATCGAAGAGCGCGGTCACCATGAACAACAACGTCTGCACAAGCCAGAAGCGCAGCGTGGTGTTGAGGTAGGTGCGCAGCGCTGCGTCAAGCATGAACGCTGCGGCGATCATGACGAGCGCGACCGAGAGGTAGTCAGCCATGGTCGCTCCACACCCAGACGACAAGTGCGAAATACGTCGCTGCCGCGAGGAAGACGAACTCCTCGAGCGGGATGCCGGCGAGAGAGAATCCCAGGACATGCTCGGAGGGCGTCCACCACAGTCCTGTGATCGTGCCGACAAGGTCCCATGCGATGAAGAGGACGAGGATTGCCGCGATGACGATTATGAGCTTGCTCCCAAGGACTTTGGTGCGAAGGCGCATATCCAGCAACAACGTGCCCACTACCATGATCGACAATACCAGGAGATATTCGAGTGCCATGTCAGACCAACAAGCGCTGCGCGAGCTCGCGCAATGCCTCTTTCTCATTCGCGCGCATCGAGAGCGCGTCGAGCGCGATCAACGCCTGCCGCAGGAGCCTGTTGATCTTCGCCTGCGTGTACGCGATCGAGTCCCTCTTCTCGAGCACGTGCATGAGCTCATCGCTTGAGCCGTTCTCGAGCGCACTCAAGATGACGCTCTTGTCGTCCTGATCGCCATGGTGGTATGCGTGGACGACGGGCAACGACTTCTCGAGCGTGCCGCCCGCGAGGTCATCCAGGTCGTCCTTGAGCTGGAACGCCTCGCCAAGCGGCAGCGCGACCTTGGCTATACGGTCCAATTCTTCATCGTGCACACCGCACAGGATGGCGCCCACTTGCAGCGGCGCCTCGAAGCCGTAGCGCGCGGTCTTGAGCAGGTCTGCACGCAACACGTCCTCTTCTTTGAGGAGTGGCAGGGGTTCGGTCGCGTTCTCGATGTCCTTGAGTTGGCCCACCCCGGTGTCGTGCGTGATCGCGAGGATGCGACCGAGCAGCCGCACCGTGACGCTCGCCGGCGCGTCGAGGCTCGTGAACGTCTGCAACGCAATGGTGTACGCAAGATCGCCTGCGATGATCGCAAGGTCGTTGCCGCTGTGGCCAAGCTCCTTGTGCAACGCAGGGGAACCACGACGCACCACTGCCTTGTCGTTGATGTCGTCATGCACGAGCATGAATGTGTGCAAGAGCTCGAGCGCGGCGGCGGCCTCGATGATTGCGGGTGCGGGCTCCCCTTGCACGTAGCCGTTATATGCGATGATTGCAAGCAGCGGCCGTATGCGCTTGCCTGGACGCAGCGTGAACGCGACAAGCCGGTCGTAGATCCTGCGCGTCGCGTCATCCTCGTTGCAGCGTGCACAGTAGCGCTCAAGGATGATGCCCAGCGCGCCGTCGATGCGCGGCCGGAACTCCTGCAGATAATACGATAATGACGAATCCATCACACACCCCGTTCTTGTGCGGTCAGCGTCGCTATAAAAGGTTTCCTTCAAAGAATGACAGGAAGGACGGCCGGGCCATCCTTCCTGTTTCACGCCCTTTTTTGATTTTGACAACAAAGTTAATTTATATCCATTGTTATCATACAATCTCATGTCGCCAGCGCTGTGGTTGGCGAGCATATGTTGGAGTGGCTATGTTACAAGAGGCGCACTGCATCGTGACGGGCAAGGTCCAGGGTGTGTTCTACCGTTCGTTCGCGCAGCGCACAGCCACGCTGCTCGGGCTTGTCGGCTACGCCAAGAACCTGCCGGACGGCAATGTCGAGCTCGTCGCACAAGGACCCCAAGCCACCGTCGATGAATTCCTGCGCCGCTGCCGTGAAGGTCCTCCTGGCGCGATGGTCGACGACGTGACGTGCACGTGGCGGCCTGCGCGCGGGCAGCACAAGCGCTTCGAGACGCACTGAGCGGCACTTATTTATAGCGGCATCACGTGCCAGTTACTATGAAAAATGCGGTGATCGTGGCGGTGCTTTGTGCTGCGCTTCTTGTCGCGTGCACGCCGAGCCAGCCAGCGACGCCTCAGGGCAGTGTTCCCGAGCAGTCACAACCAGGCCCGTTGCAGACCACGCCGACAGTGCCCACGACGACCCAAGACGCACCGCCTCTCCCGCCGCAGCCAGCGACAGCCGGCGCTCTCTCAGGCTATATCGATTATGACGCCGCGCGCTACAAACAAGCGACCGACAGCGGCCAGCTCGTCTTCCTCGAGTTCTACGCTGCCTGGTGTCCGTTCTGCCGCGCGCTCGACCCGATCATCAGGGAGGCGTTCTCGGAATTGCAGGACGAAAAGGTCGATGTCGTGGGCTTCCGCGTGGATTACGACACGCAGAAAGACCTCAAGAAACAGTTCGGCGTCACGTACCAGCACACGCACATCCTGCTCAAGGACGGCAAGGTGGTGTGGCGCGCGCTCGATTCTGGCCTCACAAAAGAGGAATTGAAGGAGACGATCGTGAAGTACGCGGGCTAGCTCACAACGGCGCGCGTGCGATGACAGTGTAGGGAGGCCATTCTTGGTTGCGTGCCCGCAACGTCCGGTATGCTTGTTCTTCGATGTCGCGCAGCACGAGCTCGCGCATCTGCGGCAGGTTTGCCTTGTCCCTCAGGCCGACGTTGCTCGCGAGGAAACATGCGTTCATTCCCTTGTCGCCCGCGACCGCTTCGATGAATCCTTGCCACCATGCCGCACCTGGCTGGAACGTCTTCATGGTCTGGTGCAGTTTCTCGTAGTTCTGCGTGCGTCGTTGCTTGAATGTATAGTCAGACTCGTGTAACTTGTGGGGAAGCGCGACATTCTCGTATATGAGCCGCGTGAGCATGCACGTGAGCGATTCCTCTGCGGACACGTTACGGTAAGGCACGTAGGCGGCAGCGAGCGCCGTGCGGTGGCCGAATGCGTGATCGATGCTGTATTGCACGGGCTGCGAGCGGTATGCGTGGATCATCTTCCTGTTCTTCGGGTTGATGTATGGGTTGAGGCCTTCGAGCCAGATGCAGTACAGATCACGCCTGCGCATGAGCGAGTGCAGCGTCACGCCTTCCTGCCGCACGAGCTGGTCGCCACCATGGTCGAGGTCCAGGATGGTGGCATAGTGCGTCACCGTGCGTCCCTTTGCGCGCAAGGCGCGGATGGCGTTCACCGCGCGCGTGCCTGTGCGCACGATGACGTCGAAGGGAAGGACGTGCGTCTCCTTGACGCCGTGTCCATCGGTGTACTCGAACAGCGGTTCCTTGACGAGCCTGTCGAGGTACGGCAAAAACACGCCTGCATTGTCGCTGCACGCGACAAGCGCGCCGAGTCTGCCCAGCCACCAACTCTTGAAACGGCCCTCCTTGCGCAATTGCGCCTCGGATTCCACCTTGCTCTGGCGCAAGAACGACGCGAACACCGCCGCCATGTCGTTCATCGTCGCTTCGCTCGGCGGGGCGACGCGATCATCGACGCCGTCACCACGCAACCGGTCGAAATCGTAGCGCACCGGACTCGGCATGCTCGTGCCGCGCGGCACGTACATGCGGCATGTCGGATCAGCATGATAGATCCCGCTCGCGGCGAGCAGGCATGTCATCCTGTGCGCGAGTTGGTCGAGCGTGCACTCATCCTTGGCGATCATCGCGGGCGTGTGCTTGTCCACGACGTGATAGCGGGACGTGAATGGGGGTTTGGGCCGCATCTTGGCGTCCATGCGTTCGACAGTCGCCGCGAAAAGCTTTTGTCGCTCTTCTTCCTTTTTCGCCGCCGCATCCTTCCTCTCAAGTTCCAGCAGCCGCAGCTTGCTATCGAGATCGTCAACCATTGCCCATCCTCGCTTGTTCGACCGCGGCGACGTATTCCTTGACGCGCTGCGTGGTCGCCTTGAGCACGAACTGCTCGATCTTCTCATCGAAGAGCTGCGTCAGCGATTCACCTTCGTGGATGCGGTACCCATCGCTGACTTTGTCGACAAGATAGATCGCCTTGAGCCTGCGCAGGTGCCTGCGCACGTTGGACGGGGCGATGCCGACCACTTCAAGGCCCGCGATCTTCCTGCTCCGTACGACTTGTTCGGTGATGGTCTCGAGCTGCAGCGGTTCCTTGGTGTGCAGCAGTGCATGCAGCACGTCCACGACACCATCGCGGCTGTCGCCTGGCTGCAGAAGACCTAGTGAAAGACAGAGTTTGCGCGTGAGCTCGCGGCCCTCAAGGCCAAAGGGCTTTTCGTACTTGCGCAGCGTGAACTCGGCGAGTGGACGCTCCTTGGCAACCCTTTGTTTGACCGCCATGAGCGATAGGTTATCGCTGCAGTATTTATGCTTTGTGAGCGAAGAAGCCCTTGTCCTTATTTGATGGTCGCATCGACCAGCGCGACGTTTTTGTACGTCTGCGCGAGCGTCTGTAGATGGCGCTTGCAGATGCCATCGAAGCAGTAGATCTTGCGAAGATAACCCGGAAGGGGCAGTTCGCGCTCGACCAGCATGATGGGCGACTGTGCAGCGGGGATGTGCAGGTTGTCTACCGGCAGCTGCAGCAGCTCGGTCGGGACGTCGAGCGCCAGCATGGCTGGCAGGATACGTTGTTTCATGTTCACAGGCACGCTTGCGATGGTGTCCCTCATTCCGCGGGCTTGTCTCGCATCCCGGTAGAGGCAGATGAAGTATTGTCGTTGGCTTTCGCGTGTCGCATGGTCGTGCACGAGGAGGCTTTGTTTTTCCTGGTCGACGGTGTCGCCGTCCTTGGTCGCGGCGCATAAGCGATAGAATGCCTCGACGCGCTTCTCGATGGCGCGCATGTATGGTGCGCGTCGCCTCGAGAACGGCGTGAGCGCAGCACACCGTATGCAGCGCTTCTCGAGCGTCTCGGTCATGTCGTTGGCCGCGTAGAACAGTGTTTCGCGCATGTGCTCACCTGATGGAGATTGCGTTGTAGACCTTGACAGGGTGCGCTTTGCCCTTGAGCTGCAGCGGCGCGAGTTCCCGTGCGGTGACGCTCTTGGTGATCTGGTCGTGGGTGTTTTGCGTCATGAGTACTTGGTTGTCGGCTGCCTGCGAGCAGAGGCGCGCGGCGGTGTTGACGTGGTCGCCGATCGCGGTGTAGTCCATGCGTCGCTCGCCGCCGATGTTGCCGACCACGACGTTGCCGCTGTCGATGCCGACACCCATGCCTACCTCAGGTAGTCCCTGGCGCTTCCATTTGGATTGGAGCGCGCGGAACGCCTGCTGCATCTCGATCGCGGTCGCGACCGCGCGCTTGGCGTGGTCTTCGAAGAAGACAGGCGCGCCGAACATGGCGACGATCTCGTCGCCGACGAACTTGTCGAGCGTGCCCTTGTTCTTGAGGATGATGTCGGTCATGACGCTGAAGTAGTCGTTGAGCATGCCCACGACGGTCTCAGGCGCGATCTTTTCTGAAAGCGAAGTGAAGCCGCGCAGGTCGCTGAAGAGCATGGAGACTTCGTGGCGTTCGCTGCGAAGCGCGTTGCGCTCAGGGTCCTTGAGCAGGAGTTCAAGCACTTCGCCGCTCACGTAACGCGAGAACACGTCCTTGAGCTTCTTCTTCTCGCGGTCCTCGAAGAGCGCGGAGTCGGATTGGCGCGCGATGACGGTGAGGATGCGCTTGTCCTCCTCGCTGAAGCCGTCGGCGTTGGATGAATTGGCCATGCCGAACGCGGCATGGTCGTCGCCGATCGTGACAGGCACGCACACGCCTTGCTTGAGGTGCACGTTGAGGTCCTTCTCGACCATTTCGCCCTGCGCGATGGCGTTGTCGGCGAACATGGTGAGTTCCTTCTTGTGCGCGGACGCGTTGCCTGCTGCCGCGAACTTTTGTGTCTTGGTCTTGCTGTCCGTGACGATCACGAACGCGCTCTTGGCGCTCGTGCTCTTCGGGATCTGTTCGGCGAGCGCGTCGATGAGCGTCTGTGTGTCCTTGCCGTACTTCTCCTTGATCTTGTCGATCTCGTAGATGATCTTGAGTTCCTTGTTCTTCTGCGTGACGTTCTCTCCTGCCTTGACGTAGTCGAGCGCGGGCGGGAGTTGTTCAGAAAGCGTGCTGATCGTGTGCAAGCTGCGCTGCTTGAAGGGCAGGCGGCGCATGCGGAAGACGACGATGGCGCCGATGAATTGCTGCTTGAAGCGCAAGGGCTTTGCGAGCGCGCAGGCGACGCCTGCGGCGCGCAGTTTCTGGTGCGGGCGCGTGTTGTTGACGCACACGTAGTTGCCCTGCGCGATGGCGCCGTTCGCGAGCGCGAGCAGCACATCATTATGCTGCTGTGCGAGTTCAGGCATGGTGCTTGCTGCAACCACGGATTGTTCGCCTTCTTTGAGAATGATGGCGACGAAGCGCGAAGCGAGTTCTTGTGCGATGAAGCCGGCCGCTTTTTGCAGGAATTCCTGGCTGTTGCTTGTCTGGTCGCGCAGCTGGCTGAGACGGTTCATCGTCTCAAGCTGGCGCGTACGCACTTTCAACTTGGTTGCCAGGATGTCCGACCGTGACCTGAAAAGACCCATTGTGCTTCACTCGAGAGGATCGGGTCAGAAGTGCCTTATAAATCTTTCTCTTTTTGTAACTCTAAAGTAGCAAATAAGGCTATCTTTATATAGGGTCGGCGCGTGAGGCGCCGTCATGGGACGCAAGCACGAACGAAAGAACAGCCAAGACCAGGCAAAAGCACCTGCTCCGGGCAGGCGTTTCTCGGGTGTGACCATAGCGGGCGTTGTCGGCGTTGCCGTGCTCGGCGCCGCGTTTGGCCTTGTGACATGTAACAACAAAACATATGGCAACAAGCCTCGTGTCGAACCACGTCGCAAAGCGCCGGTCAAGGAAACGCGCAAGCCAATCGCTCACTACATAGACGGCAGCAGGATCGCGTGGGAATCGTTGCCTGTCACCTACACTGATTTGCGAGAAAATCCCGCGACACAGGAGAACGTCAGGTCACAGTCGCTCCTTGTCAACGCCATCGATGGCTTCCGCACGCAGCGCTTGCCGGGCAAGGTGGGAACGCCCCAACGACTGGAGGTCATGTTGCATTCGGTTCAGGAGCGCCAGGAGCTGCTGAGTGAGATGCCCCCTGGCTACGACCAGTTCGTCCGTGACGCGCAAGCCCTTGTGGACGATGCGAGGATCACGATACGCACCGTGCCGCACTACCCTGCGCCTGGCATCAAATTCAAGCTCGCCACGAAAGACGATGACACGACCGTGCTGGTTGATTATCGTGAGTTCCTCACAAATGACGTGACGATATACATCGCGGGCAGTCACACTGCGGACATCGTCGGGACCGTGCGTGTACACGGTACTGGCCAGGTGCAGTTCAATGCAGACGTCACGCACACCCAGCACCTTGCGGGCGATGTCATCGAACATATGAAGGTCACTGCCAAAGGCGGCAAGGTATATCCCGCGCTTTGGTTCTCTCCCGTGACGCATTATTGGTCAGGTGGCACGCCTGCGTCGCTCGACAATATCCTGGGTGAATACCTGCACTGCGTCGTGAGCCCTCGCACAGTCCAGCATTCTTCTGCTGCATACGCTGCCCACATCAACGCGACAGGTATGTCAATCAATGCGGCTCATGCTCAGCAACTCTTCAACAGCATCTTCAGGAAGTACGACCTGTTGGAGGAAGCGATCGTGCACGGTGCGGCACATAGCGTGACGAAGCACTGGTTGCAGGAGCACGGGATGCCTTTGGAAGAGTTCGGTGCCAACTATCGAGGCGTGCGTGAGATCGAGGAGCACTGTGACAAGGTCGGAATCGTCCAACTCCTGAACGAATACGTGCAGCAGCCCGACGAGCTCATCAAGCTCGCGAACATCAAGCACGACGCGCCCGAGGGACGTTAAGATGGGAAGAAGGCGAAAGAACGGAAAGGCACAACTCGAAACACCCATCCAGAGTAGACGACGCTTCAGTGGCGTCGCGGTGACAGGAGTGGTGGGCGTTGTGGTGGGGCTGGGTCTTTCTGCCAGCTGGTACCGAACGTCCAGACATGAAACCCACACTGCGCCCGAAGTCCGACCTGCCGTGCAGGAAACCGTCAAGACGTACGCTCCGCTCGAACAGCTCGCCAACGACAAACATCCATCCCTCGGCCATGTCGAACTTCACCTTGAAGGACAGAAGCCGCCCATCATCTACGTCCCGTTGGTCCATGATAGCATGAGCGGCAATGTCGATGAGGGCAATGCACAAATCGTCTCGAACACGGTCACGACGTTGGAGCATTTGCATCAGGCGTATGGTCTCCATCACCTCGCCCTTGAAGGCATCGATGCTCCCTCGACGGCGAAGCACAATGCGGGGAGGGCCACGCTTGAGCTGTCGCGGACACAGTCAGTCGGAACCGCATTGCGGGCGTTCAACACCCTCTTCTCCCGTCATCGATTCACTCTTGTCTCCACAGAAGATTCGGGCGAGCCGGCCCACATGGACATCCATGTCGCATGGCGTCAGGAAATCATTTCCGTCAAAGACCACATCGGATCACAAGGGTGGATGAAAGACAAGGCCGAGTTCCTGCGGCGAAGGGCAGACATAGAAGCGCTCATATCCACTGTCAGCGAAAAGTACGGCAGGCAGATGGTGGACTACTACCGATCCGACCCTGACCTTTCGAAGGCGTATGCTGCCGCCGTCGTTGAGCGTGATGCTTTCGCACTCTCGTCGCTCGAGAACTCCCTCGGTCCACGAGGCGGGATCCTTCTCATGGGCGCAGGGCACGAGCCCGACGTCATACGCCAGCTACGTGCGCGCAGACGAAGTTACATCATCGTGGCACCACGCGGCATTCCCCGGCCCACACCCGAGGGCAGTGGCAGCATGAACGATTTCGCTGACTCCCTCTGTCCCGAACTGCAACTGATCTTCAACGTCCGCGATGGACCCGTGTACGAGGCCATATCGCTGACAGTGCGCCTGCCGACGTACGCGCAGTGGCGGCAAGCAAAGCAGAAGTGAGTCCGATCATGCATTGTTCGCAGTACCTGTATCCCTTTTGCTTTGGCAGGTGCACTCACATCCTTCATTGAAATGCACCCGATCGCATCCGAGAATTGACACGCCACCCGCTCGACGCATAGCTTTTTGAACAACTCCCTTCTCCCGGCCTGTCATGGGGGGCATACGCAATCTCGTGCTCGGCGGCGTCGCTGCGGCGCTTTTGTCGCTGACCGCGTGCAACCATCGCAAGAACGAGGTCCACGTGCAGTTCCGCGATCCCGCGCCGCTCGCGGAGATCGTTGACTTGGAGCAGGCAATGCCTGTGTCGGTCACGCCGGTCGTGGCGTCTAAATCCGTTCTTCTCGCGCAGTACGAGCATTCCGCTGTCAACGAGGTCACCGTTGTCCACGAAGGCAAGGGCATCGTCCTCGTGCCTTGGCTGCGCACGCGCGGCCGTGCGCCCAACGACAGCGAGATCGTCGACATCGTGAAGAACCATGACGCCGTGCTGGACGTGGTGTGCGACCTTTTCGACAAAAGGTATGCGGACGCGCTTCTCGTGCAGGAGACCACGCCGGACGTGGCCAGGAGCTACAACAAGTTGCGCATGACGCTGCCACTCGTCATGGCGGTGTACCGTCCGGGATGGGTGGAAGGGTACAAAACGTTATGCGAATCGCGTCCGTGGACGCTTGTCGGGAGCAACCTTGAGAGTAGCGAACCATCGTCGCTGGAAGCCATCAATATCCAGCACCAGCGGGACTTCCGCGTCATGATCAGCCGTTGGCAACACGCGGGCTGGACCGCGTCGTCCACGGCATTCGAGAGCCATCGTGCCGCGGCGAACGCGGACATGGAGATGTTGTGCGCCACGTATTGCAAACAGATCAGCGTGTATTACGAAGAGGATCCGGGTGCGGCGGTGTTATACGAACGCGAAAACCTCCGCGAGCAGGCAGTCATAGCCTCGGCGCAGCTCGCGTTGCAGAAGGGCGCACGTAACGTCATGGTCGTTTATGACACGAACAACGAACAAGGATTGCGTGCAGAAGCCGCGCGCCAGGGGGTGTCGCTCACTGTCGTACGAACCAAGGGCGTCCCTGCGTATGTGGACTACACCGATGAGGCGCGGCGCGCGCTGCTGCGCAAGCAGCATTTCTGGCTGGACGAAGAAGTATCGGTGCGATTCCCCGCGATCGACGTCCGCTACCGCATCGACATCAAGAGCACGCAACTGTACCAGCAGTGCATCGTGAAGGGAAAGCCGCTGGTGCGCTGATCAACGGGTCCTGACCTCGCATCCCACGCTGCGGGTGTCCGTGTCGATGACGATCCTGTTCTTCATGCCTTCCGCAGCGAGCGTGCGGCAGATCGTGCGTCGTGAGAAGTACCGCGCGATCACGTCCTCGACAGTGCCTGTCTTCGCCGTTCTGTATGTCTTGTAACGCATCGCGGTCTTCGACACCATGATGATAGACGGACGGTGGCCGATGGCGTCGGCCGCGGCGTGGCACATCGTTTCAAGGCCGGCCGTCGCTCCGGAGAAGCTCCCGACATAGCCGAGATTGAGTTGTCTGCAGTAGATGGCGACCCCTATAGATGTATCGTTCCATCCTGTCGAGGCGACCGCGGGATACCGCACGACCGCGTAGGGGCTGTTCGTTCGTACTTCTATGGCCGTGTCATTCGACAACGTCGAGGTGCAACGTGAAGGGCTTTCCCTTCACCGTCGCCTGCGCGCTGTGTGTGTATGAATGTGAGGGTGGCGTGTCGGCTATCGTGAGCGACTTCGCGTTGACCTTTTGCGCGATCGTTTCGCCGAATGGTTGCAGGCCTTTGACGAGCGCCGCGTCGACCACGATATGCGCGTGGACGCGCTGGTTCTTCGTCAGGCCCGTGTCCTTGCGCAGCTGCTGCAGCCGTCGCGTGATCTCCCGGCTGAACCCTTCTGCCTCGAGCGCGGGCGTGACCTCGTTGTCGACGTAGGCCAAGCCGCCTGGGAATGAGACCTCGACAAGGTGTTGCGGCACGAGACGCTCGACGTTGAAGTGCGTGGTGTTGAGCTCGGCGACGCCGGTCGGATGCTTGAGCGTGGACGTGCCTTGGCCCACGACCTCGCGGTAGACCGCGGCCAGGTTTTTCTTGGCAAGTTCTGCCTCGACGTTCTTGGCGGACGCGCCAAACGACTTGCCCAGCATTGCGCGGTTCAGCGTGATGGTCTCCTTGACCTCGGGGATGTTCGTCTGGAGCAGCACCTCTTTGCAGTTGGTCTGGCGCTTGATCGCGTCGCGCAACTGCTCGACAGCCTTGATGCTGTTCGTCTCCTGCGTGACGACGTAGAGGCGCGGCAGCGGCCAGCGCAGGCTGCGCTGGCACTTCTCGCGGCCATACAATGCTGCCTGGATGATCTGTTGCGCGAACACCATGTTCTCCTCGAGCGCGTAATCGATGGCGTTCTCGCTCACGTTCGGCCACGGGTGCAGGTGCACGCTCTCGTGCGGCAGCGTGAAGCGGACGCGCAAGCGCTGGAAGATGGCCTCGGTGATGAACGGGCAGATTGGCGCGAAGAGTTCGATGGCGCGCATGAGCGCATGATAGCTCGTGTAGAGCACGACCGCGCGCTCGTCGTCGCTGCCGTTCGCCTTCTCGCGCACCATCTGGATGTAGGTGCGTGAGAGGTCGCCGATGAGCGCATCGACCGCGCCAGGCACTTGGTTGAGCGCGTATTCCTCGAAGAGCTGCGTGACCTTCTTCGTCGTGCTGTTGATGCGCGAGAACATGTAACGCTCCTCGGTCTCGAGCTGCGCGAGCATGACGGTATCCTCCATCCGTGTGGGGTTCTGGCCGAGTTGGTCGGCGAGGTCGATGACGAAGTTGTGCAGGTTCCAGAGCACAAGCAGGTTCTTGACCTTGGTCTTGACATCCTCGGGGTTGTAGCTCAAATCGAGACCGGGCTGTGCGCTACTGATCGTGTAGTAGCGCAGCGTGTCCGCGCCATGCTGGTCGATGACCTCGTAGGGCGACACGCCGGTCTTGAGCGACTTCGAGAACTTGCGGCCTTGCGCGTCGTTGATGAAGCCGTGCATGTACACGGCCTTGAACGGTATGCGGCCGAAGCTCACCATGCTCAGGCAGCTGAGCGAGTTGAACCAGCCACGGATCTGGTCCTTGCCTTCCAGGATCAGGTCAGGCGTGCCGAGTTTCTCGAGCAGGCCGGTCTTTGATGGATAATCAAGCGTCGCCCAGGGCGCTGCGCCCGAGTCGAGCCAGACGTCCAGCACGTCAGGCACGCGCGTGTACGTCTTGCCGTCCTTGACGATCTCGACATCGTCGATCCAGGGCCGGTGCAGGTCGTTGACTGTTTGCCCTGAGAGTTTTTCGAGTTCGGCTTTCGAGCCGACAAGCAGGTAGTCGCCTTCGTCATTGATCCAGATCGGGAGCGGGATGCCCCAGAAGCGCTGGCGCGAAATGCACCAGTCCTGCAGGTTGGAAAGCCACGAATCGAACCACTTGTTGCCTGCCCATTCGGGCGTCCAGCGCACGTCCTTGTTGAGCGTGCGCATGGTCTCACGCAACTGCTCGACGGCCAGGAACCACTGTTCTGTCGCGCGGAAAATGACCGGGTCCTTGCTGCGCCAGCACAACGGGTACTCGTGCTCGATCTCGCCTGCGTCGATGAGGTTGCCGCGCTTGCGCAACTGCTCGACAAAGACCGCGTCGTCCACTTTCGCGCGCAAGCCTGCCAAGTATTCCATGCTACTTGGGAACACGCCGTGCTCGTCCACATCATTGTATGGTGGGATGTCGTACTCCTTGCCCACCTCGAAGTCCTCCGCGCCACAGCCAGGCGCGCAGTGCACGAGGCCAGAACCAGCATCCAGCCCGACGTGCTTGTCGGAGAGGATGACGGTGTAGGCGTTCTCGGTGTCCTTGCGCCTGTTCTGATGATACTGCAAGTCCTTGAACGGGTGTTCGTATCGTTTTCCTTCAAGCTCCTCGCCCTTGAGTTCCTTGATGACCTTGAACTTCTCGCCAGCGACAGCGCCGATCACGCCGATGTGGAGCGCCTTTGCGAGGATCCACTTCTCTTTCGTGCTTTCTATCTCGGCGACGACGTAGTCCGCCTCGGGGTTCGCCATGACCGCCATGTTGAAAGGCAGCGTCCAGGGCGTCGTGGTCCAGATGATGAGGAAGGTGTCAGGCTCATTCTCGACCTTGAACTTGAGGAACAAGCTCGGGTCCTTGCGGTTCTCGTACTCGAGCTCGTGCTTGGCGAGCGCCGTCGCGCAGCCCGCGCACCACGTCATCGTGCGCTTGCCCTTGTAGAGCAGGCCTTTCTTCTGCGCCTGCGCGAGCGCCCACCACGCGCCCTCGACATACTCGTTCTTGATCGTCATGTACGGACGGTCCCACTCCATCCACACGCCAAGACGCGCGAAGTCCTTGATCATGGGCTTCATCTGCTCGAGCCCGAACGCCCTGCACTTGCTGATGAACTGCTCGACGCCGACGCGCTCGACGATCTCCTTCTTGCTCGTGATGCCAAGCTCTTTTTCCACTGCCTTCTCGATCGGCAGACCGTGCATGTCAAAGCCAGGCTGGTCCCACACGTCAAAGCCGGCCATGCGCTTGTAGCGCAAGATGCTGTCACGCAACGCCTTGCCCCACGCATGACCGATATGGATCCTGCCCGTCGTGTACGGTGGGCCGTCCAGATAGAAGAACACCTTCTTGCCAGCGTTGCGCTTCTTGAGCTTCTGGTAGACCTTGTTGTCCTCCCAAAAGTTCATCACGAACGCCTCGGCATCCTGCGGCTTGTACTGCTCGGCCATGAACTTCAGGATTCAGACGGTTGCTTAAAAAGGCTTCGTGCGAACGAAATGCAATCCAACGTCACACTCGGATCAGGTGTCTTGAGCAGTCACGCCATGATGAGCATGACGGTCAGTATGATCGCATTCAAGCAGATCCCGATGATGCCGAGAACGAGCGCTGCGGTCGCGAGACCGGTGGGTTTCGTCGCTACCTGGCTCTCGAAAGCACGATCGCCAGCCCTGCCAACGGAAATCCGATGGGCGGGAACAAGAACACGAGGATGCCGAAAATCCCGCAAATAAGGCCCGCCACCCCTTTCCCTGTCGTTTCGCGTTTCTTCGCTGGCTTCTTTGCCTTTCTCATCAGCAGCACGTATGCCCCGATCAGGGCAGCCAGTTCTACAAGAGTGACCACGATGAGCACTCCCCGCAGCGGGGAAGACTGTTTTTCGACGACGATGGCAAAATAACTGTTACCAGGAGACCGCGCGACAAATCCGTCATTCGTTTTTTGTCCCTCCAACGGCGTCCAGTCGCGCCTGGCGGGATCGTAGCGCAGGAGTGTACCGCCTGGTTGCTTGATATAAAACAATGCCTCGCTCAACGGCTCGGTCTTCTGTCCGCCACTGGTGAACTCCAGTTGCATGACGGATTTCATTTCATACTTCTTCGGGTCAGGTTCGGGAATACTCAAACTCTTTGGCTTCTCGTTCAACCTGAACACCATTTCTCCATTATCGATGGGGCCTGAGGGTACCATCACCGCTTTTTGCAACAACGAATCCTCCGAAACACTCTGACTGAAGGGCTGATCCTTCTTTATGTTGGTCAATTTGGACTTGATCTGTACCGTCGAATCTCCGATGCCCTGCGCCAATCGCCCGATCGGGACCGGCTTGCCATCGAACTCAACGGTCTGCGGCGGTATCTGCGTCGCTCCCGTGTCCAGCAAGTTGAACTGGTCGATCCAACGTACTTTCGAGTTGCGGTGCGGACAGGTGGGGTCTTCTATGTACTTGGGCGGTTTGCAGCATTCAGGCGGCAATCCCATTTCAACACATTGCTCCGGAATCGTCCCTTTATCATTGACGGAATTCGTCTCAAGATAGCAATTGCCTTCGTCATCCCTGACGTATGCAGGATTGTCACAACCAGCCACAGGAGCAAGAGGGGTGGTGTCATCTTCGCTCGCGCCAGTCTTGGTCTTAGGTGCATTGAGATAATCCGCTTTCGCGTCATCGATCGCTTTGTTGAGCTCTTCAAACGCCCACCAATGTTCAGTATAGCTTCTGCCCTTCAAGCAGGCCGTGCGGCAATCATAATAAAATTCAATATCACTTTCGGACCGTTCTCGTTCGGCAGTGCATTTTTGCGTGCAAAAATCCAAATCCTGTTGTAATTGTCCTGCCCCTGGCGATAATTCTTTACTTCGTTGGTACGGCCACAAGTCACACTCGGCAGAGGTGTAACTATTTTCTCGATAACACGCCAATAGTTCATCATACGCTTTTTTTGCTTCAGGATTCGTCACGTAAGGACTGATTGATGGGTTCTTCACGCATAACTCAGGGTAACTGCCGCAGCAATCAGCATGAACATTTCCCTCAGGGCTTTTGCAAACTATGTCGTTAGGCGTCAAATCCCGCCAACTTTTTCCCAACTCCTGCGCCCAGAACTGTGCGCTGACAAGAGAAGACAGGCCGATACCCAGTGTCAAGAACAGAACTATTACGGAGATACGTGAGAACAGCTTGCCTCTACCGTCGCCTCTTTTCACACTGTGCCATCCGGGTCTAAAGTATATAAATCTTCATGATTAGCTGTGCGCACAGATTTCTCGTCAGACCTTTGTTAAAAAGACTTCGTGCGAAGAAAGGTATTGAAATCGCTCACTTTGGCATCGGCTTGAAGCCCAATGCGCCGGAATTGATGCAGTACCGCTTGCCGGTGGGTCTCGGGCCGTCGTCGAACAAGTGACCTAAATGGCCGCCGCACTTCTTGCACGAGACCGCGATGCGACGCATGCCAAAATTCAAGTCCTCCTCGAGATCGACATTCGCGGTCGCGTCGTAGAAACTCGGCCAGCCCGTGCCTGACTCGAACTTGGTGTCGGAAGTGAACAATTCCGCACCGCACGCGCCGCACACGAACATGCCCTTGCGTTTCTCATGCAACAACGTGCCCGTGCCCGGCATCTCCGTGCCCTTCTCGCGCAAAATCCGAAACTGTTCGGGCGTGAGGCGACTCTTCCACTCATCATCCGAACACTTCAATGGCGACGTGATGACCTTCTTTGCCATGACCATCCTCGCGTCAAGAGAGTTAATATGGTTTTCCGTCCGTGCTGTGTGAATCTTTATATAACTAGTCCGCGCTTGGTCTGGCATGGAAAAGAGAGGTGTTCACGCGTGCGGCCACACGCGCCTGCAGCATCACACGATGAAGGTCGCGCCCTTCGCGCTCGTGATATTCCTGCTCAGCGTTGCCGCGTTGCTGCTCGCGCTCGCGTCGACGCTCAACGACGCGCACGTGCTGCGCGTGCAGAACAACGAGACCAAGACGCAGCTGCAGGCGCTTGGCGCGGACTATGTGGACCTGCAGGACCAGCTTGCGGACTTGCAGGACAAGTATGGCGTCACGCAGCAGCAATACCAGGCCGCGCAGAAGATAAACGTCCAGCAGGGGCAGGAACTGCAACAGACCAAGGAGGTCCTGAGCACCGCGCTCACGCCGCCTTACATCAGCGTGGACGACCAGAACGTGTACACCGTGTTCAAGCGTTCGGATGGCGAACTGCTGGAATGGGTCACGCCGTTTGCCGCGCTCAACAACGACTTGCAGCGCGGCTACTTCAAACGCGAGTACGTCGACACCAGCCTCGTGCCGCTCCATGCCGAGTACGCGGACCTCACGCTTGACGTCGCGACCGAGTGCTACAACGACCAATTGCAGTTGTGCAGCCAGTACCAGACGCTCTCCAACGAGTGCGGTGAGGGCGATGTCGGATGCCAGGCGCTCTACGCGTCGCTTGACAACGAGCGGGACGGCCTGCACGACCAGTTCCAGCAGCGTCTCGAGGACTTGCAAAAACAGGGCAAGGAATACATCACGTTCGCGCTCGGCGGCCAGAAATACACCGTGCTCGACTTCCGGCCGTTTGTCGATACCGGCACGTTCAGGCAGATCATCCCGTCGCTCTATGATGAGCTCGGCGACGACGACCGTTTCATCCACGAGATCTGGTACATCGTCTCGCAAATGACGACGTACTCCAAGGATATCGAAGAGACGCCCAAGTACCCGCTCGAGACGTTCCTCTCAGGCGGCGGCGACTGTGAGGACACGGCCATCCTCGTCGCGAGCATGCTCAAGGCAGTGCCTCGCACATGGACCGTTTCGCTCGTCTACATGGACGCCAATGATCCGGTGCGGCCTTCTGACATCAACCACGTCATCGTGGCAGTCGACACGGGAGAGAAGAAGTACTTCATCGAGACCACGAGCAAGAGCGAGATGAACCCGTACACGAGCGTCACAGGCTATTACTTGACCGTGTAAGGTTCGTGTTTTTGTTGCAATCCTTCCACTGCAGCATGCGCGCGCTCACACACGTCCTTGCCGTTGCGGCAATCAAGGATCCGGAAGGGTTTACCCACTGCATGCAGCACGGTGCTCGTGTTCATGGCGGGCACCAGGGAATGTGCCATGTATTGTGAGACGAACGTGCTGACATCAAGAACCTGATAACAGAAGGGAACGGTACGCTTGCACGCGTCGAGTAGTGGCCACGCCGGGTCTTCGACGCGCACGTCATACCATAAATAATGCGGCACGACGACCATGTCCTTGTCGAAGTCCTGCGCGGCGCGATGGATGGCGCCCACGCCTCCTGTCTTGAATTCTTTGAGCTTTCCGTCGTAACTGCGGCCGCCTTCAGGATACAGCAGGATGCTCTGTCCTGACGCGACGATGCCGCGCAAGAGCAGCATCATGATGCGGGCGTCCTGTGCGCCCATATGATGCGATGGTAGCTTGAACGCGCCGCACTTCTTCCACGCTTCTTCGAGCGACGGGATGAAGACGCTCGACCTGCCGCCGATGCGCGGCGGATCGCAACCGCGCTCCCGGATCGTGTAGAGTTGTTGCAAGTAGTCGAAGTGGCTCAGGTGGTTGCTCAAGTGCAACGCCTGACGGCCTTTGATGGCGTAGAGCGTCGCCTCATCGTCCTTGACGACAGAATTCTTGATCAGCGTGCGCAGGATGTGGCCGCGCCGCTCGCAGACCTCGCGCAGGTACGCCGCGTCATACGCGGGCATGATATTCTTGAGCGTGGTGCGCTGCGTCGGCGTGAGTTCGCCCTCCTTGAGGCAAGGATCCGCTTGGATGATGTCAAGAAGGCCGGCCATGGTCAATCCGGGCATTGCGGCACGATGTGACGCTCGACATAGGCGCGCATGAGGTGGGAGAAAAGCGTCGGCGTCATGACGACGCGCTGCACGCCAAGCGCCTGCACATTGTCATCCTGCCATTCTGGTTCGACATGGGAGCCATACGGCCAGTACGCTTGTGTGTAGCGCATGGCGGCACGCTCCACTTTGTTGCGGGAGTGCGCACGGTCAATGAAGAGCGGGTCGTGCGAAAAGCCCTTCACTTTCAGCGCGTCCGCGATGATGGCTGTCGCGTCGTCCATCGTTATGGTCGCAGGATTCACCACGTTGAAGACCTCTGCGTCCGAGCCGCGGACTGCGCGGCACACGTTGATCACGTCGTCGATGCACACCACGTTCTTGGTGGCGGCACCACTGCCAGGAAGCCGTGCGTCGACGTCGAGGTATTGATGCGGAGTGATTGCGTTGTCATAATGTCCGCGGTACGCTTCCTTGCCGCCCACCGCGTGCAGCACCGCGTTGTAGAGCGCACGGACGTAACCATAGAACACCTTGTCGTCGCCGAATGTTTCGCCTGTGCGCGAGTCGCCGACGATGATGCTCGGACGGACGATCTTTTTCTTGCACGACAGCGGTGCGTTCTTCACGCGCTGTTCACACTCGAACTTGGTGCGTTCGTACGGATTCTTGAACGTGCCCTGGACCTTGTCGAACACGCGCTCAGGTATGACTCCTCCTTGCGTGCCGCACACGTACGCCGTGCTCATGTAGACGAACTCCTTGAGGTTCGGTAGCAGCGACGCGAGCCCAAGCATCTTGAGCGTACCGCCCACATTGATCTTTTCGATCTCCTCGGTCTTCGAAGCGTCGAAACTCGTCGATGCCGCGAGGTGCCAGACTTCATCCACGTCACGGCCGAGCCTGTGCAGCATGATGTTCTGGATCCCGCACAATTCCTCTTTGATGTCGCCGCGCAAGAACCTGAGATTATCACGCATGCCGACATCCTTGACGATCGCGTCCCTTGCTTCTCGCGATCGCACGAGCGTGTACACCAGTTTGCCATCTCGCAACAATTCGTGCAGCAAGCGCTTGCCGACAAAGCCAGAAGCACCTGTGACAAGCACGCCCTTTCCCATGGGTGAGCGAGGCCAGCGGGTGCCTTAAATTGTTTATGGACCACGCACGTGTCAGGGCATGGTTGTGTTGCAGCAAACCGGCAAGACCGCAGAAGTCAGTCCTTTGTCGCGTCTGACGTGCGGGGGAGGGTCAGGCACATGTATGCGTCGCCGCTTGTATAGGGTAACTTCAGTCTGCCCGCGAGGACATAGAACTCTTCTTTCAGCCTCGCGTCAGGTCCTTCACAACCCACGAGAATGCTGTCGGGCAGGCCGCCACGGTTGACCATTGATTCAAGCCAGGTGTACCCTTTGGCAAGCATGGCCGTGCGTAGTTGTGCTGTCGCATCAGCGAGGTTCTTACCTTTCCATGCCTCGACGAACGCTGCGTCTGTGAGTGTATCAAGATTTATGTCGAAGCGTTGGAACAATACGTTCATATCCCACGTTCCTTGTGCCTAGAATAAATGTCTTGTGAATCAGCGCATCGGCTAGCTCAAAGAACCATTCTCTTGTCACCGGGCCTACACCCAGTCATGTTCGTCCACGTCTGTGGGGTCAGTGTGCTCGACTTCGACATGCACTGTATGGCCGTCTGCTGTCTTGACGTCTGTCCCGCCCCCGCGACGTAGCTGCTCGAAAATGCGTGCAAGCTCGGTGTCCGCGATACCTTCAACCAGCATCTTGTCCACCAAGTATCAGTATGGTTACTAACTATATACGGCTTCCTTTAAACAATATATAGAACGGCCTCTGGCACGAGCCTGGTACGGTGTTGCATAATTAGGTCGTCATTTTGAATCTTTGACGATCACGATGTA
>CAYHOF010000002.1:0-100928 GCA_964358315.1 uncultured Methanosarcinales archaeon
TAGCGAGCGAAGCCACTCGGCAGAACTATACTTCATTTATGCAACACCGTAGGTCGGAGGGCGGCCACCGGGAGTTGAACCCGGCCCAAAAGCTCCACAGGCTTCTATGCTAACCGATACACCATGGCCGCCATTATCGTGAAGGGCATGATGAATGGTTTAAAAACTTTCAGTGTGGCTATGCTGCAAGGATGCCTGGCACGTACTTCCTGTGGTGCAGGTACTTGTACGCGAGGTGGGGCAGCGTGAAGGACACGACGTAGACCACCGCGACGATGACTGGCTGTTGGCCGACCCCTGCCGTGTCGAGAAGCACGGCGAGCTGGTTGCTGAGCTGCGTGATGATGTAGATGTTGATGAGCGCGACCGCCGGGATGAGGACTTCGGCGACGATGAAGTGTTTTTCCTGCAGGAATTCTGTCTCGCGGATGACGACGTCGAGCATCGTGCCGAAGACGATGCCGATGAAGAAAAGGGACGTGTAGAGCAGCACGCCGGTGAGCACGAGCAAGAACGGCACGAGCGCGATGCTGATGACGAAGTTGGCGAAGATCGCGACACCGAGCAGGATCCAGTACAATGCTGAGTCGAGGAAGAGGACGAATTCGGATTTCTTGGCGGGCGCTTCTTGGAGGATGGCGATGGTCTTTTGGATTTCGGGCGCGGACCATCCCTTGCGCGGGAGATTCCTGGTCAGCCGCTCGATCCTATCCACGCGGGTACCTCACGAGCGATTCTGCGCAGGCGCGTAGCGCGACGCTCGCTTTGGAGTCAGGATGGCTGTAGACGACGGGGTGTTTCATGCGCAATGACTCGCGCACGGCGTCGTCTTCGGGGACGACGGCCATGAGCGGCACGCCGAGCAGTGTCGCGACGTTGGTGGGCTGCAATTCGTGGTCGTCGCCGCGCGCCCTGTTGACGATGACGCCCCTGACGTGGATCTTGTTGTCCTTGGCTGCTTTGACCGTCTTGAGCGTGTCGATGACGGCGGGCATGTCGGGCGTCGTGATGACGATGACCTCGTTGGCAGTCTTGATCACGGCGAGCGACTCTTCGCCGAGACCGCTGGCGCTGTCGACGAGAGCGACGTGCGCGAGCCCGCTCAGGTTGCGCGCGAGGCCGAGCAAGTGGTTGGCGTTGATGTCCTGCGTGTGGCCGATGTCGCCTGGCATGAGGCGCGTGCCGCTGGGCGTGTGGAGGTAGAGCGCGTCGTGGGGCTTGCTCGTGCCCGCAAGCACGCTGTGCAGCGTGGCGTCCAGTTTCGGCGAGCCCAAGTGCATGCCGACATTCGGCATGCGCAGGTCGCCATCGACTACCATCGAGTCGAGGCCGAGTTGCGTGAGCGCGCATGCGAGGTTGAGCGCAATGGTGGTCTTGCCCACGCCGCCTTTGCTGGATGCTATCGCGACGAGCCTAATCATTCTTTCCTCCCAATACGAGAGTCTTGGTGTACGTGACGAACTCCTTGGTCTTCTCGAAGTAGTCGTTGATGATGTCGATGGTGATCTCGATGGGTCCCTCCTCGAGATAGGCTGTCATCGTGACGTGCCGTCGGTATTCCTGTGAGCGTTCGAAGCGCGCCTTGTCGATGCGCTTGAGTTTCTGGTAGAATTCGATGAATGTCTGGACGGTCGTGTCGTTGGTGTAGAGTTCGCGCAGCGCGTCGACGCGCAGGCGCGGGATGGTGGGCACCTCAGCGATCTTCTTGGTCTTCTTCGCGTGGTGCAGCAGGACGTCGAAGCCGAAGTCGATGGTGCTGATGAGACGTTCGATGATGTTCTTGATCACGTCGACGGTGCGCGTGTACTTGAGGCTGACGAAGATGCTGTGGTCCGCCCGTTTGAGTTCGCTGAACGCGTTATGCAGTGATTCTTCCATTGTCGAGGTCGTGTAATGCCAAACGTATGCCGCCAAGGAGTTTCTTGACGGATTCCTGTGTGAGGAGCGTGTAGCGCAGGTCTGCCGCGCAGATGACGAGGTTTTCTTTCCGGCGGAATTCGAGCGGCGAGTCCTTGTGCTGCTGCATGATGGCGTGGATGGTCGCTATGTTCATGGTGTGCTCGATCGCGAGAGGGACGCCGCGCGTGCGTGCCTGCGCCAGAATCGTCTGTCCTGCAGCGTCGAGTTGGGCGCAGACGGAGAGGAGGAGTTTTGGGTCTTGCACGAGCGGGTATGTCTGGGTGAGGATCTGGTCTGCCAGTGCGACGCTGCGGGAGGGCTCGACGGATGCCATAGGTCTTGGTGTGTGCGACATCATGGGTGAGCGTGATCAAGTATTGTCGGTGAGGTCCAGGATGGCCTTGGCGATGTCGCCTTGGCTGCGCTCAAGCGCCTCGCGTGCCTGGTCCACCGTGGTGCCTGTCTGGGACACGACGGCCTCGACATCGTTGTCGGTGAAGTCCGATGCCGCTTCGAGCGGACGCACCTCGACATCACCGCTGATCTGGAACGATTCCTGTCCCATCATCTTGACGAGCGCGACTGAAGGATGCGCGATGACGAGTTCACGGTCCGCGAGCTTGATGATGACTTCGGTCGCAGGCAGTTCTTCCTGTTGGACGCCCATCTGCCGCATGGCTTGCTGCATCTGGCGGGGGTTGATTTTCATGGCAGTCCGAGCCACCCCGGTCCGAAGCGGTGCAACAGCAGCACGAGCAGTCCGATGACGGCGGCGAGCACGATGACGTGCCCTGGCGCGATCTCGATCTTGCTTTTGTAGTCGCCGAAGAAACGGGTGAGGCCTGCGCCCGAGGAGGGCATCGAGATCCTGTCTTGTTTTGCCATTTGTCGTCACTCACATGCCGATGTTAATAAAGGTTGGGTTGGGTGGGCGTACGCTACCTTTTGTCAGACCCCGTTCCTGATTCGTGCCAGGATGACTGCGTTGAAGCAGTCGGGACGGTCTGTGTCCGCATTCTACTAAGCGACCGTTTGGTCTTGCACCCGCCAGTCCTAACCGTTTCATCGCTCCCTTCAAGCAAGCTCGGTCGCTTGTGGCGTTCCGTTGCCGGACCGCTTTCTGACCTCATGGCGGATGAAGGACGTGTCGTTGCTGTGTTGTTGCCCCCGGTTGCCCGGGCCAACTCACATTGGTGGCGGATGGCGTCAGCCATCATGCGGTGGGCAGACGTTCCTCAGCATCCGAAGATACCGTCGGCGAACTACCCTCCCAACCCAAGAATAACTTAGGCATCATGAATATTTAAATGTTTGGATAGTATAAAAGGAGACTATATAAACAAAGGAATGCTTCGTGGACCATGGCCGCACAGCAGCGCAATGCATTAACACCGCCCATCATCCTCACTATCTATTGTGTCATCGTCGCCATCATCTCGCTCATCGGTGCCGCTGATTTCTGGGTGTGGGTGTTTGAGATCTACACCGGCGTCCTCGCACTCATCATCCTCAACCTCACGTACAAGCGTTTCCCGTTCTCGAACCTTGTGTACTGGCTCGTGGGTGTCCACTTCACCGTGCTTGCGGTCGGCGCGCACTATACCTATGCCGAGATGCCGCTCTTCAATTGGTTGCGTGACACGTTCGACCTTTCACGCAATCATTACGACCGTGTCGGCCACTTCATGCAGGGCTTTGTCCCGGTCATCGTGGCGCGCGAGATCCTCTTGCGCACCACCAAGATTGTGCGGAGCAAAATGCTGGCATTCATTTCGGTGTCGATCTGCCTTGCCATCAGCGCGTTCTGGGAGATCCTTGAGATGACGGTGGTGCTGTTGTTCTACAAAGAAGCAGGCATGGCATGGCTCGGGACGCAGGGAGACACGTTCGATCCGGTGTGGGATATGACGATGGCACTCATCGGCGCGATCCTCGCCTACATCCTGTTGCGCAAGCTCCATGACACGTCGATGGCAAGACTGTCCAAGAAGACTATTTGACGAACACGAGCACGCTCAGTTCGAGCCCGCCTTGCCACACGTTCTGTTCCTTGACGAGCATGAACTTGTACTGGTCTGCGAGCGATTTGAGTTTTTCGACGTTGCCGCGCGTGATGAGTGCGAGCTTGCCTTTCTTCTTGAGGATGAACTCTGCCTGGTAGAACAGTTGCTGCAATGCCTTGTCGAGCGCGGCGCCATTGATGCGTGCGCTCTGTTGTGGCGGCATGGTGACGATCATGTCAAGGCCTGCCTTGCCGAACTTGGCGTCGAGGAACTCCATGTCCGTGCGTGAGAAGAGGAGCAACTGGTTGACGCCGGCGATCTTGGCGTTCTTCTTGGCTGCCGCGACCGCTGCGAAGCCATCGTCCATGCAGACGATCGTGCCTTTGGGTTCTCGCTGCAGTGTTGTGTCGATGGCGTCGAAATGCACGTTCCAGTCCGTGTCAGCGAAGAATGACAGTTTGCGGAACGGAAAATCGCGCATGTGCCGTCGTGGCGAGATGCCGCCGGCGAGTAGCGCTGCCTCGATGGCGATGATACCACTGCGGCAATACACGTCGGCGACGTTCTGTGTGCCATCAAATCCCGCTGTCATCAAAAGCCCGTAGGCGATCGTGCCACGTAACGACTCGTTGCCAAGGAAAATGCGATAGTCGCGCTTGCCGAGTTCCTCGCCGCCGAGGTCGATGCCCATGACGATCGTCCCATCGCTCTCGAGCACGACGACACTGAACATCGGATCGCGCAGGTTCACAGGTGCGTTCGTGCGGTCGTTGATGATGCCCCCGACCTCGACCGCGATCTCTTGGCCGATGTCAGGTATCGAGCAGCGTACGGCGAATGACGTGCGTTCGTTGATGCCGAGGACGTCGACGGTCTTCGCGAGCGCTTGCGCGCCCAAGATGATATCGGATGCATTCTTGGTCCCCATCACAAGCAGCACGCGGACGGCGCTGCGCAGCAGGTAGCACGCGTCGGCTAACGCGTTGATGCGCGATGGTGGAAGGTTGAAGAACACGACGCCCTTGCCGAGCGTCGTTGTGACCGAGAGGAGCTGCTCGAGTTCCTTGGCGCACACGTCCTCCATCCCGACGTGGGTGACGACCGCGCCTTGAAGCTCAGTTGCCATTGTCGGCCACGATGCGTGCAGCGCTCACGACCTGGTCGCCGTCCTCGAGTTTCATGACGCGCACGCCTTGCGTGTTGCGTCCGATGAGCGAGATCTGGTTGACAGGCATGCGGATGATGATGCCTTGTTGGGAGATGAGCATGAGCTCGTCCGTGTCGGCGACGTCCTTGACCGCGACGACCTTGCCGGTCTTGTCGGTGAGGTTGAAGTTGAGGATGCCCACACCGCCGCGGCCGGTCAGGCGGTATTCTTCGACTGCCGTGCGCTTGCCGTATCCCTTGTCGGTGATGGTGAGCAGCGCGCGTTTCTCGTCGGCTTCGACCATGCTGACGCAGTGGTCGTCGCGCAGCCGCACGCCGATGACGCCTGCGGCAGTGCGACCCATCGGGCGCACGTCCTTCTCGTCGAAGCGGATCGCCATGCCTCCTTCGGTGGCGATGATGACTTGCTTGCTGCCGTCCGTGAGCACGACGGCGATGAGTTCATCCGCGTCCTCGAGCTCGATGGCGATGATGCCGCCCCTGCGCGGATTCGCGAAGTTCTCAAGCGATGACTTCTTGACAGTGCCGTTGCGGGTGCACATGAGCAGGTAGTGCGATTGGTTGAACGCCTGTTCGTCGAGGCTCTTGACGGGGACGAACGCAGTGACTTTTTCACCCTCCTCGAGCTGGAGCAGGTTGACGATGGCGGAGCCGCGTGCCTGCCTGCTCGCTTCAGGCAGTTGGTATACCTTGATCCAGTGCACTTTGCCTTTGTTGGTGAAGAACAGGAGTGACGAGCGCGTGTTGGCGATGAAGAGGTCTTCGACGAAGTCCTCCTCTTTGGTGCCTGTGGCGATGATGCCTTTGCCGCCGCGGTGCTGCGCCTTATACGTGTCGACCGGCAGGCGTTTGACGTAGCCCGCGTGCGTGATGGTGACCACGTTGTCTTCGGGCTTGATGAGTTCCTCGTCCATGATCGAACTCGCATCCGTGGCCAGGATGACGCTACGACGCTCATCACCATACTTCTGCGAGAGCAATGCAAGTTCATCCTTGATGATGCCGAGGATCTTCATCTCATCCGCAAGGATCGCTTTCAAGAGGTCGATGAGTTTCAGGAGTTCTGCGTGCTCCTCGCGGATCTTGTGCTGTTCGAGCGAGGTGAGTTTCTGCAGTTTCATGTCGAGGATCGCTTGTGCTTGCAGTTCGGTGAGTGTGTAGGATTTCATCAATCCTTCACGCGCTGCTTCGGTAGTCTTAGAACGCTTGATCAGCGCGATCGCTTCGTCGATGTGATCGAGCGCGATGATAAGACCCTCGAGCAAGTGGGCTTTTTTCTGCGCTTCGCTCAGATCGTACTGTGTTCGTTTGCGCACGACTATACGTCGGTGCAGCACGTATTGGTCGATGAGTTCTCGGAGCGTGAGGACCTTGGGCTGCTTGTCGACGAGCGCAAGGTTCGTGATGCCGAATGTCGTCTGCATATTTGTGTGCGCGAAGAGTTGGTTCTGCACGATCTCTGGGTTCGCGCCTTGTTTGAGTTCGATCACGATGCGCATGCCATCCCTGTCGCTTTCATCACGCAGGTCGCTGATGCCGATGATCTTCTTGTCGCGTACAAGGTCTGCCATTTCCTCGATGAGGAGCGCTTTGTTGACTTGATACGGGATTTCCGTGACGATGAGTCGTTGCCTGTTCTTGATTTCTTCGACCTCTATTTTGGCCCGAAGAACGAGTTTTCCGCGACCGGTGTTGTACGCGTCACGGATACCTGCCGTCCCGATGATGTAACCGCCTGTGGGAAAGTCAGGGGCGGGAACATGCGCCATGAGCGCGTTGTTGTCAATGGCAGGATTGTCGATGGTGGCGACGATGCCCGCACATATTTCCTTAAGGTTATGCGGCGGAATGTTTGTGGCCATGCCGACTGCAATGCCGGTGCTGCCGTTCACGAGGAGTTCGGGAACTTTGCCCGGCAAGACGGAAGGTTCCTTGAGCGATGCATCGAAGTTCGGGACAAAATCGACTGTCTCTTTGTCAAGATCCGAAAGAAGCTCTTCCGCGAGCCTGTTGAGGCGGGCCTCGGTGTAACGCATGGCGGCGGCACTGTCCCCGTCGACACTGTTATGGACGAAGACGCCCGCGCCAAGAAGGAAATTGTGTGTGCCATCGACTGTCAGGTCGTAGACATCGGCCAATTCGTTGAGCGGCTCCACGCCGACGACTTTATGATTATTGTAGAGACCCGCACATGCACTCACGCCGTTGTTAAAATATTCTTTGAGACCTTCACGACGTTCACACACCATGTTCGAAACGTTCCATTCATCCACTAACTGATGACAATACTCCCATGCTTGCGTCTGTGGTTGGAATACCAGCTCATACCCTGCGAGGTGTGAATTTTCCGTACGCTGGCCTAGTCTGAAGTATCCTGGCATCAACGACTGTCCGGGAGTCAACGACTGTGCGTCACAATAGGAGCCATCGCGAAGCATGAACCGGTGATCGGGTGTGCATTTGATTTCCGCACCGCTGTCAAGCGTCACCTTGACGAGCGTCGCATCGTTCTTTGTGAGTCGTGGATGTGCTATCTCTGCGATCGCAATGACGCCATTGTCTTCCACGGTGAATGTGAAGTTGCGTTTCCCTTGTGCGTGTTCTTCGACAAGCTCACCAAAGTTCAACGATCTTCCGTCGGCCAACCGGACCTGCGTGTCCTTGGTGAAACATCCGAAATTTCCTTGTCCTTCGACAAGGGGGTAACGCATCGAGAACGGCTGCACGAGGCGCACCATGGTCTCGTAGACGGGCGAGTCGCCGTGCGGGTGGTACTTGCCAAGCACTTCGCCCACGATCCTGGCGCTCTTCTTGAAGGGTTTGTTGTGCAGCATGCCCATGTCGTACATGGCGTACAGGACGCGGCGGTGCACGGGCTTGAGACCGTCACGTGCGTCAGGCAGCGCGCGGCCCACGATGACGCTCATCGAGTAGCCGAGATAGCTCTGTTTCATCTCGTCTTCGATGACGCGGATGGTCACTTTGTCAGGGGCAGGTGTGTCTGTTGCCATTGATTGTTTCCGGAAAAATATGCGTGCTTGAATACGTCTTTTTACAACGCAAAAAGTGATCCGGAGGTATATAAGACTTGCGTTTTCAGAATGCCGTTATAGAGCCCATAAATTCATTTAAAGACGTTTTAAGGCGTTTGAAATTCCGCGGAAAACGCCTTGGAAACGCCGCTCGTGATCCTGTCCTTGACCCGGAACGAACGGCCGCAATAGACGCACTGTTTGGACTTGCCGGCGAGCGTTTTGGACGGCTGGTATTTCATGCTGTTGCCACACTGCGGACAGCGGACGGTGAGCGTCATTCCTTGCCCGGATGCGCGTGCGGGTCCGGACCGCCTTTCTTGCGCTCTTCCTTCTCGCCTTCCTCTGAACTCACGTGGACGTCGCCTGCCGGGACGTCTGGCGTGGAGATCTCGTCATGTTCGTGTTCATCCTCTGACGCGGGTTCTACTGAAGGCGTATGCTCGCCGGTGATCATCGACACTTTCTCATCGATCTGTCGCGCGACATCGGCCGACATGCCTTTTGAAAACAGTCCTTTGCTCTCAGGGGATTCTGCTGTTGAGGTCTTGCTTTCCCGCGCGAGCTTGCGCGCCTCGTACGCGATGCTCTCTGGCTCGAACTTGTCACCCTCAGGCGGCAGTTCCTCGGGCGCTGCGGCCTCTGACTCTGGCGCGAGCGTCTCGCGCACGAAGTCCGCGCGCTCCTCCGGCGTCGCGCGCTCGTCGTGGAGCACGTCGACCGTGGGCGCGGGCGCTTCCTCAGGCGTCTTCGCCTTGGGCTGACGCGCCTGAGTGTACACTTCTATCTCTTCGATGACCTGGACCTCTTTGGCGAGCACCGGTTGCGGTGCCGCGTCGACAATAACGGATTCGTAGGGCTCGAGTTTCTCGCTGTGGCCTTCCTCGTCGACAAGGTCTATCTCGGGCAATTGCGCAAGCTCGGCGTCGATCTTTTTGTGCTGCGCCTCGAGTTCCGCCTTATGGTGTTCCTCGTCGACTTTGTGTTGGCGTTGTGCTTCGGTCTGCTGGGACACCACCGCACCGATCTCCCGTTCTTTGTCCGCGATCGCTTCCTCAAGCGCCTTGACATTCGAGAAACGGGTCTTCATGTCCCCTTCAGGCACGTCGAAATAGTCGAAGAATTTTTTCGAGAGCTTGATGAGTTTGGTGCGGCCGCTCTTGTCGCGCGTGATGAAATGCATCTGCTCGAGCAATCCGAGATGGTCGTAGGCCTTGTTGGTGCGGATGCGCACGATCTCGCTCTGCAGCACAGGCGTCTTGTATGCTATGATGGCGAGTGTCTCCATCACGCCTTTGGGTAGTTCGGTCTTGGACACGACGCGGCGTACGAGCGGCAAAAGGTCGTCGCGCACCGTCATCTTCCAGCCGCCGTCCGCATGGACGACCACGATCGGTCCTTGTTTGGCGTCGTAGGTGCGCTTGAGCTCTTCGAGTGCCTCGAGCACTTTCTGGTTGTCGCGCACGCGCAGGATGCGTGCGATCTCCTCGACTGTCGTCCGTCGTCCCAGCGCGAACAGCAGGGATTCGACGTCGGATGTGGTACTCATTTGTTGGTCGCGGTGTACTTGCCGTCACGGAGCGTCATGTGACCCATCTCGACCATGGACTCGAGGAACACCTCGAGTTGCGCTTTCTTGATGCCCACGGTCGGCGCCAGCTCCTCGGAAGTCTTGCCACCCTCTTTTGTCAGGAATTTGATGAAGTTGTGCAGCACGCCCATGGCATTCTTGTCGATGATTGCGCTCTGCGCCGAGAGCTGTTTCATCGACATGTCGACCTGATGCAGACGAGCCTGCAGATCGTTGAGTAGGTCGCTGAACGCACCGGCATGGAGGATAAGTTCGTCGGGCTCGATGATCTCGACGCTCGAGGGCATGGATTCGAAGCAGAAGTCGAGAAGTTTCTCGACGCTCTTGAAATTGATCTCAAGTTCGGTGAAGGTGGAGAAAAGCTTGTCGCGCTCTGCCGCCTCCGCGATGTCCTGCGAGAGGACTGTAAGGTCCTTGCGTTCCTTGAGCGCGTTGATGTAGTCCTGCAACGTCTTCATGAGGTGCTCTTTGGGAGAGCCGAGCATCTCGATGATGACTTTCGCCTTGACCGGGGGCAATCCTTCCATACGACGACTCACTTTTGACCACTATAAAAACGTATCTTTATCGAGGGACACGACTCACCGTCGCCAGATGAGGACCGCGGCGATGACGGTCGAGAGGCCTGCGAGCAACCATGGGATCAATGCAAGGGTGGAGGGAAGCCGCGGCGTGGACCACGATTGTTGGTCTCCTGTTACGTGAAGCGTCGCGTTGGCAACCATACGCGGACAGCCTTTGGTGGCTGCTGTCGCCTCGAACGCGAGCGTCGCGCCCGCGTACTTCTTGTGCGGCGTGAACTTGACCTTGCCCGTCGTTGTCCCTTCCTTGACAATCCACCCGTCCTGATGGACGATGGTGTAGTTCATGCGCTTCGCGCCTGCGATCGTGATCAACGTTTCCTTGCCCGGCTCTATCTCGTTTTGAGCGTCGATGGCGAGACGCGGACAGTCTGGCAGGACGTCCCATCCGATGTCAATGGTGAGCGCGGGCGCGAGGAGCAGCATGAGCAGCATGCACTCATAGAGGACATGATCCTTTACATGCGTTTCCCAAGAAAATCCGGATGGTTTCCGACGGGAAACACTATTCTTTCGAGAAGCGCGGAAGACGTCCGGGCGGCGCGCTCGGATCGCTGTTATATGCGTTGTAGGCGAAAAAGCGTGCGTTGCGCGTCTTGAACGGAATGTATTCTCCCGGTTCTGGAATGTAGTGCGAAGCGATGCCTGGATTGTCGGACAATGACAACAGTCCTGCGACGTCAGGGACGATCACGAAGCGTGGTTCTTGTTGGAGATGATAGGGATGGTGTTTCGCTAGTGCCGCATAACGTTCTGCGGGCGTGGCGCCTGCCACAGGGTCGTCATGGATGACGTACGTGAAAGGAAGAGCGTTATCTGCGGTCAGGAGTTTTACGAGGCCTCGCACTGCATCAAGCGGTGACGTGTGATTACCATGCAACGTCGTCAGGACGATGCCACAAGGACGACGCGTCTGTCTCAACCGCGCCATCGCGTTCAGATCATATGCGATGTCGACCAACGAAATCTCCTGACGACAGAATATACGGTACGGCAACAACAGCTCCGATGGCACAGGTTTCTCAACAACATCTGACACAGGACGCCTGTCAAGGATCGGTAGAGAACGGGATGTCGAGGTCACACTTGATCGTGGTTGCGCCTCACGCAGTACTTCCATCCTAGAAGATATGAACGCGGGCCACGACCTATTTAATCCTTGTGAATCCGCATTGTCGTCACCATCGGCAAAGAGTGATAAAAGTTTATAAGAACGGTTTAAAGAGAATGAGCAGGGGGAAACCATCATGGGATTCATGGACTTGTTCAAGAAGAAGGAGAAACAGCAAGCAGAATCGCTCACGCTGCCTCCACCGCCGGCGCCTGAAGCGCCCATGCCCAGTTCTGAGGTGCGCATCGTCAGCGAATTGCCTGAGATGAGCGAGATGCAAGCGCCGCAAATGCCTCAAGAACCGATGCATGAAGAAATGCTGATGCGCGAAGAAGCGCCTGCGCCCGAACCGATGACGATGCCGACAACGCCCGAGAGGGAACCGCTCTTCGTCAGCGTGCAGGACTACCAGGAAGTGCTTGGCAGCATCGGTTATGTGCGCAACAAGCTCGGCGAAGCGGACGAACTCGTCAAGAAACTCAACAGTCTCAAGGTTTCAGAAGAGAAGGAATTCGAGGCATGGCGCGCCCAACTCGAAGATTTGCAACGCAAGCTCGCATACGTTGAAGACGTGATCTTCAGCGCGGGCTGAGGTGTACTCATGGACAAGAAGATGCAAGTGTTCATCAAGATCGACGATTTCAAGGACATCAGCGAGATACTCTCGCTCGCCCACCAGCGCCTCCAGCAAGCGAAGGCAGTCATGAACCGCATCGCGGACCTCAAGGCGCAGGAAGACGCGGAGTTCGAGGCATGGACCACCGAGCTCGCCGAGATCGAGCACCGCATCGACAGCGTGGACCGCACGCTGCTCGCGCGCGGCGAGGACGGCCAATGAGCCTGTTCGTCCCTGTCAACGAGCCGGCCGAGATCCGACGCGAACTGCTCACGAGCAGCAAACAGGTCCTCGGCGCGCTCCGACGGTACGAACACTACAGACAACTCCGCAAAGCAAAGCTCGAAGCATTCCACGAACTCGTCACCATCTGGCAAGACATGGAACGCATGCAACGCAAGCTGCGCGGCGCGCTGCCAAAGACCGACGTCAAGGCGCCACCCATCCCGAAGACCGCACCGCTCCACCACATCCCTGCAAAAGTCGCGCCCATGGGGACACGCGCACAACCACCACAAAAGCCCGTGCGCGAACAGAAATCCAAACTCCAACTCCTCGAAGAACAACTCAACAAGATCGAGAACAAGCTCTCGACGATCAAGTAGTTCTGGCGGACGAACTTTTATATAGCATTCCGTTGCATCGCGAATACAATACACACGCGACGGTGCCGGCACGACGAACTACGGTTCGTGGGTCGGCACCACCTCACGCGGCGGTGCCGGAGTGGTCAAACGGGGCGGACTCAAAATCCGCTGGCCTAGCGCCTACGCAGGTTCGAATCCTGTCCGCCGCAGCTTTTTTGTCCTCCCGGACAAAAAACCTGGGAAAACTTCTGCGGTGCTTGTTGGCGCTGCGCGCCTGTTTGCACAGACAACTGTTTTCCCCAGGCTCAACAAAGCGAAGCTTTGTGAGCATGAGGCCGTGGCCTCATTGCTTTTTCGAGCGGGAGCGAGAAAAAGGCTGTACGCGTACGACAAAAAGGATGCAAAGAATAATATACTAGGCACCATTTACAGGTCAAAACAATACATACAATCAAACATTTTCCATTCTCGTTCTCTAGCGACGGTTTTATAAGCCTCCTTGTGTTCAACGACGACTGGAAAGAGGTTAGAACATACAATGACAATAGAAATAATGGCCGTGGGCGGTTACGGCGAAGTAGGAAAGAACATGACCGCGATCAAAGTCGATGACGACGTCGTCGTCATCGACATGGGCTTTCACATGCCCAATTACATCAAGTACACCGAAGGCGAGGAGGAGAAGGATTTCTACCGCGCCGAGGACCTCATCAAGGTCAACGCGATCCCTGACACTGCGCTCATGGAAGACTGGATCCCGAACGTGCGCGCGGTCGTTATCTCGCACGCACACCTCGACCATATCGGAGCAGTGCCGTATCTCGCGCCGAAATTCAAGGCGCCCGTGCTTGGCTCACCATACACCATGGCAGTCATCAAGGCCATCCTGCGCGACAACAAGATGCGCGTGCCCAACCAGTTGCGCACGGTGGCGCTCAACAGCACGTACCGCGTCAACAAGAACCTGTCGATCGAGTTCATCGGCGTCACGCACAGCATCCCGCACCAGTGTTTCATCGCACTCCACACCAAGTACGGTGTCATCCTGTACGCGCTTGATTTCAAGTACGACAACAACCCGGTCGTCGGCGACCGTCCCAATTACGCGGCGATGAAGCGCATCGGCGACAAGGGAGTCATCGTCGCCATGGTGGACTCGCTCTACTCGCACGAGGAGAAGAAGACACCGTCGGAGAGCGTGGTCAAGGAGATGCTGCGCGACGTCATGATGGGCACGAGCAGCAAAGGCAACGCGGTGATCGTCACCACGTTCGCGAGCCACATCGCGCGTCTCAAGACCATCATGGACTTCGGCAAGCAGCTCAACCGCAAGATCGTCTTCTTGGGCCGTAGCCTCGCCAAGTACGTGGACGCTGCCGAAAGCATCAAGATGGTCAATTTCAGCAAAGGCATGGCTGGCTTTGGCAAGTACGGCAAGCAGACGCGTTCGCTCCTCAACAGGATCGAGCGCGAAGGCGCGCACAAGTACCTGCTCGTCGTCACAGGCCACCAGGGCGAGCCCAGAAGCACGCTCAGCAAGATGGCGACAGGCCTCTTGCCCTTCAAGTTCAAGCCAGGGGACCACGTGATTTTCTCGTCGAACATCATCCCGCACCCGACCAACGTGCTGGACAGGCAACGCCTCGAGGCGGAATTGCGCTCGCATGGCGTACGCATCTTCAAGGACCTCCATGTCTCAGGCCACCCGTGCAGGGAGGACCTGTACGAGTTCTTCCGCCTGATCAAACCCAAGCACGTCATCCCGGCGCACTCGGAGCACGACCGCATCGAGAAGTTCATCGAGTTCGCCGAGACCCTCGGGTACAAGCGCGGCCACACCGTGCACGAGATCTGGACCGGCCAGAAGTTCTCCGTTAAACACGAGTAGCAAAATACATAAATACCCGGTCGGAGCCCGCGATATCACTAAGGGGGAGTAGAAATGAAACTTGTCATAGCCGATGCATCGTATCTCAAGGACAGCATCAGCGTCATCGCCGACCTCGTGAACGAGGCACGCTTCAAGCTCACGCGGGACGGCATCGAGGTCATCGCGATGGACCCGGCCAACGTGGCGATGGTCATCTTCAAGCTGCTCTCGAGCGGCTTCACCGAGTACGACATCGACAAGGACGTCGACATCGGCATCAACCTGCAATCACTCAAGCAGATCCTGCGGCGCTCGTCGCCCCAAGACACACTGACCCTTGAGGCAGGCGCGGACAACAAGCTCAAGATCCAGCTGCGCGGCCAGAGCATACGCACGTTCTCGCTGCCCATCATCGAGCTCGAGGAGCGCGAACAGCGCGTCCCGAACCTGTCGTTCCCGACCATGATCACGATGCCTTCCGGCGCGTTGCAGGACGCGATCGCCGACGCCGACATCGTGGCGGAGAGCGTCACGTTCGAGAGCGAACCTGAGCGCTTCATCATCGCAGCGCACGGCGACCACTCGAACGCGCACATCGAGATGAAGGCGTCCGAGAGCACGCGCATCAAGCAGTCCGTCAACGCAGGCGTCAAGGCCAAGTACTCGATCGAATACCTCAAGAAGATGATCACGGGCGGCAAGCTCGCCGACACTGTTGACATCCAGTTCAACCAGGACTACCCGTTGCGCCTCGACTACAAGAAGGTCGACCGGCTCTCGCTCAGCTTCATCCTCGCGCCGCGCGTCGAGAACGACTGATTTGTCGTAAAGGTTTAAAACCCGTCAGGCGCAGCGCTGACGTATGGACAGCGTCGTCATCAAGGATCTCGTCAAGACGTACGGCACGACCGAGGCGGTGAGGGAGATCTCGTTCTCGATCCACAAAGGCGAGATCTTCGGTTTTCTCGGACCGAATGGCGCGGGCAAGACGACGACCCTCAGTTGCATCTGCCAGCTCGCCACGAAGACGACAGGCACGATCGTGGTCGAAGGCCACGACATCGACAAAGACTACCGCGACGCGAAACGGCGCATCGGTCTCAGCCCGCAGGAGCCGAGCTTCGACTTATACTTCTCCGTGATCGACACGCTCGTCGCGCAAGGAGGATATTTTGGCATGCGACAAAAAGACGCGCAAGCGCGCGCATTGCAGCTCCTCACACAGTTCGGCCTGCTCGAAAAGAAGGACGCGCTCTTCCGCGAACTTTCAGGCGGCATGAAGCGCAAGGTCTCCATCATCAAGGCGCTCATGCACAATCCGAGCGTGCTGATCCTGGACGAGCCCACCGCAGGCATCGACGTGGATTCCCGCTACGAACTGTGGGAACTCATCCGCCAGCTCAACAAGGACGGCATGACGATCATCCTGACCACGCACTACATCGAGGAAGCGCATCGCCTCTGCGACCGCATCGGCATCATCGCCAAAGGATCGCTCATCAAGTTGGATAAGACTAAGACCATCGTGGACGAGCTCTCGCGCAACGTCATACGGTTCTATCTCGAGACCGACAAGCGCCCGCTCGCACTCGAAGGCTTCGAGCACACGCATCGCGACGGCCAGCTCGAGATCTATGTCGCGAAGAAGGAGCAGGCAGACGTGCTCAAGAAAGTACTGCATATATTCGAGAAAGAAAAAGTGCCATACGCCAACTTCGCAGTCGAGGAAGACACGCTTGAGAACATCTTCCGGAGGCTTGTCCGTGAGCACTGATTGTATTGGCTTCTGGACGCTGTTGCGCAGAGAATTCCTGCGCTTCTTCAAGGTGCCAAACAACACCATCGTGCCGCAGATGGTCACCGTGCTGTTCTATTTCCTGATCTTCGGCGTCGCGATCGGTAGCCGCATCGAGACCATCGGCGGCGTGCCGTACCTGCTTTTCATCCTGCCAGGGCTGTTCGTGCAGAACCTCATCAACGGCAGCTACAGCAACGCCTCAGGGTCGCTGTTCGTGAGCCGCATCGTGGGTAACAGCATCCAGGACGTGCTACTCTCCCCCATCTCCTACGTGCAGTTCACGCTGGCGTACGTGATCGCCAGCATGCTGCGCGGTGCCTTCTTAGCAGTCGGCACCGTCGCCGTGTTCTTGCTCTTCATGCGCTTCTCCATCGCGCACTGGGGCATCTTCCTCGCGTACAGCCTGCTGACCGCGTTCGCGTTCTCGTGCTGCGGCATCATCATCGGGTTGTGGTCCAAGAACTGGGACCAGCTCAACATCTTCATCAACTTCGTCGTCACACCGCTCACCTTCCTCGGCGGCGTGTTCTACACGCTGAGCATGGTGCCGCCCCTCATGTCGACGATCACGCGACTCAACCCGATCTATTACATGATCAACGGCACGCGCTACGGCATGATCGGCGTCTCGGACGGCAACGTGTACATCGGCCTCGTCTTCTTGAGCGTGCTGTGCGTCGCCATGTTCATGTTCGTGCACACGCTCGTGCGACGCGGCTACCATCTGCGGACCTAGTCACGTACCAGTGATTCTTTTCTGCGCACAAGATTGAAATAGCACCACGACAGGCCCGGCCACAGTACGGAGGGAGTGGTATGAGCACAGGTCTTGAAGCGATCGCGGACAAAGAATATATTGGGCGCGTCATCATCATAGGACAAGTCAACGGTCATGAAGTGATCGCGTACGCGGTCACAGGCCGCAGCGAGAGCAGCAGGGCGCGCGTCCTGAAGGAAGACCGAAATGTCATCCGAACCATGCCAATCGATAGTGAAACTATCAAAAAAGGCAATCCTACATTATTGCTATACGATTGCATACGCCATTGTGGTACAACATTTATCGTTAGCAACGGTGCGCAGACAAGTGAGATTACACGTGAAACAGCAGAACACCACATTAATCATACGTACACGATGCCGCGTGCTGTGCTCAATGACGTCTTTAGACGACCCATTATTCTCAACGGTATCGACGTCACGACGTACGAACCTGACGCACCTAACTTTACGCCGCGAATCAGCGGCATCATCACGCCACAAGGCGCGGGTATGTCCCTGATAGAGAAATTTGGCGAAGGCGTCGCACAACATTATTTTGACATTCCTCTTGTTGATGGAAAAGGATTCATGCTGGCAACGTACGCCGGCAAGAACGTGCCTTCCGGCGAGCGGATCCCCCAACACCAAGGACGACCACTGGATATTGGCATCGCAGGGACGACGCCCCAAGAAGTTGCATGTGCACTTTACAATGCACTCGGACCCAAAGAAGGCACAGGAATTCTAAGTCCGGGCCAGGACTTCCGCGTCGGCGTCGCTGCTGTGTTCTACAACAGGAAGACGAACACGATGAGCAACCACATAATCAACCGCCATGAGGTATCACAATGAACAAGGAACAGGAATACAAGGAACGCATTCACGCATCGCTGGATCAGACGCTCGATTCAGGATTCGTCCCCGAGCTTGGGGAGTACAAGAAGGGCAAGGTGCGTGACGTCCATTTCTCGGGCGACAAGGTCGTGATGGTTGCGTCCGATCGCGTGAGCTGTTTTGATCATGTGCTTTCGCGCCGCATTCCGTTCAAAGGCGCGGTCCTCAATGCGTTCAATGCATGGGCGATGGCGAACACCGCCGACATCATCGAGAACGCGGCTGTGGCGAGCCCTGACCCGAACGTCGTCGTTCAACGGCGGATGAAGAACGCCGGATTCGAATTCATCGTCCGTGGCTACGTCTGGGGCAGCATAGCTGCCGATTATGAAGCGGGTAAGCGCGTGAAGAGCGGCGTCGCACTTCCTGACAACTTGCTGCGCTATCAGCGTTTGGAAACACCCCTTTTCACGCCGACGGACAAGGCCGAGAAAGGGCACGACGTTGACGTGACGCTCGACGACATCGCTAAAGTCCACGGGCCGGAGATGGCGCAACTCATGAATGGTGTCTCCATCGCACTGTACAACCGCGGGGTCAGTATTGCCCAAAGTGCTCGTAAACTGTTGCTGGACACGAAGTTCGAGTTCGGCTTTGACGAGAATGGCGTGCTCTACCTGATTGATGAATCTCTCACGCCAGACTCGTCGCGGTATGCTGACGCGCAGGAATACGCACAGAAATGGTCAGTGATAGCGCATGAGATGGACACGGGTGCTTACAAGAACGTCAGCGACTTGCTCAAGAAAAAGCCTGAGCTGAAGATCACGGAGGAATCAAAACAATTCGTGCGTGACGTGCTCATCGAGAATGGTTACAAGGATGGACAGAAGATCCCTGACCTCACGGACGAACAAGTCGTCGAGACCGCGTGGCGCTACATCAGCTCGTACGAGGCGCTCACGGGCAAGACGTTCGACTTCCAACGCACCGACCTGCCCAACGCGAAAGCGCGCATCCTCAACAATCTCAAGAAAGCAGGCATGATCAAGGGAATGTGTGTCGTGCCGATCGTCGCGAGCAACCGCGGGACGGATCTCGAGTACTGGAGCAAGCTCGAGGAAGCGCTCAAGGAAAACGGCGTTCCATACGTCGCGCCCTTCTTTGGTTCGGCACACAAAGAAACAGAAAAGGTCCTTGGCTACGTGGAGAAGATGGACACAAGCCTTGAACCGATCGTGTACATCACGATGGCGGGCCGCAGCAACGGCCTGGGTCCTGTCGTCGCAGGCAACACCAAGAACCCTGTGATCACGTGTCCTGTCTTCAAGGACGGCGTTGACTACCAAACAAACATCCACTCAAGTTTGCAGATGCCAAGCAAGTTGCCTATGGCGACGATCATCGATCCAGGCAACGCGGCACTGTACGCGAAGCGCATCATGGACACGCAGAGGTAACAACAATGGCTGACGATCAAATTGTGCAGGCGAATCCTAATGTCTTGTCGGAGAGGTATGTGCCGTCTGAAACCAATGAAGTTTTCTCTGAGCGTGGCAAGAACATCGCCGAACGCGAGCTGTGGATCGCGGTCATGAAGGGACAAAAAGAACTTGGTGTTCCGATCCCTGGCGAGGATATTGTGAAGTTCGAGAATGCCAAAGACAATGTTGACCTCGCCATGATCAAGGAGATCGAACGTAAGACGCGTCACGATATCAAGGCAAAGATCGAAACGTTCGTCAAGACAGCAGGTGCAGGCGAATATTTGCACAAAGCCATGACGAGCCGGGACCTGACTGATAACGTGGAACAGATGCAGAACTTACGGGCATCAAAGATCATACTAGGTCGTTATGTCGGCGTGGCACGCCACATGATCGACAAGGTCGAGGAGTACAGAGACATCCTGCTGACCGCGCGCACGCATCACCAAGCAGCCCAACCAACGCTCTTCGGTAGACGGATGGCGATGTGGGCTGATGAGTTGCTATTCCACATCGGGGAGATGGAACACTTCATCGATGTGTACCCGCTACGCGGCATCAGGGGCCCTGTTGGCACGCAGTTCGACATGCTTTCGCTGCTCGGCAGCGCTGAAAAAGTAGACCGGCTCGAAATACTCGTCGCAAAACATCTAGGGTTCGCAAAGACGCTTGATGCGACAGGACAAGTGTATCCACGATCGCTTGATTATGCACTCGCCGCACGACTGGTCGGTCTCGCGGCGGCGTGCGAAAACTTCGGCATCGGCGTACGCTTGATGTCTGGCTACGAATTGTGTGAAGAGGGCTTCCAGGAAGGCCAAGTCGGCTCCAGCATCATGCCGCACAAGATGAACACGCGGAGTTCAGAGCGTATTTGCGGCGCAGGCAAGCTTGTCAAAATGTACAGTGTCGGCGCGATGTTGCTCTCCGGCGACCAATGGGAGGAAGGCGATGTCTCTTGTTCGATCACGCGACGCGTGGTGCAGCCAGACCAGTTCTACGCATCGGAAGCGGTGACCGAGACTACCATGACCGTGCTCAACGAGATGGGCGTCTACCCGGAAATGATCAAGGCAGAATTCAAGAAATACCTGCCGTTCTTGGCATCGACGGAAATGCTGACGATCGCCACAAAAGCAGGCATCGGTAGGGAGCAGGCGCATAAGATCATCAAACAGCATGCGGTGGGCGAAGCGATTCGTATGCGCAAGACAGGAGAACTCCCGTATCTTGCAAACCGCCTAGCGCAAGACCCAGTGTTCCAACAACACGGCATCACCGAGAAACAATTGCAGTCTGTGCTTGATGATACGACGCACTTCATTGGCAATGCGAACAAGCAAATGGACGCGGTGAAGACGAAAGCGCAAGTCTTCATCGACAAGTACAAGGACGCCGCGGCATACGAGCCACGACCGATCCTCTGAACCCATCACCTACCAGTGATTTCGTTTTTCGGGCAAGATTTTAATAGACGGAGACAAGGGAGCACATCATGGCGAAGAAGATCAAGAACACCGCGAAGAAATCCGCAAAGCCAGTCGTCATCAAGGAAGCTGCTGTCGAGAAGAAGGACGCCGTCAAGCATGACGTGAAGCCATCGCTCTTCAAGGCAGGCATCGTGGCGTTCGTGGTCATCGCAGTCATCAATTTCGTCGTGAACGGCATCTTGCTCGCACCGGTGTGGAGCGCGATGGAAGTCGCGGGCGTGGTGCGCGAAGGCCAGGGCGGCCAGATTGCGCTCGCAGGCATCTTCGGCCTCATGCTCGTCATGGGCTTCGTCCTTGCGTGGCTTGTCAAGCGTGCGCAGCTCAAGGGCGCAGGCGCTGCATTGGGCTTTGGCGTCGTGATCGGCATCTTCATAGCGGTTCCTGACGTCGCAGGATTCCTGTTCTATCGCGTGCCTGCCATCGTGCCGATCGTGGGGCTTGTGGCCAACATCGTGGGGTTCGCGCTCGCGAGCATGGCTGCCTGGTTCGTCAACAACTAGGCGTCCATAAGTCTTTTAAGCGGCCAGAAGGGTTGTTCTGGCATGCATGACATACATAGTGCCATCCTTCTCGCTGGAGGCCTTGGGACGCGCTTGCGGCCGCTCACGCTCACGACACCAAAGCCATTGGTGCCGGTGCAGGGCAGGACGCTGATCGAGATGAATTTCGACATCCTGCGTAAGTTCGGCATCACGGACGTGACGTTGTGCGTCGGCTATCTTGCGGACACGATCAAGGCGTACATTGGAGATGGTTCTCGTTTTGGGCTCCGTGTTTCGTACTGTGTCGAACACGAGCCATTGGGGACTGGAGGCGCAATCGCGCAGGTGCGCAGGCCTCAAGGCACGACGCTCGTGATGAACAGCGATAACCTCTACGATATCGATCTCAATGACGTCTACAACAAGCACAAGGCATCTGGTGCGCTCGTGACAGACATGCTCACGCAAATCGAGGACCCGACCAAATCAGGCGTCGTGCGGCTCGAAGGAGAAAAAATCATTGAGTTCGTGGAGAAACCGAAGCTCGAAGACGCGCCTTCACGACTCATCAATGCCGGTTATTACTTGTTCGAGCCCAGCGTGTGGGACCACCTGCCCAAAGGCAAGTGTTCGCTCGAAAAAGACGTGTTCCCTCTGCTCGCGAGAGACCGGAAGATGAACGCCTTCATCGGCACCGGGCAGTGGTTCCCGACCGACACACCAGAACTTCTTGCGCAGGTCAACAATAAATGGGTCCCTGTGCGTTGAACGCAAGGTTCTAATACCATCATTGCGTGTCAAATGGCGTGGTAAAGACGTCGTGGGATGCTGAGGTCAAGAGACACCGTTTGCCGGATCACGATATCGAATTCATTTTCTTGAAGCGTTGGTCGCCGCGTTCGATGACGGGAGAATCTATCGATAAGGAAGAGCTCATGTCGCTCTTCGAAGCGGCGCGCTGGGCGCCCTCATCGTACAACGGACAGCCCTGGCGTTTCGTCTACGCGATGCGTGGCACGACGCAGTTCGAGACGTTCTTCAAGTTGCTCACGCCAGGCAACCAAGAATGGTGCAAGGACGCCGCTGTGCTCGTCGTGACGGCGTCGCGTGACACCTTCGAATATAATAGCAAACCAGAACGCACGCACACCTTCGACACGGGCGCTGCGTGGGAGAACATTGCGTTGCAGGCAGCGGCGCGCGAGCTCGTGGTGCACGCCATGGAAGGCTTCGATTACGACAAGGCCGCGAAGGTCTGCAAGATACCCAAAGGCCACACTATCGAGATGATGTTCGCCGTGGGCAAGCGCGGCTCAAAGGACAGGCTGCCCGAGCGTGTGCGCGAGTGGGAGGCACCAAACGCACGCAAGAAGGTGGAAGAGTTCGCCTTCGAGGGCGTGTTCAAGGAAACGAAGAAAAAATGACGGAAGATTATTTGTGTCCGAAGTAGAACATCTTCTTGATGTCGACGTCTTCGGGCGTGTAGTTGCCCTGGCGCGGGTGGGACGCCGGCTTGTCATCGGAAGGCAGCACTTTCTGTGCTGGTTCTGATCGCTGCTGCCGTGGCGCGGCCGCCATCTGCGCTTTGAGCTGTTGCATGTCCGACACTTGGGCCTTGATACTCTGGAACTCCATCGCGAGCGCTTGTATGGTGTCCTTGAGCAGCGTGACCTGCTTGTCGTATTTCTTCATCTGTTGCTCGAAGAGCATCTTGTACCGCTCTTCTATCAACGCACTGCCATCCATGATGATTCCTCCTCTTTTTCAGTAGTATGGTTCGAACTTCGGTGTGGTCTGGGGCTCGTTCACGGCCGGTTTTGATTGTTGTGGCGCCGGGATCTTTGCGCGCTGCACTGTTGAAAGCTGGCCGCTGCACTTGTCGCAGTAGACCTTGTTTCCGTTGCGTTGCGAGATGCACATCTCGCACACGCGCACGCCGCACCAGTTGCAGACGCCGATGATATCCTTGCGGTGCTTGATGCACCGGTCAGCACTACCCATTCATGCACCCTGGAAGTTCTCCTTGATGAACTCGAGCATCATGGTGTTGCCTGCCTTTTCGTAGGCGTCGTGCGCCATGCGCAGCACGCCTTGGCGCAGGCACGTGTCGCCGAGCAGGTTAAGCTTGTCCTTGTCTTCCGCGCCCGAGTATGACTTGAACGCGTACGCGAGCTGGTTGTCCGCGAGGCAGCGGTCGCCCACCTCGACGAGTTTGGGCTTGCTCTTGATGGCGCTGAACACTTCGATGGCGAAGTCCCACTTGGACTTGTTCATGCAGAATTCGCCGACCTTGATGAGCTTCTCGTTGTTGCCGAGCAGCCGGTACGCCTTGATGGCGTCGCCGAGCCTGCCGTCCGTGAGGCACTTGTCGCCGATGCGCATGAGTTCGTCGCGGTTGTCCGCGAGGCGGAACGCGTCGATGGCGTGCGAGAACAGCGCGACTTTCTCGTAGTCGTGCCCGATCTCGGTGAGCTTCGAGCGGTTGCCGCTGAGGATGAACGCCTTGATCGCCTGGTCGAGCGAGCCTTTGCGTTGGTATTCCTCGCCAAGCGCGTTGAGGATGCCGAGGCGTGTCTCCTCGTTGAACATCGTCAGGTTGATGTTGTCCAGGCCTTTCTCGATGAGGCTTGGGACGATGCGTCGGAAATTGTCCATTTCAGGCTTCTTGTTCAAGACGGCCTGGCTTGCCTGCGCCATGTTGTCGACCATCTTCCTCATAATGACTGAATCTTCGGCTGCCACGTGTTCACCTGCACTTCCTTTTTCTGTGTCCCTCTTTTACTATTCCGCAATAAAAACTGGAGACATATTTAAATTTTATTAGACTGCAGATGGGCGGGCGCAAAGCTTTTTATCCATTGCAGGGTGCGGCGCTGACATGGCTGAGGACATCATGACCACGCTGCGTGAGTGGGCGCTGCAGTACCTGCAGAACCGCGACCTGCTCATGCGGGCCATCACCGGGATCCAGAAGAACACGGACGGGTGGGACATCGTGCTCACGACGACCACGGAGTCCCGTTACGTGACCGTCCTGCCCGACCTTGGCGCCATCACAGGCATTCTTGAGAAGGCGAGCGGCAAGAATGTGCTTGTCGTCACGACCAACGTGCGCACGAACGTCGACGCCGTCATCGCGGCATGGCCGGAACTCATCAAGCACCCTAAACTCTCGATCCTGTTCGTCAACCCGTACTCGGGCACGGACAAGCGCTGGACCATCAACCCGCACGTGCACGAGAAGGTCACCGAGCGCAAGGCGCTCAAGCTTGGCCTCTATAGTCTTTTCTCGACGGTCGAAGAATACGCGGGCTAACGCGCGGCAAGGACGATCGTGGCGATGCCGATGAGCGTGCCGGCCACTACTTGCCAGGGCGTGTGGCGCTTGATGTTGTGGTGCCCGAACGCGTCGTACATGACGATGAGCGCGAACACGAGCGTCACGATAAAGAGCGTGCTCTCGAGGCCTTCAGTGAAGCCGACTGCTGTCACGAGCGAGGACACGAGCGCGGAATGGGAGCTCGGCATGCCTCCCGGCTGGAAGAAGCTGCGCCACAAGAAGCGCTTGGCGTGCACGCTATCAATGGTCGTCTTGAGCGATTGCGTGATGAGCCACGCGAGCGGCACGTACCAGTAGAGCGTCGACACCATATGCGGCTGGCGGGAATCGAACCCGCATCCGAAGCTTGGGAAGCTCCTATTCTACCACTAAACTACAGCCGCGTATGACTGCGGCGATAATGGCAGGATAAAAAACTACTCTTCTGCCTCGGACTCCTCGCCCGAGTAGCTCGGCACCGCGGCCTTGGATATAATCATGACGTCGCCGATGCTCTTGACGAGCGTGTGCGGCACGACGACTCCTTTTGCCGAGCCGAGCACCTTGCTCAAGAACGAGTTCTTGGTCGCGCGGACGCGCCAGCCATGCACTTTGGTCGGTGTGAGCACCGCTTCTTCCACGTCACCGAAATAGTCACCGGTATCCGTGAAGACCTTCATATCGTACGCTTCAGAAACCTTCTTGAGCTTCAACATCACCATTCCCTCCTTACACAACGATTGTTTATACCATTACGTAATGGTCATAGTATTTAAATTTTGTCGGGCTAGAGGATGCACCCATAGGCATAAATACGTTCGTTCTGGACGATATCGCATGATTGTGGGCAATCTCGTGATCATCGGCACCAGCCATATCGCCAAGCAGAGCGTGAAGGAGATCGACGCCGCCTTCGAGGACCACACGCCTGCTGTCGTCGCCATCGAACTCGACAGTGGCCGCCTCGAAGGATTGCTGCATCCGCAGCCGCACAAGGTGCGCTTGCGCGACATCAGGCAGTTGGGGGTCACGGGGTTCTTGTTCTCCGTCATCGGCGCATGGGCGGAGAAGGCGCTTGGCGGCCAGGTGGGGACAAAACCCGGCGCGGACATGCTGCACGCGATCAAGCTCGCGCAGCGACGCAAGATTCCCATAGCGCTCGTCGACCAGGACATCCGCATCACGCTCAAGCGCCTCTCAAAAGGCGTCACCTGGCGTGAGAAGGGAAGGTTCATCCTGGATGTCGTCAAAGGCGCGCTTGGCGGCAAGAAACAGCTGCCCTTCGACCTCAGCACGGTGCCGAGCCAGGAGGTCATCGACACGCTCATCAAGGACGTGCGCAAGCGTTATCCGAACGTGTACCGCGTGCTCGTGCACGAACGCAATCACGTCATGGCACGACGGCTCGCCGACCTTTCCAGGCGCACGACGAACGGACGCGTGGTCGCGATCGTGGGCGCCGGCCACACGCGCGAGATCGCCGGGATCGTGCGGCACCACCTCGGATAGGTTTATAAATCGCTTCTGCGTCGATTTCCTCATGTCGCTGCATAACGAGTGGGCGAAGATAACAAGGTATTTCCCCCCGACGCGCCAGGAATGGCTCGAGTTCCTGCTCGTCGCGCTCATATTCGGCTTCGTCATCTCGTTCAATGAATGGGGTGCAGGCGCGTTCGACGCGCTCGAAGGCCTGCGCAACCTCTTGCTCGCCACCCTCCTGTGCGCGCTCGCGCTGGCAGTGCATCACGGCGCGCAACGCTTGGTGGGACTGCGGTTCGATAGCCGCGTGCAGCACCACGTATGGTGGACCGGCCTGATGCTCTCGTTGCTCTTCGCATTCATCTCGCGCGGCGCACTGCCCTTCCTCGCCGCGACAGGCACAACTGTCGAGGACATGCCGTTGCACCGCCTGGGCCACTTCCGCTACAAACTTGGCGCGCTTGCGCAGATGTGGATACAGCTGGCAGGACCGATCGCGAACGTCATCGTGGCGTTCGTGCTGTGGCTGCTGATCCGCACGACCGTGCTCGCCGGCGGCATCGCGTCGACGTTCGTCGGCATCAACGTCATGATGGCCGTGCTCAACCTTCTGCCCATTCCGCCGCTGGACGGGACGCGCGTGTTCTTCGTCTCGCGCCTGTTCTATGCCGTCGCGTTCGGTGCAGTGCTCGCGGGTGGATTGACGTACGTCCTTTCACCGGCAGTGACTCCGCTGCTCTTGATCATCATCACCATGGCAGGCGCGATCGTCGCCGGCGTTGGTTGGCATTACGCGTTCGAGAAATGACATGGGAAACTACTTCAACTTCGCAAAGGACTGGGGCGAGATGCTCGGCGCGATCGCGTTCATCATCGGCATAGTGCTGGCGCTCGCGACAGTCCGCCCTGATATCACGTACGCGGTCGCGCTCGTGTGCGGCCTCATGTTCGGACGCCAGTGGCATCGCGCGAGGCGCGGCCCGAAACTGCACTGGTACATCATCATCCTCGGGTTCGTCGTCGGCTACACCCTGGGTTCCGTGTTCTATGTGCCGTTCGTCGGCATTGTCGTGGCGTTCGTGCTCGGGCTCGTCGGTGGCTATGTGGTGCGCAAATACGTCTTCCACACGCTACGCTACTAAGCGCAAAATGGTATCGTGCACGTGTGCGAGATTCTGCGGCGTGGTCTGCAAGAACCACAACCCCTGCGGATAGATGACGACGTTGACACCCACGTCGTTGCAGAAGCCCAAGCATCCTGTGCGCGTCACCCACACGCTGCGTGCCAACCCGCGCTCCATCACCCACTGCTTGAGCGCACGATAGATGTCGATGCCGCCGACCGCGGAACAACAACTGCCCGACGCCCGCTCGTTGCAGCACACAAGCACGTGCACCGCATAACCGAGTTCTTGCTGCGTCTTCATGTGCTGCAGGCAAAAAGACATTCTTATAAAGATTGATGCTACGGCACGACCATGCGTCTGCCCAAACGGTATGGGGAATCGAAAGAAACGAAGTGCCCGTTCTGCTCGAAACCCGCGATGTCGATCAGCGTGCAGCAAGTGCCGGTGTGCAAGAACCACGTCGACACCAAGCTCCCTGACATACGGTGCGCGTGCGGCAGCTGGCTCGAGATGCGGGAAGGCAAGTGGGGCCCGTTCTTCTTGTGCGACCGTTGCGGCCCTGTCTCGTTCAAGAAAGGCATCGAGATGCTCGGCTTCATGAAACCGAAAGACGCGATACAGACCACGTCCCCATCATCGACCAAGCAGGCCACGACGACCAAGCCCGCGCCTGCGCGCCAACCCGTCACCCAAGTCGTGCGGAGCGACGACCCGCGGTTCTTTGATTGAAGTTAGCGTGGAAGAACGCCGTAGCGTTGTCCATAGCGTCGCGGCAATGAATCACATGCCTCACTATACAACTCTTTATCGACCTGTCTCAGCCACAGCAGCATTGCACCAACACATTCCGGCACAACAGGCAAGTTCCCTGTGATAACATCACACATATCCTGTGGTCTTGCAAGTGTCAGAACGCCATCATGGCAGCTTCCATCGCTCGCGGAGAACATTGAGTCATGAATCACGCTTGCGGGCAACAATATTTGAGACTGATAGTACGCTGCGACACCTGTTGTCCCTTCGACAAAGCCAAGAAGCGATGGGCTCAGGACAGGGATACCAAGTTCCTCATTGAGCTCACATGCGAGTGTCCTCGTTGATAGGGCAAGGAAATCGTTGGCGCGTGATTCACGCTCCGATCTGAACAACGCTGCAGGATCACCATCGACGAACCCACCGACGGCATGATAGCAACCCGCATAGGATGCCGTAGCGCTGCGACGAAACAGCAACAAGGAGCCAGAACTATCAAAGAGAAGAATGCCCACGCCAAACGGCCTGCTGAAGAAGGCAAGTGGATCGGCATACTGCTGCTCACCCGCATGGATAAGGCGATCATACAGAGCGTCATCCGTGTGAGCAGGTAATCCTGTCGCCGCCCGCTCGTGGTATATTGTGGGACCGAACCTCAGGACAAGGTGGTGCTTCCCGCCCGCGCCATCAGAACAATCCCAGAATGAACGATGACCGTCAAAGCGAAGCTTCCGATCGTCATACCCGCCTTTGTTGATGAGCCCCGCACAGAGAGGAGCATGAACGCGCTCCTCCAAGGCGAGATCGAAATCGCGGGAAAGAGTCGGCGCTGCTGAAGGTGAAACAAAAGGCAAACATGATGCAACTTCAGGTAACACTGCCATAGCATTGCCCTTGACGACGTGGAGCGCATCGTAGTCTGCCATGGCTGCAATCATGTAAAGATGTTCCATACAGCATGACCTCAAAAAACCCTTAAAAAGCGTTCCGGACTACAGGTTCACTTTGACGATGTCGCGATCCACGCGTTCCATTGCGCGGAAGATCCTTTCACGGAGATCCTCGCTGTGCGTGGCGTGGCGGATCTGGCGCAGCAGGTCGATCATGCGGCGGAAGAGGTGGACGATGTCGCCTTCCTGCACGTCGGTGAGGGCGAGCAGTTCGTCAAAGGTTGCGCCATTGCTCCAGCGCGACACGATGCCGGCGAGCTTGCGCAGCGCCATCTTGTCGAGTTCTTTGAGCACGATCGGGTTGCGGTCGAGGTTTGCGAGGATGGGCTTGACGATCGCGTCCGATCCTTTGAGCGAGTACTTGTCCTGCCTGCGTTCTTCGTAGATGATGGCTGCCGCGACGACGAGGATCTGCTCTTCGGTGAGTTCTTGCCACAGGTCGGTCGAGAAGATCTCGCCGACCAGGATCTCGTAGGAGTAGATGCTGAGCAGGAAGTGGCCGCGTTCGGTGATGCTGTTGTCCTCGTTGAGATAGCCGAGCTTCTTGAGCATTCTGAGCTTGTTGTTGTAGGCTGCCATGATGCGGATGTGGCCTTTCTCCTGTTTGCGGATGAAGTAGTCGAAGTTGCTCTTGAGGATGACCTCGACCTCTTCGGAGTTGTGCTGGCTGACGAGGTGCAGTGCCGTGTTGTAGGACATGCGGAACTGGGAGATGATGGGCTCGGTGTCTGCGGACGTGAAGCGTTTGATGCGCTCAAGGTCCGCGGACTGGCGGTCGATGACGCCGATCGCGAACCCTTCCTTGTCGATGCCACGACGCCCTGCGCGACCTGCAAGTTGGAAGTATTCCTTGCTGTTGAGGTAGCGGAAGTTCATGCCGTCGTACTTCTCGAGCGAATTGAACACTGTGGCGCGCGCAGGCAGGTTGAGGCCGACCGCGAACGTCTCTGTCGTGAAGAGCACATAGATCAGGCCGTCGGCAAAGAGCAGCTCGACCGCTTCCTTGATCGAGGGCAAGAGGCCTGCATGATGCACACCGATGCCTTTGGAGCACCACTCGCGCACTTTGCGGACGCTATCAAGCGATTTCTGATCCTCCGGGATGACGTCACGGAACCTGTTCTGCACCTTGATGCGCTGTTCTGCGCTGAGGAAGTTGAAACTCTTGGCGAGATAGCCTGCCTGGCGTTCGCAGTCCATGCGGCTGAAGATGAAGTACAGGCACGGCAGCCAGCTGCGCGCCTTGAGGTCGCCCACGATCTGCTCAGGCCGGGGTTTCTGCACGCGTTCCTGCCTGCGATTGTAGATGTTGCCGCCATGACGGTGGTGTTTCATCGACGTGGCGAGCTCATCAAGCGTCGTGATGCCTTCCTCCGCGTCATAGACAAGATGCGTGAGCGGCACCGCGCGCTTGTCGAAACGCACGACGTCGACAGGATGGTCCTTGATGCTGCTGATCCATGCCGCGAACTGCACCGCGTTCGGGATGGTCGCACTCAGGCACAAGAAACGCACGAATTTGGGCGAGAAGATGACGCTCTCCTCCCAGATCGTGCCGCGCTCGATGTCCGAGATGAAGTGGATCTCGTCGAAGATGACGTGTGAGACCGTGCCGATGAGCTCGTCGCGCGCGAGCAGCATGTTGCGGTAGATCTCGGTCGTCATGATCAGGATCTGCGCGCTCGTGTTGACCTGCACGTCGCCCGTGATCAGGCCGATCGCGTCCTTGCCATAGCGTCCTGTGAAGTCGCGGTACTTCTGGTTGCTGAGCGCCTTGATGGGCGCGGTGTAGATGACGCGCTTGCCCAGCTTGATGTTCTTGTCGATCACGTAATCGGCGATGAGCGTCTTGCCAGTGCCTGTCGCGGCAGAGACCACGACGCTGTTGCCTTTCTCGATGCTCGCGATCGCCTCGACCTGGAACGGGTCGAGCGTGAACCCTTGGAATTGCATGGCGGGAACAACTATGATGGGCTTTAATAATGTTCAGACAATGCTATTTGGAAATAATGGCTACTTAATAGTGACAGTAATACATAATGTTTATATATGTAGAGAAGGCAAAACGAGATCATGGAACAGAGCTTGGAACGAACAGTACAACGCGCCCAAGAATCACACGTTGCGCCAGACCAACGCACATTCACAGTAGAACAAGCGATCAGCATCATCAACGAAGCAGAAGCGCTCCAACGTTTCGATAAGGATGTACAGGATGAGCATCGACTGCATCTTGAGGGCACGCTGGCGACAACGCCGATGTCGCGCGACGATCTCACGACGCTGGCGCAAAAAGCGGGCGTTGCCGCACACTACACCGATCGCGTGCTTGACAAGCGATATCCATCATTCGAAGAACAGATGAATGATCTTCGTATGCTTGGCTCAAACCTGAACAGTGATGTTCGCATGAAGACGTATTTAGATGCGGTCCGAACTATGTTCGGACAAGTCCACCAGCAAGCCTTCCCTCAAGGGCAAGAAACGTTAGAGGTAACACGTGATTACGGTAATGGACGAGAGTTTTCACGATGCATACAAACAAGTGTCGAACGTGTTATCCGGCCAGGCATGATTGCGCGCTGGTGCGGCGCAAAGCTAACAAAAGTCAATGAAGTCCACAAGAAGTACATAGAAGCTGCAACAGTAGCAGTGTTTAGTACGCCTAATATGTGCCAAATAACACTACACGACCCTGTGTTCACCAAGCTCATCGCAGCACCACTTGCCGAACTTAATCGCGATGTGGCGAAATATTTTTCTGCCATCAACGTGACGCATAAATACGTACCCGGTAACAGTCTCGAAGGCTTGAAACTCTAGTCTCAATACAGAATCCCGACGACAACGCCACTGATCGTCTCAAAGCGGACAGGGTCCGTGTCTGGTTCTTGGTTGTTGTCGCCTTTGGTGGTCGCGTACCATCCTTGTGCGTCCTCGCCTACTGCAATGACCCTGTGGATGATGACAATGCCGCCTCTCCTGTAGGAGATGATGTCGCCCGCGTTGATGTCGTCTATGCTTGCGGGCGGCAGTTCGAGCGAGACCGTGTTCTTGTTGAGGGTGGGCTCCATCGAGTGTGTGTCTTGCACGCGTGCGAAGACAAGGCCGCTGCGGTTGATGACGGCACGGTCTGAGAACACCTTGATGTCCGCCATGCTAAGATGGTCTGCTGGCGTGTCGAGCGCAATTGCTGCGTCCGCGAAAGGAAAACGGCTCTCGTCCGGCTGCAGCGTGAAGGGCACAAGGCCTACGCACAACAGTGCCACTGCTAGATACCCCTTTTTCATACCCACTAACCCCAGGAATGGAAACGTATCCTCTCCTTATATGGCTTGTGTTCGTTGTCGACACAAAACAACAACGAGAATTAAGAGCGACCACACCAGTATACGTTTTACTAACATTTATATACTGAATATGTCTCAAGAAAAAGCATGCGTCGGGTTGTCGTCGTCCTGTCTTTGCTGCTCGCACTAGCATCGTCTGTCCTTGCCGCGCCTGCGACAGTCACTATCTCTCCTGTGTCGCTGTATGAGACCACGCAACGGCCCTTCACGCTCACCATCGACAACGACAACATCGGTGCGCAGGCGATCACTGCAGTGGACATCACGACGCCCAACATGACCATCGATGCCGTGCGTCCGCTCAGTGGCTGGAGCGAGAACCACACGACGACCACGATCCGCTGGTCTGATGGCGTTGTCGCAGAAGGCGCACTGCAGCGGCTGTACTACAACGCGAGTGCGGCCATCGTCACGGCAGACCAGACCATCACGATTCCGGTCATCGCAACCACAGCTGGCGGCACGCAGAACACCGATGTCCAGATCACGATCCTCAACGATCCAAGCACGCCGAGCGTGACGTCGAACTTCCCGCAAGACGGCTCCTACATCCGCGAAGGCAAGACCGACCAGCGCGTCTTCGTCGACGCGCAGGACCCGCAGACCGGTGTCAAGAACGCGGACTTCTCCTACTGGGATTGCGCGAGCAACACCAGCCACACGAACGTGGCGCTCACGTGCACCGCAGGCGTGTGCGAAACGATTCTCGACGTCTCGTCGTTCGATGAAGGCGACCGGATGTGCTTCGAATTCCTCGTCTACAACAACGCGCTCGACGCGACCAACCTCTCCGGCAGCGCGGGCTTTGATGGCACCGCGCCCGCAATCGACGTCATCGCGCCCGCCGACGGAGCGTATGGCGCCAACAACACTATCTTCACGTACAATGCGAGCGACAACCTCGCACCTACACTCTCCTGCGACCTGCTGCTGGATGGCACGATCATCGATTCGGTGACGGCGACAAACGCCGCCATCACCACGACCACCTACGATATGTCATCGGCATCTGAAGGCACGCACGCGTGGAACCTGCAGTGCACTGACTGGGTCGGCTGGCTCACGGCGTCAGGCACGCGCAGCATCATCGTGGACAAGACGCCGCCGACCATCACGCTCAATAGTCCTGCGAACGGATCGACCATCCCCGACGGCATGATTATCGATATCTCGGTGATGGATAACTACGAAGTTGACACCGTGACCTATAGTGCCAGCCGCAATGCGTCCGACTTGCCTGAAGGCCTCAACACGCTCACCGTGACCGCGACAGACAAAGCAGGCAACGTTGCGACAATCGGTTACGCATTCACTGTCGATCGGACCGCGCCGACCGTCACGCTCATCGCGCCGGCAGACAACAGCACGGTGGATGTCGCGCTGGGCTTCGAGTTCAGCGCCACTGACGCATTCGACACGTCACCGACCTGCACGCTCAGCGCTGATGGCAGCGCGCTCGCGACACAGGATGTCACGAACGGCACGCCGACCAACATCACGCAGACGCTCCCTATCGCGATCCACACATGGCAGGTGTCGTGCACAGACGATGCAGGCAATGTCGGGACGAGTACATCCTGGACCGTCAACGTCACCGACCTCAGAGGGCCGACCATCATCTCTGACGTGGTCTACGTGGCACGCACCGAGGAATTCCCCTTCAGCGCAACGATCACCGACCCGAGTGGCGTGGCGAGCGCTGGTGCCGCGGTCGACGGATCGGCCATCACGTTCAGTGGCGTGAGCCCGACTTACAGCGGCTCGATCCTGATGGATATCGGCACGCCGCTTGGCAGCCACGACCTCACGCTCGACGCGACAGACACGTACGGCAACCCGGGCGTGCTTGTCGATGCGTTCACGCTCATCCAAGGCTACACCATCACACTCAGCGCCAGTCCTGCTTCTGTCCTGCCAGGCGAGAGCGTCACGGTCGCTGGCACGGTCGTGCTTGACGATGGCGCTGCGGCGCCAGAACAGTCCCTCCTGCTCTTCCTGCCGGGCGAGACGGTGAACATCTCCATCGTCAACGGCACGTTCAGCACGTCGTTGAGCGCGCCAGGCGCAGGCACGTACACGATCGTTGCGTCCATCATCTCGTCCGAAGGCTTCGCACACAACAAGACGACGACGCTCACTGTCAACAACCCGCCTGCGCCAAGCGGTGGTGGCGGAGGCGGCGGTGGCCGTCGCAACAGCGGGTCGTCTGGTGTTGTGCAACCTCCTGCGCCGCAGGAGACTCCGCGCGTCAACCCTGCGCCGCTCTTGCCAGACGAGGATGAAGACAAGCCAGAGGAAGATGACGACAGCGGCAAGACTGAAGATACTGATGCAGGCGAAGTGATTCCTGAGGACGAGCCGCGCGTGCCCCTCGGCGTGGGTGCGTCCACGTCCTGGTTCGACAACGTGGTCGGCAATGTCTGGGCATGGCTCCTGCTCATCATCATCGCGATAGCGCTGGGCATCGCGGCCTTCAAGCGCAAGAAGAAGGACAACATCGACTGGGACGGCTATTTCGAGAAGTAGATGGTATTCGAACAATTCCTCGAGGTCGACCGCGTCAAGCGGCACGTGCTCTCGATAGCAGGCCTTGGCGTGCTGTACGTGGGCGTGAGCTTCCTTGTGGCAGCGTACTTCTTCGGTCGTGACGTGTCTGTGGCCATGCTCTTCTCGATCACCATCCTGCTCCTGCCCTCTGCGCACGCGCTCGTCGCGTCCGAGGAGAAGATCGAGCGGCGCACAGGCACGCGGCACTTCTTGCGCAACCACAAGGACATCTTCCGCACCTACCTCCTCTTGTTCGTCGGCATCCTGGTCGCGTACATCGCGCTGGGCCTCGTGTTCGGTGACGGCATCTTCACCTACCAGCTCGGTTTCCTGGGCGCACGCGGTGACATAACAGGCGACATTGCGGCAAATGCGCGCGGACACGTGCCCACGCCGGGCTCCGTGCTTGGCGTGGCGACGCAGAACGCCATCGTGATCATCATCGGCTTCGTCCTTTCGTTGTTCTTCGGCGCAGGCGCGCTGTTCCTCATCACCCTCAACGCCTCGGTCTTCGCCGCATTCGTGGTGCACGTGAGCAGGCAGGTCGCGAACCCTGCAGGCATCATAGGATTGTTCCTCATCCACACGATCCCTGAGATGGCAGGGTTCCTTGTCGCATCCATCGCAGGCGGCGTCGTCTCGCGCGCCATCATGAAGGAACGTCTTGGGAGCGATAAGTTCCGCAACGTGATGAAGGACGCGCTCGTGCTCCTCGCCATCGCCGTGGGCATCATCATCATCGCCGCAGTGCTCGAACAGTATGGCACCGCCCCCCTCGTCAAGTACGTGGTCTGAGCACTCCCCACTCGACATCTCACCGCGACGTTTTTAAGCAGGATTTAGCACCCTTGCTGCATGACCACCGTGACGTTCGCGGCTGTGAGGGACATCACGCCGCGGCTCTATCAGGAGATCATCCTTGCCACGTGTGTCAAGAAGAACACGCTCGTGGTGCTACCCACAGGCATGGGCAAGACCGCGATCGCGCTCCTGCTCGCGCTGCACCGCATGCAAACACATCCTGGCTCGAAGGTGCTGTTCCTCGCGCCGACAAAGCCGCTCTGTGAGCAGCACATCAGCACGTTCCGCAGGCATCTGGACGCGCCCGATGACATGTTCTCGCTCTTCACCGGCAGCGTGCCGCCGGCCAAGCGCGCAGCGCAATGGAAAACAGCACAATTCATCTTTTCCACGCCACAAGGACTCGAGAACGACATCATGGGCAGCAGCATCAGTCTCGAGGACTGCTCGCTGATCATCTTCGACGAGGCGCATCGTGCGACCGGCGACTACAGCTATGTCTTTCTCGCGCAACAGTACAACACGCGCGCGAAATTCCCGCACATCCTCGCGTTGACAGCGTCGCCAGGTAGCGAGGTGGAGAAAGTCATGGAGGTGTGCACCAACCTCAAGATCGAACAAGTGGAGGTGCGCACGCCCGACGATCCTGACGTGCAGCCCTACGTACAGGAAGTGGACATCCGACCCATCCGCGTGCAGCTCACGCCAGACATGGAAGCCATACGGAAACTGCTCATCGCGTGCATGCGTTCCAAAGTGGAGGAGTTGCGTAAGGCAGGCCTCACCAAGCTCTCGTTGAACCTCTCGAAGCGCGAACTGCTGGGCATGCAAGCAGAATTGCGTGCCAAGATGACGTCAGGCGAGCATGATTATGACACGATGCGCGCGATCTCGGTCGGCGCGGAAGCGATGAAGGTGCAGCACGCGCTCGAACTGCTCGAATCGCAAGGGCTCTCGCCGCTCATGGAATATTTCGCGAAGCTGCGCGCCGAAGCCGCCGCCGGACAGAGCAAGGCCGTCAAGAATCTCATGGTCGACGAACACTGGAAGGGCGCGGACATCAAGACGCAACATCTCGCCGACACTGGCGTCGAACACCCTAAGGTCGAGAAGGTGCAGGAGATCTGCAAGGCCATGGTCGCGGCCAACCCGAAGGCGAAGATCATCGTGTTCACGCAGTACCGCGACACCGCATCCAAACTCAAACAAGTGCTTAGTAGCGCGCCAGGCGTGCTTCCCGAAGTGTTCGTCGGCCAGCAAAAAAAGAAAGGCATCGGTTTGTCACAGAAACAGCAGGTCGAGTTGTTGCAACAGTTCGGCGACGGCCTCTTCAACGTGCTGCTTGCCACGTGCGTCGCCGAAGAAGGCCTTGACATCCCCACCGTCGACTTGGTGCTCTTCTACGAGCCTGTGCCAAGCGCTATCAGAACAATCCAGCGCCGCGGCCGGACCGGACGACACGAGGCAGGCAAGGTCATGACGCTCATCACGCAAGGCACGCGCGACGAAGCGTTCGCTGCAAGCGCGAAATACAAGGAACGCAATATGAACGTCATCCTGCAGGACTTGCGCGCCACGCTCAACAAGAAGTTGCTCCAGCAACCACAAGCCACGCTCGCGCGCTACGAGAACACGCAACCCCGGATGACCAAGACCGGTCCGAAGATCTACATCGACTACCGTGAGAAAGCCAGCGGCACGGCCAAAGAGCTGCTTGAGCGCGGCGCACAGATCACGCTCGAGATGCTGCACGTGGGCGACTATATCGTGAGCGAACGATGCGGCATCGAGTTCAAGACGCAGGACGACTTCCTTGGCAGTATGATCGACGGACGTTTGCTCGAACAGCTCAAGCACCTGCGCAAAGGGTACGAGCGACCGCTCATCATCGTCGAGGGGGACAAGGACTTGTACACATTGCGCAACATCCATCCCAACGCCATCCGCGGCATGCTGGCAGCCATCACCGTCACGTACGGCATACCTATGCTGTGGAGCAAGACGCCCATCGAGACCGCGCAGCTCATCATGACGATCGCAGAACGCGAACAGAACGAAACGACGAACAGTTTCTCGCCGCACGCGAACCGCAAACCACTTACACTTGCACAGCAACAAGAGTACATCGTCAGTGCATTGCCACAAGTGGGCTTGCAACTCGCGCAGGAACTGCTCAAGAAGTTCGGCAGCGTGCAAGCAGTGCTGAACGCAAGCATCGACGACCTCAAAGCGGTGGAAGGCGTTGGCGACAAGAAAGCGTCGGTGATAATCGATATCGCGAGGAGCAAGTATGGCAATTGATTGGACAGGCACACTGGAAACAGTCAAGACCATTGGAGCACTTCTTGCCTTCGTTGTGCTTTTCTTCCAGTTAAGAGACTACTGGAAAAACCGAGTGGACGTGATAATTCTTGTCAAACAACGAACGTTTGAAACTTACAACATGAAGGGATTTGATTCTGAACCGACTACGCGACTCATGATCGAAGCAGACATACGTAACATTGGATTACAACCAACAACAATTGCTGAAGTAAAAATGTACTCCAAGGAAAAATCTTTAGACAATAAAAGACTCGATGTCAATGGCCACCAACAAGGAATTAGATTAGAGCCGAACGACAGAAGAATGGTGACTCTTAGCTATTCTTGGAGTCATGAAATGCCAAACAGTCTAAAGAAAATAGGCGTGAGGCTGCTATTCAAAACAACTCACGAAAACAAGAAGAAAACTCTCAAATTAAAAAGAGATATAATATCTTAGAACGTCATCTTCTTCAGTCGGCTGATGCGTTCCTGCATGGGCGGGTGCGTGCTGAGCAATGACTGAATCCCGTGGAGCGTGAAGGGGTTGACGATGAACATGCTCGACGTGGCGGGATTGCCGCGCATGGGATTGTGGCGTACGCCGTTCTCGATTTTATGTAACGCGTCGGCGAGCGAGTGGCCGTCCTTGATGAATGACGCGCCGCTCTGGTCGGCGAGGTATTCGCGGCTGCGTGAGATGGCCATCTGCAGCAGGAGCGCGATGATGGGCGTGATGATGCCGATGGCGAGGAGCGAGAGGATGTTCCCGCCGTCGCGGTCATCGCTGCCACCGCCGAAGAGCGCGCCAAAGCGTGCCATCATGGCGACGTAGGAGATGACGGCGGCCATGACGCTTGCGATCGTGGTGATGAGGATGTCGCGGTTCTTGATGTGTGCCATCTCGTGCGCGATGACGCCGCGCAATTCCTTCTCGGAGAGCAGCGCAAGGATACCTTCCGTGCATGCCACGACGCCGTTTTTCGGGTTACGGCCTGTCGCGAACGCGTTGGGCGTGGCATTGGGAACGATGTAGACCTTGGGGGTTGGTATGCCGGCGCTCGACGCGACGTCGCTGACGATGGCGTGGAGCCGTGCGTACTGTTTTTTGTCCGCTTCTTTGGCGCCGTACATGAACAGCACGATCTTCGCGGAGAAGAAGTAGGTGATGACGTTCATGAGCAGCGCGAACACGAGCGCGATGGTGAGGCCGGTCGAGCCGCCAAAGAATTGTCCGACGACAAGAGCAAGACCGGTGAGCAGGCCAAGCAGCAGTAATGTCTTGATATGATTCTCGATCATGGACAAACGAGTGTGAAAATGCGTTTTTATGCTTTGCGCATCACAAATGTGGAAAGCCCTTCGATGTGCCGCACGGGCGTCGTGAAGAGGAACTCACGGAACGTGTTGTCCACGTGCACGCCATGGCGCATGAGGTGCGTGGCGAGTTCGTGGTAGAGCTTGCGGCCTTCCTCGTCGAGGTCGGTGAGCACCATGCAGTCCTTCGTGAGCGCGGCGACGCGCTCCACCACCTCGAAGAGCGCGCCTTCAAGAGGGATGACGTTCATGATCCCAAGGTCGGCAAGGGAACGCACGTCCTTCTTGCCTTCGACGATGATGAGTCCTTTGTACTGGCGCAAGCGTTCGAGGTGCGCCTGCAGTTCTTTCTCGTCTACTCTCATCCACCTGACACCTCCGCACAAGCTATTTAAAGTTACGCGCAACACCATTTCTCGACGGGGGAATATGGTCATCCACATCAGCACATTGCTCAAGCACTACAAGCGTCCGGAAGTGCAGCGCGCGCTGGTCGACGCCTCGCAAGACAGGGAAGTGGGCGTGTTCTACGCAGGGAACAACACCTACGGCAAGCGTCCGGACGTGCTCAATTATCCGCGCGACGTCATGGAGTTCGTGACTAAAGGCGCGACGAGTTTCCACATCAGCGAGGAGCGCTGGAGCAATCCGCTTGGCATCGTGACTGGCGCGTCCCGTCGGGACCAGGACGACCTGCGCATCGGCTGGGACTTGATCATCGACATCGACTGTCCGTGGCTCGACTACAGCAAGGTCGCTGCGCACGTGATCGCGCAGAAATTCCGCAGCATGGGGATCGGTTGTTTCACGATGAAGTTCTCAGGTAACCATGGCTTCCACATCGCAATACCATTCGAGGCGTTTCCTCCGACAGCGACGGTCGAGGGCAAGGAGCGTGACGTCAAGGACCTCTTCCCCGAGGGACCAAGAAAGATCGCGGCATACCTGCAAGATGAGATCCGCACACCGCTTGGCAGATTGCTCGTCGAGAAGTTCACGCTCGATGGCATCAAGAACACGACGGGAAAGACGCACGTCGAGCTTGTCAAGCAAGGACCGAAGGGCCCGTACGTCGATCCGTTCTCGCTGCTCGCCATCGACACTGTGCTCATCGCGTCACGCCATCTCGTGCGCGCGCCCTACAGCATGCACGACAAATCCGGCCTTGTGAGCATCCCGATCGACCCGGACACGGTCATCGATTTTGACAAGAAGACGGCCGCGCCGGACGTGATAACGTTCGAGAGGAAATTCCTTGACAGATCGCGCGCGAAACCCAATGAAGCACGTCTGATCTTCGACAACGCGTTCGCGCACAAGCTTCCTTCATCACCGTTGCGTGTGCTCAACGAGGACATCGAGAAGGCGATGAAACACCAAGAGGACACGATACCGACGGAGGCGCTCGCAGAAAGCATGTTCCCGCCCTGTATGCACAACATCAAGAAAGGCCTCAAGGATGGCAAGAAGCGCGCCATGTTCGCCGCCGTGAATTTTCTCGTGCTCGCAGGCTGGGAGTATGACAAGATCGAGGAATGGCTGCTGCAGTGGAACAAGAACAACCAGGAGGCGTTGCGCGAGGTGCACATCAAGGGCCACATCCGGTATCACAAGGCGAACAAGAAGAAAATGCCGCCGCCACGCTGCCGGCAGTACTATAAGGACCTCGGCGTGTGCCAACCAGACAGCCTCTGTGACCGCATCAAGAACCCGATCCAGTACGCCAAGCGACGGGCGTTCATGGCCAGCATGGACCAGAAGCCGAAAAGGAAGAAGTCCACCGACGAGAACGTGAAAGGCGAAGTGGAGATAGGGACGATGAAAGGCGACTAGGGAATATATTTTATATAGAAATTATCAAACTCCTCGTGAATAGGCGTGTTATTCCCGTCATGTGATGCCTGCCACAACAAGATTTATAAAGGGGCGGCTTTCTCCTCGAAAGTATCGGTACGTATCGACGATATGTGCCTCAAATACGCGACAAGCCTGAGAAGGGACATTCTCAGTACAGTCTGTTTAATCACATTCTGTTTCTACGAAAACGTCCCGCGAAAGGCAGACTTGCACTGGCCGAGCCCACCATAACGGGCAAACCAATATGCCAACAAGACGAAACCCACGAAAATCGAGTATGCAGTTCTGGCATAGGCGCCGCTCTCCTCGCATGACCGCAAGGATCCGCACGTGGGTCGGCACCAAAGACGCGAAACTCCTGGGTTTCTGCGGCTACAAGGTCGGCATGACCCACATCATCCAGATTGACAACCGTTCCACATCGCTTTCTAAGGGCGAAGAAATCGCCACTCCTGTGACAATCATCGAAACCCCGCCTATGAGAATCATCGGCTTCAAAACGCTCAAGAACACGTACGGCGGCAAACAAGTCGCGCAGTTCAAGTGGGTCGACAAGACCGAGAAATACCTCGCACGCGCCATCAACGTGCCAAAGCAAGCAAAAGCAGTCGATATCAACGCGCAAGGCGTCGTCGCCGTGCGCGTGCTCGTCCAGACCCAGCCACACCTCATCAATCTCAAGAAAACCCCTGACATCGTCGAACTCGGCGTCGGCGGCACCGTCGAGCAGCAGCTCGCCTACGCGAACAGCATGCTCGGCAAGGAAATCAAGCCGACCGACGTGTTCGTCGAAGGCCAACAAGTCGACGCGCACAGCGTCACCAAAGGCCACGGCCTGCAAGGTCCTGTCGCACGTCACGGCATCATGATCCGCTCGCACAAGGCAGAGAAGACCAAGCGTGGTCCTGCAACGCTCGGTCCGTGGGACGGCAACCGTTCCTACCGTGTCGCCCACCAGGGCCAGACCGGCTTCCACCGCCGCACCGAGCTCAACAAGTGGATCGTCAAGATCGAAGCAAAACCTGAGGAAGTCAACCCCAAGGGCGGCTTTGTCCACTACGGCAACGCGAACGTCGCGTGCATGATGCTCAAGGGCAGCATCGGCGGCGCAAGCAAACGACTTATCACACTCACACACGCGCACAGACCGCGCGCGAACATCCCGAACAAGGCACCGGAGGTCACGCATATCAGCGTGGCATCAAAACAATGAACCTCAAGATCATGACGATGGCAAAGACGGAGAAAGGCACCAAGAAGATGCCAGTCCAGTTCGACGAGCCAGTGCGCGTCGACCTCATCCGCCGCGCGGTCGAATCCGTCTTGTGCAACATGCGCCAGGCATACGGCGCAGACCCCATGGCAGGCAAGCGCCAGGCCGCTAAGATCTCGCGCCGACGCCGCGACTACAAAGGCGCGTACGGCCAAGGTATCTCCCGTGTCCCGCGGAAGATCATGAGCCGCAACGGCACGCAGATGAACTGGCAGGGCGCATTCGCGCCAGGTACGAAGGGCGGTCGTCGCGCGCACCCGGCAAAGGCAGAACGCACGCTCTCCAAGGGCATCAATATCAAGGAACGACGCAAGGCGATCCGCAGCGCGCTCGCAGCCACGCTCGACAAGGATGTCGTGACGTTGCGCGGCCACAAGATCCCGGCAAGTTATCCATTCATCATCGATGCCGATTTCGAGAACCTCGACAAAACCGTCAAGGTCATCGAAGCACTCACGACGCTGGAACTCGGCGCCGACCTCGAACGCGCCGGCATCCGCAACATCCGCGCAGGCAAGGGCAAGAACCGAGGCCGCCCCTACAAGGGACGCAAGGGTCCGCTCATCGTCGTCTCGAAATCCTGCCCCCTCGCGAAGGCGGCAAGCAACATCCCGGGCGTGGATGTCGTCGAGGTCAGCAGGCTCAACGCCGCGCTCCTCGCGCCAGGCACGCACGCAGGACGCCTCACACTCTACACTGAAGCAGCGATCGAGCGCATGGACAAGGAGGGACTGTTCCGATGAACGTCATCCACTTCCCTGTCTCGACGGAAAAGGCGCTGCGCATGATGGAAAGCGAGAACAAGCTCGTCTTCCAGGTAGATGATCGCGCGACCAAGCAGGACATCCGCATCGCGATCGAGAAAGAACTCAAGGCAAAGGTCGTGTCCGTCAACGTCGTGCGCACCATCAGGGGCCACAAGCGCGCCTACGTGCGCTTCGCGCCCGAGACGCCCGCGATCGACATCGCGACCAACCTGGGGTTGATGTAGTATGGGTAAATCCCTCATCCAACAGGCACGTGGCAAAGGTGGCCCGCGTTATCGCGCGCCTAGCTTCCGCTACGAAGGCGAAGCCAAGCATCGCACAATCATCACTGGCACGATGGAAGCCAGAATCATCGACTTCGTCAAATGTCAAGGCCACCTCGCACCGCTCGCCAAGCTCAAGTACGACGACGGCGTCGAATCGCTTATCCAGGCAGCCGAAGGTTTGCGTGTCGGCGACAAAGTCACCTACGGTCCGGGCGCTGATGTGAAAGCAAGCGGCAACACACTCGCGCTCAAAGACATCCCTGACGGCGCTGCCATCTTCAACATCGAAAGCCAGCCGGGCGATGGCGGCAAGTTCTGCCGCACGAGCGGCACGTTCGCGAAGATCGTCGGTCGCACAGAAGACGGCGTCAACATCATCCTGCCAAGCAAAGTGGAGAGGCTCTTCAACATCAACTGCCGCGCGATCATCGGTGTCGTCGCAGGATCGGGCCGCACCGAAAAACCGTTCCTCAAGGCAGGCAACATGCACTATCACATGAAGGCGCGCAACAAGCGCTATCCAAGCATCAGGGCAGCGGCGCAGAACGCCGTCGACCACCCCTACGGTAACAAGCGTACGTCGAGAAAGGCCAAGAACAAGCCTGTCGGCCACGACGCTCCGCCAGGCAGGAAGGTCGGTACGCTCTGGTCACGCAGGACGGGGAGGAAGAAGTAAGATGACGATCACAAACAACGTTTTGGTCGAGCTTTTCGCGCAGGCGAAAAGGTCGGGAGCGCAGAAGTAAATGGCAAAGGAATTCGTCTGGTACGGGCTGACGTGGGACAAGGTCGAGAAGCTCAGCATGGACGAGTTCGCGACCTACCTCCCGGCGCGTGCGCGACGCACGCTCAAGCGCGGGATGCGCGAGCCCGAGAAGAAACTGCTCAAGGAAGTCGAGCTTGGCGCACCCAACATCAAGACCCACTGCAGGGACATGATCATCACGCCTGTGTTCGCAGGCAAGCAGATCAAGATCCACAACGGCAAGGAATTCTTCCTTGTCATGATCGAGAAGGACATGATCGGCCACCGGCTCGGCGAGTTCTCGCAGACGCGCAAGCGTGTCGAGCACAGCGCACCCGGTATCGGCGCGACGCGCAGTTCAGCGTCGATGAGCGTGAAGTAAACATGACAGAGTACGGCTACGGATACAAGGCAGGACAGAACGAGGCCAAGGCGGTCGGCGTGGGCCTGCCCATATCCTACAAGCACGGCAGCGAAGTGGCCAGGTTCATCCGCGGGATGAAGGTCAGCAGGGCCAAGACCGTGCTCGACAACGTCATGCGCTTCAAGGAAGCAGTGCCCTACACGCGCTACTTTGAGGAGATCGCCCACCAGAAGAACGTGGGCCCTGGGCGCTTCCCTATCAAGACGTGCAAGAACATCCTTGCCATCCTCGAGAGCGCCGAGGCAAACGCGCAGTTCAAGGGGCTCAACACAGGCAACCTCATCATCAAGCATATCGCAGCGCAAGGCGGCGGCAAGGTACACCACTACGGTCGCAACGGCCGCAAAGCCAAACGCGCGCACATCGAGATCGTCCTCGCGGAATCCGCGCAAACGGCGAAACCCACCAAGAAGGAGGGCAGCAAAGCTGCACCCAAGAAATGATCGAGAGGAAATTCGTCAAGGAACAAGTACGCGGCCTTCTCCTCGAGGAGTTCGTCAGCGAGACGCTCAAGAACGTGGGCCTCAGCCACGTCAAGATGTCGCGCACGCCGCTCGGCGAGAAGATCACCATCTTCGCCTCGCGCCCCGGCCTCGTGGTCGGACGCAAGGGCGAGAACATCAAGAAGCTCACGCAGACGCTCAAGAAGAAGTTCGAGCTCGAGAACCCGCAGATCGAGATCGCGGAAGTGTCCGACCCGAACCTGGACGCGCGCATCGTCGGTGAACGCATCGCGAGCACGATCGAACGCTTCGGCATCCAGAAGTTCAAGGCCGTGGGCCACAAGACCATGACAGATGTCATGCACTCTGGCGCGCTCGGTGTCCAGATCACGATTTCGGGCAAGATCCCGGGCGCACGTGCGAAGACGTGGCGCTTCTACAACGGCTACCTCAAGAAGAGCGGCCAGATCGCCATGGATGGCGTGCGGCACGCGAGCACGGTGGCCAACATGAAATCCGGCTGCATCGGCATCCAGGTATGGATCATGCCGGCCGACGTGCACCGCCCTGACGACATCCACGTCATCATGGAGCACACGGCGCCTGCCGTCGTGGCAAAGACAGAGGAGCCCAAGAAGGAAGAGAAGAAGAAGCGCGCGCCCCGCAAGAAAGCGGCCAAGAAACAACGGGAAGAGACATCCCACGCTCAAGGAAGCGATGCTTCCGTTGAAAAGACCGAAGAAAGCGTCGAAGCCGCCGAAACGGCACCCGTGGAAGCGAAAGAAGAGACCAAGGAGGAGACCGATGAAGCGTAAGGACGTGCTCGGTCTCGCGCCCGCGGAGAGGGCAGGCAAGCTTGCCGAGCTGCGCTCCGAGCTCATGAAGTTACGATCACAAGCGTCGACGGGCACTGCCCAGAAGGCGTCGGGCCGCATCCGTGCGGCACGGCGCGCGATCGCGAGGATACTGACACTACAACGACAAGGAGGGACGAACAAGGAATGAGTGACGTGTGCGAAACGTGTGGCCTGCCCGAGGAACTCTGCGTGTGCGAAAGCATAGCGAAAGAGAGCCAGAAGATCGAGATCAGGACCACCGAAAAGAAATTCCACAAGAGCTACACTGTCATCAGCGGCATCGACCCAAAGGAAGTCGACATCAAGGACTTGGCCAAGACCCTCAAGAACAAATTGGCGTGCGGGGGCACGGTCAAGGACAATGTCATCGAACTCCAAGGCAACCACCTCAAGGATGCGAAGGGCATCCTGGTCGCGGCGGGGTTCGCTCCCGAAATGATCATCGTCAAAGGATAACCATGGCAACTGAAAAAACAATCGGAACACGCGGACGCGAATTCGTCGGCACTGTCGTCAATGCGAAGATGCAGAAGACGGTCACGGTCGAATGGCCACGACAGGTATTCATCCCAAAGTTCGAGAGGTTCCTCACCAAGCGCACGCGCGTCAAGGCCCATAACCCGGCAGAGATCGACGCGAAGGTAGGCGACCGTGTGCGGATCCAGGAGTGCAGGCCGATCAGCAAGACCAAGTCATTCAAGATCATGGAGAAGCTCGGTGTCGACTTCAAGTACGTCGCACGCGAGGAGCACCTCAAGGAAGGCGTCGTCGCGCGCGCCGAGAAAGCACGCGAACACCCCAAGGGAGAGGTCAAGGAAGCATGAAGGCAGTCACGAGCCGCATGACGCGGGCACTCAACCACGGGACGTGGGTCGAGACCTGTGACAACAGCGGCGCCAAGATCCTCAAGATCATGACGGTCAACCGTCACAAGACGGTCAAGGGACGCGTGCCGCAGGCCGCGGTCGCCGACCTCGTCATGTGCTCGGTCAAGAGCGGCAAGCCCGACATGCGTAAGCAGGTCGTGTACGCCATCATCGTCCGGCAGAAGAAGGCGTGGCGCCGCAAGGACGGCACGCGCATCTGTTTCGAGGACAACGCGGCTGTCGTCGTCAAGGACAAGGACGGCAACCCCAAGGGCACGGTCATCAAGGGACCGATCGCGAAGGAAGTGGCGGACCGATGGCCGCTGCTCGCAAAGAACGCATCATTGATAGTATGATACCAATACCATGAAACAATTCACATCAAGCTGGAAGGCAAGCAACAAGCCGAACAAGCAGCGCCTGTACGTGTACAGCGCGCCCTTGCACGTCAAGAGCGCGATGCTCGCCGCCCACCTCTCGAAGGAGCTGCGCGAGAAGCTCAAGAAGCGCTCGATGCGCGTGCGTGTCGGTGACAAGGTCGTCGTCATGAACGGCGAGCACCACAAGAAGAACGGCAAGATCGAGAGCGTCGATTTGCAGGCGCAGCGCGTGTACATCGCCGGTATCGAACAGGTGCGCAAGGACGGCGGCAAGTCGCTCATCCCCTTCCACCCGAGCAATCTCGTCATCACCGAGATGGTGAGCGACAAGATGCGCACGAAATCCCGATCACAAAAAGCGCCGGCCGCCAAGGAGACGAAGGCGCCCAAGGCCAAACCAGCACTGAAGGAAACCAAGAAAGGGAAGGAATCACAATGAGCAGTTACCTCAAGAGATACGCGGCACCGCGCAGCTGGACGCTGCTGCGCAAGGAGACCAAGTACGTCATGAAGTCCTCGCCTGGCGCGCACGCGATGGAACACAGCATGCCGATTGGCATGCTGCTCAAGTCGCTGGGCCATGCGTCCACGACCAAGGAAGCAGGACTCATCATGCGCAACAGCAACGTGCTCATCGACGGTCGCCGCATCAAGGACCACAAGTTCGCGCTCGGCCTCATGGACACCGTCACGCTCAAGGAATCAGGCGAGCACTACCGCGTCGTCATCGACGACAAGGCGCGCATCATGCTCGCGAAGATCAGCGGCAAGGACGCCGCGAGCAAGGCATGCCGCGTGCTCGGCAAGACAGTCATCAAGGGCGGCAAGCTGCAGCTCAACCTCAGCGGCGGTCGCTGCGTCATCACGGATAAGAAAGATTTGTCAGTCGGCGACACCGTCATGCTCTCGCTGCCTGACCAGAAGATCACCAGCACGCTCAAACTCGAGAAAGACGCCACCATCCTGCTCACCGCAGGGCGCCATGCCGGCACGATCGGCACCGTCGAGGACATCACGGAGGAGCGCATCCGCTACGCCACCAAGGACGGCAGCGAGCAGACGCTCACGGACTACGCGTTCGTCATTCCGGAAGGCATGATCACACAATGAACCCGATGCAACAGTTGCGGATCGAGAAGCTCACGCTGAACATCGGCGCGGGCAAGGACCAGGCAGTGCTCGAGAAAGGCATGACTGTCATCAAGAGCATCACCGGCATCGAGCCGCAGAAGAGGATCACACAGAAACGCATCCCGTCATGGGGACTGCGCCCGGGCCTCCCTGTCGGCGTGCGCCTCACCCTGCGCGGCAAGAAAGCGGAGGAGATGCTGCGCCGCACGCTCAAGGCAAAAGAATTCAAGCTCCGTCCGACGCACTTCGACAACGCAGGCAGCGTGTCGTTCGGCGTGCCGGAACACATCGAGATCGAGGGCGCCAAGTACGACCCGAAGATCGGCGTCATGGGACTGCAAGTGTGCGTCACGCTCGAGAAGCCCGGCTTCCACGTCAAGCGCAGGCGCGTCCGCGCGTCGCCCGTGGGCAAAGCACACAGGATCTCGCGCGACCAGAGCATGGCGTTCATGAAGGAGAAGTTCGGCGTCAATGTCGCTGAAGGTGAGGAAGCATGACGAGCAAGGACTGGCGCAAGACGCTCAAACAACTCAAGGCAAAACCGACCGTGAGGCAGAAGTACATCAAGCACAACTCACCGAACGAGCGCACGACCGGCACTGCGTTGCAGAAATGCCGCCGCTGCGGACAGACACGGGCCCACATCAGCAAGTACGGGCTGCACCTGTGCCGCCTGTGCTTCAAGGACATAGCACTGAGCATCGGTTTCAAGAAATACAATTAGGAGAACACAATGAACAACGACCCACTCGCGAACGCGATGTCAAAGATCGTCAACTACGAGAAGATCGGACGCAACAGCGTCCAGGTCTACCCTGTCGGCGACCTTGCGAAGGGCGTCCTCGCGATCCTCAACAAGCACGGGTATGTCGGCACGCTCGAGGAACTGAAGACCACGCGCGGCACGGTCTGCACGCTCGCCTTGCTTGGCACGATCAACAGCGCAGGCGTCATCAAGCCGCGTTTCGCGGTCGGCACGGACAAGTTCGAGAGGTTCGAAAAGCGTTTCCTGCCTGCACAAGGCGTCGGCGTCATCATCATATCCACGTCCAAGGGCCTCATGACCCTGGACGAGGCGCGCAAGGAGAATGTCGGAGGCAGGCTGATCGCCTACTGCTACTGATGAAACAGACTCTCACGTACAACGTTGCCGTGCCTGAAGGCATCGACGTAGCCGTCAAGGGACGTGACGTCACGGTCAAGGGCAAGAACGGCGCCATCACGCGCCGCCTGCTCGAGCCCCGTGTCACGATCAACGTCGATGGCAAACAAGTCGTCATCCAGGCGCACAAGTCGACCAAGCGCGAGAAGATGTACATGGGCACGATCCAGGCCCACATCACCAACATGATCAAGGGCGTGCAGGAACCGTACCTGTACAGGCTCAAGGTGTGCGCAAGCCACTTCCCGATGAACGTCACCGTGGTCGGCAACGAGCTCGTGGTCAAGAACTTCCTCGGCGAGAAAGTGCCGCGCAAGATCGGCTTCGACGCCGACGTCAAGGTCAAGATCGCGGGCGACGTGATCGAGGTCACGGCGGCCGACATCGAACTCGCAGGACGCACCGCGTCCAAGTTCGAGGGGATCACGTTCATCAACAAGCGCGACCGCCGCATCTTCCAGGACGGCATCTATATCACGCACAAACCAGGAGTCGATGTATAATACCATGGCAGACATGATCAAGCTCAGGAAGGAGATCAAGGACCGTAAGCCTACGTTCCGCCGCCAGATCTACAACCACAGGCCGAACTTGGCCACGACCGGCTGGCGCAAGCCCAAGGGCTTGCACAGCAAGATGCGGCACAAGAGCGCAGGCCATCAGGCATGCGTGAGCGTGGGTTGGGGCTCGCCTGTCGATGTCGAAGGCATGCACCCGAGCGGGCTGTGGCCCATCATCGTCAACAACATGGCGCAGGTCGCGACCCTTGATGCCAAGACGCAGGGCGCGCTCATCGCAGCAGGCGTGGGCACCCGCGCACGCCTCGGCATCGTCGACGCGCTTGTCAAGAAGAACATCACCATCCTCAACATGAAGGAGCCCAAGAGCTTCGCCGCGACCGTCGCTGCCGGCATGAAGGCGCGCAAGGACGCAAAGGCGAAGAAAACGGCGCCCAAGGAAGAGAAGAAGCCGTCAAGCAAACCCGCCGCAAAACCCGAACCTGCCATGTCCGAGGAGGACAAGAAAGAGACGCAGCGCAGGGAAGCGGAGAAAGTCATGATCCAGAAGGAGCGATGAAATGATACAACGCAGACTCGCCGCAACCATCTTCAAGTGCTCGCCGCAGCGCGTGCGCTTCGATGAGACGCGCCTCGCGGACATCAAGGAAGCGATCACCAAGGCCGACGTGCGCGGCCTCATCAAGGAAGGAATCATCACACGCCTGCCGGTTCACGGCAACGCGAACACGCGCAAGAACGTGCGTGCCAAGCAGAACGCAAAGGGCCGCCGACGTGGCGCAGGCAGTCGTAAGGGCAAGGCCAACGCACGCATGCCGGAGAAGCAGGTGTGGATGGCACGCATCCGCGTCCAACGCGCGCTGCTCAACCGTCTCCGCGACCGTCAGAAGATCGCGGACGACACCTTCCGTGACCTGTACATGAAGGCCAAGGGCGGCTTTTTCCGTAGCGAGAGGCACATCAAAGTCTATCTGGAGGAACAGAACCTGTTCACGAAGTGATCATCATGGCAACCAATCAACGTTACGTCGTCCCCTTCCGCCGCAAGCGCGAAGGACGCACAGACTACCACAAGCGGCTCAAGCTGCTCAGCGGCGACGCGCCCAGGTTCGTGATCCGCAAGTCATTGCACCACATGCGCGTGCAGCTCGTCGTGTACGAACCGATGGGCGACAAGGTCCTTGTGAGTGCGACGACCGAAGAGCTCGTCAAGAAGGGATACAAGGGCGCGACATGCAACGTTCCTGCCGCCTACTTGTGCGGCATGCTGCTCGCAATCAAGGCAAAGGACAAGAAGATCGAGCGCGCAGTCGCTGACATCGGCCTCTCGACGCCGGTGCGCGGCTCGGTGCTCTTCGCCGCGGTCGCGGGCGCGCGCGCAGGCGGGCTTGACGTGCCCACGGACGAGAAAGCGCTGCCTTCCGAGGACCGCCTCAAGGGCATGCACGTCGCGGCGTACGCGAAACTGCTCAAGAAAGACGATGCCCTGTACAAGCGCACGTTCAGCGCGTACCTCAAGAACGGGCTGGCTCCTGAAGAGCTGCCCAAACATGTAGAAGAGATACAGAAAAAACTCAAGTGATGACCATGACTGAAGAAGAAATCACAACACCAATCGACGTGGAAGAGAAGCCGGTGCTCGAAGTGGTCAAGGACACGCTCACCGCGCTCCCTGACATCGAAGCGGCGCCCACGCCAGCAGAACTCAAGCCCAATTTCGACGTCGCGGCATGGACGCCAAAGACCGAGCTCGGCAGGAAGGTCAAGAGCGGCGAGATCACCACGATCGTGCAGGCGCTGCGCACAGGCGAGCGTATCATGGAAGCGCAGATCACGGACATCCTGTTGCCCAACATGGAGAGCGACATGCTCTGGATCGGCCAGTCCCGCGGTAAGTTCGGCGGCGGCGCACGCAGGCTCTTCAAGCAGACGCAGAAGAAGACGCCCGAAGGCAACAAGCCCTCGTTCGGCACGCTGGCCGTCATCGGCAACCGTGACGGCATCGTCGGCCTCGGTTATGGCAAGAGCAAGGACACCGTGCCCTCACGCGAGAAGGCGTTGCGCAACGCGAAACTCAACGTGTTCATGATCAGGCGCGGCTCAGGCAGTTGGGAATCCAACACGACAGAACCGCACAGCATCCCCTTCACCATCGAAGGCAAGTGCGGATCGGTGCGCATCAAACTCATGCCCGCGCCCAAGGGCAAAGGCCTTGTCATCGAGCCCAACTGCGCGAAAGTGCTCGAGCTCGCAGGCATCAAGGACGTGTGGTCCAAGGCAAGCGGCCAGACGCGCCGCACGCGCAACCTCGTCATGGCGCTCGAAGACGCGTTGCGCAAGCTCGCCGTTTTCAAAGTCTCACAGAAGTCACGTGACGCGACAGGCGTCATCGAAGGGCCCATCATCAAGGAGGCCGGACAATGAGCGACAACATCGCGATCGTGCGCGTCCGCGCGCAGGTCCGCATGAGCGGCATGAACGAGGAGACGCTGCACTTGCTCAACGTGCCTGTGCCAAACTCCTGCGCCGTCATCAAGAACACGCCTGAGAAGATGAACATGGTCACGCGTGTCGCAGGCGTCCTCACCTGGGGCGAGCTCTCGGACGAGTCGCTCGCGCTGCTGCGCAAGAAGGCGAAGGACCCCAAGGCCACGCATTTCAGGCTCAACCCGCCCCGCAAGGGCTACAGCAAGAAGGGCTCGAAACTGCCCTTCGTCGTCGGCGGCGCGCTCGGATACCGCGGCGACAAGATCAACGATTTGATTCAACGCATGGTGGACTAAATGGTCGTCAAGAAACAACGCAAGGTCATCCGCAAGCGCGGCTCGCGCCGTCACGGCTACGGTCGCGCGCACCGCGGTTCAGGCAACAAGGGAGGCTACGGTAACGCGAGTGGCGGCAAAAAGTCCGACACCAAGAAGCGCAGCTTCCCCGCAGGCTATTTCGGCAAGGAAGGATTCATCTCACACCAGAAAGTGGTGCACACCATCCTCAACTGCCGCGACCTTGACAGCCGCATCGAGCACTGGACGGTCCAGAAGCTCGCCAAAAAAGAAGGGGACACGTACCACATCGACCTCGGCACGCTTGGCTACGACAAACTCGTGGGCAGCGGGCAGATCACGCACAAGATCAAGGTCACTGTCGCCTTCGCGGCGAAGTCCGTCGCCGACAAGCTTAAGAATGCCGGCGGCGAACTCGTGGTACAGCAATAAACCATGGGACTCTACGACACGATTCTCGCCAACCTGCCTGAAGTGGCGGGCCCGAGCCAGAAACGGCTGTCCTTCAGCGAAAAACTGAAGTGGACGATCATCACGCTGGTCCTCTTCTTCGTGCTCGGTCTCATCCCGCTCTTCGGCCTTGGCCAGAACGCGCTGCAACGCTTTGAGTTCCTCTCCATCATCCTGGGCGCGAGCTTCGGCAGCATCATCAGCCTCGGCATCGGGCCGCTCGTCACGTCCAGCATCGTGCTGCAACTGCTCAACGGCGCAGGCATCATCAAGTTCGATCTCACTACTTCAGAGGGCAAGCGCCGCTTCCAGGGCACGCAGAAGCTGCTGTCCGTGTTCTTCATCGTCTTCGAGGCGGCGATCTACGTGTTTATGTCCGGCCTCGCGCCAGACCCTGCGCTGCTCGCCGTGCCAGGACTCTATCGTCAGCTCGAACTGCTGCTCGTCTTCCAACTCTTCTGTGGCGGCATCCTCATCATGTTCATGGACGAAGTCATCTCCAAGTGGGGCTTCGGTTCCGGCATCTCGCTCTTCATCGCGGCAGGCGTGTCGCAGAGCGTCTTCATACGGGCGTTCTCACCCCTGCCCTCGCCGACCAATCCCGCGATAGCGACAGGCGCCATTCCTGCGCTCGTGCAAAGCCTTGGTGCAGGCGACCCGCAGACAGCGCTGCTCGAGTTCGCCGCGGTCGCTGCCACCGTCATCATCTTCGTCATCGCGGTCTACATCCAGGCCATGAAGGTCGAGATCCCGCTCTCGTTCGGCAGGGTGCGCGGGCATGGCATCCGCTGGCCGCTCCACTTCGTCTACACGTCCAACATCCCGGTCATCCTGGTCGCCGCGCTCATGGCCAACATCCAGCTCTGGGCGCAGCTGATGCAGAACTGGGGTTTTCCGCTCCTTGGCACGTTCAGCGGCGGCTCACCGACATCCGGCCTTGTCGCATGGCTCACGCCGCCGCCCGTCGTCGGCAACGCCATCCGTGGCAGTCTGCAGCTCTCGGACGTCGGCATCGCCGCAGTGTATCTTTTCGTGCTCGTCGTTGGCGCCGTCATCTTCTCGTGGTTCTGGGTGCAGACCGCGGGCATGGACGCGCGCAGCCAGGCCAAACAGATCATGGCAAGCGGCTTGCAGATCCCGGGCTTCCGACGCGATGAGCGCGTGCTCGAACGCCTGCTCGACCGTTACATCGGGCCGTTGACGGTCATGGGCGCCATCACTGTCGGCATCATCGCCGGGCTTGCCGACGTCTCAGGCGCGCTCACCAACGGCACAGGCCTCCTACTCACCGTCATGATCATCTACAAGCTCTATGAGGACATCGCACGCCAGCACCTCATGGACATGAACCCCATGATGCGCAAATTCATGGGTGGCTGAGGATGGCGTTTTTCGACTTCCTCAATCCCGCGCTCGACTTCTTGCTCGGCTGGTCGTTGTTGTTGCCGCCGTTCTGGGGCGTTTTGTTGTTGTCGTTCCTCATCTCGCTCATGATTGTGGTGGTCTACAAGTACACCACAGACCAGAACCTGATGAAGCAGCTCAAGGACGAGATGCAGGCGTTCCAGAAGCAGATGAAGGAACTGCGCGAGCATCCGGACCAGGCTATGGGGGTCCAGAAGCAGGCGATGGAGACCAACATGAAGTACATGATGCAATCCTTCAAGAGCACCCTGTACACGCTCATTCCCATCCTGCTCATTTTCGGCTGGCTCAACACGCACTGGGCGTTCGCCGCCATCGCGCCAGGCCAGGAATTCAGCGTCGAGCTCAAGTTCGACGAGAAAGCGCTTGGCACAATCACGACGTCCGCGCCAGAGGGGCTTGACGTGCTCAACGATCCCTCGCGCAACATCACTGACGGCAGCGCCATCTTCACGTACAAAGGCGTGGACGGGACGTACATCATCGACTACGACTTCAACGGCAAGCCCTACACGGCCCGCGCGCTCGTCACAGACAGCAAGCGTTATGAGAACCCCATTCAGGTGTTCAAGGACGGCCCGGTACAGAGCATCAGCGTGGGCCTCAAGAAGCTCATCGTGCTCGACCTCTTCGGCTGGCAGCTCGGGTGGCTAGGCACCTACATCATCTGCTCGATCGTGTTCTCCATGGGCCTGCGCAAACTGTTCAAAGTCTACTGACGCTCCGTCGATATCTTTTCCCTATTTATATACTGGAGTATCGAGGTGTTTATAAACGAAGTTGTTTAAAAGGGCTTTAAATTAGGTGAGATAGTACATCGACGGTAGGGGGTTAGTGGGAATGGCTACCAAGCAGAGTACGAAGAGTGCAGTCACGGGTAGAAATATCCGGATCGTCAATATCGTGGTGAGCGCCTCGCTCGACCATGACATCCCGCTGGAGAAGATGGCCGCCACGCTCAGCAATACCGAGTACAACCCTGAACAATTCCCGGGCCTCGTCATCCGCATCAAGGAGCCCAAGACCAGCGCACTCATCTTCTCGTCAGGCAAGATCGTCTGCACCGGCGCGCGCACGCTCGAAGAAGTCCGCGCCAGCATCCGCAAGATAATGAAGAGCCTTGAGAAGATCAACGTCAAGATCAAGGCAGAGCCTGAGATCCACGTGCAGAACATCGTCGCAAGCGGCGCCGTTGGCATGGACCTCAACCTGAACTTCCTCGCCATGAAGCTGGACAACACGGAATACGAGCCCGAACAGTTCCCGGGCCTCGTGTACAAGATGCCCGAAGCCAAGGCGACGTTCCTGCTCTTCAGCAACGGCAAGGTCGTGTGCACAGGCACCAAGAGCGAAGAGCAGCTGCACCAGGTGCTCGACAAGCTCCAGGACACGCTCGTGAACGTGATGAAGAAGAAATAATCCAATTCTTTTTTCTATCATTCCAGTCGATATAAGGTTTTTAATCGCGCCTGTCGTGCGGCACCCATCGCCCACAGCAACAAGACAGTGTGACGAACAGACCATACTCGCCCATGACCGACCCTGACCAGCTGGATGACGCGCCCGCCACCGAACAGACCGCAGAGGTGTTGCCCGCGCTCCCGATGGACGCCGCGGACATGATCCGCAAGTTCAAGGAATTCTTCGAACAATACTATTATGGCGAGCTGCTCGAGGCGTTGCGCAAGGGCGAGCGCCACATGGGCATCGACTTCCAGAAGCTCGTGCGCTTCGACCCGCAGCTTGGCGACCTCGTGCTCGACCAGCCCCAAGACGCGCTCAAGGCAGGCGAGCTTGCCGTGCGCGAGTTCGACGCGAAGGTCAAGCAGTTCACCATTCGTCTGAGCAACCTACCTGGCAGCAGCTTCCTCATGTTGCGTCACGTGCGCAGCAGGCACTTGGGCAAGATCATGTTCACCGAAGGGATTGTGCGCCAGAAAAGCGACGTGCGACCGCAGGTCACGGAGGCGACGTTCGAGTGCCCGAGCTGCGGCAACCGCCTCAGCGTGCTGCAGCTCGACACCACGTTCAAGGAGCCCACGCGCTGCAGTTGCGGACGCAAGGGGAAGTTCAAGCTCACCGGCAAAGAGCTCGTGGACGCGCAAGGCATCGTGCTCGAGGAGGCCGCGGAACAGCTCGAGGGCGGCGAGCAGCCAAAGCGCATGAACATCTTTCTCAAGAACGACCTCGTGAGCCCGATCACCGAAAAAAGAACGAACCCCGGCTCGAAGATCCGCATCACCGGCGTCATCAAGGAAGTGCCGATCACGACCAAGTCCGGCGGGACGAGCACGCGTTTCGACCTGCTCATCGAGGCCAACCACGTGCTGCCGGTCGAGGAGGACTTCTCCGAGATCACGATCAGCAAGGAGGAGATGCAGAAGATCCTCGACCTCAAGAACGACCCACATATCGAGAAAAAGCTCATCGACAGCGTGGCGCCCAACATCTACGGCCACGAAAAGATCAAAGAAGCGCTCGTCCTCCAGCTCATGGGCGGCGTGCGCAAGACCCGTGACCAGGGCGCGGGCGCGACGACAAGAGGCGACATCCACATCCTGCTCATCGGCGACCCTGGTTCGGGCAAGTCGCAGATGCTCAAACGCATCAGCAAAGTGGCGTTGCGCGGCCGTTTCATCTCGGGCAAAGGCGTCTCGGGCGCGGGATTGACCGCGAGCGTCGTCAAGGACGAATTCCTCTCGGGCTGGAGCCTTGAGGCAGGCGCGCTCGTGCTCTCCAACAAAGGCATCTGTTGCATCGACGAACTCGACAAGATGACGGACGAAGACCGCGCGGCTATGCATGAGGCACTGGAAGGTCAAAGCTATCATCCTGACACTGAACTGCTGCTCGCGGATGGCAGTCGGACAACGATTGGAAGTTTTGTCGACGACGTGATGCGACAATGCACTGTCGTACAAGGGACCGATTGTGAATTCGCGTTCCCAAAAGACACCACGATCCTCACCACTGACTTCCAGCGCGTTGCACCTGCACGCATCGCACGCGTGAGCCGTCATCCGGCGCCCACGACATTTTTCCGCATCACGTTCTCGAATGGACGCGCCATCACCGTCACGCCCGAACATCCTCTGTTCGTGTACACGCACGGAGAGGTCAGCGTGACGCCCGCATGCATGGCCACGGTCGGCACCATGGTGCCGGCGCCCAGACGACTGCCCATCGAAGGACGGGCGGTCGCACTCACGCAACCCGCCAAACAGTATCATCATGCCAAACCGCACGTGTTACCGACGCACCTGAACGCCGACCTTGCACGCTTGCTCGGCTACGTCGTCACTGAAGGTCATTGTTATGCGAACCCGACCAACCGCACGTACGAGATCGGCGTGAGCAATACTGACACGAGAATAATCAATGAGGTCGCCGCTCTGTTCAGGAACATTTTCGCGACCGACGTCATCGTCACAACGCAAGCAGCGGACAAGCGAGAAAAAGCGACGCGCGATTTATACACCGTCAGGTGCTGCTCACGTCCTATCCATGATTTTTTCGCGCTGAATTTCCCGGAACTCATGACGAAAGCGCCGCGTAAACGCGCTCCCTCCGGCATCATGCGGGCGACGGAGGATTGTGTCCGTGCGTTCTTGCAGGGAGCCTTCCGTGGAGATGGCACGGTCAGCAGTGATGACGTGGGGTTTGCGACAGCCTCACGAAAACTGGCGGAAGACTACCAGGACCTGATGCTGCGGCTGGGAACGCCATCCATCATCCGCACCGAACACCGCAACGCCGCGACGTACCATAAGACCATCGTCACAGGCACGGTGGCCGAAAAAACGCACTGGGCCGATTCCATCGTCGTTGAGGATGATCCGCGACATCATCGCATCCGCGCCCTTCTTCGACGTGCTGCGCAGAAGAACAACCAACGCGATCCGGTTCCTTCCGAGATCGCCGCGCTCACGCATAAGGCGCTTCTCGCGCTGAAAATGGCGGATGGCAATATCTCGAGCACGCTCGCCCGCGGCCACGCGCCCTCACGTCAGACCATCACGACCTACGTCGACAAGATAGATGGCCGACTCGATCTGATTGCAAGATCAGAAGGACGCACTGCCCGCAGACTCGCCAACGTGCAGGTCAGCTCGCTTGCGGAGGGAATGGGACGATCGAGCGGTCACGTCTATAACGCCGAACTGGACCACCATCAGGAACACGCGACATACACCACCGTGCTCGACCGACAGGTCGCCCGGAAGATCGGCACTGTCCAAGAATTGATGGCTCCTGTCAAGCGTTTCCTCGATGCGGATCTCAGAGTGCACACCATCACGAATGTCGAGAGGATCGACAACCCGGGGATCGCGTTGGTCTATGACGTCACGGTAGAGCCGCACCACAGCTTCATCAGTCAAGGGATGGTCTTGCACAACACGGTGACGATCAGCAAGGCCAACATCCAGGCGACGTTGCGTTGCGAGACCACCGTGCTCGCTGCCGCGAACCCGAAGCTGGGGCGTTTCGACCCGTATGAGATCATCGCGAAACAGATCGACCTGCCGCCGACGCTCATCAACCGTTTCGACCTCATCTTCCCGATCAAGGACCTGCCTGACCCTGTCAAGGACAACAACATGGCGAGCTTCATCCTCGAGATGCACCGCACCGAGGCAGGCATGAACGCGACCATCGACACTCCGCTGTTCCGCAAGTTCGTCGCGTACGCGAAACTCCACATCAGGCCGCACCTGAGCGAGGAGGCGATCGCCGAACTCAAGGACTACTACATCCGCATGCGCGGCAGCAGCTCGAGGGAGAGCGGCGTCGTCAAGAGCATCCCGATCTCGGCGCGTCAGCTTGAAGGTCTCGTGCGTCTGAGCGAGGCGCACGCACGCATGCGCCTCTCCGAGATCGTCGAGCGCAAGGACGCGCGCAAGGCCATAGAACTCCTCGATTACTGCCTGCGCCAGATCGCGCTCGACGAGGAGACCGGACAGATCGACATCGACCGCATCGGTTCGGACACGTCGTCGAGCCAACGCAACAAGATCCTCCAGGTCAAGGAGATCATCAAGACGCTCGAGAACAAGGTCGGCAAGGTCATCCCGATCGACGACGTCGAGCAGGAAGCCGCCCAGAAGGGAGTCACGGACGCGGAGCTCGACGAGATCATCCAGAAGCTCAAGAAGAGCGGCGACGTCTTCGAGCCAAAGAGCGGCTACATCTCACGGATCTGAGCGAAGCATTTTAATCAGCGTCCACGACCCTTCAGCGCAGCATGGTGCTGAAGGTTCTCAACGAGTTAGGAAACAAGACCGTTCGTCTTGCGGGCATCCTGCACGGCATCGAGCCCGGTCGCAAAGGGCGCTGCACGCCGGACCTGTGCGCCACACTCGATGGGCGTCAAGGGGCGGCGTGCTGCAAGATCGGCTATGCGTGTCCGTGCGTCAAGAGCGACCATGCGTGCGGCGTGTACAGCGTGCGCCCGCCGAACTGCCGGGTGTTTCCGCGCACGCGCGGCGATCTGAAGCACGTCAAGAATTGCGGTTATTGTTGGGATGAGCCCGCACAGCGATGATGCCTACGCGCACGCGCCTGCCAAGTAGGACGACACGCTGAGTGTCGAGCACGCGAAGCATGCGTTCTTGTACGTGAATTGGTTGTCGGCGCACACGGGATCGTTGTTGTCGGCGCAGCTGGACGGGCGGGGTTCTGCGCACAAGGTCGGTTGTGGTCCGCTTGGTTGCGGAGGCGCTTGCGCCGCTGCCGCGTCAAGGTATGCTTCGTCGACGGCGCGTTGCTGCTCGAGCTGGCGCAGGTTGCGCAACGAATTGCACGAGCCGCGCAAGTACCTGTTGCCGATCCTCTCGCACACGTCGAACTCGTTCTTGCTGAGCGCGAAATCGATGAGGCATTGATCGCGCGTGATGTCCTCGACGATCTGCGCGCACAGGTCGCTCTTGCCTGCGCTTGAGGCGACGACAGAGAAGCAGCCGTCGCGGTCGGTGGCTTTGGGCAACGAACCGCACAATGCGACCGCACGGTCCGCATCGTCCGGTGCGACCGTACGCGCCTCCTCCACGACCTGGTCGGCATTCGGGCCTGAAGGACCCGCGCCGCAGTCCTGCGGGCAGGTCACGGACGTCTCGCCGGCGTTGCAGATGCCGTTCCCGCAGATGGCAGGCTTGTCGGTGTGCACACACTGGTTCTCGATGCAGGCGTCGTCCGTGTTGAAATCATAATCATTGCAGCCGCCCGGACATTCCGCGATCGGCGGCGCGGTGGTGATGGGACCTGTGGGCTGCGTCGGCGGGACGCCCGGCGACACGACTTCAGGGCATGACGCGCACTGGCCCCCGCAATCCACGCCGGTCTCGGCCTGGTTCTGGATGCCATCCGAACATGACGCCTTGGCCGCGAGGACGCTGATCGAGAACGTGGTCGTGGCTTCCTTGCCTTTGGCGTCGACCGCACTGACCTCCATGACATACGTGCCTGGCGGGAGTTTCTGGGGGATGTCAAGAGGCACGCTGCGTTCTTGCTTGCCTTTGCCTGGCAGGAGTTGCTGCACAGGGAACGCGACAGGGTTGCCGGTCTGGTCTTTGAGCGTGTGCGTCACGGTGACCGTCCCGCTTGACGTCACCACGTCGTTGATCGTAACAGAATCGCCTGCACGGACCTCGACTTGTGCGGGCGCCGCGCGCAGTGTCAGTTGGGCGGTGGGTGCGGCGAAGAAGAAAGCGACAAGGATGCCGCCGATGCTCAGACCAAGCACTGCGCCCGCGATCCACAACCACGGAGGCGGACCTGCCGTTGACGCGGAGAGGACCGTCTGCTGGTGCAGTTGGCGGAATGCATCCTCGATGTCATACGCGGTGTAGCCGCCGCGCAGAAGATATGCGCGGACCTGGTCTTCACGGTAGCCGTTGCGGAGCAGAGACTGTATATACGCGAGCAACTGCGGCGACGCCATCGTCCTACCATCGGTCCGGGGATTTATAAACTTGTCCACCCTTGTGGCTAAAAGCATAAATAGGAACCCGGGCGCATCCGTGGCATGGTGGAAGGGGGACGTCTTGTAGCGCAAAAGGCGCGCGTAGCGGACATCGTTGCGGGCAATGTCCAGACCGCGGAAGGCGCCGCGCGCGTGAACATCATGGGATGTGTGGTCGCCGTGAACCCTGAAGAGCCGCCGTCGTTCATGATGGATGACACGAGCGCGCTCGTGCTCGTGCGCCAGTTCGACAAGCGCGCCGCGCCGCAAATAGGTTCTGTCGTGTGCGTTATCGGAAGGGTCCGCGACCATCAAGGCGAGCGCTACATCGCGAGCGAGATCGTCAGGCCGCTTGACACAGCATGGTTGGCGGTGCGGTCATTGGAGCTCGCGCGGGCATCGTCGTTCGTCACGCCGTCGCTTGTCTCTGCGGAGGAACGCGTCGAGGATGACGCGGAGGATGCCGACGCATCGATGCTCGCCGTCATACGTGACCTGGATGAAGGCACAGGCGCTTCGCTTGATGATATCGTCTCGCACACGGGTCCGGACGCGGAGAAGACCGTCCAATTCCTGCTCAGGCGCGGCGACGTGTTCGAAGTCAGCCCTGGCAGGATCAAGATTCTCGAGTGATCAGAAGAATATTGGCGTGATGAACGTCTCGATGAAGGCGGCGACGACCAGGATGACGGCTGCGATGATGATGAGGTCCGATGCGTCGAGCAGCACGCGGTCCATCTGTCGACGTTGCCAGTGGTGCTTGACGAGCGCGACGGAGAGCACGCCGCCTGCCAGGCCGCCGACGAAGTACGCGGTGATCTCAGGGATGCCGTGGATGAAGTACCGCACCATGCTCATGCCTGACGCGGTCGCATACGCAACGAGCATGTTGGTGGAACCCGCCGTCGTCACCCCTTGCTGCACGAAGTTGCCCAGCGCGACGCCGATGACGGACGCGTTCCACGCGAGGATGAAGATGGCGCCTGCGCCGTACAGGAACGAGAACAGGACGCAGAACATGAGGACTTTGAGGTTGTTGAGGAGGATGACGAGGAACATGCTGCCGTTCACTGCGTGGCCGGTGAGCCCTTGGCGGAGCGCCGCGATGGTCTGCGCTTGGACGCCGAAGACCTGCGGGCCTGATGGCAGCGTGATGTACCAGAACGCGTAGGCCGCACTGAGCCCCATGAAGAGCGCGACGAACGAGAGGATGACCTTCCCGTGCTGTTTGAGCACGGTGCGCTCGTCCGCCACCATGAGGTCGGCGAGTTCCTCGGATTCCATGAACTGCGCGAAGAGCGGGATGAGCGCGAACACCGTCAGGAAGACCATGACGAGGCTCGCGTAGTCGCGGAAGACCCACACGCTCAGAAGAAGCCCCACGCTCGCGGCGCAGAAACCGAGCACGGCCATGAGCCACGGACGGCTGACTGCGCTGCGGGTGGAGAGCAGGGACTCAAGGACCATGCACAAACCATGCCGGACGCGCCTTATATACCTTGTGCTGCCACCCGACGATAGCGGAGATGAAACATTTATATACCGACACGATGGACGGCACGTCAATGGACTACGACGCGATGTTGCAACGGGCGCACCAGAACATGCCAAAGGCGGTGCTTGAGAAGGAACGCTTCGAGATACCGAAGGTGCGTGGCCGTATCGAAGGACACAAGACCGTCATCAGCAACTTTCCCGAGATAGCAAGCACGTTGCGACGCCCTATCGAACACATCCTGAAATTCATCCTCAAAGAGCTCGCGACGCCAGGCGAGATGCGGCGTGCGAACCTCGTGTTCGGCTCCAAGATCCCGGCAGCGCGCATCAACCAGAAGATCCGCGAGTACTGCGAGGAGTTCGTCTTCTGCCAGTCCTGCGGCAAGCCAGACACGGACCTCAAACTGGAAGGCGTCATCACCGTCATGGTGTGCTCGGTGTGCGGCGCTCGCCAAGTGGTCAAGAGCAGGATATGATTATCAAGACACACACCCATAGCGACGGCAGGATTCTCGTGAGCGTGGTCGACAGCGACATCATCGGCAAGAAGTTCGAGGAAGGCCAAGCACAGCTGGACTTGACCGTCGATTTCTACAAGGGCAAGAAGTGCACGGCTGATGAAGCAGGCGACCTGGTGCGCAATGCAGACATGGTCAACCTGGTGGGTGAACACGCTGTCGCGCTCGGCGTCCAGGAACAGGTCATCGACCCACAGAACGTCAAGCGCATCAAAGGAATACCGTTCGCGTCAGGCGTCAACGCCCACTAGTGAGCGTACGGGCCTTGCGGGTTTCTGGTCGGCACAATAATGCATGATCGCTATGCGGTGGTCTTTTGGCATGATGATGCGATCTTGCTTGTTGTAGACGCGCAGCAACGACGCGATCTGGGAGGGATCGTGCCATTCAGGCGCGCGATGGTCGCGGATCGGGAACTGTGCACCCTCGACTGGCATCGATGCGATGGAGAGCGCGACGTAACGCTTGGACGCGGCCAGGTCGATGAAGTGCGCCATCTCGAGCCCGGCAGGATGCACCGTGGTGTGTGGGCCCAGCAACCGCTCAAGCCACGCGTCAAGAGTGACGTCTTTGTCGGTCCGGATCGTCGGCAGTTCGAGGATGCCGCCCGAGCGTATCCTGTTCATGCGATACCGTGCCTCCGGTGTCGTGCAGACGAAGGGATCGTGATGATGCCATTCATAGCGCCGCACGAGCAAGACCTCGTGGTGCGGCACGCCCTCCCGCAGGCCGGTGTAGTTCGTGATGACGACGGGGATGCCGCTCACCCGAACCACCGTCCGAGCCCTTCCTGTTTCTCCTTGTCCTTGCCGAACACGCTTTCGACGTGACATTTGAGCAGATGGACGGTCTGTTTGAGATACGGCGAAAGGTCGTACGCCTCGGCGAGGCTGATGGTGGGCTCGAGGTACTTTATCACGCTGCCTTCCGAGATGGTGAAGAGCAGCTTGCCTTTGCACTTGGTGCATTTGCCAAGCAACGGCGGCCTACGGAATTTCTCGTTGCAGTCGACGCAACGGAATTCCTGACTCGAGAATTTACGCAGGTTGCCGCGTGTGTCCTTGATGAAGTGTTTTTCTATCACGAGGCGCGCGACGTCCGATGTGTCCACCGCGCGGATCTTGAACGCGAGGTCCATCTGGCCCTTGAGCTTGTCCTCCATGCTCGGGATCATCTTGTAGGCGCTGCACAGCACGCCGTTGTTGATATCGGTGGTGTCGTGCGTGAAGCCGAACCCTTCGTACTGTTCTGGTTTGTCGAGCACGTGCTTGATCTGCAGGATCTTGACTTCCTTTGGCATCTTGTACTCGAGCGCGGCCTCATAGAGCTCGAGCGGATAGCTCCATGCGATGTCCACGTCGAAGGCCATGTCGTCGACCTCGGAGGGCGTGAGCACGCTCGTGAGCACGAGCGGCGCGTCCATGGTGCCGCCACGGCTCGTGGGCAGGAACTCCTTGGAGAAATTCAGCATGCCATCGAGCAGCAACATGAAACCCATCTCGTCGCCGTCGCAGTCGCGACGGCATGCGCAGTGGAAGTACGGATGCGCGAGGAACCCTTGCGTGCGCGAGAACCCGATGATACGACCCACCATGCCCGCGCTCGTGTGCGGCGCGAGCCCGATGATGAGGTGGCCCACAAGATCGTAGGGCGTCTGCAGGTTGTAATAGCGGGGCAGGCCGTACATGAGTTCGAGCTGGTCGTCGATGAACTTGGTGACGCGATAGAGCACCGCATCGCTGGGCTCGTGCGGTTTGGCCTCGAGACAGCAGGGGATGACGATGTCCTGCGGCCGCAGCTCGATCACCTGGTCGTCGCGCTCGATCGGCGCGCCTTTGATGTCGTGCGTGTAGCCGAGTTCGAGCAGGCGCTCGACCGGCGTGCGGATCTCGCGCGGCCGGAAGTGCGTGAGCGCGACCTCGCTGCAATCATAACGGATGGTGCCATCCTTGTTGACATGCACGTCGTGCTTTGCGCGCAGGACGGACTTGAAGATGTGCTCCGGGACATGAGTGTCGTTCATCATGCCGCGCACGCCCTTGATCTGGTCCGGGAACGTCGCCATGTGCAGCCGCTTGACGGTGTTCTCGAACATGCGTTTGATGTCGATCTTTCGGCGTTTCGATGACTCGGTGTCAGGCGTCTTGGACTCGGCGTCCGCCTGGCGGGTGCGCGAGTAGTAGCGTTGACGGGTGCGGGCGCCGCATTGGTCGCACACGCGGTAGATGCAATCGAGCTTGCACACGTCGCAGTACATGAGCGGGAAGTCGCCGGTAACGCCTCCCTTCTCGAACGCGGCCTGTAACGAGCGGAGACGCCCGCCTTCGTCACCGACAGGACACAGTCCGTGCGGGCTGCCGGTCATCTTGCGCATCTTCGCTTTCTCAGGACGCCCCATGCGCGAACCGATATAGATGCCGCTCTTGTCGCGCAAGCGGACAGAGGAAAGCTTGTTCACGAGCACAAGGACGTTCTCCTGGGGGTTCGCCGAGACGAGCGCCGACCCCTTGAGCGCGTCAGGCGCCGCCATCGCGCCGAGCGAGAGCGCGAGCGCGCCTGCGACCGGCGCATCGATGACGACGAATTCGTTGTTGACGACGGTGTGCGGGACGCCGAGCAGTTCGAGCGCGCGCTTGGGTTCGGCGTCGATGGGCAGCACGATCTTGTCGACGAGACCGTCGTGGTCTGTCCACGTGCCTTTCGAGAGCCAGTCACAGAGCAACGAGAACGCGCCTGGCTCGATGTCTGCCCAGTGGTATGTGTAGAACGGGTGTAATGGCGTGCTCGATCCTTTGGCGAGCGCGAGCGCCTCTGCGAGGGTGGGCTTCGCCAGCATCGGCTCCGCAAGCAGTTCCTTGATGCGGGACGCGCCGAGCCCGCACACGTCCGCGGCCTTCTCCATGTCGAGTGAGCCTGTCGTCGTGACGATGCCTTTCTCGACCTCCTTGGCCCACCATTCTTCGCAGTAGCCTGCGGGCACGAGCGGGTGGGCGCGGTTGACGAAGTCGCCATACGGGATCAGCACGTCGCCGAGGAAGAGTATCTCGCGCACGCGTGGCGCCATCGCCTTCGCGAGCTTCTCGTTGTCGAGCAGCAGCACGGATCCGTCGTCGATCTTGACGATCGGCCCTTCGATCATGTCGCAGGGCGTGAATGCCGCGCCTTTGCCCGGCCTCTCGACCTTGAGCTGCGTGCCGGTCGCGATGTAATTGTTGAGGATGTGCATTGTCGCAGGATGGATGCTCTGGCCGCTCAGGCCCGATGCGCGCGATCTGCCGTAGCGCAAGCGCCATCCTCCTTTGCGCAAGGGGTGCCCGAGGACCGGACGACCTGCGACGAGATCCGCGATGTAGGTGAAGTCGGGAAGGATCTTGGGACCGCCTTCTTTTTTCGTCGCGCCTTGCGCCTTCATCTTCTTCTGGATGTTCAGGAATTCCTCCATGAAATCCCAGTGCTCCATGCCGAAGTCCTTGCCCCACTTGCCGAGCTGGTTCCAGAGCTTGGGGCCTTTGAGCGGGATGCAGCTGCTGAGGATGAGGCAGTAACCGCTGCGGATCTTGTTGGTCGGGATGCGCGGCAGGTCCTTGTAATTGCTCACGTCCATCTTCTCGCTGGGCTCGCCCGCGACTTCGACAGGGAGGTTCTTCATGAGGAATTCGACCTCCGGCTCGCTCGGGTGGTATTGGAGGTTCGTGACGCGGTCGTGGTAGTCCTGCATCTCGACCGACGCGCGCTTGATCTCCTCAGGGGTGGCATCGTACGTGTCGATGCCCATCTTCTTGCGGACGTAGTCCGCGATGATGACGCTCACCGCGGCGGCCGTGCCCCCTGCGTTGCGGATCGGGCCAGCATAGCTGATGGAGAGGTAGTCGCCGCGGCCGTCGATGCGTTTCTTGAGTTCGATGGAGACGATGCCGTCCAATGGCGAGCTCACGACGCCCACCGTGACGTAGGCGAACCCTGTCCTGATGCCGATGTCGATGGCCTCCAGTTTCGTCTCGAACGTGCAGAACTTCTGGGCCGCGACCTCCTCGGCGATCTTGAGCGCGACGCGCCAGTCGAGCGCGCCGAACTGTCTCTCGAGCTCGATGATGCGCTGCACGACACCTGTGCCGACGATCTGCGGCGCGAGCACCGATATGAGACCCTCGACGCGCTCGGCCATGTTCTCGGCGAGCTTGATCTCGACGTCGTCGGACGGATCGAACCCTGCCGCGCGCGCACGCTTGCCGATGGCGACCATTGCCATCGAGGCCTTCTTGAGCGTCTCGAAATACCGCTGCATCATCGGGCTCGCGGCGGTCATGCTGCATCACCGCTGCTGAAGTTGAGCACGCTGACCTCGCGAGTCTGGAGGTTGACGATGGGCACGCGGCACGGGTCGGGGTTGTGCCCGACTTTCTCCTGGAATTTGGTGCGTGCCTGGAAACAGCTGCCGGAGATGATGGTCACGCCACGGTAATTGAGGAACGACGACTTGTGGATGTGGCCGGAGAAGAAGAAATCCGGGGCGGATTCGATGACGAGCGCGTCGCGCTGCGGGTCGACGATGAACTGCGTGCTGTCATAGCTTGGCGCGAGGTGTCGGCGCTGCAGGAGGAACCGCATGATGAGGCTGATGCGCGCCGAGACGTCCTTGCCGCTCTCGCGGATGGAGTCGACGCGGTCGCCGTAATAATCGTAGCTGTAGCCGTGGTAGAGCAGCACGTCGAACCCCGGGAAGGTGTCCGTGCGCCCTACCACGACGACCGCAGGGTTGCTCACGAACGTGATGTTGGGCAGATCATGGAGCACGGGGAGGTACTCGCGCGGGATCTTCGGTTGCGGCTCGGCGAGCCTCACCGCGTCGTGGTTGCCCGGGCTGATGATGACGCGGATGTGCGCGGGGATCTCCTTGATGAAACGCTCGAACTCCTTGTACTGCTCGTTGATGTCGGGAAGGGTGAGTTCCTTGTTCTGCGCGGGATAGATGCCGACGCCATCCACCGCGTCGCCGACGATGACGACATACCTGACCTTGCGCGCCATCGCGCGCTGGCGTTCGGTGCCGGTCTCCCCCCTGAGCCACCGTATGCACTTGCCGAACTCCTCGGGAAGGAAGTTGTTCGACCCGACGTGCGGGTCGGAGAGCACCACAAGATAGTCCTCGGTCGGGGATTTCTTGAGTTCGTGGGTGAGCGGAACGTCCGGGTGGATGATGTCGCTCACGAAGATGGCGCCGCCCGCATTCTGGCCCAGCACGCCTATCACTTCGTCGAGCACGAGGTCTTTGGCTTTCTTGAACATCTGCTCGCGGGACTTGGGGAAGATGAGTTTGACCGACCCGGTGAGGTCCTCGAGGACCACGATGAGGTTGCCGTTCTTGGTCTCTTGCTTGTCCGCGACAAAGCCGATGAGCGCGACCTTCTCGCGTTCGCCGTTCGGGGACAACCTGCTGATGGACGTCACGGCCGCGAGTTCTTGGCGTTCGCTCAGGATGCGGGCGAGCGCGCGGAAGCGCGCTTTGAAGTATGCGACGAAGTCGTCGACCGTGACCTTGCGGCCCGCCACGTCGTAGTCGCGGACGATAACGACGCCGGGCGCTTCGGTCCGCGGCACGCTGCCTATCATCTGGTGGATGTCCTGGCCTGGTTGCGGTGACGCGCTCATGTCATAGAGGGTGTCGAGGAATCGCGGATCGTTCATCCGTTGCAGGAGGTCGGACGTGACGAGCACGTTGTTCTGTAACAGGAACGTGACCACGTTCTTCTTCTTGTCGAGTGCGTCAGCCATGGATCGAGAGCGCCTCCATGACGATGGCATGCACTTGGGCGAGTGTGGCCGCCGGCAGCGCGATGCCTATCTCCCGCGTCCGTCCGTACCTGCCCTTGCTGATGACCTTGCTTTGGATGAGGCCGAGCATGTCGAATTCCTGGATGATATCCGACACCCGCCGTTGGGTCAGCGGACGCAGGCTGGCCTTGCCGCACAATGCCTGGTACTTTTCGTAGATCTCGCCGGTGAAGACCGCTTGTTGGCGTTCGGCGCACGCGGTGAGGACCGCGCACAAGGTGGCCTGATGTTGTTTTGGTTGCGTGCGGACGCAGTCGAGAACGCGTTCGTTCTCCATCGAGGACTCCGCCACGTCGAGGTATGCCATGCCCACTGTCTCGTTATGTTCGCGTTCGCAGAGTTCGGCGGCGGTGCGCAACAGCATAATGGCCCGTCGGGCGTCGCCGTGGTCTTGCGCCGCGAGCGCCGCGCATTTCTGGACCACGCCGTCCTCGAGGACGCCCGGCGCGAACGCGAGCGAGGCACGCTGTTTGAGTATGTCGAGCAGTTGCACGGCGTTGTAGCGCGGGAACAACAACTCCTCCTCGGAGAGCGAACTGCGCACGCGCGGGTCAAGCGTGTCCTTGAACGTGAGGTTGTTCGAGACGCCGACGAGCGTGATACGACTATTGTGCAGGTGTTCGTTGATGCGCAGAAGGTTGTAGAGGAGTTGGTCGTCCGCTTTTTCGACCAGTGCGTCGATCTCGTCGAGCACGAGGAGCATGGTGCACTTCTTGGCGTCGAGTTCCTCGTAGAACGTCTTGTAGACTTCGTCGGTGGGAAGGCCTGTCGCAGGCAGTGGCCGGCCGAGTTCTTTGGCGAGCTGGGCGACGAGGCGGTACTCTGTGTCCGCGGTGCGTTTGAGCTTGCAGTTGATGTACGTGACGATGACAGGAAGGGCGAGTTTCTCCGCGGCTTGTTTGATCTGCCGTGTCGTGAACAGCGTGACGAGCGTCTTGCCCGTGCCAGGATAACCGTAGATGAAGAGGTTGTTGGATTTTTGGCCGCGGAGGATCGGCGCGAGGACGTTCGCCACCTGTGTGATCTGCTCGTCGCGATGGAGGATGTCCTCTGGCTGGAAATCCGTCTGCAATGCTTGTTTGTTGGCGAACAGCGATTTATGTGATAGGTACTGCTCGAAAAAATTTGCTAGTTTCCTCTCTTCCACCGTGACGTCCCCTTTTGTGTGGTTCCATCTGCAATGCAGGTTATTTAAGTTTTTGCAGACTGTATTTGTTGTATCGAAGGATCAGTAATGATAATACTCCACAGTCACCCCTTGATTTCCTCTGGAACAATATGATGATAGTTCAAAATTCGTGTTTTATGTTATTTTCTAAAATATATTAACAAATACATTATTTATATTATATATTTTGAATCACAACTATTTCGTGTTTTTTCATAGTGTAATATTATATTTTTATATAAAAAATAATAATATATATAATATAATATATATAATATAAAATAATAAAAACAAAATAATGTTTGAATAATATAATTAAACAAAAATTTCATACGTACACGAAAAACAAAGGACAAAAATCATTCACAACTTCATCAATACTATTTTTCCATACGAAATCAAGGGGTGGGAAGGATTCACGTCGGAGTATATTTGTTGCTACTTAATGAGGATGACATTAAAGGAAGATTTATATACTAGTTATATCTCTTCCGTAGTAACAAGTGGAGTTATCTCCACACATGAGGTCCACCCACAATGCTCGTCCAAAACGATTTTTTGAACAAACTCAAGGATTTCGGTCTCAATAGCTACGAAGCCAAGCTCTGGACAGCGCTCCTCTCGCGCGGCGTCTCGACGGCAGGCGAGCTTTCTGACATTGCCAACGTCCCTCGTTCACGATCGTACGACGTGCTCGAGAGCCTCGAGAAGAAAGGGTTCATCATCATGAAGCTCGGCAAGCCCATCAAGTACATCGCCGTGCCTCCTGCAGAAGTCGTCGAGCGCATCAAGAAGAAGGTGCAGGAAGACGCCGTCAAGCACTCGAACGTCCTCGACGGACTCAAGGGCAGCGACGTGCTCGAGGAGCTCGACATGCTGCACAAGAACGGCATCCAGCTCGTCGACCCGGCCGACATGACAGGCGCCGTCAAAGGCCGCAGCAACCTCTACGACCACATCCATTCCATGATCAAGAACGCCAAGAAATCCGTCTCCATCATCACGACCGAAGCAGGCCTTGGCCGCAAGACGACCGCGCTCAAAGGCGCGCTCCAGAAGGCCAAGGAAAAAGGCGTCACGATCCGCATCCTCTCGCCCGGCAAGGCAAACGACCTCAAGGCGCTCGCGCAGATGCGCACGCTCGAGAACATCAACGCACGCATATGCCTCATCGACGAGACACACGTGATCATGATGCCTCTCGACGACGCGAACACGCACGCCAACTACGACTTCGGCATCTGGGTCAAGACCGACTTCATGGCGAACGCCATGGAACGCGTCTTCGACGTGCTCTGGCAGAACGCGAAGAAATAGTTCGTGGTCTGTCCTTCGTCTCAGACGTACGCACGCTGTAACAACCTTTTTATACTGCCTTGTTCTTTGGATGATCAATCATAAGAGGTGATTACATGGCTGAAGAAGCCCTATTGAGGATTACGCTTGCAGTGATTGTCGGCACGCTCGCCGCCATCGTTTATAGTCTGCGCATATTGGTGCTGATGGAGCGCCGCGTGGCGCGTATCGAGGAGCATATCGACACGGTCGCGCACAAGATTCTCAAGGAAGAACTGACCATCGAGAATCGCATGAAGAAAAAGCGCTGATTCACTCGAGCGCTTTGAGTTCTTTCTTTATTTGTTGTATTTCTTCTTCGATCTGTTTGATGCGTTGCGTGTTGTCTTCTTGTTCCAGCAACTGGCCGCTTTCCGGACATTTGAACTCGTAGTTCATCGCCTGGTCGAAGTCGAGGCGCATCGTGACAGGCCCGTTGATGAGGGTGCCATCAGGCAGGCGTTCTTTCTGGTAGCACACGTAGAACTGCGTCTTTTGTTCACGCTCGAGCCTCTCCTGTAGTTTTTCGAGCTTGCGCTTGCGTAGCGTGATGTAGATGTCCTTGATGCGCGGCGGGTTGAACGTCCAGTAATAGATGTACCAGCCCTTCTTCTTGTCCTTGCGACGGATGAAGGTCACGAGGTTGTGTTCGTAGAGGCGATAGAGCATGTTGCGCGTGGCGTTGATCTCGCGCGTGAGGGCTTCGGCAAGCGTGAACTCGCTGACGTTCTTCTTGTTGCGCAATATCTTCACGAGCGCGAGCACGTCTTTGCCCGCGACTTCGGTGATGACCTCATCCAGCATCGCCGCGGCCGCGCGTCCTGCGCCTGCCGGCGCTTTGGCTTTCGCAGGCTTTTTTGGCGTGGGTTGCTTCGCGGCAGGCTTTTTGGCCTTGGGCTTTGTCTTAGAAGGCATGAAGTGCTTTTTTCGACGGCCCGTTCTTATAAATCTTTCGTCGTGGTGAATTCCTCGAACGTGAGGCCGACGCTTTTCGCGTAGTCATAGTCAAGCACGTAGGCGCCGCCTGTCTCGCGGAGTTCCTCGACGCTCACGAAGAACCAACCCCTGTTGTCGAAGCGCACAGCGATCCACGCTTCGGCGCCATAGCGCGCTGAGAACTCCCGCAACTGCCCGACCTGGTCTTTGGTGATGTATTGCGCTCTCTCCTTCGTCGCCTTGACCTCGATGGCAAGCCGGCGCAGGTTGTTCGCCGCGAGGATGTCAGGAGAAGGATACCTGTTGGACCCGCTGCCCGCGACCCTGCACGCTGCCCACGTGCCTGTCTTCCAGAACATGTGGATGATCTCGCGCTCCGCGCCGCTGCCTTTCGCTTTCCTGTTCACCACGACGTGCAGGAAGACCTGCCTCTTTTTATAGCAATTGCACCATTGTCCGGCTATGGTCCGACGTTCACAACGTGGTCTGCCGCTTGCGGCGATGGAAGAGCTTCTGCGCAAGGCGGGCGCCGAACGTGTCGCGGAGAGCGCGAAAGCCGGCCTCAAGCAAGCGCTCGAGGATGTAGGCAAGCGGCTCGCGGCAGAAGCGGTGACGTTCTCCCGTCATGCAGGCAGAAGGACGGTCATGCGTGATGACGTGCGGCTCTCGATCGAGAAAGCGTGAGCGCGCTTATTTTTTATCGAGCGACACTTTCATCAGGTCGTGCGCCGCGATGGTGTTCTGGAATGCTGTCTTTGCGTCCTCGAGCAGTTCGGTCGTGGTCCGGTAGCGCGCGCTGAAGTGGGTGATGAGGAGTTTCTTGACGCCGGCCTGGCTCGCGAGTTGTGCTGCCTGGCGTGCGGTCATGTGCGTGTATTCCTCCGCCTTCTCTTCGAGCGTGCTCGTGTAGCTCGCTTCGCAGACGAGCAGGTCCGCGTTCTCGGCGAGTTCGTGCGCTTCCTTGCAGGGTGACGTGTCCGTGACGAACGCCACGATCGTTCCTTTGACGATGGTCGTCGTGTCTTTCGGATGGACGGGCTTGCCTTTCCAGATGACTTCTTCGCCGCGCTGGAGCTTGCCGAGCAGCGGTCCTTCGGGGATGCCGAGTTTCTTGACCTTCGCGAGGTTGATGCGGCGCCGGTCCTTTTCCGCGATGCGATACCCGACGCACGGGATGCCGTGGTGCAGTGGCATCGCGCTGACGAGCAAGTCCTCTGTCTCGAACACCGCGCCTTTGTGCACTTCGCGCACGTCGAGATCGAGTTGTTGCTTGAACTCGAACGTGTCGAGCACGCTGCGCACGTGTTGTCGCGTGCCGCTTGGGCCATAGATGATGACGGTGCGTCCTGGCGTGCCTTGCGACATCGTCATCAGGAGGCCGGGCAGGCCCAGCACGTGGTCGCCGTGCCAGTGCGAGAGTAGGATACGGGTGACTTTGGAATGTGCGATGCCTGCATAACTGAGCTGGCGTTGCGTGCCTTCACCGCAATCGAGCAGCATGCCTTCAGTGCGGTGCAGCAGTAGGTATGCGCTGTGGTTGCGGTCCTTGGTGGGCACCATCGCGCTCGTGCCCAAGACGACGAGTTCCATGCTGTCGTCGAGCGGCGGGCGCTTTAAATAAGTAACCTTTTTAAGGCCGCAGGACGGCAGGACGTGCATGACAGCGACCATCACGGCGGTGTTCGAGGGCGCGCGTTGCGTGACCGAGAACTCGGCAGAGGCGCAAGGCCTGTTTTCCAAGAACCGTTACGGCACGTTGCGGCCAGACGGCCGACTCGAGCTTGGCGGCTATGAAGCGCTGTTCTTGGCAGAGACAGGCAGGATCATCGTCCTCGACGGCCGCGGCAGGCAGGTGTCGCTCAAGACGCTGCGCGCGCGCATCATCGGCAGGTCTGCGGATGAGGACGCGCGTTATGCCGTCTTTGCGGACATGCGCCGTCGCGGCTACACTGTCAAGACCGCGCTCAAGTTCGGCGCGGACTTCCGCGTCTATGGCCGCGGTGCGGTCCCGGGCAAGGACCACGCTAAGTGGGTTCTGTTCGCCGTGCGCGAGCACGACAAGCTCACGTGGCACTCGTTCGCCGCGAAGAGCCGCGTCGCGCACAGCACCAAGAAAGACCTCCTGATCGGCGCCGTCGACGACGAAGGCGACATCACGTACTGGCAGGTCGGCTGGCTGCGTCCGTAGTCACGAAAACCTTTTATGCGGTCTGCGCCCCGACGACGACGTGGCGATCGACTACAGGGAGAACGCGCTTGGATTCATCCGCATGCACGGTCCATGCGTGCCGACGCAGCTCGGCAAGCACATGGGCATGAATTCCATGCTCGCTGGCGCATTGCTTTCCGAACTCGTGAGCAAAGGCGCGTTGCGCATCTCCAGCATGAAGATGGGCGGCTCGCCGTTGTACTTCATCCCGGGCCAGGAGGCCGAGCTTCTCAAGCATCTCGAGCACGTGCCCGACAAGGACCGCCAGACCGTGCGGCTGCTCGAGCAGCACAAGGTGGTCCGTGACACGCAGGCAGGACCGTTGGTGCGTGTCTCGTTGCGCAACCTCCCTGATTTCGCGGTGCCCCTCGACGTCTCCTACAACCAGCAGAAAGAGACGTTCTGGAAATGGTTCTTGCTGCCTGACGATGAGACGCAACGGATCATCAAGGGCATGCTGCAGCCGCCAAAGGCCGCGCCAGTGGAGCGGCCCGCGCCGCAGCCCCTTCCCCAACAGACCATCTTGCAGACCGTTGATGGCGCGCAGGAGTCGGTGCAGCAAAACGTGCAGCCGCCCGCACCGCCAACCGTGCCGCGTCCTGTGCAGGCCGTTGCCGCACCAGTGGCGGGTGTCCAATCTCCGGCATCCTCTGTCCCTGTCCTTGATCCCGCTGGCGACTCGTTCCTGGCAACGTTACTCGGCTTTTTCACCAGGAATAATATTAAAATAGTCGAACAGCAATGCGTGAAGAAACGGGGAGAGTATGACTTTGTGCTCAAGCTGCCAAGCAGCGTGGGCGCACTGACGTACTACTGCAAGGCGAAGGCCAAGCGCAAGCTGACCGACAGCGACGTGAGCGCGGCGTTCGTGCAAGGGCAGCTTCGTAAACTCCCGGTGATACTGCTCGCGACAGGCGAGCTCAACAAAAAGGGGCAGGAGATGGTCGAGCGCGATTTGCACGGGCTCACCTTTAAACAGTTGGAGGAGGAACGATGAAAACACACATTTACGTGATATTGATGATTCTCGCGCTGGTGGCGGCATGCGCGCCGGCCCAGCAGGCACCTGTGGCGCCGCAGCCGAGCGCGCCGCAGCAAGACGCGCAGCCCGCCCCGCAGGCCGTTCCCGCACCGATACCTGTCGTGGACGAAGAACCGGTCGTGCCGACGCTCGATGATGCGACCAACACCAAGCTCAGCACGAACTTCAGGTCCGGCAGCAAGATCGGCATCTCCGAGCAGGTCATCAAGTTGCGTGTCGGCGAGAGCAGGCTCATCGGCATCGGTATCCGCGCGCTGCAGCAGGACACGAGCGTCTACCAACTCAACTTCAGCCTCAAGAATTCCTACGACAAGAGCAGGAACCTGATAGTCTCAGGCACCAACAAGGTCGACAACTGGGTCGCTGCCAACGTCGAGAGGAAAGGCAACTATGGCTTCCCTGCGTTCGAGCTGGCAAACAACGGCGAGAAGCGCGTCCCTTTCTTGCTGGAGATCAAGCCCACGTTCGCGGATGGTTCAGCCACAAAGCCGGGCACGTACGAGTTCGAGTTCAAGGTCTTCACGGACTATGACGCGCTCTCCGCGTACCGCGACTATGCGACCATCAAGCTGACCGTGCTTGTGGAATGATAGATGGGCGTCAAGATCTACGACCTCTGTCCTGGGACGGACATCGAGGTGTCCGCGCTCAAGGGCAAGAGGCTCGCGATCGACGCGCACATCTTCCTCTACCAGTTCCTCACGACGATCCGTTCGCGTGACGGGACGCTGCTCACGGACAGCAAAGGTCAGGTCACGTCCCATCTTATCGGGCTGCTCGCGCGCACCACGAACATGATGCAGCAGGGCATCCTGCCATGTTATGTGTTCGACGGCAAGCCGCCCGCGCTCAAGCGGCGCGTGCTCGAGCAGCGCGCCAAGGTCAAGCACGAGGCGCAAAGGAAGTACGAGGAGGCGGCCGCCGTCGAGGACCTCGAGGCGATGAAGAAGTTCGCCTCACGCACGACGCGCCTGAGCGCGGACATGGTCCAGGAAGCCAAGGACGTGATTCTGGCGCTGGGATTGCCTGTCGTGCAGGCGCCAAGCGAGGGGGAGGCGCAGGCGGCGCACATCGCGAAGAGAGGCGATGTGTGGGCTGCCGCGAGCCAGGATGCCGATGCGTTGTTGTTCGGTGCGCCACGCCTCGTGCGCAATCTGTCGGTGTCAGGCAGGAAGAAGAAAGTGGGAGTCCTCGCGTATGAAGAGGTCAAGCCGCGGCTCATCGAGCTCGAAGGTTGCCTTGCCGCGCTCGGCATCTCACATGAGCAATTGCTCGCGTTGTCGCTGCTCGTGGGGACCGACTACAATCCTGGCGGTATCAAAGGGATCGGGCCGCAGAAGGCGCTCAAGCTCGTCAAGGAACACAAGGACCTGGCCGCCGTCTTCGAGGCAGCGCACTGGCCGGACCATTGCGATATGGACTGGCGCGACCTTCTCGAGCTGTTCAAGACCATGCCGGTCACGGACGACTACGCGCTCAAGTGGCGCGCGCCGGACGTCGAGAAGCTCCATGCGCTGCTCGTCGACAAACATGACTTCTCCGTCGAGCGCGTCAACCGCGCCGTCGCGGGTCTTGTCAGCGAACACAAGGCGCGCTCACAGAAAGGCCTTGGGACGTTCTTCTGATGGATGCGTGGCGTGACCGTGTCAAGACCGTGCTCACCAAGAGCGAGCGGCATCGCATGCGCGCGAGTTTCGACACCGTGGGCGATATAGCCATCGTCGAGATCGCGCGCGGGCTCGCGAGGAAGGAAAAGAGGCTCGCCGCAATCTTGCTCGCGTCACAGCCTGCCATCAAGGTCGTGGCCAAGAAGGTCGGTGGCCACACCGGCAGGTTCCGTCACCAGCCCCTTAAGGTATTGGCAGGGGAGCGCCGTCTCGAGACCGAGCATCGCGAGAGCGGCGTGCGGTTGCGTCTCAACGTGCAGACGTGTTATTTCTCGCCGCGCATGGGCACCGAACGCCTGCGCATCGCCCGCCTTGTGAAACCAGGGGAGCGCGTGCTCGTGCTGTTCTCGGGCATCGGTCCATTTGCGCTTATCATCGCGAAGAACGCGCGTCCCTCGCACGTCGATGCAGTCGAGCTCAATCCGGCCGCGCACGCGTACGCGCTCCAGAACGTCGCGCTCAACAAGCTCCAATCGATTGTCACACCGATCAAGAAGGACGCGAAGAGGTTCCTCGCGTCGACCAAGACCACGTACGACCGCGTGCTTCTGGCATGGCCCGGCAAGGCGGCACCCTTCATTCCTGGCGCGTTGCGCGTGCTCAAGAAAGGCGGGACGCTGCACTTCTATGATTTCGCGCACGAGGACGCGTTCGCCGCCGCAGCACAGACCGTCAAGGACGCGTGCGCGAAGGCCAAGAGGACATGTTCCATCAAGCGTGTCGTGGCATGCGGCCAGTACAAACCCCACGTGAACAGGGTATGCGTGGACGCGCTTGTACGTTAAGAATTACCCGAACATCTTCATGTAGTCGGTGCCTTCGATCTGTTTTTCTTCCAGCACTTTGGTGACGGCGTCCTCGAAGTCTTTGTGCACGACCTTTGTGCGGTTGTCGCGGATGGCGAAATAGCCTGCTTCCGTGCACACTGCGCGGATCTCGGCGCCGCTGAATTTGTCCATGCGTTTCACGAGTTCCTCGATGTCGACGGTCTTGTCGAGCGTCATGCGGATGCTGTGGATCCTGAAGATTTCCCGCCTGCCCTCGACATCAGGGAGCGGCACGTAGATGAGGCGGTCCAACCTGCCCGGGCGCGTGATGGCCGGATCAAGGATGTCCTTGCGGTTGGTGCAGCCGATGACCTTGACGTTGTCGAGCGGTTCGAAGCCGTCCACTTCGGCGAGCAGTTGCATGAACGTGCGCTGCACTTCGCGCTCGCCTGACGTGCCGATGTCGACGCGCGTCGCGGCGATGGCGTCCATCTCGTCGATGAAGATGATGCTGGGCGCCTTCTCGCGCGCGAGCTGGAAGATTTCCTTCACGAGTTTCGCGCCTTCGCCGATGAATTTTTGCACGAGTTCGCTGCCCACGACCTCGATGAACGTGCTGTTGGTGCTTGCGGCGACCGCCTTTGCGAGGATGGTCTTGCCCGTGCCTGGCGGGCCGTAGAGCAGGATGCCTTTTGGCGGCGTGATGCCGACCTTCTTGAAGAGCTGGGGTTTTTTGAGCGGCAGTTCGATGACTTCCTGGATCTCGAGCTGTTGCTTGTGCAGGCCGCCGACATCCGCCCATGCGGTCGTGGGCTTTTCCATCACGACGAACTTCTCGACGTCGAACTTCTTGCCTGTCGGGACCTTGCGGATGAGCGTGAGGTTCTTCTGTTCGGCAAGCACGCCATCGCCTGACTTGACGTCCTTGCATTCTGCCGAGATCTCGACCATGAATTCGTTGCCGTTCGGCAAGCGCACGAGCGCTTTGCCATCGATGACGTCGCGGACTTCGCAGACGATGAGTGGCGTGCGCTTGAACTTCTCGACTTCCTTCTCGAGGTTTTCCACGCTTTCTTTGAGGACGCGGTTCTCTTCCTCAAGGCCGGAGACGTTGGCCACGTACGAGAACATGGCCTGTTCGAATTTCTCGTCGGTATCCTTGGTCGGCATGCCCACGTTTCATGGAGAGGGATATTTAAAGCTACCGCGTGACATCAAAGGACTTGACTTGTGCCAGTAGTTCAGCGGGCCTGCCTTTGGAGAAATGCTGCCGCACAGGGTCCAGGAGTCCGTTGATGGCGGCCGCCACGCCTTTTTTGAGGTCCATGGGGTGCAGTTTGCCTGCGGTGTAGACTTGCACCAGGTCGTCATAGCTTTGCAGCTCCAGCGGCCCGCCGAATTTGGCAGGGCGGTCGATGGCGAGGACGTCCATTTTGCGGAACACGATGTGCTTGCAGTACTCGATGATGGGATTCTCCATGACCTGCTTTTCGGGACAGTATGCCGCGCCGATCTTCTTCTCGACCTCGGCTGCCGTGTCTGTCATGAAGATCGCGCTGCCTGGCTTGCTCTTGCTCATCTTCATGGCGATCGCGCGCTCGACGCTGTCCCCTTCTCCTGTGGGCACGCCGGGCTGCTGGAGTCCCATCAGCATGTGGTGATGCACGGCGACGGGTTTGCGTCCGAAGAGTTTCGGGCCGAGCTCGCGTGCGAGGATGTTGACCTTGCGCTGGTCCATGCCGAGCTGGCAGATGTCGGCGTCCAGGTGGAAGATGTCCGCCGCCTGCATGCACGGGTAGAAGATCTGCGCCGCGCTGAGCGCGTCCTTCTCGCTGCGTCCCATGATCTGGGTCGTGCGCAGCACGCGCTGCAGCGTGCTGTGCCGACCGATCTGGACGACTTTGCTCCAGTACGCAGGGTCGCCCACCACGTCGCTGGCCTTAAGGAACTCGACCTTGTCCGTGTCAAGCCCGCACGCTTTCCACGTCTCGATGAAGTAGTCGCCGGCGATGCCGATCTTCTCGAGGTCACCGTCATACTTGTTGTTCATCCAGGCGAACCAGTCCGCCACCCACATCTTGAAACGGCAGCCTGCCTTGAGCATGAGACCGATGTTGATCGCGCGCAAGAGGCCTTGTGCGATATGGAGGTTGCCGCTGGGCTCGAAGCCGTCGTACGCAACCGGGTGTTGCTTCTGCTCGAGCAGCGTCTTGAGTTCGTCGAGCGTGAGGATCTCCTCCCCGACCTGTTGTATGAGTGCGAGCCGTTGCGCGACGTCCATGTGTCATTCGACTCCTGCGGCGTATAAATATGTATCGACGACAAACGCGCGGCGTCGGCACGAATAGCGTCACAGAAAACCTTAAATACATACGCGGGCTTCTTCATTCCAGAATAGCAAATTTTTCAAACGAGGTTTGAGGGTGACAGTCCATGGCAGATGAGGAACGCAAATTCGCGAAGCAGATTCTCGGTAAGACGGTCGTGAGCAAGTCGGGCAAGAAGTTCGGCGAGGTCGGCGACGTCATCTTTGAAGTGAAGTCCGGGGAATTGATCCATGTCGTGGTCAAGAACCCGACCCCGTATGCCGAGAAGCTCGAGCTCGAGAAGGACAAGGAAGGCCTCATGATGATCCCCTATAGCGCGGTCATCGCGTCAGGCGACTACCTCGTCGTCTCAGAAGAAGACATCGTCTGAGCGTCCCTTCTTTTCTTCATCTTCTATATTTTTTTATACCCTTGCCCTCCGAGGCCGACTATGGCTGATGTTTCCGCGATCATCTGGACCGAGAAGTACCGGCCGCGCACCTTCGACGACGTGCACGGCCAGGATGCGATCGTGGGCAAGGTGCGCGCGTTCGTGCAGCAGAAGAACCTGCCGCATCTGCTCTTCACCGGTCCTGCCGGCACGGGCAAGACGAGTCTGTCTCTGGTCATCGCCCGCTCGCTCTTCGGCGACGACTGGCACGAGAATTTCCTCGAGCTTAATGCATCTGACGAGCGTGGCATCGACGTCGTGCGCGTCAAGGTCAAGGATTTCGCGCGCACGCGCGCCATGGGCGACGTGCCCTTCAAGATCGTGTATCTCGACGAGTGCGACGCGCTCACCAAAGAGGCGCAGCAGGCGTTGCGTCGCACCATGGAGAACTACACGCAGACGTGCAGGTTCATCCTCAGCGCGAACTTCTCGAGCAAGATCATCGATCCCATCCAGAGCAGGTGCGCGATCTTCCGGTTCAAGCCATTGCCTGCCGACGAACTCACGCGGATCGTGCACCACATCGGCCGCACCGAAGGCCTTGTCATCGCCCCTGACGCTATCCCCGCGATCGTCGAAGTGTCGGGCGGCGACTGCCGGCGCCTCGCCAACCTTCTGCAGAGCGCGAGCGCGCTGGGCGACCAGATCACGGCAGAGACCGTCTTCACGCTCGCGTCGCACGCCAAGCCCGAGGACGTCGTGAAACTCCTCGACCTCGCCATCAACGGCAAGTTCCACGAATCACGTTCGTTATTGCTCGACGTCATGCTCAGGTACGGCATGTCAGGCCTTGACGTGATCAAGCAGATCCAGCCTGCCGTGTGGAAGCTCGCCGTGCCTGACAGGCTCAAGGTGCAGCTCATCGACAAGTGCGGCGAGATCGAGTTCCGCATGGTCGAAGGCGCGGACGAGTACGTGCAGCTCGAGGCGCTCCTCGCCTACTTCACGTTGGCGAAGTCGTATGGCACTTGATGAAGATGTTCGGAAGGAATTCAGTCTTGTACTCAAGGAATGCGGACGACTATTGTGCACTGCGTCATCCTCGTATCATGCCGCGCAGGAGGCTCTCACACAAGGGAATCTGCCGGCAGATGCTGTCGTGGATGAACTTGCTGAGGATCTGCTTTCACAGAACAGCTGCTTTGAGAGAACTCAGAGAGAACGCTACGTCACTGCAGCATATGTCGCTGGCCACCTGGTCGACGATTGGATGAAGGACTCTCGCGGTGGTTCTTGGGTGGGAGACTATGTCGCATACAGCGTTTTTCATATAGATGATGATGACGAAGACGTCACGAGTGCGATACGGGCTCTCGTCAAGCTAGAATACATGAATTAGAAGACAATGCCTTGAGATGTTGGTCTATTGCGTCGTCTCTTCTCACGCTGGCGAAGAGCTAGTTCTCCGGTATCTTCCGTCGCAGCCAGTCCATGGTGCAGGCAAGCAACCAGTACCATGGAAGCACGGGCAGTGCGGCGAGAGTGGTCGTGACGGTGATGCCGAGGCGCAGCCCGTCAAGTATGATGACCGCGATGGGAAACGGCCAGGCGAGCACGAGAAGCCCCACAGTGACTACCTTGCACTGGTCGCCTGCGCGTGAGTGGGAGCCGAGCACGTTGAGATTATTACAGCCGGTGCCGAACCAGGTGATGACGAGGACGGCGCTCACGACAAGGAGGATGATGAAGAACACTGCATTTGCCTTGGATGGCGCGAGAAACGTTGCCAGACTCATGCGCTGGCGTTCACTTCGCCTGCATGCTTGACCAGGATGCTGGTCTCGACATGGTCGCGGTAGTCGTAGCCGAGCTTGATCGTGATGGGTACTTCGTAGTCGCTTGGCGTCGGTATCTTCTGGACGCACGAGACTTCGCGGGGCTCGCCGTAGAGCGCGATCGTGCCTTCTGCCCTGCCGTCGCTTGCGGTGTCAAGTCCTTGGCAGCTGAGGCCGGGGATGTCGGTCTTGACGCTGACAAAGACGCGGTCTTCGGTGGTGCGGTCGCCTGCGCAGCCGCTGCTTTTCTGGAAGATCTTGCCGTTTGGCGGCCCTACTTCCTTGATGGTGAACGTGAAGCCGACGCTGTCCTTGCCGCGCCTGAATTCCTTGACGTTCTCGACCTGGACTGGCGCGCCGCTCGTGGAGAGCGGGCGGTCGCCTTCGAGTTCGCACAAGCCGCCGACTTCCGGGTTGGCGAGGTTGCGGCGCACGCACAATGATGTCGCTGCGGTGGTGCCGTAGTCATAACACACTTCCGCACGGACCGGGAACGAGAGCTGGGCGCCGGTGATGTCTGTCTTGTGGTTGAAGTCCTTGAATTCGACATAGACTTGGTTGGGCTCGACCGGGCTGCCTTGGGTGTCCTTCTTGCGTTCGGTGAGGTCCTCGTCAGGCGCTTTCTTGAGGCCTGCGTCGGTCTGGTCGAATTCTTGTGGCCTGATGCCGGTGATAGTGACTTTGACGTTGTCTTTTGCGACGGCATATTCGCCTTTGTTCTGGAGTTTGACGACGACATCGAAGGGGAAGTCGCCGCCGTCGAACACTTCCTTTGGCGGTGCGTTCTTGTCGAACTCGATGGAGATGCCGTCGTTGCCGCCCAAGAACGTCGTGAGCGACACTTTGCCGCCGCCCGCGCATGCAGCGATAAGAAGCAATGTGCATATCGCTGCGATCGGGGCGGTTCTCATGTGCGGTTGTCAGACTCAGTGGACTCTTTTAAACTTTTCGTCTAGCGTGCGGACTGCACGATGGTGAGTTCGCGCTGCAATATCTCCCTATAGCCGTAACGGAGCGTGACGGTGAGCGGTGTCGTGTAGGCGGACGTGCCTGGGATGTGGTCGAATTGGCAGTACAGGTGTGCGCTGCCGCCTGCGAGCCGGACGTGGCCTTGGTCGTTTGGCCGGCAGTTGTTCTTGATGCTCGTGCCCGCGACTGCCACGTCGACGAGTTCGACGTAGTCGATCTCGTTGTACTGGAGGCCGGTCGGGTCGAAGGGGCTGCATTTTTGCAGGTACTGCAGGCTGCTGCGGAACGGCTTGCCCCTGCCGCTGTTCTGGATGGTGATGTCGAAGCGCGTGGTGGTCGGTGATGCCTCGACGTTGACGCTGCTGACAGAGACGGGCGCTCCTTGCGATCCTGTGCCCACCGATGTCGGGGTGCAGACTTTGTCGCGCACTGCGCGGCTCTCGGGTTCTGGGTCGATGCATACGTTCGCCGTCGCGATGGTGTCGTAGGAATAGCAGGCGGTCAGTTGCAGGCGCGGGCTGTACTTGTCGATGTTGAGTCCGAAGAGGGAGACGGGCGTGCCGGTGAACGTGACGAACGTCTTGTCGCCAGGTCCGTACTGGGACTTGCCGTTCATGGCAGGGATCTGTTCGCCGATGGCCGAGATGCCTGTGATGATCTGGGGGTCGAAGCCGCTGATGTAGAGCCGGTCGCCCGCGCCGCCGACGCCTGTCGCTCCGCGGTTCTCGAGTTCGACCAGCACGTCGAGTTTCTGGTCGTCATAGATGCGTGATGGTGGCAGGTTCGATGCGAACATGAACTGGATGCCTTCCGTGCCCGTCCTGTAGTTCGTGCTGCGTGTCTCCGTGCCGCGCCCCTGGCAGGCGGCAAGCAGGAGGAGAAGGATGGTGAGCGTCCCGATCAGCCTCTTCATGATTGCTTCGTGCCTCCGACGTTATATAAACCTTACGAGCCCCGCACGATCTGCACGTTCTTGCTCGTGCTCGTGCTGTAGCCATAGTCTGCTTCGACGCGCACAAGGGTGCTGAACGCGCCCCTGCTCTTGTCGATGCCTTCTGGGAGCGTGCAGCGCACCACGTTGTTCTTGCGGTCGAAGGTGGCGACCGCAGTGCCTTCCCCGCATGTGAGTTCTTTGTCGACGAGATAGGCACGGACGACAGCGTTGTTGGCGTTCTGGGCAGGCTTGCCCGTGCATACATCAACGGTGTTCTCGGCGCCGAACACCTGGCCGCCGCCGACATTGTCGAGCGTGATTGTGAAGAGCGGGATGACGCGTGATCTGTCGGCAGACGGGCTGAGCGTGGTCTCGATGCGCGTGACCGCGATCGGCGCTCCTTGGCCGCCGGCCGAGCCCACTGCCTGCATGGTGCAGGGCTTGTTGGCGGTCTTCTTTTCGAGGTCGGTGTCGATGCAGATGGTCGACGACGCGCTTGTCTTGTAGGCATAGCACATGGTGAGCAGGATGGTGCTCGTGACGGTCTCTGTGACGCTGCCGAGCTCTTTTGCGCTCAAGTCGAGGCGCACGGTCTGCACTTCGCCCTGCGGTTGCAAGGCGGAGCGTCCTGCGACGCGGATGGGGATGACTCTCGGCGTCTCCATGCTGACGAACGCATCATCGATGCCCACGGTGAGCACGCCGCTCTCGACATCGGCCGTGCCTTCGTTGGTGATGGTGCCGATGACGGCGAACGGGTCCTTGGCGAACACTTTCGCCGGCGGCGTTGTTGGCTCGATCTGCAGCACGAGGCCGCGCGTGCCTGTGTGGATGGACGCTTCGGGCGTCCTGCCGAACCTGAACTGCGTGCACGCGCACAGTAGTGCGAGGATGATAAGGACGCTCAGGACCCGTACATTCATGATGCTGCCTCTGTGACGAAGAAGTAATTGGCCTCTTGGTTATTGGCTTCGATGTTGTTCGCGTTGACCGAGACGATCTTGTATTGGTACTTCGTGCTGGGCGTGAGGCCGCTGATGCTGACCGTATGTTCTGTCGTCACGTTCTTGCTCTGATAATCGTTCTCGAACACGTCGATGAATTGTGAGCCTTGCTCGAGACTATAATAGGTTACCTTGTCCTTTGTGGGCTGGTCGGTCGTGTACGTGATGGTCGCGGTGGTGGTGCTCGTGCTGTTGTTCGGCGTGCCGACGATCTTCGCGGGCGTGCTTGACTGAGACGTGCTGCCGACCACCGCTTGTTCGGTGCTCTTGATCGGCACGCTGAGCGCTGCCTCGAGCTTGTAGTTGTATGACGCCGTTGTCTTGAAGAACCTGGAGGTGATGGGCGAAGGAGAGAGCACGAGGTCGAAGTCCGATGCGAGGATCTCGATGCGGTAGAGGAACGTCAATGATTTGCTCGCGTCCACGTTCTTGGGCGTGAAGACGTAGATGTTGTCGATCGTGTCGTCGCATGGCTCGATCGTGTACTGCGGGTCGCCGCACTTGATCTGGCGCGGGATGTCGGGCTGGCCCACGACGCCGGTGATACGCATGCCTTTGGGAACGAGGATGACGATGTGGTCGAAGCCCACGACGTAGCCGCGCCACGCGTTGTCGTACGTCACGCCGAGCGTGAGGTCTTTGCGGTCCGTCGTGCGGTCAAGGCCGAGCAGCGTCTGTCCTGCGAGGCCCATGCCGATCTTGAGCGGGCCATTGGTGTAGACCGCAAGCGGGTTCTTGTCCGTGATCTTGTACTGGTCGAGCGGGTCGATGTTCTGTCGTCGCAACGCGAGCAGCGTGGCCGCGTCCATCCAGTACGTCTTGAGATAGGCTTGGCTTTCGAAGGGGAATTGGACGCTGAAATTGATGAGCGCGCTCCGTGTGGGTGGTTGCTTGAACGTGCCTTCCTTGAACGTGCACGTGAGCGGCCAGCTGTTATACGGCACGAGCTTGATCTTGTCAGGCGTGAACGACGCGGGCTCGAAGTTCTGCTTGATGCCTTTGCTGCCGTCGTTCGATCCCGAGCACGCGATTGTCGCTTCGCCAAGTATCTCGGTGTCGAGCGTCTCGGCCGAGAGCGTCGCGAAGACAGTCACGGGGTCTATGTCCCTGAATTCAGGTTGTGTCGCCTTGAAGTCCTTGATGTCGACCTTGTTCGGGACCGTCGCCTTGCTGTCCACCCTGCCCGTGTAATAATCTCCTGTCGCGAGCGCGAGCGTCTCGTTGAACTTCTGCTGGCCGCGCTGCGTGAGCACTTTGCCTGTCGTGACCAGGCTCCAGAAGTTCTTGCCGCCTTGCGTGAACGTCTCCTTGAGGAACGCATTAAGGCCCACTCCTTGGCCGCCGAGCGGCGTCTCGCCGAGTTGGGTGATGAAGACCGCGTTCTGGTAGACGAGCGAGAGCATGAGGATGATGACGTAGCTCCAGAACAGGATGCGGAAGCCCTTCCACAAGTACTGGTCGAAGCCGAAGCCGATGATGAAGACCCATAGTTGCGTGAGGATCAGCGCGACGATGGTGAACGTGATGTGTGTGGAAAGGACAGGTATCTTCGTGAACGCGTACCCCACGAGGGCGGGCCCGCCGAAGACCACCACCGAGATCCACAGGTGCGTGGTGAAGAAGCCGCGCACGTTCTGCATGGCGTCGTCGGTGCGGAACACGCCGAACGCTGCGTACACCGAAAGCAGCAGGTATGACGTGAAGAGCAGCACGTTGGTCGTCGGGGTGGCGTATACGCCAAGCCCGAGGCCTGAACGGAAGAGCAGGTCGATGAGGGAGAGCACGAGCGCGACGAAGAAGAACATGTTCACCGGCCGGTCGACCATCGTCGTTGCGGGTCGCGGTTGCGCCTGCTTCTGCCGCTGCGCTGCCTGTGCCGCGCGCAGCGCCAACGCGATCTCGGGCTGCAGTGCGGACGCAGCGGTCATGGTCGCTTCGCGACGCAGCGCCGCGCGCTCGTCAGAGGGCGTCTTCTGTAGAAGAAGATGGGATGGTGCTGCTGCGGAGAATGCGGTCGCGAGCGCCGTCGTGGCGCGTCGGAGCTGCTGCGAGGGCATCCCTCACTCCAGCCGCACTTCGAGCTTGACGATGTTGAGGACGGTCTCAGGGCGCAGTTCGACGTAGTTGTTGCCTTCCTGCACGTAGGCGCTGACATTCTTGCTGTACGTGGCGTTCCTCTGGTCGAACGTGCTGAGGATGCCGTTGATGCTGATGGTGCCTTGCTTGTCTTCCTTGTCGTCGACGAACTTGATGTTGAGGTGCACGCGGCTGCGGCCCTCGCGAACCCTGATCAGGTCCGTGCTGTTGAGCTCGAAATAGTCGATGAAGCTCTTTGTCTCCTCGAGTTCGGTCTTGACGCGCAACTGGTCGATGCGGATCGTGCCTTGCGTGCTGCGCAGGCCCAACGTGTTCGCGCCCGCGCGCAATTGGCGCGTGTCGAGCTCGATCTTGTTGATGCTGTCGCAGTCCGGCCTGCCGCTGTTGACCGTGTTGTCGTTGACGGTCGCTTCCAGCAGTCCGATCTCGTTCGGGTCGCAGACAGGATAGAAGAACAACGTCGCTTTCTCCATGTTGCGCGCCTCTTCCTCGAGGAGCGTGAACGTCGAGGTGCTGCGCTGGAACTTCTCGTCCGCGACATCGCCGATGACCTGCACGTTGGTGAACTGCATCTCGTTGGTGCGCCAGAACGCGAGGCCCACGCCCGAGAGTTCGAAGACGAGCTTGTTGGTGCTTCCCAGTTGCGCTTTGCGCAGCGGGATGGCGGGAGGTGTCTGCGAGTCGATCGTCGCTTCATAGACGACCTGGTCGTTGAGCCAGACGGTCAGTATGCCTTTGCGGACAGGCGTCTCGAACGCGAGCAGCACGTTGTCCGTCTTGTCAGGGTCGAGGATGTTGAACGTGAGGTCCTTGCGCTTGTTCTCGAGCCAGTTGCGCCGCAGCACGAACGGGCTGAACGTGGCGAGCACTTGCGCTTGCTGGATGCGCGCGAGCTGCACGTTCGGCATGGTGTGATCGTACGAATCTTCCGGGATGTAGTCGAGCCGGCCGATGTTGGCGAGAAGCAGCGTGCGGTTGTAGTCCCTGCTGCCAGATCCGATGTACGTCCCGTTCTCGTCGGTGCCGTAGAGCAGGTCACGCCGCTCTTCTGGCGGCAGGAAGAGGATGTAGAACACGAACAACAGCGCCATGATGCCGATGACTGTCGCGGCCGAGCCGCCTGCCTGGCCTTTGTTCTTGCGCTGCACGCTGACACCTTTTTTGATGATCATTTTAGCTTCTCAGAAACTATATAAATGTTTGTCTGCCTGTCCTCGGCATGAAGTCCGCCACGCAGAACCTCAAAGTCGGCCAGTGGCGTGTCGTGCCCGAGAGCGCGGACGACCTGTGGCTGCTGAGCACCATCATCGAGCCGGGCGACCGTTGCACGGCCTTCACCTTCCGCAAGGTGCAGGTCGGGGAGAGCACAGAACGCAAGCCCATGGTCCTCACGCTTGAGGCGGAGAAAGTGGCGCTGGAAGGCAGTGCGCTACGCGTGCTTGGCGTCGTGCGCGAAGGCCCACAGGACGTGCCGCGCGGCGAACATCATTCCTTCACGCTCGAGGCGGGCGAGAGCATCACCATCGTCAAGACGCAATGGGCGCATGACCAGGTGCAGCGCATGCGCGAGGCATGCGAGGCGCAGCCGCCGCTCGTGCTGATCGTGGTGTTCGAGCGTGATGAGGCGAGCATCGCGCTGATGCGTCGCAACGGCTACCAGGTGCTCGCGCATCTCACTGGCAGCGTCGAGAAGAAGCGCATGGTGGAAAAGCAGGGCGTCAAGTTCTTCGACCACCTGGCGGGTGTGGTGCATGATTATGACGTGCGGTACCAGCCCAAAGCGATCGTGCTCGGCAGCCCTGCGTTCTGGAAGGACGAGTTCATCAAGAGCGTCAGCGATCCAGTTCTTCGGAAGAAGTTCGTCTTGGCGACGACGTCCGGCGGCCACGAGCAGGCGATCGGGGAAGTGCTGCGGCGCGACGAAGTGCGCTCCGCGCTCGTGCAGGACCGCGTCGCCAAGGAGTCGCACGCAGTGGAGCAGGTGCTTGCAGGCATCGCGAAAGGGAGCGCGGTCGCGTACGGCCTGCGCGATGTGCAGGCAGCGGCGGACGCGGGCGCCATAGCGCTACTTCTCGTGACAGAACACCGCCTTGCGCAGGCGCGTGCGGACAAGACGTTCTTCGCGTTCGATGCGGTGTTGCGCGGCGTCGCAGAGGGCAAGGGCGACATCGTGATCGTCGGCGCGCATGACGCCGGCAAGAGACTGGATGGCCTTGGCGGCATCGCGGCGCTCTTGCGCTACCGTTTGCAGTGATACGGTCGCACTAGTTATAGGAAGTGTCACGCGCATTGTTACTTTGTGGTATCGACAGCATTCTGTTGTGACCGTTCCGAAGTGGAAAAACGTAACATATTAATAGTGGCGAAGTTTTACCCCCGCGAGATAGGAATAACCAAAAAGCCGCGGTCGCGCGATTTTTTGTCGCCTATGCGCACGCAGGGTCCGTCGGGATCCGCGTGCCGGAAAAAGAAAAAGGGGGAGGGTGTGGTATGATCGTAAAAGAAGAATTTCTGAACAAGCTTCGACGGTATTTCTCGTTGAACCTGTATGAAGTCAAGATCTGGGCCGCACTGCTCTCGCGCGGTGTGTCCACGGCAGGCGAGCTTTCCGACATCGCCAACGTCCCTCGTTCGCGCTCCTACGACGTGCTCGAGAGCCTCGAGAAGAAGGGCTTCGTCATCATGAAGCTCGGCAAGCCCATCAAGTACATCACCGTGCCGCCTGAAGAAGTGGTCGAGCGCGTCAAGAAGAACATGCACACCGAAGCGGCCGAGCGCATCAAGCGCCTCGAGGACCTCAAGACCACCGACGTGCTGCAGGAACTCAACCAATTGCACACGCAGGGCGTCGAACTCATCGAACCATCCGATGTATCAGGAAGTCTGCGCGGCCGCAACAACCTGTACAACCATCTGGAACACATGATCCGTAACGCCAACAGCAGCGTGACGATGATGACGACCAGCAACGGTCTCATACGCAAAGCCGAGGGCCTCATGCCCGTGCTTGAGAAGCTCAAGAAGAAAGGCGTCAAGGTCCGTATCGCCGCGCCGCTCACCAAGGAGACCAAGACAACGGTCACAGAGCTCGGCAAGGTCGCGGACGTGCGCCACACCGACGGCAAGGCACGCTTTTGCATCGTGGACGGCAAGGAAATCGTGTTCATGGTCATGAACGACGAGGAAGTGCACCCGACCTACGATATCGGCATCTGGGCGAACACGCCGTTCTTCGCGAACGCGCTGGAAGGGATGTTCGACGTCGCGTGGAAGGGGATGAAGACACCGCAGTTCAAGTGAGCGGTCCTTCCTACCGTTATGGACATACAGAAGCTAGCTGACACGCTGCATCCGCTCGAGCGGACCATCCTGCCTCTTGTCAAAGCGCACGCGACGCCCGAAGAGCTCGCGAAACAGAGCGGCCTCAAGGATGTCGAGGTCATGCGCGCGCTGCAATGGCTGCAGAACAAGGGCGCCATCCTCCTGCACGTGGAGGAATCCGAGGTGGTCGTGCTCGACAAGAACGGCGAGCGCTACCGCAAGCAAGGACTGCCTGAGCGACGCTTCTTGGACGTCCTGACAAGCACGCCCGTGCCGCTTTCGAAGATTCCCGCAAAAGCGGATCTCACCAAGGAGGAAGCGAACCTGTGCATCGGCGCGTTGCGTCAGAAGGCCGCGATCAGTCTTCTGAGCGGCAAGGACCTCATGGTCTCGCTCACCGAGCAAGGAAAGCAGTTGCAGACCAAGGAGATGCTCGAGGAGAAATTCCTCAAGGGACATTTCCCGCGGCCACTCAAGGCATTGCACGATGAAGAACGCGCTGCGCTCGACACGTTGCGCAAGCGGCGCGAGATCGTGCGCGTCGAGAAGGTGAAGCTGCGACGCGTCGAGATCACGCCTGTGGGCGAGACGCTGCTGCAAAAAGGCATCGCGCCCGGCAACGTGATCGACACGCTCACGCCCGAAATCATCCGTTCGGGCGACTGGAAGACCAAACGGTTCCGACGCTACGATGTCGCGGCGCACGTGCCGCGCGTGCTGGGCGGCAGGCGGCACTTCGTCGAGGAAGCCATCGCGTACATCAAGAAGATCTGGCTCGAGATGGGCTTCGTCGAGATGCGCGGTTCGATGGTGCAGACCGCGTTCTGGGACCTGGATGCGCTCTTCGTGCCGCAGGACCATCCTGCCCGCGAGATGCAGGACACGTTCTACCTCAAAGGCGCAGGCACGATCCCCGCGCCGCTCGCCAAGAAAGTCAAGGCGACGCACGAGAGCGGCGGCACGACAGGAAGCCGTGGCTGGGGCGGGCAGTGGAGCGAGGACGTCGCGCGCCAATTGTTGTTGCGCACGCACACCACCGTGCTCAGCGCGCAGACCATCGCGCGGCTCAAGGAAACGGACGTCCCCGCGAAATTCTTCGCCGTCGGACGCGTCTTCCGCAACGAGACGCTCGACTGGAAGCACCTCTTCGAGTTCCACCAGGTGGAAGGCATCGTGGTCGATCCGGACGCCAATCTCCGTCAATTGATCAAGTACCTGCGCGAGTTCTACACCAAGATGGGGTACGCTGACGTGCGTCTGCGGCCCGCGCACTTCCCGTACACCGAGCCGAGCCTCGAGGTGGAAGTGCTGCACCCCATTCGCAAGGAATGGATCGAGCTTGGCGGCGCCGGCATCTTCCGTCCTGAGGTCACACAGCCCATCTTCGGCACGGACATCCCCGTGCTCGCCTGGGGGCAGGGCATGGAACGCATCATCACCGAATACTACAAATTCCAGGACTTGCGCGAGATGTACACCAACGACGTCGACCAGTTACGCTCTGTCAAAGCGTGGATGCGCTAGATGCCGACGATCACGCTCTCCAAAAAAGCGCTCGAGCGCCTCGTCGGCAAGAAACTCCCTGATGCGATCATCAAGGACACGATGATCATGCTCGGCACGGGCTTCGAAGGGATCGAAGGCGACGCGGTGAGCGTCGAAGTGTTCCCCAACAGGCCTGACCTTCTCAGCGAGGCAGGCATGGCGCGTGCGCTCGCGAGCCTGCTCGGCATCAAGACAGGACTGCGCAAGTACGACGCGCGCAAGGGCCGTTACACCGTCGTCGTCGACAAGAGTGTGAACAAGGTACGGCCGCGCACCGCGTGTGCCGTCGTTACGGGCATCGCATTCGATGACGAACGCATCAAGGAGATCATCCAGATGCAGGAGAAACTGCACGTCACGTACTGCCGCAACCGTCGCAAGGCCGCGATCGGCATCTATCCTCTTGATAAGATCAGCTGGCCGGTCTCGTATGAGGCGCGAAAATCTGCGGACATAAAATTCACGCCGCTCGAGGCGTCGCGCGAGATGAGCGCGACCCAGATCCTCGGCACGCATCCGGCCGGCCGCGCGTACGGCCACTTGCTCGAGGGGCAGGAGAAGTACCCGCTCTTCGTCGACGCGCATGGCAACGTCATGAGCATGCCGCCCATCATCAACGCGGACAGCACCGGGCGCGTGACGCGCTCGACGCATGACGTGTTCGTCGAGTGCTCTGGGTTCGATCAGGACGTGCTGGACAGGCTGCTTGGCATCATCGTGTGCGCGCTCGCGGACGAAGGCGGGACGGTCCACACTGTCGAAGTCAATTATGGTCCCTCGAAGCACGTCACGCCTGATCTCGATCCGTCCCCGATGAAGTTCGACCCGCTCTACGTCTGCAAGCGGCTCGGCCTCCAGCTCAAGGAGTCCGAATTGCGCACGCTGCTCGGCAAGATGGGGCTCGGCTATCAGGCAGGCAAGGCGATCGTGCCGCCGTACCGCGTCGACATCCTGCACCCGATCGACATCGCGGAAGAGGTCATGGTCGCGTACGGCATCAATGCGATGGAACCGCAGGCTTCTGGCGCGAGCACGATCGGCGCCGAGGACCCGAAAAGCGTCTTCCGTGCGCGCATCGCGAACATGCTCGTCGGTCTCGGCCTGCTCGAAGCCAACACGTACAATCTGGACAACGTGATCAACCAGACGTCCCGTTGCAACACGAAAGGCGACGTGGTGCAGCTCGCCAATTCATTGACTCTCGACTACAACGCGTTGCGGTCATGGCTCGTGCCGTCCCTGCTCGGGGTGCTACGCGCCAACCGCCACCACGAATACCCGCAACGGTTCTTCACGAGCGGGATGGCGTTCAGCCACGTGAAGGGCACGGACACCGGCGTCGCCGAGACGCTCAAGCTCGCCGTCGCCGTGTCGCACGCGCGCGCGGACTACACAGAAGTGCGGCAGATCATCGACCACATGATGAAACTGCTCGGCCTCGAGTGCACCATAAAGGACGTCGAGCAGGACTGGGCGATCCCTGGCCGCGCGGCAGGCGTGTCGGTCAAGGACAAGTGCGTCGCCGCGCTTGGTGAAGTGCATCCTGGCGTGCTCGTCAAATGGGACCTCGAGATGCCGGTGACCGTCATCGAGCTCTCGCTCGACGCATTGTTCGAGTGCGTGCAGAACCAGTGATTCTTCCTACTTCGCGGCCGCTTTCACGGCCGGCTTGGTCGTCTTCGCAGCAGGTTTTGCTGCCGTGGTTTTCGCAGGCGTGGCGCTTGGCGCCTTGCTCTTCCTGAGCGTGCGCGGTCGTGCGCCTGCCTTTTTCTTCACGGTCTTCTTCGGTTCAAGACCTAGCGCCTTCATCACGTCCTCGTGCGACGCTTTCGCGCTCACGTTGAGCGTGTGCTGCGTGGGTTCGAGATGCAGCGTGTTACACTTGCGCCGGCGCGTCTCGCCGTCGATGAGAACAAAACCGTTGTCGAGCGTGTCGATGACGACGCACGTCTTGCCGGCGTCACGGCCGGCCAATTTCACGCATACTCTTCCTAGTTCGAATGTCATTGTTTTTCCTCCATTCTCCTGGGTCCGTTGCCGTCAACCCTGGGGGATCATACTCGCGCTTTGGCCTTGATGGCCGCACGAGAACATTTGCTGCACAGCACGCCGCCAAACGGTCGCTGCGGCCTGCGCTCGCTTTTCGAGAAGCGGGCGAGCAGGCGCGGGCGCGCGGTCATGACTGCTTGCAGGAACGCGCCGCACGTGCCGCACTGGGCGCGGGCATGCTTGCGTGGCCTGTAGTGGATGACGTTCTTGCCGCCTGGTGTGGCGACAGAAACCCTCCGCATGGACCGTGATCGATTGCGTGGTGCTACCATAATGTTCGTTGGGACAGGCAGGGGTTTATAAAGGTTATTGGTCGGTGATGCGTTTTTCCTTCGTTACTGTATTTCCCTTCTGAGCCGTTGATACACGTTCGAGCGGTGTCCAACGAGAACAACAGTGATAGTTTGTTCATTTCTCTTGATCTCGAGCACGGCACGGTAGTCACCTATGCGTAATTTGAACCACGGCCACCCTTCCAGATGCTCGATGAAATGGAAGGGGTCGAGGACGATAGTGCCGACCTTCGTTATGATGCGTGTTCTGACGTTCTTGTCCAAAGAACGCAGGTCGTCCAGTGCAGGGGCCCAGTTGATGCTGTACATTCAGCAGAATTCCTTCTCGATGTCGGCCTGTGACACGAATGTTTTGGCTCCTTCACGCCGATACGTTTCTATGCGTTTCTTTGCCCATGGCGTGAGCTCTCCTTCATCATCAAACAATGCCGCTTTCAAGTCGTCCATATCCCGTCGTAGCGCTACCAATTCTTTACTCATCTGCTCCTGCGTCATCTTCCTCATACCTCCTTCATGTCATGCTCGACATTTAAATTTTCCTCGGAAATCCACTCGTTGCGTGATGTTCTTATCAAGAATAAGACGCACGCTCATTCAAATAGTCCGCGGCCACCTGTCTAGTGGAAAGTGTCCGAAAATTCAACGCTTTTGTCCGTGGTATTTCCGGACAGTCGTGCTTCTTTTTTACTTTTTCAGCAGCGCGCACTTTATCACGCGTCACGGGCGAGCACCTCGACGATGGTGTCCGCGCCCCACAGCACGATGCCCTGACGCACTGCCGCAATGACCACAGGATCCTGCGTGCGAAGATTCTCGAGAAGGTCGTCTGGGGTCTGCACCACATCATGGATCTTCAGTGGCGTGCGTTCCTGCACGCTACGCAGCGTCCGTCTGTACTGCGGATAACCATCACGATCCACGATGACGAGAACATCGATGTCTCGCGGTTGTTTCTTGTCGCGGGCATATGACCCGAAGATGATGCAGGCGATGCTGTGCTCACGAAGGGCATCCAGGTCATCTGCGCGCATCCGTACCCTTCCTTCGAGCGCGTCAGGGATCATGGCGAGTTCCAGGACGCGTCGTGCTTTTGTCGTGAACTGGAGTTTGTACGCCTTGATGTTGGCGATCAGCTTCGCGCCCACAATGCCTTCCTGCTCAAGCTTCTTGAGGATCTTGTACGCGCCGCCAGCGCTCACGCCACATTGTCTGGCCACGCCGTTGATGGACCATTCTGTGTGCGCGCTGGTCGCCAGCATCCGCAGCACTTTTCGTTCATTGGCCGTAAGCAGCATATCATTCACCGTTGGTAAATGATTATTTACCATTAGTATATAAATATTACTGTGCCCATAGAGAAAACACTACGCGTTCGTTCACATGCTCTTTCGTAGAAGGGAGAGTTCGCGTTCCGTCAAATACCGCCACTTGCCTGGTTCGAGGTCGCCGAGTTCGATGGGTCCGATGGCGATGCGCACGAGGCGCTTGACCGGGTTGCCGAGGGCCGCGAAGATGTTGCGCACGATGTGCTTGCGGCCTTCGTGGACGCTGAGCCGCACGACATTCGGCGCGAGCTCCACGACGTTCTTTATTTTCACCATCTTGTTTTCGACCATGACGCCGAACTTGAGGCGTTCGATCATCGTCGGCCCTATCGTCTTGACGGTGGATGCGATGTACGTCTTGTCCACGCCGTGGCTCGGGTGCGTGATGTGCTGCATGAGCGCGCCGTCGTTGGTGAGCAGGATGAGCCCTTCGGTCTCGCGATCCAATCGTCCGACCGGGAAGATGCGTTGCGGCACCTTCACGAGGTCGAGCACGGTGCGGCTCGCGTGCGGGTCGTAGACCGTGCTCGTGACGCCTTTTGGCTTGTTGAGGATGATGTGGACCTGCTTTTCCAGCGCGACCGGTTTTCCGTCCAGACGGATGTCGTCGCCTACGCTTGCAGTCGCGCCGATGGCCACGGCCTTTCCATTGACGGTCACGCGTCCTTCCTTGATGTAGTCCTCGCACGTCCGTCGCGAGGCGATGCCTGCCTGCGCGAGCAGTTTCTGCACGCGTTGCGGCCCTGAGGAGGCATCCGTCATCTGTTCCTTCATCGTCCTCTTCCCGTCCCGAACCTTTTTAAATGCTCCTCTCGTGTGGCGCACCATGGCATTCGACATCATCATCCCCCATGGCAACGAGAAAGAGCTCTGCGCGATGGCATCGGCACTGGGCGCGAGCAAACTCCTGCTTCTCTACGAGCCAGGCAACGTGCCGGCGTCCCTTCCGGACCTCGGCATCGATGTCACGATCGCACTGCTGTGCACGTCATCCACTGCCGAAAAATTCCTTGCAGGCAAGCATCCTGTCGCGCTCGTCAGTTCCGAGCATGACAAGAATATCTTCGAGCGGCGCAACGCACCAAAATACTTGCTTGGTCTTGGCGAGAGCGAACTGTCGGACAAGACGCACCAGCGCGAAAGCGGGCTCAACCAGCCGCTCTTGCGCGAACTGCACAAGAAAGGCGTCACGGTCGTCCTTTCCGTCGACAAACTCCTTTCCTGCAGCGGTCAGGAACGTGCGCGGCTCATGGGCCGTTGGATGCAGAACATCATCCTGTGCCGCAAGTACAACGTGCCCATCCTCATAGCATCCTGCGCGAGCACGCCCTACGCGATCAGATCCTCCCACGACCGACAAAGCACCGGCATAGTTCTCGGCATGCAACCAACAGAAGCAGCAGAACCGATGACGTTCTGAGAATTATTGTTCGGCGGGAAGAAGACGCGCACCGCAGAATTCGGCAGTCCTACTAAGGACGACATCAAGGTTTTCATTGATTGTCACTTCACACCACAGTCGTCGACTTTCATCTGTGATTGCAGCACAGAGGCTTCCATCGCGTGTGACATATGCCTTGCAGTATTGTACTGCGGCTTGGTCGCGTTTGTCGCTAGTGGTGTCAATTGCATCACAATCCAAAGGATTCTTTGTTGCTTGTGCGATGCAGAGTTGTCTGTGCGCACCCCTGAGATCCTGACAGGGGGTTTGGTTTCCTGTTGTCCACGCAATGCAGGTCTGTCGTGCACCAGCGCCCATCGTGTCGCACGCGGTCACCGAGCTCAGTTCATACTGTGGATCCTGATATGCGCGAGCGCACTTCTCACGCAATGCTGCTTTTTGCTCTTCTGTGAGCGGACGAGGACCATTCAAGTAATAGATTGCAAAAATCACGAGGCCGATGACGGCTATCGCCAGTAGTGGTATGAGCAATTCTCGCGCCACTGCTGCCCGTGCACCTCTTTTTTGTTTGGGCATTAATAGCCATTGCACAGAAAGATATAAAAAGCTTTCCCGCATCGTTGAACGTAGTCGGTTTAAAAAAGGGGATTCATGGAACGACCGTGTGGTAGGGTGCTGGTAATAAGCAGTATAGTCCTTCTTGTACTTGCTACGATTGTGGTCGCACCAGATACAGAAATTCCCGCAGAGACGGCTGCGCCGGTTCTCGATCCATTCCCTACCAGTCCTCCTCCATTTCCTCCTGGTGCAGATTATTGTCGGTTGTTGACGGGTAAAGAAGAGTCGTTTACCAAGCCATTTGCATATGCGCTCAAGACCAATTGTAATCTTGTCACCATGGTGGATAATAATGAAAAAGTCATTGGTTATCGTACTGTGTGCGATGTGTGGGGACCTGTTCAGTTCGGCACCCAATACGGCCCGATCACGTACACCCAAGGTCTTTCCGCTAACACGGAATTAAAGGGTTGTGAGAAACCCAACAATGCTGGCTCGTACTTGGAAGAGAGTGGTGGCACTCGCAAGACAACCTGTGGGTGTATCAGTTCAGGTAGGGTGGACATTCGTGTGCCTAACATTGCACAGACTTCTTACACACCAGCAACACAGGGTGTGACGACAAACATACGACATGCGGGCGTCACGTGGATGGTGAGCGGTCCTGGAACAATGCAAGTGTTTCCTGACGATGATGTTAAACGTATAGGTATTGACGTCGCGACAACGCCTCAGTTCGTGAACAAGTACATCGAAATCACGCCGCCATCATATGATGCTGCGACGTTGACACCGGGTGTGACGAACATACCATTTGTGAACACGTATCAAGGACGAAAGAACACTCAGAATGCACAATCCTGTTTCGTTGTACATTATGAATATGACACAATCGACGAGGCTGATGCGAATGAAATTTACTGCAGGCTCAAAACAGGTTCAGCTGGATCGTGGCGCGCCGATGCGCCTTTCGGCCACCAGTGTTGCGGTGATGATACGGCGTATGGTACGGACTTTCTCTATCCTATTCTTGGCACTGATGGTGAGGCAAAGGCATTTTGCGCCAACGGTACCCTCGAACGCGGTGCCACGATCACAAAAGGATGGCAGTGGTTTGATAACAGCACCACGAAGAAAGGGGATATCATCAGACTTGACTATTGGGGCGATGCGAAGAATCCGACTCCTGTTCTTCCTGCTGATCAAGTCACAACAGGCACTGATTTGTTATTCACTGACGACGGCGCACGAGTGTGCGGTATTCTTCCTGGTGCCACCGCCCGCTTCATCCAGCTCTTGACACGGAGTAAGATAACACGTGTTGTGGCAGGCGGCACGGGAGGAACATTCGGAACAGATACGTCATATACACACGAAGTGGCTTGCGCCAAGAAGGCACTCAATGTAGCCACTCCCACAATTCTCACGACACTTGCAGTGGAATGTCATGGCAAAGACGCTTGCGGTTTCACAGTGCTCGACCCGTCTGCATGGGCATCATGTCCTGCCGGCAATCCTCGTTTGTACAACGCAGGTGACACCATTCCCCTGCCGCGTGTTGGCAAGAATATTCTCACCGCGACATCCACTGACATGGACGCGTACTACTGTAACAGTGGCAAAGGCAGTATACCGTCTCGCTGGATCAATGATCTGGACCAGGACCAGTCGGCATGCGAGGCGCAGAACGCGGGATCCTCCACTGGCACAACCGGTACCGGAACCACAAGCACGACCACAACAGGCACTGAGGTGGCAGAATTCACTTGGACTGGCAGCCAGTGTTGTGGTGATGAAAGTGATGAATTCTATGCTGATGAGGGCGTGATGCTGCTGGCAACAACGCTCCCCACTCCGCTTGGTAACAAGAAAGCATTTGATTTCAACGTGACGACTCCTGCAGGTTGTTGGAACAGTCTCGCGGTCAAAGGAGCTGGCAGTCAGAATCGCTACGTGAGCGAGGTAGATACCACTGATCCTGGTTTCAATACCTTTGGTGCTGCGGCAGGCACTCCATCTGAGACGTGCGCATCGACGACCGGGTCGCCAATCCCGTGCCTCCGTGCAAATTCCGTGATCAATTTCAACGGGTCGTTCCATGGCTGCCAAATCCGCGAAGGAACCAACGTGCAGGTTGACGGTCCTGACCCTGACACGCTAGTTCCCTACTCGGACCAGCATTGGTGTTACAGGAAGTCGGTGTGTGAATCGGCTACGTCCAAGAATCTCATCGCTGTCAGTTCCCTGTGCCAAAAGACCACATTCCAATGTCTTGCGGGCTGCGTCAAGGATGCGAGCGCGGTTGCCTGGGATGAGTGTGCATCTGTCGGTGGCGTGTGCAAAGTCGTTCCTGACCCCAACGATGC
>CAYHOF010000003.1:0-92988 GCA_964358315.1 uncultured Methanosarcinales archaeon
TCTAGCGAGCGAAGCCACTCGGCAGAACTATACTTCATTTATGCAACACCGTACGGCAAATGATAACCTTTTTAAAAGACCAGAATGGAACCTGTTCGTAACAGCCTCGTCGTATAGCGGTCAAGTATACGGGACTCTGGATCCTGTGACCCCGGTTCGAATCCGGGCGAGGCTATACTGCATCCTAGCGAGAGCCTCGCCCGGATTCGGATACCCGCGCCCATTTTTTCGATGCGTTGCGGTCGTTGTACGACGGTCGTTCGCAGACGAACACGTCCGTGCTGTTGTATGGCGAGATCGTGATGTCAAAACTCCAGTCATTCAGCAGAAACACCTTTGCAAGGTGCGCGTTGATGCCATACCTCGCTGCCGCTCGAAAGACGGCATCGACGTTGAATGAAACGGAAGGACGCATATATGAAAAAGCCTTCTCCCTGTCATAATTCTGCGTCTTGACCTCGTAAATGTTGACCTCACGTATGTTCATCGATGCATCGAGGAGAACTTCAATAGCGTCAATCCTTGTCCAGTTATCTATCAGAAATCGTTTCGTGGTTTCAGAAAGTGTGTACGGTCGTTTGTCGAAGTATGTCGCAGGGTTGGCCAGTTGTGTCAAGACAGCATACTTGTGAGAGAATTTGAAGAGACATTCGCCGATGAGTCCCTTGTACGAACCGCCAAAATCACGAACGTTCAGCATGCAATTGTAGTGGATAATTCCCTTGATGTGCGTTGTCCACGCATCGCCGGACTACATGCGAGGCAAACGAAAGACCCGGCCGGCTCAACGAAGGATATCCGGCACACAAACCTAGTGCCGGACAATATCCGTGAACGGCGTAGAGACCGATTCTCTGATGTCTCTGATCATATGGACGATCGGACTGATGAACAGCAACTCCGAGCGGTCCCCTTCAAGCGCAAGTGATCACGTTCGAACTTCGTTGACACGTGGAGGCATGCACGAATGCCGTTGTTCAGATAATCTAATAAGCATCAACAACACACCATACTACGAGGTTCATATGGCGAACAAGAGGAAAGAACGCGAGGTCGCTGCCCTTGAATTGCTTGAGACAGCAAGGGGGTTTCTTGAGGCGATCGTCGGTTTCCAGAAGGAATGGAAGCTGGTGAAGTCACGCATCGATGCCGGATGGAGCACGGGCATGGGAGATGCGAAGATGCGCCAGTGGTCCGAAGTGAGCTCTCGGTATGAAGAGTTCGCAAAAAAGACATTTCTGCCTGCGTTACGCGAACTCAGTGCCGAGGAATTCTTGATCGAGAAAGCCGAAGAGGGAGTGATGCGACGGGCAGAAGGTGCGGACAAGAAAGCGTTGCGCGAGAGCGTCGCGAAGCTGTCCCTCTTGCTGATCGATCTGCGAGAACTCCTTGAACTCAGCAGGTTTGACCTCCGCCTTGATTTCGACACGCTCAAACAGTACAGGGCACATGATCCGAGCGGCTGGCTCAATCCACAGGCGTTCTATGCCCAACGAAGTCTGGAGAAAGTGGAAGGGATCCAGAACGTGCTCAAGGACGTCGTGGTCACAGAAGATGCGCTCGACTCACTCCGGCAACGACTGAAGTGATATCGATATCCTTAAATAAAACGACCTCTTGACGAGCGACATGAGTCATCCAACGATAGTTGGCACTTATTTTTGGCGCTAAGCCAATCCTTCTAGACCCCAGACTCGATCAACCCGGACCATCTTGTGTTTTTTTCTTGCGATCACGTGAGGACACCATGACATACATAACGACGATCAATGGAACCGAAATCGATGCGCATAGGAAGTACTATGTCGAGGCAGAGGGCAGACGCATGGTCGCGATCGCGAACTTCGTCATGAATGACGCACTGCTGCTCACCGACGGGTATGAGCTCAAAGGGCTGGATAGGCATGGCAATCCTGACTACGTGAATTTCGGCATGGGGGAACTGCGCCTCGTGCCACTCACTGCTATCACGCACGTCCAATGCCTCGATCCGTCGCACAAGGAGTGTCCGCTCGAACTGCTCGTGACGCGAACCCAGGCGGCCGCCGGGCAGTAACCTTTATAAACCGCCGCCGTGTTTTCCGTCGTATCGAGGGATGGCTTGGTGCAAGCTCGGCCATACCGGAGATGGGTTTTTACTCGTCTTTCACTCGAGATACGCATAGAACGTACAGGTGAATGAACAATGGCGAAGATGCACTCCCGCGCACGCGGACGCAGCGGTTCGAACAAGCCGCTCCAGAAGACGACGCCCACATGGGTGGCGCTCCAGAAGAAAGAGCTGGAACTCCTCATCGTGAAGCTCGCCAAGGAAGGCAACACCACGTCGAAGATCGGCCTGCTGTTGCGCGACAGTTACGGCATCCCTGATGTGCGCAGCATCGCTGGCAAACGCATCGGCGAGATCGTCGCGGAGAAGAACCTCGCACCCAAGATCCCCGAAGACATGAGCTCGCTCATCCGCAAGAGCGTCGCGTTGCGCAAGCACCTTGAGCTCAACAAGCAGGACGAGGCAGCAAAGCGCGGCCTCACCCTCATCGAGAGCAAGATCAAGCGCCTGGCGAAGTACTACAAGCGCATCCGGAAGATCCCGATCAAGTGGAAGTACGATCCTGAGAAGAGCTCGCTCACGGAATAGCGCTGTTCATTTTTTCTTTTTATTTCGAATTCTCGTGAGTTCATGGATATGTCATGACAGTGGTCTGCGTACTGGAAGAACGTGACCATCATCAAAAAAAAAACAAAGAAGAAAACGTGTCGAGAAAGAAAAGACTTCTTCAGAGCAGCGTGCGTATGCTGTCGATGCAGTTCGCGACTTCAGAGCCTTTCTTGGTGAGCGTGAGCAGCTTGAGGCGGCCTTGCTTGTCGAAGTTGACGAGGCCTTCGCGCTCCATCTCCTGCAGGATCTTGACGACGTGCGAGTACGTGCAGTCGATGTGCTTTGCGAGCGACGATGCGTAGACTTCGGATTTCGCGTTCTTGAGTTCGACGAGCATCATCGCCGGCTTTTCGCGGAAAAACACCTTGAAGATTTCCTTGTTTGACACGTTCATACCACCCGAATATATCCTATAAGACAACTATTGGAATATATATTTAAAGGTTTCGTCGTGCGTGAATCCCCGACGAGAATACGACACCACGATGCCCCCCTTCTATGTGGTGGAGTCCCTGAAATTATTTAAAGTTATCGTGAAAGGAATTCGCAATGGACAACGATATCCTCTTTCCCCACGATGCGATGCGCCCCGTCCAAGAGGAGCTCGTCACGCTCGTCGACCATTGCGTGCGCAACAAGCAGCACCTCGTGGTGCACGCGCCCACAGGCCTCGGCAAGACTGCCGCGACGCTCGCGCCCGCGCTCACCTACGTCCTCGACAAAGACATGTGCGTCGTGTTCGTCACGCCGCGCCACACGCAGCACTTGATCGCGCTGCGCACCGCACGCGACATCAAGGACAAGCACCACGTGCGGTTTTGCGCCATGTCCATCGTCGGCAAGCGCGGCATGTGCGCGCACCAGAACACGGCGGACATGCGCAGCGACGATTTCGCGGCGTACTGCAAAGGCATGCGCGAAGGCGGACAGTGCATCCAGTACATCAACGCACGCCACGGCCAAGGCGTCTCGACGCAGGCGAAGGCCGTCGTGAAGGAGATGGAACAGTTCTCGCCGCTGCCCTCCGAGGAATTCGTGAAGGTCGGCATCGAGAAGACGCTCTGTCCCTACGAGCTCGCCCTGCACGCGGCCGAGCGCGCCAAGCTCATCGTCACGGACTACCACTACCTGTTCACACAGTCCATCCGCGACAAGTTCCTCGGCCGCATCAACAGACGGCCCGAGCAGCTGATCGTCATCGTCGACGAAGGCCACAACCTGCCCGCACGCGTGCGCGAATCGCTCACGCACCGCATCACGTCCGCCATGGTGCGACGCGCCATCAAGGAAGCGGAGGACTTCCATTGCGACGACGCGCTGCCGCTGCTCATCGAGATGAGCGCCGCGCTCGAGAAACTCTCCGGACGGCTCACCGGCGAGGAGATGCGCGTCACGTACGAGGACTGGGAGACGAGGCTTGCGGCCATCGGCGATATCACCACACGCGAGGAATTGCTCGACGCCGCGTCGGATGCCGTGCAGGAGAGCAACAAGAAGCACAGCAGCATCATGACGGTCGCGCGGTTCATGAACGCCTGGCATGGCAGCACGAGCGACGCGTTCGCGCGCATCTTCTCGCGCGGCACGATGGGTGCGGGCTTCGTGCTCTCGCTGCGCTGCCTTGATCCCGCGATCGCGACGCGCGACTTCATCGCGCAGACGCACGCGACCATCATCATGTCAGGCACGCTGCGGCCCATGAGCATGTTCGCACAACAGCTCGGGTTCCCTGCCTCGACGATCGAGAAGGAATACGGCAGTCCGTTCCCGCACTCCAACAAGCTCTGCATCGTCCATCCTGGCGTGACGACCAAGTTCGCCAAGCGCTCGGACCTGCAGTACGCCAACATCGCCAAGGCGTGCGCAGACGTGGTCAACGCAGTGCCCGGGTGCAGCGCGATATTCTTCCCGAGTTACGCCATGCTCGAGGCAGTGCAGGAACGGCTCGACCCGCTCTGCCGCAAGACTGTGTTCCGCGAGGTGCCGACCATGACCAAAGAACAGCGCACCGCGTTCCTCGAACGGTTCAAGGGCTATGCTGCGAGCGGCGCCGTCCTGCTTGGCGTCGCGGCAGGCAGTTTCGGGGAAGGCATCGACCTGCCCGGCGTGCTCAAGGCAGTGATCGTGGTGGGCATCCCGCTCGAACGGCCGAATCTCGAGACGCAGCAGCTCATCGAGTACTATGACAAGCTGTGCGGCAAGGGCTGGGAGTACGGCTACACCCTGCCTGCCCTGATGCGCACCATGCAGAACGCGGGACGCCTGATCCGCAGCGAGACCGACCGCGGCGTGCTCGTCTTCATGGACGAACGCTACATCTGGCCCTCGTACAAGCGCTGTTTCCCTGATGACTGGGCATTGCGCGTGAGCGCGGACCCGGTGCCGCTCGTGCAGAAGTTCTTCAGCTAGCAAACTTATTATATCCAGAAAGCGATGGTCTCACATCACAAAAGGAGGCATCACAATGGCTAAGGACGATGATGAGGAGTTCGCGCAGGAAAAAGACACATTCTTGGATGAAGCCGAAGAACATGAAGAAGCGGATGATGAACTCGAGATCAAATTCGAGACAGGCGAGAAAGAGGCCGATCCGTATTCAAAAGAAGGACGCGAGCATCTCGAAGAGGAGGACGAAGCGAAGCCAGGCGAGCTCGGCTATGCCAAAGGTTCTGGCGGCGGCAGCGGCCATGCAGGCAAGCGCGCACCCGCACCCTCATTGAGCAAGAAGAAGCCTTCCATGCGGATGGCTTCCAAGAAACGGAAGAAATGACGAACCCCGTCATCACCGAAGGCAAGGCGCGCATCGCAGTCGCGACGGCATCCACTGTCAGCAAGAAGATGCCCGTGTTCTACAATCCTGCCATGACGCTGAACCGCGACATCACGGTGCTCCTGCTCACGGCGCTCGGGCGCAAAAGCATGCGCATGGCGGACGTTCTTGCCGGCAGCGGCATACGCACCATCCGTCTCCTCAAGGAATTGCCGCCCTCGATGGTCGAGGAGGTCACGGTCAACGACGGACGCGCCGATTTCAAGACGGTGTTCGCCAAGAACGCACGGCTCAGCAAGGCATCGACCCGCAAGGTGGTGCTACACAACCAGGACGCCAACATCCTCCTCCACGAGTCTGGAGGTTTTGATTACATCGACATCGACCCGTTCGGCTCGCCCGCGCCGTTCCTCGACGCTGCCGTGCGCCATCTGGCGCGCGATGGCATCCTCGCGCTCACCGCGACAGACACGGCCGCGCTCGCAGGCACTGCGCCTGATGCGTGCAGGCGCAAGTATTGGGCGCTGCCGCTGCGCAACCACCTCATGCACGAAGTGGGCATGCGCATCCTCGCGCGCAAGGCACAGCTTGTCGCGGCGCAGTACGACCGCGCGCTCGTCCCGATCTACTGTCATGCGACGCTGCACTATGACCGCATCTTTCTCCGTGCCACAAAGTCCAAGGAACAGGTGAGCGGCGTGCTCGACATGCACCGCTATCTCGTCTATAACGAGAAGACCGACGAGTTCGGCATCCGCGACCACAACAAGAAGGCGCCGCACGAACACGTCGCCGGGCCGCTGTGGAGCGGGCCGTTATGGGACGCGGGGCTCGCGACAAGGATCGCGGCGCTCGCGCGACCAGGCGAGACCGCACGCCTCGCGCAGACCATCAAGGACGAAGCAGCCATCCCTGTCATCGGCTTCCACGACATCCACGGCCTCGCAGGAAAGGCGCACATCAACGCGCCCTCGTTCGATGCGCTCATCAAGAGACTCAACAAACAGGGCTATGACGCCGCACGGACGCACTTCTCGCCAAGCGGGCTGCGCACTGACGCGGATGCTGCCACGGTGAAAAAACTTCTTCGTTAGAATGTCCTATCAAGCCCGACGACTTCGACGCTGTTGACGCCATGGACTTTGGCGATCGATTTCTCGAGGTTCTCCGTGCCGCCTTTTGCTTCGTCGGCCAAGAAGATGAGCTTGAGCGCCTTGATGCCGAACCCGACAGGCTCGATCTCCTGCTTGTCGGAAGGGTGTCCTGCGAACTCCTCGATGAGGACGTCGGCATGCCGGCGGATGTCGGCAAGATCCGACTCAGGACCCTCAGGCATGATCTTGAGGGTGATGACGAGTTTTCCCATCAGTTGGGCCCCGTGAAAGCGCAATGAGGGCATGTGTACTTGACAGCCATCTTGCGGGCGCGGGGGATGCGGATGATCTCGGTCTCGGCGCACTGCGGGCACAAGAAGCGCACAGTGCCGCTTGGCAACTGTGGCAGCGGCTCGTTCGAGCCTTTCGCACGCACGTATGTCAGTTTCATAAGCACGCACTGTTCGGGGGCCGTTTAAAAGCTTTGTGGTCGACCTGGCGCTTAGCCACTTATATGGAATGACAAAAGTATATAAATCGTCAAGGGAGCAAATCACGCATGGCAGTGGAGATTCGGCCGCCGGAGCCTCCGGCGAAATGGCCGAAAAGGGGTGGGCTGCTTGGCCTATTGGGTGGTTCGCCTGAGCAGGCAGTGCTTGGCGACATCAAGAAGACGACCGCGCTTCTCGCTAGGAAAGAGGCTGCGCTGAGCCAGCACGAAAAGGCGCTCAACCAGCTCGATACGAACGTCAGCAAGCGCGAGCAGCAATTGCGCGCGGTCGCCGACAGATTACGCGGCCAGGAAGAGTCCCTCAAGGACAAGCAGCGCATGCTGGACGAGCGGGAGCGCCGCATCCGTCACGCCGAAGAGGACAAGTCCAAGATCCTGCGCGAGCGCGACGTGCTGCAGCGCGAGATGCAACGGCTCGCGATCGACGCGGCCAACCAAGAGGAAGAGCTGGCACGCAAGCGTGACGAGGCGCGGGCGCAGGTCGCCGACATGATCAGGGCGCAGGACGACCTCTTCGCAAAGGCGCACCAGCAGGAGACCAAGCGCCAGCAAGGATTCGTGCAGAAGCTCGCCGAACTCCAGAAGCAAGTGGACGCGAAAAAGCAGGAACTCAACGTCATCCAGCGTAATGCCGTCGTCGAAGTGCAGCGCGTCAGGGACACCCAGGCGCAGCTCGCGAAGGAGACGCGCATGCATGATCAGGTCAAGAAAGAGCTCGCGCAGGCGCAACAACTCCTTGGCCAGAAAGAGAAGGCGCTCACCGACGAACACGAAGAGCTCAAGACGATCAAGCGGTCGCTGAGCACGAAAGCCAACGAGCTCGACGCACGGGAGAGACGGCTCGCGCAACGCGAACGCGAGACGCAGAAGCTCGCCGAACTCCAGAGACAGGTGGACGCCAAGAAGCAGGAGCTCACGACGGTCCAGGACAACGCGGGTCGTGAGATGAAGAGGGTCGAGGACGCCCGGGCGCAGCTTGACAAGGAAGTCCGTCTCAACGAACAGATCAAGAAAGAACTCGGGCAAGCGCAACAACTGCTCGACCAGAAGGAGAACGCGCTCACCGAACAAGAGCAAGAGTTCACGACGATCAAGAAATCACTCACCCTCAAGGCCAACGAATTCGAGAAGAGCGAGAAGGAACTCGTGCAACGCGAGCTGAGCGCCACGCAGCACGAGCATGAGATGCAGAACCTGCGTGACCAGCTCGTGAAGGAGAAGGACGACATCATGGGCGTGGTCGAAGGCAAGAAGGCAGAGCTCGCCGACCTGCAGCACCAATGGGAGGAGCGCGTCGCGGACCTGCGGAACACCGTCAAGGAGATCAAGGGCGAGCGGTCAAAGGCCGAGGCGCTCGTGACCAGCGACATGGTCGCCCTCTCCGACAAGGAGAAGGAGATCGTCGCGTCGGTGCGACGGATGGAGAAGGACGAGAAGGACCTGCGCAAAGAGGAGAACGCCGTGACGCGCCGTGTCGAGGAGCTCGAGCACGCGCAACGGGAATTCGGCCGCATGAAGACGATCTTCGATCGCAAAGTCGACGAGTTCGAGAAGCGCGAACAGGAGATACGCGAACGCGAGGACTTCATCGCGCGCGCCGTCGCGGATGTCGAGAAGGCGCAGGAGCGCGCGCACGCTGCGATGGAGAAGATCAGGAACGCCAAGGAGCTGCACCAGAACATCGAGCTGCTCCAAAAAAAACAGAAGGAGCTCGAGAGCACGATCGAACGCTCATCACGCAGACTCATCGCACTCAGCCACAAACAGCCCGTCCTGCCCGTGGCTGCTGCGAAAGCCAAGAAAGAGCACAAGACGGTCGAAGAAACACACGAAGAAATCGTCGAACCCGTCCTTGAAGAGCACATCACTCCAGGCCCGATGAGCCCGATGCCGGTCAAGGAGAAGCACCACCGTGCGCCGCCTGCCGATCCTGTGCAGCTCGTCGCCGACGCGCGTCGCGCGTACGAGGCAGGCGACTACAAGGAAGCGCACACCACGCTGCTCAAGGCAGAACACCTGTTGCCCAAGCTCAAGGGCGAGGCGAAACGCGACCTTGCCTACGACATCTGGGACCTCAAGACCAGCCTACGCCTGGTCACGCTCGCCTGATCGTGTCGTTCTCGACCACGAGCCGTTTGCCCAAGAATTGTCCGACCACCTGCACGTTCGTCGTCGCGTGCGATGTCATCATGGGCGCGCGCAACATGCCTGCGCCCGCGAGCGCGAGCCACGGGACCATCTGGTCCGCGAGGTGGACATCGATGACTCCCTTGGCGGTGAGTACCTGGATGAGTTCCTTCGCGGCACGGGCACATGCATCTTCAGGCGTCTCTCCTTTTGCCAGCAACGCGCTCGCCCCCACCTTGAGCGCGTCTGCCGTGATCTCGGTCGTGTCGGCTGCGAACGTCGCCCATAGCGTGATGCCACCGCCAATGGATGCTGTCGCGGCGTATTCTGTGCGGATCTCGATCGGGACGCGCAATGACGAAAGGTGGAGGCGTGCCGCATCCGCCATGCGCTCCGCCGCACCTGCCATGATGGTGCTTGCGTGGGCGACTCCTTCTATCCTGACCAGCGAGCCGCGTGATGTCAGGTCCAGGCGCGGGACTTTCGCCGCGATGATGGGCGCAAAACGTTCCCACATGCCTTCGTTCACGCGCGACAACGACGGCGTGACCTTGATCTCGATCATGCCGCCGCCGGCAGGATAATACCCACGACGGACGGCAAGGACAGTGATGTCTGTGCAGAAACGCCGCAGCAACGGCAGGAGCACATAACGCAAATAGTCGAGTGGCGGCGACCACGGGACGTCGGTGCCGCCCACAAGCCGCAACGTCACAGGCTTTGTGGCAAAGCATGCCGGCAGCAGTGCCGCCTGCAGCACGAGCGTGAGCGATCCGGCTGTGCCGACGTCATGCTCGAACTTGCCTCCTTCGATGCGTCCAGGGGAGAAGGTGAGTGTCGTGGAACCGATGGTCGCTCCCTCGATCTCGGCGTTGCATAACTGCGCGACGACGCGCACAGCGCACAGGTGTTGGGCCTGCAAGCCAGGTGAAGGCCTCTTGGCACGTATGTTCTCGATGCGGAAACTCTTGCCGCTGAGCGCGCTGAGCGCGAGCGCGGTGCGCAACACCTGCCCGCCTCCTTCGCCCGCAGAACCGTCGATGATGATCATGACAGGAGGGAACGATGGACCGCATAAAAGACTGATGGAAAGATACGCGAGATGAAAAGGAGCGGAAGAAATCGGAAAAGAAAGAAAAAGAAGGGGTTCAGACGTCTGCTGCCGAGATGGCGTCGAGATCCGAATCGAGCGTGTCAAGGCCGGACGTGTCGATGCCATCCGTGCCTGCCGAACCGATGTCCTTGGACACCGTGTTGAGCTCGTTGTCCGACACGTCGCCGGATGGTTGCGCTTGCTCTGCAGGCGGCGCCTTGGGCGCGCATGCCACGATGAGCAAGCCGACGCACACTGCGATCACGAGTGCTGTTTTCATGTAGTCACCTGATGGTCACGTCCCCTTGAGCGTATAATAAAGTTCCGGGAAATAAAAAGAACCCGGCAAGGGGGCACTGACAATCAGTCGCTAACTGGCTGTCTCGTTCTGCTCCGAGTCGTCGTCATCCTCGGACTCGTCATCGTCGTCCTCAGATTCGGTTTCGTTGCCTTCGGACTCGTCGTCATCGTCGTCCTCATCGTCGTCATCGTCAGACTCGTTGCCGGTCTGGTTGCGTGAGGCCTTGCGCTCCTCGCGGGCTTCCTCGCGCACGCCCTTGGCGAGCGAACGGAGTTCCTGCGCGATCTCGCGGAGCGTCGCGTGCGCATCCTTGAGCGCGTCGCGTGCTTCCTTCATCTCGGTGCGCACGGTGCCGCTCTTGGCTTCGACGTTGTCCGCGCTGATGCCTGCGTAGGCGGCAGCGGCGGCGTCGAGGTGGGCCTTGGCGCTGGCGAGCTGTTCGTTGAACTCGACCTTGAGGCTCTGCACGCTCGAGACGTCCACGCCGCGCTCACTGAATGTGGCGATGGTCGCGTCAAGGCGGGCCGACATGCGGGCGACGGCGTCGACGACTGCCTTGAGTTCGCCGTAGGCGAGCTGGCTCGCGCGCTTCTTGATGGATGCGCGCGTGTCGCGCCATGCGTCCTTGATGGTCTTGGTCGCTTCGCGGAGCTCTTCCTTGGTGCTGTTCTCGTCGAGCGCTGCGACAGCCGCGCGTGCCTCTTGCACGTCGGCGATCTTTGCGTCGATGTCAGCCGTTATCTGGGCCTTCTCCTCTGCGGAGAGCGCGTCGTTCTGCGCGGCCTGTTCCTTGATCTTGATCAGGACGTCGAGCACGTGGTCTGCGGCGACAAGCAACGTCTGTTGCGCCTGCAGCTTGACCTCGGCACGGACCTGGTCGCACTCCTCTGTCTCGCTGCCCTTGCAGCCCTTGTTCTTCTCAAGCGATGCACGCAATTCCTGGCGCGCACCATTGAGCACGAGCTTTGACTGCGCGATCTCGCTCGTGACATGCTCACGGGCGTTCTTGAGGCCCGTCAGGCGTTCGCGGAGCTTCGTGAGCTCGGCGCCCACTTCTGTGCGGACCCGCACGTCACGCAGGCCTGCCTTCACATTCGTGCGCACAGAGACGTCGGCGTCATCGCCGCCTGTCACTGTCGCGTTCGTGTCTGCGTCGGCCGATGTCTCTTCCTCTGCAATCGCCGCTGGGACGATGCTGATGAGGAACATCGCTACGAGCGCAAGCGCCCATATCTTGTTCGATTTCATGGTGTACCTCCAATGCCCACCTACTGGATCGGGCATCCTAGAGCAATACGAGGCACATTTGGTTATAAAGACCCTTATCGGATGCTTTATGTAAAGCTTTATCTGCACGATTCACGTGTTAAAAAGAGCTGATTAGCATCGAGATATGACCTAAAGAGTCATGATGCGTTCTGAACGACACCATCACTGCCATCATGGAGTGAATCTTAATATACCTTCAGGCCGTCGACATGCCTATGAAGACATCCTGGCATTATGCGGCGGTGTTGGCATTCGTGGCCCTCTTCGCACTGCCACTCGTCCACGCCGCAACCATCGAAGGCGACGTGTACACGATCGATTTCATGCCGGCGAGCGGTGTAGTTGTCGAGATCGACACCACACCGCGCCAGCAGCTCGTGGTGCTCAACGGTTCCTATAGTGTACGCGTTCCGCAAGGGGACTATCATCTCACTGCGACACAACGCAAGGACGGCATCGTCAAAGCGCAGATCACCGAAAACATCTCGGTGCAGGCAGAGGGCACGTACACGCTGGACCTCATCCTTTTCCCGGTCTTTGGCGCTGACGAGGACCTCGACATCGATGTCGAGGTTGCGGACGAGGCGCAACTGTCTCCCGAACCTATGGTGCCACAGCAGGTCTGGATCGGCGCGGCAGTCATCGTGGTCGCCGCGATCGTGCTCTGGTTGGTGCTGCGCACCAGGCGAGAACAACAGCGACCAACGCACGTCGACATCGTGGCCCAGCCCGAGCTCTCGTCCACGAAGAAGGACCTCGACGACCTTGTCGCCATCATCAAGAAGCTCGGCGGGCGCACCACGCAGAAGGAGCTGCGCAAGGAAGTGCCGTATTCCGAGGCCAAGGTGTCGTTGGTGCTCACCGAGCTCGAGCACAAGGGCATCATCGAGAAGATCAAGCGCGGACGCGCCAACATCATCATACTCAAGTGATCATTTGACGAAACGCGAGAGTTGGTCGAAGCGCAATTGTTGTTTCTTGCCTGTCTTGATGTTTTGCACGCGCACTTTCGTGTCCATCCCGACGACCTTCACGTCGCCCTCGTCGGTCGTGATGACGTCACCGACATTGAAAGGGAGCTTGCGGAAGAGCACGGTGACGCGATAGACCACGTGGCCTGTCGCCTTGTACCTGCCGAAGAGCTTCTTGCTCGAGATCACTTCGCCGCCGAAACGCGCCTTGAGGGATTTCGCGTACGACTGCGTGAAGTGCTGGTCGGAGAGGTAGATGTCGACGCCGTTGCGTTCAGGCTGGACTTTGGAAATCTGCGCTTTCTTGGAGTTCTCGATCTGCGTGATGACGTTCTCGACGAACTCCTCGTCCACGTCGCGCAACTGCAGGATGCCTTCGTAATAATCGTGCCGTTTGCCCTCAAGCGATCTGACCATGCATCATTGTCCTGAAGCAGCTCTTAAAATCCTTTGCTTTTAAAGCGGAACATTTTTATGGCCTTCCTGGAACGAACAGACCATGGACGAGAACAAGGGGGGTCACGACCACGCCGCTGCGCACGAGACGCCCTGGCACAGGACCAAGCGCATAACGAAGCGTGTCTGGCATTTCTTGTGGGTGGAGGACAGCGTCGCGAGCTGGATCGCCAACATCATCGTGGCATTCCTCCTCATCAAGTTCATCGTCTACCCCGTCCTTGGCGCCGTGCTCGGCACGACCTATCCCATTGTGGCTGTCGTGTCAGGCAGCATGGAGCATGACGCTTCCTTCAACGACTGGTGGATAGACGTGTGTGCGCCAGGTGGCAGGCCGCTCACGTTCGCGGACGGCACGAGTGTCACGCCCGAACGCTTGTACGGCACGTTCGACATCGACCAGGGCGCGTTCGAGGCATACCCGTTCCATAACGGCTTCGACAAAGGGGACCTCATGATCCTCTACAGCGGGCAGTCAGTGCGCGTGGGCGACGTGCTCGTCTTCGCCACAGCCGGACTCAGCGATCCCGTCATCCACCGCATCGTCGACATACGGCAGGACGGACAGGACAGTCCACGCTATTACACCATGGGCGACCACAACTGCCGGCAGCACCCCTTCGAGCAGGGCATCACGCAACAACAAGTGCTCGGCAAGGCGGTCGTGCGCATCCCCTGGCTTGGCTGGATCAAGATCGGGTTCGTCGAACTCATACAATTCATACGCTCAATCATCATCGGGAGGTAAACCATGTTTTGTCCGAAATGTAGGTCGCTCATGATGCCCACCGTGCAGAACGGCAAGCGCGTCCTCAAGTGCACGAGCTGCGCGTTCATGCAGGTCGGGGAGATGTCGCTCAAGTCTGAAGGCACCAAGACAAAGGAAATGCACGTCATCGAGAAGGAAACGGACGTGCGCGTGCTCGTCGACCACCCGTGTCCCAAGTGCAAGAACGACAAGTCACGACACTGGACGCTGCAGACACGCGGCGCGGACGAGCCCGAGACCCGCTTCTACGAGTGCGAGACGTGCAAGTACACCTGGCGCGAATACAAGTGAACGACCTCCTCAAGAACAAGCGCGTCAGCGTCAAAGTACGACCCAACGCAAAGGAGACCCGCATCACCGGCCAGGACGACGACACGCTCCTCATCGACCTGGCAGCACCAGCCGAGAAGAACAAAGCCAACATCGAACTGCTCAAGTTTCTCAAACGCACGACCAAGAGGACCGCACGATTGACGGCAGGCGCCACGTCCCGCAACAAAGTCGTCGCCTTTGATTAGAACCCGTCCAACCGTGCTTGTTTCTTGGTGTATTCTTCGAGGTATTTTGGCGGTCGTACTGCGACGAAGTCGAAACCCCAATCATTGAGCATGGTCTTTGCGTTGTCCGTGATCTTCGGCGCGGCGATGATGCCGCGTACTTTGGTGATGCCTTTGCTGATCATGATTTTCTCGACGTAGCGGCGCAATTGCGTCACCGCGGCGAGGTCGGCGCAGTAGCGTTTGCATTCGACCACTGTCACGACGCCGTTCTTGTCCGTGCCGAACACGTCGATGAAGCCGTACTTGGTCTGTTCTTCGCGCGCGGCTGGCACGAAGCCTTTCTCGATGAGGTTGGGGTTTTCGTAGAGCATGTCGCTCATGTCCTCTTCGGTGCCCGCGACCGAGATTACCTCGGCGTCCTGCAGTTTCGAGCTGTTGAAGAAGTACACTTTGCTGATGTCCGCCTCGATGGTCTCCTTGAGCGCAGGGTTCGATGCTTTGAGTTTCAGCACGCCATCGACCATGGTGAAGGTGTGCGTCGCGCCGCTTTTCATGTAGTTGATGGGCGTGTTGCCTTGTGGTTGGTGGATGAGCAACGTCTTGTCCTTCTTGATGAGAAAGAGACGGTCGCCCTCAGGCAGGAAGCTTTCTGCACGGCCGGAATAGCGGATGGTGCAGCGGCCGGCGAAGACGAGCGTCTCGTGCCGATGCAGCGCGTCGCCGATGACGAGCGCGTAATCCTGCAAGTCCATGACGCACCAAGAAAAATGGTGCTATAAAAGTGTATTGCGCATTCAGAGTATGGTGGCGAGCATGACGTCGACACGTTCACGCAGAAGTTCGAGCGAGCCGTCGTTGAGCACGACCTTGTCCGCGAGCTCGACAAGCTCTTTGATCTGGATGCCGCTCTTGTTGACGTCGTAGGACTCGCGCTCGTCGAGCGCCTTGAGTTCGACGAGGTTCGTCGGGTCTCCTGCGCGCCCGCGCGTGATGATGCGCATGAGACGCGGTTGTGCAGGCGCTTTGACCGCGACGAGCACGAAATCGTCGCGTGCACGTAATGCCTGCGCCTCGGCAGGGTTGCGGATGCTCTCCACTATCGCATTGGCACCTGCAGGGATGCGTTTGAGGATGCGCTCTGCAAGCACGCCGCCGCCGTGTTCCGCGCGTAGCGAATTGGCCATGTCGATGAGGTTGGCGCGCGTCACGGCAAGACCGTGCAGCGCGAGCTCTTCGCGGATCACGTCAGTGGTGGAATAGTAACTCCATCCTTTGGAGCGCAGGTATTCCGCCACTGCGCCTTTGCCAGAGCCCACATACCCGCATAACCCGATGATCATGCCCTTGTCAATGCGACCGTGTATAAATGGATTATGAAGATGGGAACATGACTGGCGTATCAGCGAAAGATACAAATACCTCCGTAATTCCACCCGCGCACATGGACGAAAAGGGGATGGAGCCTGAAGACGCTCTGAACATCACGCTCGAGGACGACGGGTCGCGCAAGGAGTACTCGCTGCTCTCGCGCAACGCCATCCTGCGCCACATGCGCATGGGCAACATCGTCATCTACCCTTTCGTGCCCGAGAACGTGGGGACGGGCAGCGTCGACGTGACACTCGGTGAATATTGCTATCGTGAGCAGGAGTCGCGCGGTTATGCCGTGATGAACCCGTATGACGAGAGCCACGTGCGGCGCACCTGGCGTCTTGAGGTCGCAAAGCCGGTGCGGCTGCTCGAGAAGGAATTCCAGATCACGCTCGGCATCGGCCTCTCGCCCGACGACAAGGTCATCCTGCTCGCGCCTGGCGAGACCATCCTTGCGCACACGCAGGAATTCATCGGCGGCACGAATGGCAAGGTCAACACCATGATGAAGGCGCGCAGCTCGATGGGCCGCAACTTCATCGCCGTGTGCAAGTGCGCAGGCATGGGCGACGTTGGTTATATCAACCGCTGGACGATGGAAATCACGAATTTCAGCAAGCATTACTATATCCCGCTCGTGGTCGGGCGCAGGATCGCGCACATCGTGTTCTTCGAGGTCGAGAAGGTCGACGACGACTACGCGAACGCCGGCAAGTACCAAGCATCCACCGAGCTCAAGGACCTCGTGCAGAGCTGGACGCCTGAAGCCATGCTGCCCAAGATGTGGAAGGACCGTGAGGTCAGCCAGAGTCCGTCTGTTCGTAAATAAGTGTTCGAGTCTCTAAATGTATTTATAGCGTCGGTGAGGCGTCGCCACTAGGGAAAGGGGGAGTTGTGGAAGACGTAGATGAATTGACGCAGGAAGAAGAGCGGCTCCTTGAGCCGTTCGTCACCAACACGAAGAGTTCAGTGTTCGTGCTGCGCAACCTGCCTGAAGTCATCAAGGGCGCGCTCTTCTCCAAGTACAGCCGCTCGCCTATCGGGCTGCGCAAGCTGCTGCTCAAGGAGTTCATCCTCAATCCGGAGTCCGGCTTCAAGGAGGCGGTGAATTTCGGCGTGAACAGCGGCCTCACCGAGTCGCTCGCGATCAAGAAGGCGCAGGACTTCTATGACAGGATCCTTGATGGCTATGGCGACGATTCCATCGGCGAGCTCGGCGGCGCGCACCTCGCTGTCGAGAACGTGTCGAACCTCGCGACAAAGACTATCCAGGACGCGCGCATCGGCGGCTCCCCGCTCGAGAAGAGCTCGCGCTATGTCTGGTTCAACAAGAAGGTGCGCGGGCAGTACCAGTTCTTCAAGGACCCGATCATCATGGCCTCGCCCTACGCGCAGAAGTACCTGGACACGAACAATTTCCTCTTCGACATGTACACGCAGCTCGTCGACCCGATGACGAAGTTCGTCGAGGAAGGCATGCCGCGCGACGACAACGTCACAGAAGCCGCGTACAAGGCGAGCGTGCGCGCCAAAGTGTGCGATTCATTGCGCGGCCTGCTGCCTGCCGCCACGCTCACCAACATGGGCGTGTTCGGCAACGGCCGCTTCTTCGAGAGCCTCATCGCGAAGATGCGCTGCCATGACCTGCGGGAGATGCACGACGTCGGCCAGAGCATCCAGGGCGAGCTCGACAAGGTGATCCCGTCGTTCGTGCGGCGCTCCCAGGCAGACCATCGGCATTTCATCCCGTACCAGAAGTACACTATCGAGACGACCAGGGGGGTGCGCGCGGCCACGCGCGCAGTCATCGGCAACGCGCCGATCGAGACGGCCGACGAGGTCGAACTCGTCGAGTACGACGCTGACGCCGAAATCAAGGTCGTCGCCTCCCTCATGTACCAGCACACGCATCACTCGCACCACCAACTGCTCAAGGTCGCGCGCAACATGACGTACGATGAGCGTCTTGGCATCATCCGCGAGGCGCTCGTGCGTCGCGAGAACCGGCGCCACAAGCCCGTGCGCGCGTTCGAAAACGCCACGTACAAGTTCGACATCCTGGGCGACTTCGGCATCTACCGCGACCTGCAACGGCACCGGATGCTCACGCAGGAACGCCAGGACCTCACCGTCATCCACGGGTATGACATGCCCAAGGACATCGTCGACGCAGGCCTCGAGCGGCAGTACCGCGAGGCGATGGAGGTCGCCAAGGACACGTACAACACCATCGTCCTCAATTATCCCAAAGAGGCGCAGTACGTGGTGCCTTTCGCGTATCGCGTCCGCTGGTACAACACGATCAACCTGCGCGCGCTGGGCTGGATGGCCGAGCTGCGCAGCATCAGGCAAGGGCATCCGAACTATCGTCGCGTCGCGCAGAAGATGTACACAAAAGTGCGTGCCGTGCATCCTGCGCTCGCCGAATCGCTGCGCTTCGTTGACATGAACGATTACACCTTCGCGCGTCTCGAGGCCGAGATGAAGAAGGAGAACAAGCAGAAGAAGCTGGTGAGCCCATGAGCATCGCCGACATCGATCCCGTGACCGCACGCGCCATCAATGACGAGTGGCGCAGGCAGGAAGAAGGCCTGGAGCTCATCCCGAGCGAGAACTACTGTTCCCCTGCCGTGCGCGAGGCGGCAGGGTCATGCCTCACGAACAAGTACGCAGAAGGCTATCCGGGCGTGCGGTATTATGGCGGCTGTGAGTATGTCGACGTGGTCGAGCGTCTCGCGATCGAGCGCGCCAAGCACCTCTTCCAGGTCGAGCACGCCAACGTGCAACCACATTGCGGCTCATCCGCCAACATGGCGGTCTACATGTCCGTGCTCAAGCCAGGGGACACCATCATGGGCCTTGACTTGCCGCATGGCGGCCACCTCACGCACGGCTTCAAGGTGAGCTTCTCGGGCAGACTGTATCGCAGCACGCCCTATGGCGTGGACAAGGACACCGAACTGCTTGATTACGACGCCATCGCCGCGCTCGCGCACAAGGAGAAGCCGAACATGATCGTGTGCGGCGCGACAGCATACAGCCGCATCATCGACTTCAAGCGCTTCCGCCAGATCGCGGACGAGGTCGGCGCGTACGTGATGGCCGACATCGCGCACATCGCAGGCCTCGTGATCGCCGGGGAGCACCCCTCGCCCGCCAAGCACGCACACTTCGTCACGACGACCACGCACAAGACGTTGCGTGGTCCGCGCGGCGGCATGATCATGTGCAACAAGGAATTTGCGACAGCCGTCGACAAGACCATCATCCCGGGCATGCAGGGCGGTCCGCTCATGCACATCATCGCCGCGAAAGCGGTATGCTTCGCCGAGGCGTTGCAGCCCGACTTCAAGCTGTACCAACGCCAGATCGTGCGCAACGCGAAAGCGCTCGCGCGCGTGCTCAGCGACGGCGGCCTGCGCCTCGTGACAGGCGGCACTGACAACCATCTCATGGTGGTCGACCTGAGCAGGCTCGGCATCACCGGCAAGGACGGCGAGAAGGCGCTCGGGCTCGCCGGCATCACGGTCAACAAGAACACCATCCCCTTCGACCCGCGACCGCCGCTCGTCACGAGCGGCATCAGGCTCGGCACACCCGCCATCACGACGCGCGGCATGAACGAGGCAGAGATGACACAGGTTGGGCGCCTCATTGTCGAAGCACTTAAGAACCACGACAATCATGCCACGCTTCGTGACATCCAAACCGAGGTGAAGGCGTTATGTCAGAGATTCCCACTACTCTAACGGGAAAGTTCATCACCATCGACGGTCCTGATTACTGCGGCAAAGGCACGCAGACACGACTACTCGTCAGCCATCTTCTGGATAACGAGCACGACAAGAAACACAAGCTGACAACGGTGCTTGCCACGCGCGAACCGTTCAACAGTCCATTTGGCCTGCAATTGCGACGGTTGCTCGCGACGACCACTGACCCGGCGGCCAAGGCGAACGAATTCGCCGACCTCTTCATTGCGGACCGACGCGTCCATCTTGACAACCTCATCCTCCCGTCGCTCAACCAAGGCGCGATAGTGGTATGTGACCGCTACATGTATTCGACGATAGCATATCAGCACGCGCAGGGCATTCCTGTGCGCGACTTGCTCACCAAACAGGCCACATTCTGGATCCCTGACGTGAGCATCATCATCCTACCGTCTGTCGAGAACATCATCAAGCGGAAATCCGCCGAACGGAACCGGCCATACGAAGAAGTGTTTGAGAAATCAAGCGAATTCACCAAGAACGTGCGCAGCAACTACACGCGCATGCGCGAGTGGTTGCCGGACCACAACATCGTCATGGTGGATGGCGACCGCACGCCGCAGGAAATCTTCAATGACATCCGCACGATCGTGGACAAGGTCGTCTTCGGACGCTGACTAACTTTCTTCCTCTTCTTCCTCGAGAAACGATCCCAGTGTGGTGTTGCGCTTGATTGCGTTGTAACTGACAAGACTTTTCTTCAAACTCACGTGCATACCTCTCTTTTCCCAATGTCGTGATGCGATCTATGTTCTTCCTGCTTTTAAGCAATGTTGCTGCGCATCATATACACTTCAGAACTCCTATCGTTACTTTGCGCGAGTGTTTATGGATACTATCGTCGTGGCACGTTCACTTGCCACCCTTATCGAAACTGATGAGCGGCTCGTTGCTGTGCTTGACGACCGTGCCATCTTTCGCATCGATCTTGATGTTGAGCGTGGTGAACTGGCGCGTGACGTAGGTCAGGTTGTACACCGTGCCTTCAGGCAGGTGCTGGATGAGGAAGAACGTCTTCATCGGCATGCTTGCCTTGTAATGATCAAGCCTGACTTTCTCCGCGATGGCCAGCGCCTCTTCGGCGCTGATCTTGACGTTGGCAGGATCGAGTGTCTTGATCGCAATGTCGCTCTTGAGGACTTCGGCAGGCGGCAACTGGTGGACTTCCTCGTCCACGATGAAGGATATCATCCTGTCGGTGTCCGGGCAGAAATAACCGATCTGCCACTCTTCCCCTTCGTTCTCCTTCATGACGAACGCGTGCGCGAGATGGCAGGTCTTTGGCAAGTGCTTGAACTGCGGCATTGCACGCACCTGCTTGACCGCTTCGTGGAAGTCCATACTGTGGCTCGCGAGAAGGTCTGTATTTATACTTTTGTCATTTCTGCGACGGGTGGAAGTGGACGCCGGCGATCCTGTGCCGCGTGATGCCGTACAGGATGGCGCGCATGGAATACTGGCGTTTGATGCGTGGCTCGTGCATGCCGATGAACAGCAACGACGCCGCGAAGCGCAGGATGGACGACGCCAGGAACACGAGCGGGACGCCGCTGATCATCCACAGCCCGGCGCTGTCCGCAAGGATGCCGCCGGCGATGGGCCCGATCGCCTGCGCGAGGGCATTGAAGATACTGTACTGCGCGACCTGCAATGGCCTGTGGCGCCTGTCCGTCATGTCGAGCACGAGGTTGTAGAGCGCGGTCTCGGTGGCGGCCCACACCAGCCCGGAAAGGATTTGTGTGGGGATGATGAGCCAGAGCGTGTCCGGCCTGATGTTGAACCACAAGAACATGACGATGCTCGTCCCGACAAGGCCTATGAGCGCGAGCGCGCGATCGCCGTATCTGTCGCTGAACTTGCCCCAGGGCCGATAGAACACGATCATGGTGAGTTGCTGGAGCGCGATGGCAAGGCCGAAGAGCACGACGGAAAGTCCCAGGTCGCGGAGGATGTACGCGCTCACGAACGGCGACGCGAGCTTTGCCGCGAACCAGAAGAACGACGCGCGGAAGCAGAAGTGCCGGAAGCTGCCATCGAACCGCAGCACGTCCTTGACCGTGTAGTGGCTGTTGCCCACGCGCCGCGGCTCCGTCATCGTGCTAAACGACCACATCGCAGCGTAGCCGAAGAGCGCGCCTGCGCCGAAGAGCAACGAATACCCGAGCTGGGACGTGTCGCCCATGCGCGTGATGAACCAGCCGGCGGTGATCGTCGCGACCAATGCCGCCGCGCCGGTGGCGCGGTTCACACGACCGAAGTAGGCGCCACGCTTGCGTTCTTCGACGATGTCTGCCGTGAGCGACACGACCGAGGGCTCGCGGAGCGTGATGAAGAATTGGTTGATGAAGTACAGGATGACGAGCACGACCAGCGGATTCGTCAGCGTGAACCATGGCAGGAGCGCGATGAGCACCCACATGGTCTTGTCGATCGCGTACGTGACGACGATGATGGGAACGCGTGCCCAATATTCCGTGAGCTTGGCGCCGATGAGTTCGGAGAGCAGCACGGCGATGAAGGGGATCGCGCCAAAGACGCCCACCATGATGTTGGACGCGCCGAGCAGGAGCGCGAACGCGACGAGGTAGGTCGCGGTGAAGTTCTCATAGACCGCCCATAACGCGGAGGTGCGCACGAATGCACGCTGGTTCGCGCTCACCATCACAACACAATAAGCTTGCCGTTGGGGCCGGGATTGACCAGCCTTGCCTTGTTGAGCTTATCCTCTTTTTCCGCGTTCTCGTGGATGTGGCCTGAAAGGGCGAGCACCACGTTGTGATTGTGCTTGATGAAGTTCGTGTACGACTTGTTGCCCACGTAGTCGCGATGCAGATGGTCGAGCTTGGTGCCATACGGCGGGCCGTGCGTGACGAGCACGACCCTCTCGGCCTTCTTTATTCTGGGCGCGACCTCTTTCACGTAATGATCGAAATGGCGGTCGACCTCGTCGAAACCACCGCCGCCCCAGCCCACCACGAGCACGCCGTCGATGAGTTGCGGTCGTTTGTGGATGAACGTGATGTTGCCGCGGTGGCTGCACATCTTTGCCACCACCGCTTCTTCTTCGTGGTTGCCGTGGATGAGCAGCACCGGGACGGCGAGCTTTTGCAACCAGTCCATCATCTGGTCGATGTGCTGTTCGAACACCGTGAAGTCGCCTGCGCACAGCACGTAGTCAGGCGCCTCCTTCTTGATGGCTGCCTCGATCTTGCGCCTGGCGCCCACGCTCTCGTGCAGGTCAGCGAACGCGAGCAGTTTCATGATGGAGACCGAGCCTGAGGGCGTTTATAAAGCTAGCGCAGCGCTTAGCGCGCGAAGGAGAGCGTGATGATCTTGGCGTACGTGGTGAAATTGCCGAGCACGAACGTCTCGACAAGGGCGCCTATGACCACAACAGCAAGCGCCGCGACCAGCAGGACGATCACCCGGCGCATGATGTTACTGAAGGGCAGGCCGGTCAACCGTTCGCTCACAAGCCCGTCCGAAAGCATGGTGCCGCTGACAGCCGCCAAGATGTAGGAAAGTATCTCTATCATCATGTGCGGCACAACGCTGAGCATGATGAGCAGGAAAATGATCGCGGGCGAGCCCTGGATCTGGGTCGCCGTGGTCTTTGCGAGCGTGCCGAAGATCGTGCCCCATACCGATGCGTTCCACGCGATGAAGAGGATGCTGCCATTGCCTGCCACGACCGAGATGGTGAAGCACAGTATGAGGACCAGGAAATTGTTGATGAGCAGGTCCCGGAACAGCGGTGTCGAGAACGCGATGGCCTGCCCGCTCGGTCCGGTGAGGACCTCCAATTGTTGTTTGAAGAGCACGTTGGTCGCGAGCTGGGGCAGTGCCAGCGCGAAGAACGCGAACACGAGGAACATGCCCAGGAACGCGAAGACATAGATGAGGATGGCGGGTTTTGCTATCGTGTAGGTCGTGCGGACAAGGTCGAGCGTGGTTCGTGCCGTGGACCGTGCCTGGCGTTCGGTGCCGCCCATGAGTTCCGCGAGCGAGGGGATGAAGAGGATGCTGATGATGGCGACCGCGATGAGCGCAGGGTCCTGCGGGAAGGTGAAGAGCGCGATGGCGATGGCAAGCACGCTGTAGCCGACACCCAAGAAAAGAGCGAACCACGGCTGCCTGCGCAAGAAATCAACGCGGTAGATCTGCTCGAAGACCATGGACACCTCTCAGACAACACCAGGATGTTGACGGTATATTAAGGTATTGTCGAAGGGTGCCGACAAAGAACGAAACGGAAAAACAAGGAAAGAAAAGAAAAAAACAAGAAAAAAAGGATGGAATCTCAGGTCTGGTTGCCTGTCGAGTTGCTCTGGTTCGACGGCGGCGGGCTTACGCACTGATTGGCACTACAGGACTGACCGACCGCGCATGTGCCGCACGTGTACGTGCCGCCACAACCATCTGAGACAGTGCCGCACTGTTTGCCTGAGCATGCGGTCGCTTGCGACGTGGGTGTGCATGAAGCCACGCACTGATTGGACGCACTACACGTCTGACCGCTTGCGCACGTGCCGCAACTGCTTACAGTACGCGCATTGCCACAGTTGTCCGTGCCAGACACACTGCCACATTGCTTCCCGGAACGCGAGCAGAATTGCGAGTCTGGCTCGGGAGTGCACGAAGGCGCACACCTTCCTGCAGTGCAGACATATCCTGCGCCGAAATTGCTGCTGCAATTATTGGACCGGATCGCCAGCGTGTCTCCGTTGCAATAGTACTCGTAGACCGCCACAGGATTCATACATGTGTCCCTCTGTTGTTGCTTGATCACGCCGGCACCGGCGCTACGGATGGTGACGTTTGTCGCGGCTGCTAAGTCCTGCACCGTCCCCTCGGTGAAGTCTGGGTCTGTGCAACGATCCGGTGACGCAGTGGCGACGCAAGCACCATTGCGGCATGTGTAGCCGGCGGCACATGGTTCTTCCACGACACCAGCATTGCCGTTGGGACCACAATAATATTCCCATACCGCCGCATCGCTCTTGCAGACGTCAGTGAGAGCCTGTACGACATAGGGGCCTGAAGTCACTGTCACCTTGGATGTTGTCAACCGCTCACGAGGGCCGTGATCAGGGTCATCGCATCGTTGATCCCCTATCGCTTTGCCAGAAGTGCGTCCGCTCGTGCTGAAGTACAAGCCGACAATGATGATGAGAAGGACGATGCCCAACAGGACATAGTTGAGCTTCGTGTTTATCTTGCCAAGAACCTGATGGGTGCGCCGATTTACCATGATGCCTCCTTTTATTTACTGCGAAAGGTGTCATCGCGACTATATAAACCCATCCTCAACACAATAACTGCCTGAATGGGTACTCTGTCGTGATGTGCAGGGCCGTTCACAAGTCGCTGAGCGCGACGCACGTGTTCTGGCTGCATGCTTGGTCTTTGCCGCACTCGCCGCACCCGCCAACAATGCGGCGCTTGCCGCAGTTGTCTTGTGCGTCGATGCTGCCGCATTCCTTGCCGAGGCGGGAGCACATGCGCGCGTTGGTCTCGGGCTTGCAGTAGTTAAGGCACCTGCCCTCCACGCATGTCTGGTTGGTGAGGCACACGCCGCAGCTCGCGATAGAGCGGGTCGTGCCGCAATTGTCAAGGCCGCTCACGTTGCCGCATTCCCAATCGAGCCGGGAACAGAATTGGTCGTCGCTTTCGGCGGCGCACAACAGTGGCGCCACGGGTGGCGTGCTCGGGCGTTGGGACAACAGCAGAAGCACGACGCCCACGATCACGATGATGCCGAGAATGACGTAGTTTCTTCGCTGGTCCACTGCACAAACCTCTTTATGGAAGGATAAAGCACGTTTCGCGTAATAAAGCTTGCGTTCAGGCGGTTGTCGCCGCGTAATCTTCGAGGATGAGCTGGTCGATCTCGTCCAGTTTTCGTGCAAGATAGAGGCGTCCGTCGCCCAGGCGCACCATTTCCAAAGCAAGGTCTTTGCCTTCTGCGTCGAGTTGGACGCCGATGATGGAGACCGTTATGCCTGCGCTGCGCGCCGCACTGACCGCCTGTAACGTGCGTTCGGTGGGTTCTTTGCCGACCGTCGGTAATGCGTCCGTGAGCATGACAAGGTGGCGGGTGGTGACGTTGCGGGGAAAAAGTTCGATGGCGCGCTCTATCATGCCGACGAAATCGGTCTCGCGACTGGCGCGCACTTGCGCAATGCGTAGCAGCAGACGCCGGAAGTCCTGCGTGGGCTCGATCACGTCGCGCACTTCGCCGCCGAACACGATGAGCCCGACATTGTCTTTCTTCTGCACTGCCTTGTACGCGAGCGCGATGCCTGCCTTTTTTGCGACTTCGAGCTTGTCGCCGCGCATGCTGCCTGACGCATCGAGGCCGTAGATGAGCGCGATGCTGCCTTTGGCGATGCGCGGCGCGGAGCGCAAGTCTGGGAGGGTCACGTTCTTGTGGCCGCGTTTGAGCGCAGTATGGATGCTGGCACGTAACGAGAGGTCCTTGAATTTGTCGCCGCTGCGCCAGGGCCGCACGTCACCGTGCTCGCCGTAGGCAGCGTGCTGTTTGTGCACGCGCTCGCCCTGCGCGCCTTTGGGCTCGATGCGGTCCAACTCTTCGGTGTACATGACGAGCGACGCGAGCGCGAGCCCTTTGTCCGACACGGTCGCGTCCTCTTCGAGATAGCCTTCGTCTTTGAGGTGTTCGATGTTGCGCCCGATCGCGGCGCGCAATTCCTTGCGGAATTCAGGGATGCGCAGGTTGCGTTCGAGATAATTAGGGTCGTACCCCGTGGCCAACTTCAAGATGCGCTCACCGTACAGCTGCTTGGCCATGCGGTAGTTCTGCACGAGATTGGAGAACATCAGGTCGGGCGTGAACGCGCCAAGGCCGCGGTTGATCGCGTCCTGGATGATCTTGCCGTCTTCTATGGTCTTCTTGTCCCCTTCGAGGACAGAATGCATCAGCTTGTCTTCTTGGAGCTGTGTCGAGAGGCTGCCTTCCACTTCCTCGATGGGTTCGAGGTCGTGGCCTTGTGCGTCGAGGTCAAAGACCCTCACCACCGGCATCTTGGAAGGCGTCGCTATGCTCGGCGAAGCGCTTCCACCGCTCCCCGAGGAACTTCTCCGGGGTCTGCAGGTACTTGACGGCCGGGCGCAGTTCGATGCGGTGGCTCAAGACTGAGATGATGGCGTCCAGCACGTCCTGCGCTTCGACAGTGGTGCGGTTGCCGAGGTGCGCATTCGCCTGCGCGCGCTCGTAGAGCCCGAGCGATGCGCGCACGCTGGGCTTGCGCATGACGTCCTTGTTGTCGCGCAGTTCGCGTATGAATTGCAGCGTCGCATCAAGCAATGCTGCAGGGAACACGACAGGGAGCTTCTCGCCTTTCTCGAGCACGATCTCCTTCTCGATGTCGAGCGACTCAGGATACGTCATGTGGACGGTGTCAAAGCGATCCAGGAAGACGTCGCCCAGGCGTTCGGTCGCCGCGCTCTCTTCCGGGTTCATCGTGCCGATGAAGACGAAATTGGCAGGAAGGTCGACGGTGTAGCTGCCCAGCGTCGCCACGCCTTCTTCAAGCACTTGCAGGAGCGCGTTCTGGAGCTTCTCCGGGCACCGGTTGAGTTCGTCGAAGAACAGAACGCCTTCGTTGGCGCGGAAGATCTTGCCTGGCGAGAACGCCTCGATCGAGGAGGGCCCGAACTTGAGCGCGCGCTCCGGGTCGATGTCGCCGATGAGGTCCTCGACCGTGAGGTCAGGAGATCCTTGGATGCGCACGAAGCGATCCTCGCCTTTGACCTGCTTGATCTTGGACGCTTTGGAGCGGCACGCGGGGCACAGCGGCCGCGCCGGGCTGCAATGGTAATCACATGCGTTGAGCGTGATGGTGGGCAGGAGCTGCGCGACGTTCTTGGCGAGCGTGGTCTTGCCGATGCCTGGCGGGCCGATGACGATGACGTGGCGTCCCATGAGCAATGCGCTCGCGAGCTGGCGCTTCGTGCGTGCCTGGCCCTTGATGCTGTCGAACACGTCGGGTGACGTGACGCTCTTGCGCAACTGGTCGATGATCATTGTCGTGTCGCCGTCCTGATTCCTTAATAAAGTTTCGTGCTAGGTATGGGAGTCGATGCCTTTCTTGCCTTCCCGGGCGATGGATACCAAGAGGACCAGGAGCGTGACGATCGCGGCACCGACGCCGGCGACCGAGAACACAGACACGCCGCCCACGAGCGGGTTGATGCGGATGACGAGCGCGCTGAAGACGAGCAGCGCGCTGATGACCATCGCATAGGACAAGCGGTTGCTCGACGCGTTCATGTCCGCGCCGAGGTGCCGGATGTCCGTGTCCTGGATGTCGACGTGCACCGTGCCGCGCTTGAAACGGTCCATGATGGCGAGCGCGTCCTCCGAGAATGTCGCGAGCGAGTCATGCGCCGAGCGCAGCCGGGACCGCACGCCTGCCGGGCTGAACGCCGCCCGCAACTCCTTTGCCTGTATCTCCTTGAAGTGGCCCAGGCCGTACGCGACGAGGTTGAAGTCGGGATCGAGGACGCGGCAGGTCGCCTCGAGCGTGACGAGCGCCTTGCCCACGAGCACGATCTCGGGCGGCACGCGGATGCCGTGCTGACGCGCGGCGCGGAACATGCGATGGAACATGTGCGTGGGAAGGCGGTGCTGCTCGTCCTCCCACTCGAGGAAGAGCTCGTGGATGTCGCGTCGCAGCCCTTCGATGTCGCCGTCCTTGTCGAGCGATGCGCGCTGCAGCGCCGTGGCTGCGGCTGCGCTGTCGTTGTGCGCGATGGCGACGTACATCTCGATGCCGCGCTTGCGCAGCTCAGGCGTCAATGCGCCGGTGATGCCGAAGTCGAGCAGCCCGACGCGGCCGCCTGGCAGCACCATGACGTTGCCTGGATGCAGGTCGCCATGGAAGAACCCGTGCACGAACAGTTGGTCGAGCATGCCATCGACGAGTATCTTGACCGTCTTGTGACGGTCGACATGGTGCGTGCCGAGATGCGAAAGCTTGATGCCATGCAGCTCCGACATGATGAGGACGCGCTGCGTGACGTCATGCACGTGCGGGACCACTATCGTCTTCGAACGCTGGAACATGTGCTCGAAGTGGCGCAGCGCGCTCGCCTCGTGCCGGAAGTCGAGTTCCCTGCGCGTGTAGCGCTCGAACTCCTCGACCACGGTGGCAGGCGAGTAGTCCTTGAGCACGTCGCGTCGCTCGAGTTCTTGCGCGGCGCGCCGCATGATATCGATGTCCTGCGCGAACACGTCGGCGGCGTCAGGACGCTGCACTTTCACGACGACCGCACTGCCGCCGCGCAGCGTCGCGCGATGCACTTGCGCGATGGACGCGGATCCTATGGGCTCGTCGTCGAAGACGAGGAATTGTTGCGTGATGAGCTTGCCCAGCTCGCGTTCGATGATGGCGCGCGCTTCCGCGGCCTCGAAGGGAGGGACGCGGTCTTGCAACGACTTGAACTCGTCCGCGAACTCGGGCGGCACGAGGTCAGGACGGATGCTGAGCAATTGCCCGAACTTGAGGAAGGCGCCGCCCAGCTCCTCGAAGGATCGACGGGCGAGCGAGGGCAGTTCGCTCACGCGTTGCGGCAGCGGCATCTTGCACACGCCCATCCTCTGGCAGAAGGGCAGGTCCGCGCGCATGCCGCCTGATTGTGCGATGTAGCCAAGCCCGTACTTGACGAGCACCCGCGTGATATGCGAGAGCCGCTTGACCTCAGAAATGACCCTGACCATCCACCACCTCTACGCACCATCCTGCGTTGGACGGCTTAAATATGTTTCGCACGGTTCTCGTCGGAACAACGGTTGCAGGAGCGGACATGCTATTATAATATAGGCACAACCTTTTTAAAGCTCCTGCTGCGTGCATGCCGCCATGGTCGAGTTGATCATCACCGAGAAACCCAGTGCCGCCAAGAAGGTCGCGGAGGCGCTGGACAACAGCAAGCCCATCAAGAAAGCGGAAGGCGGCGTGCCGTACTATCAGGTCACGCACGGCAACCAGGACATCCTTGTCGCGAGCGCGGTGGGCCACCTCTACGGCCTTGCCGAGAAGGAGAAGAAAGGGTTCCGTTATCCTGTCTTCGATATCGAGTGGGTGCCCACGAGCGAGGTGAGCAAGAGCGCAGCGTTCAGCAAGAAATACCTCGACGTGCTACGCAAGCTCAGCAAGGTCGCGGACACCATCACTGTCGCGACAGACTACGACGTGGAAGGCGAAGTCATCGGTCTCAACATCGTGCGGTTCGTGTGCAAGCGCAAGGACGCGCGCCGCATGAAGTTCAGCACGCTCACGAAGCCCGACCTTGTCAAGGCGTACGAGAACGCGTCGCCCACGCTCGACTGGGGCCAGGCAGAGGCCGGCGAGACGCGCCATATCCTCGACTATTACTACGGCATCAACCTTTCGCGCGCGCTCACGACAGCCATCAAGACCGCGGGCATGTTCAAGATCCTCAGCACCGGACGCGTGCAAGGTCCCGCGCTCAAGATCGTGGTCGAGCGCGAGAAGGAGATCCTCGCGTTCGTGCCAGTGCCCTTCTGGCAGATCGAGCTCAAGGCGGACGCCAAAGGCGTCGTCTTCAGCGCGCTGCACGTCGAGAACAAGTTCTGGGACAAGCAGAAGGCGCTCGATGTCTTCGGCAAGGTCAAGGGCGCCAAGGACGTGCTTGTGCAGGAGATCGAGACGGCGCAGTTCGAACAGCACGCGCCCTTCCCCTTCGACCTCACGACGTTGCAGACCGAGGCGTACCGTTGCTTCGGCCTCGCGCCAAAGACCACGCTCGAGATCGCGCAGGAACTCTACACGGGCGGGTACCTCTCCTACCCGCGCACGTCGAGCCAGCAGTTGCCGCCTGCGCTAGGCTTTGCCGGCATCTTCAGACAGCTCGCCAAGCAGAGCGCCTATGCAGAACTCGCAGGCGGGCTCGCGAAGAAAAAAGAACTCGTGCCGTGCAACGGCAAGAAGACCGACCCAGCACATCCTGCCATCTATCCGACCGGCATCGCGCCGCGCAAGCTCGAGGACCGCACGTTCAAGGTGTATGATCTTGTCGTCAAGCGTTTCATGGCGACGTTCGGCGAGGACGCGGTGCGCGAGACGCTCACGCTCACGTTGCAGACCGCTGGCGAATTGTTCATCGCCAAGGGCACGACGACAGTCAAAGCAGGTTGGCACATCTATTATGCGCCCTACATCCCCTTCGAGGAGAGCGAACTGCCCATCCTCGTCAAGGGATCCACGTTGCCTGTCGTCGAAGTGCTCTTGCACGACAAGATGACGCAGCCGCCGCGGCGCTACACGGAAGCCAGCATCATCAAAGAGCTCGAGAAGCGGGAGCTCGGCACGAAGGCCACACGCGCCTCCATCGTCGACACGCTCTACCAGCGCAACTACATCAAAAGCAAGGCGATCGAGGCCACAGAGCTCGGCATGCACATGGTGGCCGTGCTCGAGAAGTACGCGCCGCGCATCGTGGACGAGGAACTCACGCGCGGGTTCGAGCAGAGCATGGAGAAGATCCGCGAGCACACCATGAAAGGCGACAAGATCCTCGCCGAGGCCAAGCAGATCCTCACCGAACTGCTCGCCGATTTCAAGACCAAGGAAGTGGAGGTCGGGGCGGGCCTGCGCTCGACGTTCCAGGAGACGCAGACCACGCTCACGCGCGTTGGCAAATGCCCGCACTGCGCAGAGGGACACCTCGTGCTGCGCAAGGGCAAGTTCGGCAGGTTCATCGCGTGCGACAAATATCCTGACTGCAACACGACGTACAAGCTGCCTGCGATGGGCCTGGTTGAAGTCACCACCCAGGTCTGCGAGCACTGTACGCAGCCGGTCGTGCGCATCATCCGCAAAGGCAAGCGCCCGCAGGAGGTCTGCATCAATCCATTATGCCCCTCCAAAGAAGGCGGTGCCGCCGACTTCAAGGAGCACCCGTGCACCAAGTGTGGCGAGGGCACCGTGATCCTGCGACGTTCGATCTACGGCGCGTTCGGCGCGTGCAACAAGTTCCCGAAGTGCAGGTATCTGGAACGCATCGGCGGCAAGTATCCTTCGAAGCAGCCAGCCGCCACGTCAGCACAACTGCCCTCAACACCTGTCTCTGCCGCTCCTGCCCAACCCGCGCCTCTCGCGCCCGTCGCCCCGACGGCCGCCGCACGCAAACCCGCGGCCGCCAAGAAGCCGCGCAAGGCGCCTGCGAAGAAGAAGTCCAAGACGCCGCAGTGACTGTTTTCGTCACCACATTATTACTACTGCGGAGTGCTTACTGGTTCGAAAGCTTTATATATAACCCAATACTATCCAGAAGTAACAACACATAATCACCTCTTTTTCCCGCGCCGGCGCTTCGCAAGGAGTGCCGGCACGGGTTTATCATCACGTCCTTGTCTTCGCGCTGCGCGACTTCCGACGTCCACCCTTCTGGACCCTCATCAGCACAAGCATGACCGCCATGCCCAGCACTGCAGAACCGAGCGAGAGGAGCAGCAGCGTGCCGACGCTCACCTCTTTGAGTTCGGAGAACGGCGCATACCAGGGCCGTGGCTTCTCGAAATAGATGTCGAGGTTGGAGAGCTCGATGGCGTACTCGGCGAAGAGCAACGCGCTGTACTCATCTTCGTCCTTGAGATCGTTCGCGTACTGGTAATAATTGTAGCCCACGAGCGGGAACGCGCCATGGCGCTGCGCCTGCGCAAGCACCCGCTGCGCTACCGAGAGCTTAAGCGCGAGCAGGTCCTTGACCTGGTCGGGCTCAAAGCCCGTGACGCTCAGCACGACATCCGCTTCCGCCTTTGCCTTGCTCGCCATGCCCAGACATAGTGCATAGCTCACGTTCTGCGCGTCCTGGTGCGCACGATCGAGCGTCCTGCGCGTCTCTTCCAGCGCGTCAGGGAAGAACGTACGCACGTAGCTGAAGCGCTCCTCCGCTTCCGAGAGCTTGCTCAGGCATGACTCGCGCAGCGTGTCCTGATTGATGATGATGGCCTCTCCTGGCAGGCCGAAGAACGCGGACCAGCTCTTCGCGCTCGCGACGCGCTCCTCCGCGAAGGAGACGATGCCTTGCGCCTCATCAAGATCGTCAGTGATTGCGTCGCTTGCGTCGACCAGCATGTCCGCGGCCTCAAGGATGCGCTCTTCCACACTCATGAATGTCTGCAGGTCGGTGAGGGTGCGCAATTCTCTTGATTCTGTCTCGTTCTGGAGCTTTGCGATGGTGAAGAACGCGTTGCGGATGCGGTCCGCGACCTTCTTGCGTGATTCGTTGTAATGGACCGTGCCGAGCCGGTTCAGGTTGATGTTCGCCCGAAAGCAGTACGATGCCGCGCTGTAGTACGCCTCGTTCTTTGACAGCTGACTGGCGCGCGCCGTGTTGTTGCGCGCCGCATCTGCCAGCTCCCGCGTGATCGCGTTCTCGTCCTCGAAGGCCGTCGTGGCGTTGCGCAACGCGTGCGTGCGCTTGCACATGAGCTGCATCACGGCGCGCATGCGGTTCTGGTATGCTTCGTCGATGACGAACGGCGGCAATGGTCGCGACACGTTCACGCCAGTGAACGCGTAAAGAGCCTCGTCGAGCGTGGCGACCTCCTTGACGCTGACGTTGTTCATGCGTCCCCATTCCTGCAAGTCGAGCGACACGTTGCTCTTGCCAAAAACGCGCGTGCCCTTGGGCACGAGCACTGTCGTGATGCCTTGTTCGTGCGCCGCCTCGATCTTCTCCTTCACGCCACCCACAGGGCCGATGACGCCGCCCGAATTGATCGTGCCCGTGATCGCGATGTCGTCGCGCACAGGAATGCCCTTGAGCAGCGACGCGCTCAGGACCGCTGCCGCCGCGCCCGCGCTCGGACCGCCCACGAGCCCTGGCTGCGCCACGATGGTGTAGACGAAGTCCTTGTCGCCGCACTCGACATCATATTCCTTGCACGCGATCTGTTGCGCGAAACGCATGCTGATCTGGGTGGCGACGCGCGTCAACGGGATGGTCTCGAGAAAGACGCGCTCGGTGCCCGGGCGCAGTTCGAGCGAGAGGCTCGCGACCGTGCCCGACGTGCTCCCATCAGGGTTCTCTGACAAGGCAAGGAGCTTGATGGTGCCGGACTGTGCAAGAGCGACCGGACAAAGAACCAGCAAGAACAAACAGACCAACACCCATCTCATGCGTCGCTCACGCTGCGCCCGTCTATATAAGAATTATGTTCGGTGAATGCACAATTACTGTTGGAGCAACAATCCTATCTTCGCGACAAAATTTTGTGCGTTGTTGTAGATTTCTTCGAGCCGTTTCTCCGGCACAAGGCACGCGAGAAACCATTCTCAGGCCGATATACTAATTATGAATGAGAATATTTATATATTAGTACTAATCACCAATTAGTATGATATCAAAGGAGATATTACGACAAGTGGTGTCAAAGCAGAAAAAAGAATTGTCGTCAGGTCAGGACAGCGTACGCAGAGAGTTGCTCGATACCATACTGCGATGGTTTGATGATAATCGGGTGTTGATCCTGACAGGGATACGACGATGCGGCAAATCGACTCTTCTGAGACAGATCATGGACAACACGTCCGCGTGGTGTTATGTGAACTTTGAAGATGAACGACTGCTGGACTTTCAGGCACAAGATTTCGAGATGTTGAATGAAACCCTCGTCGAACTGTATGGTCCCGTAAAGACATACTTCTTCGACGAAATACAAAATGTCGAGAAATTCGAGACGTTTGTGCGAAGATTACAAGATGAAAAGAAAAAAGTGGTGATAACAGGATCCAATGCATCGTTGCTGAGCAGGGAATTCGGGACGAAACTGACGGGAAGATACAAATCGTTCGAAGTGTATCCCTTCTCATTCAAAGAATTCTTGCACTTCAAGAATATCGCTGTCGAGAAGAATGACTTTTACAGTGTCGAGAAGAAAGTGAACATCCTCAAACTCTTCGAAGAATATCTCACCGCAGGAGGACTTCCCGAATATCTCAAGAACCAAGACAAAGACTATGTGCGGACGGTCTACGAAAACATCCTCTACAAGGATATTGTGACAAGGTACTCGATAAAACGGGAGAAGATCATCAAAGAACTCGTGAACATACTCGCGACAAACGCCACGCTCCAATTCACCTACAATTCACTCAAGAAGGCCGTGGGTCTTTCGAATGCCATAACCGTGAAGGAATACATCGCATATCTGAGCAATTCATATCTTTTTTTCGAACTGCTGAGATTCTCGCATTCGATCAAACAACAGCTCGGGTCTCCGAGAAAGATATACCTGATAGATGCCGCATTCAACCAAGTGTGCGGTCTGAATTTCACGCCGAACAAAGGCAGGAACCTGGAGAACGCCGTGTTCATAGAACTGAAGAGGAGAGGGCACGAACCATACTACTATTCAGATGAAGGCGAATGTGATTTTGTACTGCGAGAAGGAACAAAGATAACGATCGCACTGCAAGTATGTTATGCTCTTGATGATGCCAACAGAGAACGGGAGATGAAAGGATTGCTGGATGCCATGAAAACGTTCAAACTAACAGAAGGATTGGTGTTGACGTTTGAACAGACAGAAGAAATCACCATCGAAGGGAAACGGATAAAGATTCTCCCTGCATGCAAATGGATGAGTGAATAGGACAGTACATGAACTGTAGCACGTCGGTAATACAAACGTTGAAGGACGTTCAGCTCGTTTAGGTTGATACAACCAACAGTGTCGATTCCCGGTCTGTTATCCATACATGGATAACATCATTCATTATTGACACGACGAAAACGCTCATGCACAAGCCCTGTGCTCGAGCATAGGGTCAAACACGAGCGTTTTCGTGGGCAACGGAGCATCTGCTCCGTGCCCATGCGACCGTGTCGCATTGGGCCAAGAACCGCGGTTCTTGACACTCAAGGACGCCACCCAGGACCGCGGCTCGATCCGTAGGCCTAGCTCGAAGGTTCGGTAGCCGGAGCACCGCCTTGCGGCGCACCACCTTGCTGCTGCGCCTGCTTGAGGCACTCGATGCTCACGACGTCCATGGTCTGGTTCTCGAGCTTCAACGACACGGGCTGGCATGACGCGGCCTGATCCCACGCAACACAATTATTGTCGGATGGATGTGCCATTATGCGTGTTCATAAACCAACGTAAAGGATATTCAGGTTCTTCTCACGCGACCATACCAACGTGGAAAGTTCAGACGATATTACAACATCCTTATTCTGGTTTTGACGGAGGCCCGGGTTCTTCTGACGCCATGAACGGACTTGTTTGCCGCTCCTGCTGCTGCGCTTTCTTGAGGCACTCGATGGATATGAGTTCCGTCGTTTGGTTCTGCAGCGTGAGCGTCATAGGCTGACAGGTTGCTGCCTGCTTCATAATTTCAAAAACGGCCTGCTGGTAACCCGCCTGCCCGCCCTGCTGGTAGACGAGCGTTTTAGATTTCTGGTACTGGTCGATGCCGATGTAAATCCATGCTCCAAGCACCAGCGCGATAAGCACAATCATGATAATGCGTTCTTTATGCATATTAACACCCCTTACAATCAGGAACAAGAACTCATAATTAAAGCTTACGTATTGACGCAGGTCTAATGGTCTCGTACGACGTACGCAATTGATTATCTATCACAGTTGAAACCCGCAGTAGTTCACAAAATCTTACTTGCAACACCACCATACATATGCAGGGTTACGCCAGACATTTTCTTCTTTGGTAGCGACTCCTATGCCGCTTCCGCCCAAGGAGAGACCTCCTGCGAAATTACCATTATTGTCTTGGATGCCATCCATATTATGGCATTGTCCCCAGCTCAACGTCGATATACCAGGTCTCATACTAGAACCATCCAATCGGTAGCTGGTGGTAATCGTTTGCCCCTCGTGCCGCATCAAGCAAACTCCACCTAAGGTAGAACGTGCGAGCGAACGTATCTGCACACTATCCGGATAAACTGGCCCTACAGTATAGAGTCCCGTGTTCGTGATGAGACCAAATGCATTGCTACTTGCAAGATAAAAGCCGCTTTGGATGCCGCCAGAATCAAGACCAGGATATAGCGGCCCTCCAGACTGCAAGTAATTCGTGTTTTGGATGACACCGCTGGGGTACATTATCGCGTACGCGCCACCGCCTTCACATGCTCCTTCACATCCTGCACCTATCCACTCCGTCGCGCCAATCGCTCCTACAACATGGAGTTTGTTAGGTGGCGCCCCCGGCGTCCCGATGCCAACGTTGCCTGCGATGATCGCTCCTCCTGCTGGAGGGGTCGCTCCACCATACCCCGCAGTCAGTCCACCATTGGTGCCCAACACGGCATCAACCCAGACGTTCTTACTATTGTATGCGCGTATCCATGTTGCGTCGGACATGTACCAGCCGCCTTGGTATGTCTCAGAATACCATCCCGTATTGCCGCTCGTCCTCAGCCAGCCACCGTTCGCGTAGATATCGCCCCCAACGGTCAATTTGTATCCTGTCGGCGCCCCCCCGATGCCGACGTTGCCGCCAGACTCAGTGATGACGGAATTGCCAAGCGTGGTAGCACTCGTCCATTTCGGCAAAGTATTAGCAACTCCTCCGCTCAATGATGTAGGCCAGCTGCTAATGCACGCGCCGTTAAGGCAGAGATTGACATTGCCGCCGGCGCCACCCGCATCACGGTAGTTTGAATCGATATAGACTGCACTGTCACCGGGCGGAGAGATGTGGATATTGTTGCTTGCAGACCATACCCTGCCGTCAATAACGGATGTTCCCCAGCCGCGTTCACCTGCTCCGTCATTGGACAAAACAAGACTTCCGCGTACTTTCACGTCGCCCGCACTGTTAATGGTCAAGCGTTCGTAGTTGCCACCCGTGTAGAAATGCATCGTGTTATCGCCATTGCTGTACAATATCCTTCCTCGGAAGTCCTTTTGCGCAGGATCGGAATTAGATGGGTAACTGAAATCAATGTAGCCTCCACTGGTGTGGGACATCTCAATACCTGACCACAGGCCCGCAAGGTCAACGCCCATAGCAATGCCGTTAGGCGCACCATTACCATCAAGACCCGCACCTGGCCCTTTTGATCCTACAACAGACAAGGCGCCGATGGGCGCCGTCGTCCCGATGCCGACGTTGCCGCCAGTGAAATATGAGTTTCCTGCCTGGGTTGATTGTACAAGACCTTTCCAGTTGCCACCCATGTCCCACAATGTCTTGCCACCGGCAACGTTCCAGGTGGCAGAACGATCACTACTCGCATACCAAAGGGTTCCTACTCCTGGATCCATCGCAAAGACCTCACTATTGTCGTCGTTTGACTGGTGAATCCATGCATTGTTCTTGTAGTACGTGCCGCTGCTGATGTACACCTCACTCGCCCACGGCATGAATCCGAGTGCCGGTCTGTCGGCCGCTCTCGTTAATAGTAATGCGCCGTTTCCTGTGTTTTGCGTGTCAACATGTAAGTAACTATTCGGACTCGCCGTCCCGATGCCGACCTTGCCGGTGAAGATGCCGTTGGCGGTCTTGAGCGTTGCGATGTCTTGGTTGTCCCAGTTGTTCAATGTCAGCGTTGAACCAGATGCCTTGAGTTTCAACGCAGAACCTGCTGACATGATCGAGATGCTGCTGTCATGTCGGTTGGGAGAAACATCAGTGCCTACAACGAGGTCGGCGTCATCCCAACGCGTGCCGGGATTGTTGCCGTTGAGCACGATCTGTGTTGGGACGATGACGGAAGCGCCGTTGTCCGTTATGCTCGAGTCACCGACATGCGTGCCGTCTGGCGTGAACTTGGCGACGCGGTTCAGCGTTCCCGGACCGACTTGTCCTGCGAGGACGCAAACAGGCGCGCCGGATGCTGCCACGCCGCTCATGACCTGTCCTGAGGGGCAGTCTGGCGTGATGCGCAGCTGCACTTGTGAGCTATCAACATCCGCGGCCTTGATGCTGCCGTCAAGTATCGTACGACTATCAACCGCACCATCCGCAATGTCCACGTTAGCAATAGAACGATCAAGGATCGTACGACTGTCAACCGCACCGCCAACAATCTTCGAGTTCGTGATCGCGCCGTCTGCGATGTCAGCAGTCGCTATCGAACCATCAAGAATTGTCCTGCTATCGACCGCGCCGTCGCCGATCTTCGTGTTGGTGACTGCACCGTCAGCGATCTTCTGCGTCGTGACCGCACCATCAGCGACCTTATCAGTCGTCACGGCACCGGGTTGGATGTTGGTGGTGCCCACTGAGTCAGTGCCGAGGCTTCCGGACGTGATTGCGCCTAGCGCGAGGTCGCCTGCCTGGATCGAGCCGTCCTGGATGTTGTCGCTCGTGATCGTGCCTGGCGCTATCTCGTTGCCGTTGACGAGCCCGTCACCGTTAGTATCAGGCATCACGGGGGTCGCAGTGCACGTTGGACCAGTGCTCGTGAACCCTGTGGGAACAGTGCCTCCAGGGCAGGACCCGACTTTCGCAGCGCCCAGGTTGGTGAGCGTGGCATCAGGATCGAGGGTGAACAAAGCACCTGTGTCAGTGACTCTGAATGATGGAGAACCTGTTGGATCAGCGGGATTCTTGACGACGATGGCGTCAAGACCTGTCGTCGGTGTGAGGATGATGCTTGTGGGGTCGATGGCGCCCGTGACGTAGAGCTTGCCGTTCACGCGCGTGTCGCCTGCGACGTCAAGTTTGTATACGGGCTCTGTTGTCCCGATGCCGACGTTGCCGTTCGCAAGAATCCTTGCCCGCTCAGTGTTTCCTGCGAAAAACCGCAGGTTCTTGCTCGCATCGCGCGTATCAAACGCGCCGACATACGAGTCACCATTAGCATCAACACCCAAGTACGTGGTCCCAACAGTACCAGTACTGGTAAGCTTGATAGTAGCAGAGCCAGAACCTTCAAAGTGAGCAACATTGATGTTTCCAATCTGATCCGACACGCCACCAACCACCTGCAAGGCCGTGTCCGGATTCGCCGTCCCGATACCGACGCTGCCAGAAAAATAAGATTTTGCATCGGAAGAAGAGTACAAAGCATAATTGTCTGCGGCAAGTGCAACACCACTGATATAAACACCATAATTAGAAGATCCACCTGACGCTTCGAAGCGCCCACCGATATTCCCGCCAGGGTGGACTCCATCAGAACGCCCGGATACAGCCGTAGCAACCCCCCCAGCCTGAGTTGAGTCGTGTACCACAAGTAATGCGAAGGGCTTGCTACCTGTCTCGCGGATGCGCACACGTGCATTTGAGGGCACGGACCCTGATGGTGCGATGTCGACATTTGCCGTCGTGACGACGTTCGTGCCGTCGTCCGTGATGCTCGACGCGGCGATTGTCGATGCGTCGGTGTACTTGAGGACTTGGTTGGCGATGCCGGCTGTTGTGTCGCGGCGGATGACTTGCGCGCCGGGTATTCGTGTGGCGCCGTCGTTCACGTTGTCAGCACTGTCGGATACGTCGATGTTGCCGTTGGGTTCCACATCGACCGACGGACTATTTTCGGTGTCATCTCTCATGACTTTTTGGAGTGCGACGGACGTGATTTCGCCGGACGAGACGCAGCCGTTGGGATCAGTGCATACAACGTCGCCACTTCCTATGTCGAATTCGTCGCCGCTGATGATGTTCTTGATCTTGAGCTGCCAGACGCTCAATGCCTGGTTCCAGAGCGGGAACGAGTACCATTCATTGTTGCTGCCGTCACCCCACAACCGGGATGAATAGATGGAGTCGTTGGCGTTGTCGATGACGCCGTTGTTGTCCTTGTCGGCTTTCGTCAAATCAGTGGGACCAACGTGCAGTTGGGAGAGATCGTGGTAGGGTTTGGTGGTGTCGACGGCGTCAGGGTTCACCGGTGCCTGCGCCCATGCCTGAGGGACTGTGCTGAGAAGGATGGAGAGCAGAACGATATAGACTGTTGGTTTCTTCATCGTATCAGGGCGAAGCTGGAGGGGTTGGCGGATTCACGTTCGAAGGAAGCGCAGGCGACGTGGAATTGGGCGGGAGTGGGGGTCCGGTGAGATTGCCTGGTGGCGCGAACCCGGTGAGGTTCGGAGGCGGGAATGATGCAGCAGTGCCGTTGAAGCCGGGCGGTGCCGGGAATTGCGGCACGCACTTGATGGGTTCTTTGATGTCGCACTGCACTGTGCCAGAGACTGAGGGTTGTGCGTTCTTGTACGAGTTGAGAAGCAAGAGCACCATGCCGACTATCAGCACGATGTCACGGATGATCTTCAGTGGTGACCTGGCTGCTCCTTGCCTGTTCGTCATTGCCCCTTATCCTCTTTTTTACTAACCGCGTTTCCCAGTATTCTGGCACTATATAAACTCTGCGCTTTTGGGCACGGACGGCATCGGGACGGCCGGAGCAACGTGGAGAGTCGAAGTCACGATGGAACTGCACGGCAATAATGATACTGGAAGATATGACGAGCAGCACGTGACCAGCGGACGTAGAAATAATGCTGACGGTCTTGTCCACAATGCTTAAATAATAGTATCCTTCAAGGATACTAATGGGCATGCCGAGCAGAGAAGATGCCATTGTGGATTTGTTCTTCAGTGAGCCGTCAAAACAATGGCATTTTGAGGAGATCCTCACGACGAGCAACGTGAGCAGGAGCAAGGCGAACAAGTGGCTTTTGAAGTTGATGCATGAAGGCATCATCACACGTAAAAAACCAGAAGGAAGGATGCCGTACTTCCAGAGTAATTTTGACAATCCTGCCTATCGTAATCGAAAGAAACTGTATGCGCTCTTGAAACTGTACCGTTCCGGTTTTCTCGACCATTTGGCGGCATTGCCCAAAGCAAAGACAGTGATCATCTTCGGCAGTTTTTCCCGTGCGGACTGGTACACGGACAGCGATATCGACCTTTTCATCTATGGTAGTGATGAAGGGTTGGACATAGCCCGTTTTGAGAACGTCTTGCATCGTGAGATTCAGGTGTTCAGTGCGAACACCCGCAAGGGATTGGAGCGCATAGGCACTGGCTTGTTACGGAACATCATTGAAGGAATGATCGTCAAGGGAAGATTGGATTTCGTGCAGGTGACGCCGAATGCCGCGGTTTAAGACGAGCAAAGAAGTGTACGAATCGTGCGAAAGGGACGCATGCTACAAAATGCAAGAACACGTGGACATCGTCAAAATCAAGCACAAGGTCGGTCTCGCATTCGCAGACCTCGAGTTCGTACGACCTCAAATGCTACGACTTCGAAAAGACACCCTTCAATGGAGCACTGTCTACAAGCTGCATTATGATGCATTTCATCAGTTATGCGAAGCATTCATCCGATTCGACAGGGTCAAGAGCGAAAAGCACCAATGCCTCTTCGCGTACATCATCGAACAACATCCGGAGCTCGATCTTGACTGGGCATTCCTGGAAAGAATCCGGACGGCAAGAAACGGCATCCAGTATTACGGAACACCTTCATCATACAAAGAATGGAACGATATCGAATTGCAAATCAACCTGTACATCAACACCGTGAAGAAAGCGGTGGACGACAAACTCAAGAACACAGCATAGGACATGCGTCGACAGAGTGAAGGACAGTAATGTCCGTGTCTTTCTTCAGGATCAGCATTGACACGGCGAGTGTGGCTGCGCGAATACCGGACTCATGGCGTTTTGGTATTGACGATCCGTTCCGCTTCGGCGATCACCGGCTTCCAGCATGCTTTGGCGAAATCGACGAAGTCCTGCACGTCTGCGAGCGTCGGCACGTACCCTCTATAATTTACATCGTGCCGCAACCTTCTGAAGTTGTCAAGGGCACCGATCGGGCGGGGTGTCTTGACCTGCAGCATCATGACTCTCTTGATCATTGGAACGTGGTCCGACTCTTCGGTGCCTTCGGCGATGAGCAACGCATTGCCCACCGACCGGAAATCTTCATACAATGAACGAATGATCGTCTGGCTGCCTTCCGCAGCCACAGGCAAGGAAAGCACATACGCCATGTCTTGTTTGGCTGCGGCCAACATGCTCTTGGCTTCAAACGGGTCCGGTTTCTTCTGCCGTGCCATCAGCGTACCTCCAAGAATCCTGCGAGAACGATGCCGTTCGCGATATTGGCGAACAGATTTTTGTCCACTGTTTTACGCCGAAAGAAGTGTCCGACAAACCGCACTGCCTTCGTCCGGAAACCCAATCGTGCCTTGCCGAGCTCTACAAGTTCCAGCGGGCCGTCTCCCGGAATTTCTATCGCGATATCGACATCGCTTGCTTCAGTGTCATCGCCCTTACGGTAACTGCCGAACAGTATCACGCATCTGGCCGCGGGCCAATTCCTCAGGATCTGATCGATGACGCCCGACTCGTACACGAGCCGGAGATTATCAGGGATCTTTCTCGTCATGAAGAAAGGATGCGTTCGTTGCGCCTTCAGCTGCCATGATCTGCCCACCTCATCCCGGTGAAGGAACGCCTCTGCGATGAGCTGCTCCACGACCCTGCCCGCAGTCGTCTTCGGGGTTCCGGTTGATTTCGCAAGCTCGCTCAGGGTGAATGTCCGCTCAGGATACGCGAAGAAGAAATGCAGAATGGAGGTATACGCGACAGCATCCTCCAAGGGCTCCACGTTCCGCGGTCGCACGTTCTTGTCCACAACACATGGTGATAGAACGGTCCATATAAACCTTTCCATCACCACATGGTATGATATTGGTTCTTATGAACCGATAATGAACCATGCGCATAGCCATGCCAAGGACGGATACTTCCTGATGACTACCGTTCAGCACTCTTCACTGACAGCGCTGCCGATGCAGCCCGGTCCTTCGTAGGCGGGCTCGTCCCGTTCGATGTGGCAGCGGCATTCGTTCTGGTCGATGACGAACACGTTGTAGAGTCCTACTTTGCGCAGGTGGTAGGAGTCCAGGTACAAGGAATAGAAGGGCAGCAAAGGATCGCGCGTGGTGAAGCCGGGTTCGAGCGTCCAATAGTTCTTCTTGAACTCGTCGATCGAGCGGCACGGGTAGTCCGGGCTGAAATAGCACCAGTCCACCATCGAGCGTCTATAGAGAGGCATGGTGGGTGGCAGGTTGGCGTTGAGCGCGACGACGGACTCCATGCCGCAGCAGTCGCTGCGCGACAGATCGCCCGAGAAGCGTTGCAGGAACGAGGGCGCGTACTTGTCGTACATGTACGAGCGGTTAACGATGAAGGACTCGAGTGTGGTGAGGTCGATTGGTGTCTGTGCGAAGACGATGGTTGCGTTGACGTGTGGCTCGGATGCCAGGATGTCGTCGGGTTCTGCCGCCATGATGTACGGGTCGGAGAGGCGTGCGATGTCGACAAGGGTCGTGATGTTGTCGTAGTCGCGCGACCAGTTCGCGAAGCCCGCGTCCAGGTACAGGCGCGCCTTGAGCTGCGCGACCACGTGGTCGTACCCGCTCTCGTTGGATTGCCATACTGTCACGTTGACGGGCGTGACGTTGATGGATACGTGCAGTTCCCGCTCGACGTGCTCGGCGAACTGCGCGAGCTCGAAAGTGAGTGTGCCGTTGCCGATGTAGGCGCGCACGTCGTCAGGCATGTCGGTGCTGTTCATGACGGTGTCGTTGAGCATGACTTGTAATTCCTTGGGCGTGAGCCAGGGCGAGTCGTCGTTGTCGATGTGGCGCGTGTTGTTGATGTGGCGCGCGATGGCGTCGAGCGCCAGGCCGACGTCCGCCTCGAGCATGCGGGGCAGGATGGAGCGTTCGACGTTGTTGACGAGTTCGTTGGCGATCTGGAACTGCGTGTCGAGCACGTCGAATTCGCTCTGCACGACGATGCGTTGCCGGCCGATGAACTGCATGGCGATGAGCACAAGCAGGAGGATGGCGATCAGCGAGAAGAAGACGCCTTTATTGCCAGACAAGAACTTGCGCGACATAGGGTCCCTCCAGTGTGTGGTTTTCGCTGACGAAATACACGAGTGATTTGGCGGCGATCTGTTGCGATTGTTCTGTCAAGATGCCGCGGTGCGTGAGGAGCGCGACGCTCGCATCAGGCAAGGTCATGCTTAGGTTGAAGCCGAACTGCGGCTGCACGATGCCTTTGGACGCTTCGAACGCGATATAGCTCGCGAGTTCACGTTTGTCGTCATGGACGAGCTGCGCCATGATGGCAAGCAACGTCTGGTCTGGCTGCGTGATATTCTTGGTGGGCGCAGTGCAGCCCGGGCCTTCCGTGCACCACAAGTTGGTCGCCCATTCCTGCCGGACGTCTTGCAGGCGCGTGCCGGAGAAGAACGTCATGAGATCGCCTGCATAGAGCGCGGTCTGCTGGCGCGCGGGCTCGCCGCCGAACGCCAAGAAGAGCACGAGGACGCCGACGGCGAGGACGCTGAGTGCGATGATGGCGTCGATGGTGAAGAACACCCCTTTGCGCGAGCGGAACATGCTCACTCCGTGTCGTCGCTGGGGTCCTGGCAGTCAGGGTCGTCCATGTCGATGAGCAGGTCGCCCGAGGGAAGTTCGTTGTCGAGCTTGTCGTTGCATTGCGTGAGGGTGAGCAACGTGCCATCGCACGCGTAGAGCAGCTTGCCCAGCGTGACGTTGATGGTGGGCGAGCCCAAGAAGCGCACGCCGCCGATGTCGACGAAGTTGCCGCGCTCGTCCGTGAAATAGATGCAGAAGTCCGTCACGAGACCCAGCTCGCGTTTGACGTCGGTGTAGTTCATCTTCGAGAGCCGCACGATGCGCGCCTCGTCGAGATGGTCACGCAGGATGGAGAGGTTGCTGTCCGTGGGAGCGGACGATATGGCGCCCGCGAGGATGGAGTTCTCCTCGATGAGCGTGGCGGTGCGCCGCTCGCCCACGCGTGATGCCGAGAACACGAAGAAGCCGGCGACCGCGACGACGAGCACGACGACGGCCAGTATCGCGTCAAGCGACCATACTTGTGCCTTTCTCATTTGAAGTTGTACACGTTGATGACGATCGTGTCGCCCGCGGCCGTGCGCCTGATGCGGGTCGAGCGCACGCGGTCCTTGTCGGTCACGAGCGTGAAGTTGGACGCATTCATGGACGGGAAGCGTTCTGGCGCGGCGCAGCAGTAGCCGTACTCGGTGTCGCTTGTCGCGACGCTGCTGCCCTTGAGGCGTCCGTTGCACGCGTCGAGGATGCCTGCGCAGCCGTTCTTGCCTTCGCAGGCCGCGTTGCAGATGCCAGTGTCAACTTCGGTGCAGTCGGGCGCGCACTGCAGGATGCGCGGCAACGGGTCGGTTTCGTCGACGTCGGTAAAGGGATGCTCGCAGCCAGGATCGCCGCCGACGAGCTTGTAGTCGACGCGGCCGTCCCCGTCGTTGTCGCGCGTGTCGTCGCAGACGAGGTCGCGGTCGGATTCGTTGTTGTCAAATCCTTCAAAGCAGCCAGGGTCGGTACGGATGCCGAAAGGACGGATCAACGAATTTTGATGGTCGACAAAGCCGTCGCCGTCGTTGTCGATGCCGTCGCTGCACTGGAAGATCGCGTCGCAGCAGACCGCCTGCGGATAGGTGGGCGGGTTGGCACTGTCGCTGCGTTCGATGTGCGCGTTGGTCGCGCCGCTCAGACGCATGATCTCGGTCTCGAGCACCGGGTCGCACACGCCTGTGCCGATGGTGCGGCAAGCGATGCGGCCGCAGGCGTCCGTGTTCGAGGTGCCGAACGTGCCCTCATTGTACTCGCAGCAGACCTTGCGGTTGCCCCACGTCGAGGCGTTGATGCCGGCGTGCGCGTTGTCGGTGCCAAGAACGCGGACTATTTCCTGTTCGTAGCCCGTGCATTCCACGTCGGCAGCGACTTCTTTGCAGATCATCGAACAGCCAGGCACGTTCGTCCGGCACACGAGCGTCTCAGGATACGCGTTGCCGTTGTCGCACATGGCGGCATGCGCGTTGGTGGTGTCAGAAAGGTCGAGCACGCACTGGTCGAGCGCAGGATCGAGCGGGACGGTGGAACCATCCGGCTTGACCGCGCACGTCAGGTAGAGGTCGTCCGCGAAGACGGCAGCGCTGAGCGTGATGAACAACACTAATAGGAGTATCGGGTTCCCCACACGCATACATGGACCTCTTTTGTGCATCATCCCTGGTTGTTGTGTTTATATAAGCTTTGTCATGGACCGCCACCGTGGCGCAAAACCCTTCGTCACTGCGAGGCGATACTTTTATATATCTCGGATGGCTGAATTCTGTCAGCGATCATTATCAAAAACGAGGTGTAGCATAATGGCAAAGAGATCAAAGCAAGCGCGCTCAGGTCAGGCCGCGATGGAATTCCTGATGACCTATGGTTGGGCACTCCTGGTCGTGCTCGTCGTCATCGGCGCACTCGCGTACTTCGGCGTCCTCAACCCACAATCATTCCTTCCAAAGCGTTGCATCTTGGGATCAGGCCTCTCGTGCGTGGACAGCCGCCTCGATACTGGCGGTCAGTTCAACATGAAATTCACCAACAGTCTCGGAAACCCGATCAGGGTAACCAACATCATCTTGAACGATGAAACATTGCAGAACATCATCGGAACATGCGCGTATGGTCCAATCGCCACGCCCATCTTGCCCGGTGAAAACTCGCCACTCATCACGATCGAAGGCTGCAACAATGGCGTAGGCGGCGTAGAAGGTCTTGCCCTCGGACAACGCATCAAGGCGAAGATCAGCATCGAGTATACGGATGCAGCAACCCAATTCCCGCACACGCAGACAGGCGAATTGATCGTGGATGTCGAGGAGCCAGCAACCCTCACCTAAATTTTATTTTTTGTCTTTTCTTATGACGCGTCGGGGCCAAAGCGGATTAGAGTACACGCTTATCACGGCATTCGCGCTGCTCGCGCTCACCCCTGTCATGTACTTGTTGTTCACCTCGCTGAGCGGGTACGAGACAGAGACTGCCAGCGCGCAGGTGAGCGCGATCGGCCGCCAGGTCGTCGCGACGGCGGAACGCGTCTACCATTTCGGCGCGCCGAGCAAGCTCACGCTCAGCGTGCAGATGCCGCGCGGGATCGCGAACCTCACAGTCCAGCACAATGATCCTGTGGTCTCAGGATGCAGTCGTTGCACCGAACTCGTGTTCACACTCTCGAACCGCGCGCAGGTGATCACGTCGAGCAAAGTGGACATCCACGGCCCTACGCCAGGGGTGACGAACGCCGCTGGCGTGACGATTTACACGTTCAACGAGAGTTTCTTCAATCCTGGCGTACGCGCGTACACGTTGGAGGCGTTCCCCGGCTATGTCGAACTGCGCCAATCGTAAAGGCCAGATCTCGGTCGAGTTCTTCGCGCTCAACGGGTTCTTGCTCATCGTCTTCCTCGCGCTGCTCATCGTCATCCAGCAACGGGGGTCGCAGATCACGCAAGAGAACAGCCTCAGCGCGGCGCAACAACTCGCTGATGTCGTGGTGCGCGAGGTGCGGTATGCCTACGTGGCAGGGGACGGGTACACGCGGGATTTCAGCCTGCCGCGCACGATCGCGGGCGCGCCGTACGCGCTCGAGCTCATCCAAGGCCCTGATGCGTCCACGATCAGCGTGCGCTACCGCGACGACCGTATCTCGCGCGTCGTGCTGCCGTTGCCGCAACGCGTGATCAACGCGACCAATCCGCTGCTGCCGCCCGAAAAGCCGCGCGTGCAGAACGTGGGCGGGCGCGTGTTCATGTACTTGCCGGAGTGGCTGTGGTGAGAAGGAATCCGTCACCATTCCACAATGGTTCCTGGCGTCGGAAACCCGCGCAACAGATTTATATAGTTTCGAAAAGAGGGAAAACGCATGCCTGAAAGCTCGCCCTTGACAACAGGAGTGGACGCGCTCGTCGACCTTGTGAACGAACGGGGCACGATCTCGTTCGCAGAGGCCGCCGCCACACTCAACGTGCCAGTCCAGACTGTCGAGGCATGGGCGTCCTTCCTCGAGGAGGAGGGGATTCTCAAAGTGCAGTACTCGTTCACCAAGCCCTACCTTGTCGCGGCAGGCGAGGTCAAGAAAGGGAAGGGACAACCGAAGGCGCAGATCAAGGTGCGCAAGGTCGAGCGCGGACCGACACGCGCGCAAGGCGCGCCCGTCCCCGAAGGAGCACCGACGCCCGAGGAAGGACCGCAAGAACGACAGCCCTCCGGCGACATTCTCGCCGAGGCGCGCGCGGCGCTCGCCGCAGGCGATGTCGCTGCCGCGAAACTGATCTACGAACGTCTCGAGCAGGATTACAAGACGCTGCCGCGCAAGGTCGCGGCGGAACGCGAGGCGCTCATCAGCACGCTCTCCACGCTCAACAAGGAATTCCTCACGAGCATCGGCGGCGCGGATCCTGCGTCGGAAAAGATCGCGCGCGAGGTGCGCGAGCGGCTCACCGACGTGCAGACGAGCGGCTCGAAAGGCGACGTCGACAGTGCGCTCGCAGCGTTCAACGCGGCCAACGACGCGTTCAACCGCCTCACGGTCGAGGCGTCGGAGTTGCGCCTGGGCCTCACGCCGCTCCTCTCCCAAGCGCAGCAGACGCTGCTCGACATGGAACTCGCGCGCTCCAGCAAGGACTGGGAGACGCAGCTTGGTCGCGTGCAGCAACTGATGGACATGATCGAGAAGACGATCGCGGACAAGGACGTGCAGCGCGCGTACACGCTCTACGAGCAGCTCGAGGCCGCGAAGAAGGCGTTGCCACCGCTCTTCGCGGAGAAGACGGTCGAGCTCGAGCACAGGATGTTGCCCACGTATGAGCGCATCGTGAACATGCACATCGAGATCGCGCGCAAGGACCTCCAGCAGAAGCTGGAATTGCTCGGCACGCTGCAGGCGCGCATCGACGCGAGCATCGGCAAGCGTGACCATGCTGACGCGACCAAGCTCTACGAGATGGCCAAGCGCGTCTATCTCGGCATCCCCAACGAATTCTTCGAGAAGAAGGTGGAGGCGCAGAAGAGACTCCTTGTCTACGCGCGGCGCATCAGCGAGCTCGAGCTCACGATAGCGAAAGACGGCCTTGGCAGCGCGCTCGCGCGCGTCGAGGACGCAGCGAAGGGCGCGGACATGCTGCTGCTCAAAGGCGACATGGCAGGCGCGCACGACGCGTACAACCAGGCGGTCGCGTTGTTCTCGCAATTGCCCAAAGGGTTCGTCGAGCGCAAGGCGCCATTGCAGCGCAAGCTCGTCGCGATCTACACCGAGCTCTTGCAACAGACACAACGGCCCGTGACCCCTGTCTCGCACGCACAAAAGGACGCGTTCGCGGAAGGCCTCAAGGAGTTCGAGGACGCGCTGCGTGGCAAGCGCTGGCAGGACGCGCTCGCGGCCTACGACGCGCTCGTCGCGTTGCAGTACGTCCCGAGCGCCCATGCGCAACGCTACGCGGCAATCAGCGCGCAGGCGCACCTGCTGCGCAGGGCCATGACGCTCTCGCGCTTGTCCGACAAGGAAAAATTGCGTCGCATGCTGGCGCGCGTCTACGAGCTCTACAAGGAACAGCACGCAGCGCACCCAGAACCAAACGTTCTTTTCGACTTCGTGCGCGCGCAATATTTCGGCGGCATGGACGCGCTCAAAGGCAAGCATGCAAAGCACCCGAAGCACGGGTTTGCGATCCCTGTACCGCCACGTGAGGAGCCGCCACAGATGGTCGTGAGCGAGCGGGCTCCTGCGCCCGAACGCGCACCCAGCCCGCCCCCGTTACAAGAACAACTCATGCCAACGCTCGCGTCTGCTAAAGACGTCGCGGCAACATTCGAACGACCTGTCTTGACAATGACACGTCCACGTGCAGAGGAGATGCCTCCTGCGCTGCCGGTGATGCAAGTCCCGCTCAAAGAACGACCGATCGCACGGCCACCACAACCTTCACGACCGATACCGCGCAATCACGCCGTGGTGCCGGTGCGGCAAGCGCCACGCGCACCGCAGCAGGACGCCACCATCCCGTCGGTCCCTGACGAGCAGTGGGTCGAGGTCATCCAGATGTGGCATGAGGCGGCGAAGCAGGGCCGCTGGGATGTCGCGCTCAACGTGGCCGACGTGTTCGGCTCGCTTGGCCCGATCCCGCAGGACCGCGTGTTCGAGGTCTCGGTCATCAGGGAGCAGGCGGACTTGTTGCACCAGGCGCAGGAGCTCGGGTCCTATCCTGATGTCTACATGCGCAGGGCTGCCTTGCAGCGCTTTTACGATCGCTATAACGAGACGGTGCGCGACCATCCGGGCGCGACGCTGCTCTACCAGCACCTGAAATCGCTCTACGTGAGCGCGCTGCTGAGCGTAACAAAGACATAAAAACGAGGTGAATCCATGTGGTGAGTGCACCACGCGTCATCGACAAGTACACTGTGGCCAGTGCAGGCGTCACATTCACGGTCGAGGTAGTCGAAGACCCGGCCGAATTCGTCAACATCTACAGGCTCAGCGCGTTCTCGATCAGTCCTGCGACCAAGATCATCCTGGACAAGATCAGGGAGGAGTTCATCGTGAACGTCGAAGTGCAGGGCACGGCCGAACTCGACGTGGAAAAACTCGGCGGCATCTCGGAGAGCATCCGCAAGGGCTTCGAGCGCGAGATCGGCGGCATCCTCAAGAAGTACTTCCCTTCTGTCGATCGCAAGACGTACGACACGCTGCTCAACTACCTCATCCAGCAGAACATCGGCTTTGGCGACCTCGAACCCATGCTCAAGGACGCAGGCCTTGAAGAAATCGTCATCAACGGCGCGACAGAACCCGTGTGGGTCTATCACCGCAAGCATGGCTGGCTCAAGACGAGCGTGACCGTGCCGCGCGAGTCCAAGATCAGGCATTACGCGACCGTCATCGGCCGCGAGGTGGGCAAGGACATCACGCTGCTCAACCCGCTCATGGACGCGAGCCTCAAGACAGGCGACCGTGTCAACGCCACGCTCAACCCGATCTCGACCAAGGGCAACACGATCACCATCCGCAAGTTCGCGGAGAAGCCCTGGACGATCGCGGACTTCCTCAACAAGAACACGCTCTCAGTCGAGGTCGCTGCCATGATCTGGCTGTGCGTCGAGAACGAGCTCAGCGTGCTGATCTCCGGCGGCACGGGTTCTGGCAAGACGAGCGCGCTCAACGTCGTCATGACGTTCTTCCCGCCGAATCAGCGCATCATCAGCATCGAGGACACGCGCGAGGTCGTGCTGCCCTCGTTCATGCACTGGGTGCCGCTCGAGACGCGCCTGCCCAACCCCGAAGGCAAGGGCGCGGTCACCATGCTCGATCTCGTCGTCAACAGCCTGCGCATGCGTCCGGACCGCATCGTCGTTGGCGAGATCCGTCGCAAGCAGGAGGCGCTCGTGCTCTTCGAGGCCATGCAGACAGGCCATTCCGTGTACGCGACCATCCACGCCAACAACGCGGACGAGACCGTGCAGCGTCTCACGCACGAACCCATCGACGTGCCAAAAGCGGTGCTGCCCACCTTGGGCGTGATCCTCGTGATGAACCGCAACAGGCGTACAGGCTTCCGTCGCGCACTGCAGCTCGCCGAGATGACGCCTGGCGGTGACGCGCGCGTCATCTACCAGCTCGACGCGCAGAAGGACGTGGTGAAGAAGATCGCCGAGCCGGACTCGCTCTTCAAGAAGATCGGGCTCTACACTGGTCTCAAGCCTGCCGAGATCAACGCGAACCTCAAGAACAAGGTCGAGATCCTGAGGCGCCTGCAGAAGATCGAGGGCGCGGACATCCAGACGATCGGCTACATCTTCGCGCATTACTACACGAACAAGGACTTCAAGGTCGCGGACATCCAGAAGCTCATCGACGAGGCCAAGAGGTGATGTAGGTGGCAAGCCCGCTCGTCAGCGTCCTCGCGCGAACCCAGCCGGGACTGCGACGTCATCTACGCATGGCGCGCATGAACGTGAACGTCGAGACGTTCATCAAGCGCACGCTCACGCTCTCGACCATGTTCGCCTTCGGGCTCTCGTTCTTGCTCTTTGTCGTGATCGACAAGACGCGCGGCCCGCTCTTTCGCGGCCAGAACCTGCTCATCACGCTGCTCTTCTTCATCGTGTGCTGGCTTGGCGCGTTCATGTTCTTCATGGCGACAGTGCACGTCTACATCAGCAAGCAACAGAAATTGTTGAACCGCGACGTGCTCTTCGTCGGGCGCTACCTGCTCATCAAGCTGCAGAGCGGCGTGCCCTTCTACCAGGCGCTCATCGACGCGGCGAACGGTGGTTTTGGCACGACGAGCAAGTACATGCGTGAGATCGTCGACGACATCGAGCTCGGCACGCCCATCGAGCAGGCGCTCACGACCGCCGCGGACATCAGCCCGTCCAAGGAGTTCCGCCAGATCCTCTGGCAGGTCAACGCCGCGCTGCGCTCCGGCGTTGACGTGACGGACTCGCTCAAGAGCATCCTCAACGAGATCGCCTCCGCCCAGATCATCGAGGTGGAACGCTATGGCAAGAAGCTTAGCACGATCTCGCTGCTCTACATGCTGGGCGCCATCGTCATCCCCTCGCTTGGCGTCACGCTCTTCGTCGCCTTCAGCGGCTTCCTGGGCATCGTCCTCACCTTCAACCACCTCGTCATCGTGCTCTTCGCGTTCATGTTCGTGCAGTACATGTTCCTCTCCCTGTTCAAGACCATACGACCACAGATCAACCTCTGAACCATGGCATTCTCCCTCCTGCAGAATTTCGGCAAGGCGTTCATCCCGCAGAAGTTCCGCCCGCGCATCCGCAGCTACATGCAGCTCGCCGGCATCCCGGAGATACCGTACGGCCTCTTCGGCCAGCTCTTCGCGCTGGGCATCATCATCACGTTCGTGCTGTACGCGTTCATCGCGTACCCGTACATCCGCGGGCTCACGGCAGGCTTCAGCGCGCTGGGCCGCTCGGCCACGTTCTTCGCGCTCACGTTCGTGAGTTTCGCAGTCGTCGCGCTGGTCATCAGCTACCTGTTCATGTCGCTCATCTACGTCTGGCTGGACTTGCGCATCTTCAAGCGCACGTCGCAGATGGAGGCAGTGCTTGTCGACTTCCTGCAGTTCGTGAGCGAGAACCTCAAGGCAGGCATGAGTTTCGACCGTGCGCTCTTCTTCGCCATCAAGCCGCAATTCACCGTGCTCGCGGCCGAGGTGCGCATCGCGGCGAAACGCGCCATGACAGGCCAAGACGTCGAGGAGGCGCTCACCGAGCTCGCACGCAAGTATGACAGCAACGTGCTGAGCCGCAGCTTCGCGCTCATCGTGGAAGGACTGCGCGGCGGGGGCGAGGTGTCGTACATCATCGACCGCGTCGTCGATAACCTGCGCGAGACCAAGAAGCTCAAGGAGGAGATGGTGGCGACCACCTTGGGATACGTCATCTTCATCAGCTTCGTCGTCATGGCCATCGCGCCAGGCCTTTTCGCGCTCGCCAAGCAACTGCTCATCATCCTCGGCAAGTTCATCACGCAACTCACCGGCGCCCTGAGCCAGTCGTCGACGCTGCCGCTGAGCTTCAGCGCCGTGGCCATCACGCCCGACGACTTCACCAAGTTCAGCTACCTCTCGCTCGGCGTCGTGAGCCTCTTCTCATCCATGATCATCAGCACGATCCAGAAAGGCAACGTGAAAAGCGGCATCAGGTACGTGCCTGTCTTCATCATCATCTCGATCGTGATGTTCTTCATCTTCCAAAGCCTGCTCGGCATCATGCTCGGCGCATTCTTCTCAGGGATCTGAAACGGGAACGACGAGTAGGACAGGGAATATTCTAAGGAGAATAGATGGACGTCGAAGAATGAAAACAACACTCACTTGATGATGTTGCGTCGGCGCAGGATCTCCTTGAACTTGTCGAAGTCCGGCGATGCCTTGATCTGCGCGAGCGCTTCGGGGTCCGCCATCTTGAGGAAGGAGAGTGAGATGCGTGCGACTTCCTTGAGGTCGTCGTCGGCGACAGGCGCTGCTTCGACGACGGTCTCTTGTACGGATTGCTGTTGCGCGTTCTCGTCCGAGAACCAGCGCGAGAACCATCCCTTTTTTTGTTCTGTGGTTTCTTCCATGGTGTCCTGTTCCTCGACGGTCTGCGTGACCTGTTCCTGGACGGGCTGCGCAGGCGTTTCCTCGTACGGCTTGACGTGCGGGTGCGTGCTCACGGTCATTTGTTCCCCTTTGCTGAAGAGTCCGAACAGTCCGCCGCCCTTGCGCTTGGACGCGATGTAGTCATCGAGGTCGCGCGAGATCTCTTTTTGGCGGACGTCCGTATCCATACTTCACCCGGGAGTGGTACGCCTATAAATAACTTATGCCGGCACAATGTTTTTATACCCGCCGACGAAGAAGCAGGGCATGAAGAGAGGTGTGCTGGTTCGTCTGTTCCTAATGGTCGCAGCCGTATGCGTGTTCGCCGCCAGCGTGAGTGCGCTCAACGCCAGCGTAGGCACGTACAAGAAGCTCGCAGGCGAGAACTGGACGGTGGATGGGTTCGACATGTCCATCATCCAGCGCGAGGAGATCGACGAGGACTTCATCTACGTGCGGTTCGGCAACATCACACAGGACATGCACCTGCATGACTGCACGCACTTCTACAACTACCAGGTGTGCTTCACGAACACCACGCTCGAGGCCGCGTTCAACAAGACGCTCAAGACGACGCCGTATACCTACTGGCTCAAGATCACGGCAGACCTCGCGAAGGTCGCCATCACGACGACAGTGGAGCCCAAGGTCCTCTTCGTGGGCGAGACGACGGACGTCGCCATAGGCGTGCGCAACACCGGCTCGATTGCCATCACCGACCTTGACTTCACGGTCAACACCGCGGGCTTCGAGGTCGAGACGCTGCGCGGGCCGTGTGTCGCAACCGACAGCACACTTGCATACACCGGCATGTTGCGAGTCGACGAGCTCTTCACGTGCGACCTCACGATGCGTTCGCTCAACGCCACGAAGCTGGTGTTGCGCGGCATCGCCAACTTCACCGACGGACGCAAGCGGGTGGTGACGCTCGGGCCAGGGCTCACGATCGAGAGCAAGGGCAGCCCTATGTGGCTCTCGTTCGCGAACGCGACAGGCAGGGTCGGCCAGCGCGTGCGCGGCACCATCAACCTCAACAACACGTTCGGACAGAGCACCACGACGCTCAAAGGCACGCTCAGTGCGCCCTTGCCGCTCAATGGCACGATCGTCTTCGACGAGACATTGGGTGCGGGCAAAAGCACGAGCACGGCGTTCACGATGAACCTGACGCGCAGTGGCAACCACACGTTGCGCATCAAGGGCATGCGCAGCGCGCTTAGCGAGACGGCGTCGATCGACTACACGACGGTGTTCCGCGTGCTGCCCCCGCGCGTCACGCTCAAGACGTTCGGACGGCACACCATCCAGAACGGCGCGACGGCCAGCCTCATCCTCGAGGTGGAGAACGGCCAGGACGCGACGTTGCGCAACGTCAGCGTGCGTGTCAGCGCGCAGAACCTGACGCTTCCTCCTGGCGGCTTCACGACAGACCTCGCGCTCGGTGAGAACGAGGAATTCTACAGCCAGGAATTCGGCGTACCATCCAATGACACGACGGTCGCCGTCCTTGTCGAGCTGTCCTACGCGTCAGAGTACGGCGAACAGTTCACGCAAGAAGACAACGTGACGATCACGGTCGGCACGCCGTCCAGGCGTCCAGTGCCGCCCGCACGGACGCCCACGCCTCCGAAGAACGTGACGCAAACAGCGCCGCCAGTCACCCAAAAAACCGCGTCACCAACGAATGTCTCCCAGAAGGAGCCTCCCTTGTTCTCGCCCACAGTTGCCAACATCGTTCTCGCGGCCACGATCGCGGGCATCCTTGTGGGCTGCGTCGCGTGGCTCTTGAGCCAGCGCGGCAAGCCGCCGGTGAACCAGAACGACGTGTATGAGGAAGAGGAGTCCTAGTCAAGGTTTTTAAAGCGCGTCGGATGACGTATCGTTATGCCCCGTCGTATCACTGCGCAGATGGTGTACTGGCTCGCACGCGAGCCGTTCATGGTGTGGTGCGAGCTCTTCGCGCCGCAGGCAGAGAAGGAGCCGTATTCTGCCTTCACGCAGCAGATCATGCGTTTGGGTGTCGCATTCGAGCAGGCGTACACGGGCACGCTGGGCACGGCGTCCCATGTTGACTTTCGCGGCATCGACGACGGGTTCGCGAAGACGAAAGAGTTGCTCGCGCAAGGCGCGCCGCTCATCGCAGGCATGCCGCTCGTGGACGACGAGCTCGCGCTTGAAGGCATTCCTGACGTGCTTTTCAAGAAGACGACGCACAAGTCCGTGTTCGGCAAGTTCCATTACGTCGTGCAGGAAGTGAAGTCGTCACGTGAGGTCAAGGAGGAGCACGTCCTGCAGGCTACCATATACCATTTGTTGTTGAGCAGGCTGCAGGGCTACGAGCCGCTGCAGTTCTCGATCGTCACGCGCAACGAGGACGGCACCGCGAAAGAGACCAAGTTCGCGTTCAAGGAGTATGAGAAGAAGCTCATGGCCGCAATTCATGTCATCCAAACAATCATGGACGGCACGCTCGTCCCGCCTCCGAACGTGAAGAACTGCGAGGAGCCCTGGATCGGGTCCTGCCTCAGGAAGGCCAAGGAAATCGACGACATCAGTCTCGTGGCGAACGTGGGCACGGACAAACAGACACTCCTGCGGCAGGCAGGCATCACCACCGCAGCACGACTCGCGCAGGCCAGGGGACCTGTCGAGGGCATCCCTGACACCAAGCTCGAGCAGTTGCGCAAGTGCGCGCAGGCGTACAAGCGCGGCGAATCGTTCTTGCTGCAGCCCGCCCGTCTTCCTGATGCGGCCACCGAGCTCTATCTCGATTTTGAAGGTGTCGAGGTGGACGGCGTCAAGCGCGAATATGTCGTGGGCATCCTCGAGCGCACGGCCGGCAAGGACGCCTTCCATTCGTTCGTCGCAAAGACGCCCAAAGAGGAGGGGAAGATGTTCAAGAGAGCGCTCGCACTCCTGCAGCAGCATCCTGACGCGCCGATCTTCCATTACGCGGCGTACGAGAAGACCGCGATCAAGGAGCTTGTGGCGCGCTACCGTCTCGACCCTGCGATCGCCAAGGCCATCACGAACCGCATGACCGACTTGTTGCAGGTGTGCAGGCGTTGCGTGGCGCCCGCCACCTCCACGTTCCGGCTCAAGGAGTTCGGCAAGGCGCTTGGCGCGACGTGGCGGGAGGGCATGAATGCCAAGGAATCCATGGCGCTCTACGAGGAGTTCCAGCAGGCGCAGGACGAGAACGTGCTGCAGAAAATCGTTGATTATAACGAGGATGACGTGCGCGCGATGGTCGTGCTTAAGGACTGGCTTGTCGAACAAAGCCGGAAATTCTCACAGGACAAAGCGTGATTCTTTCGCCGCAGTGTTTATCAGCAAGGCATTGGTGTTTTACGCCTTGACGAACGGTTGACGCCCTCCACTTCCCACACGACATGCCTGCGCAAACCATGTCAAGGATGACGTCATCGACGATGCCATGGTACAACAATGGCTCAAGCGGATGTGGGACGAGGCACAAGAAGAGAAGATCGCGTTCATCAAGAACGTGTCGGACATCGAAGTACGCTACCTGCGCAAATACAAGCTCACCAAGAAAGATGCGGGTTTCGTCTGGCTTGACGAACTCCTGATCGGCATCGAGGTCAAGGAAGGCCGCAACAAACGCGTGCTGTACGACGACGAGCTCACCGACGGGCATAAATAGGCGCGCCCGCTCGTTCGGTGCATGGGATTCATCACGCGGCTGCTCGGCAGGATGTTCGGGCTCGAGCAGTTCGGACGGATCGTGCTCACGCAGGACGCCACCACGCAGGTCGTGGGGTTCGCGCGGCGCGCGCACCCGAACGAGTTCAGCGCGCTGCTTGGCGGCAGCATACGCGACAAGACGCTGTACTTGACCCACATCATCTACCAGCACTTCGAGGCGACGGAGCGCAGCGCCACCATGCACATCGACACGCCCGTGACTGCTGGCGCGCGAGGCACGGTGCACAGCCATCCGAGCCACGACAACCTTCCGAGCGCGGCTGACAAGCGGTTCTTCAACAAGTACAGCATGCCCAACTTCATCATCGCACACCCGTACCTGCCCTCCACGATCGCGTGCTATGATGGTTACGGCCGGCCGTTATCATTCACGCTTGTGGGGAAGCACAAAACATATAATCGGTAACTGAAACCGCAACCGCATGGGTGAGAGGCCGAAAGTGGGTGTGGGCGTCGTCATTTTCAAGGGCGACAAGGTGTTGATGCACCGTCGCAGGGGCGCGCATGGCGCGGGCAAGTGGTCGTTCCTCGGCGGCCACATGGAGCACGGTGAGGAGCCGCACCAGACCGCGATGCGCGAGGCAGAAGAAGAGGCCAGGATCGCCATCAAGGACTGCCGGCTCATCGGCGTCACCAATGATATCATGCCTGAAGGCAAGCATTACATCACGCTCTTCGTCGCGGCGCAATGGGCGTCGGGCGAGCCTGTCGCAGGGGACGAATCGACCGACCTGCAATGGATGGACCCGACCACGATGCCCAGCCCGCTCTTCCCGCCCGTCGAGAAGCTCATCGACGGCAGGATTTACCCGAACCAGGACGTGTGGAACGAGCTTCTCGCACAACGCTGATCCATCACAAAACGCTGATCACTTGTCCGGGTGCGTTTCGGCGTACGGACGGTCGAATTTCTCTTTGAGGTCGGCGAAGAACACCATGGACGTGCGCGCGATGTCAGGCGCGACGTACGGGGCCCCGTCCACGCGCACGATGTCATGCCATGCAGGCTCGAGCCCGAGCGCGGCCATGCGTTCCTTGAGGCCGAGGCTCACGAAGATCAACGCCTCGCCAGGCAGGCGTTCCTTGACGAGCGCGATGGAATCCTTGTCGCGGCCGATGCGCAGTCCAGGACCGCTCTCGTCGATGGCGAGCGTGATGCAGCCTCGGTCGTAGTGGGGTTTGCCCAGCGTCGCAGCAGGATGGTACGCGATGAAGCGCAAAAAGAAGTACGGATCGCCGCCCGGGAACATCGCCGCCGAAAAACCAGGAAGGTCATGCTCGATCTCGGCCGCAAGGTCCGTGATCGTGCGGGTGGCTGCTTTGTGCACGACCGCTGCCGCATCGAGGAACGTCCGTGCCTGCACACCACCATGACGCAGGGCATCAACGACACGCCGTTGCGCCTCGAAGGGCGTGAGCCGCTGGTAGAGGTCGTCGCCTTTCTTGTGCACGCCGTCGTCCTGGACGTACTTGCCGACCACGACGCCAAGGTCAGGACATGCCTCGAGCGAAGCGAGGTCTTCCAATGACGCGTGATAATGGAAGTGTTCTTTCGCGTCGGTCTCGCCTTTCGTGGGCGTGCTGAACTTGTAGCCGACCAAGCCCCCGCCGTCGTTCTTGAGGGAATAGCAGAGCGGGTCCTTGACGTTGCGTGGGAGCGTGAGGAATTGAAGGAACGCCTCACGGGCGTGCAGGATCGCGTCCGTGTCCAGCCCGAACGGGATGGTGCTGTAGTGTCGCTCGCGCATGTCCGCTTTGATTCTCTGCCACTGCCCTCTTTGCATAGTGTGCGCTGCGAGGGAATCGTCTTTTAACGATTACCACACTGCAGCACATGCTTGCAAGACCATATCATGGTGCCCACGCGGTTGGGGTTCGCAAAACATTAATAACCGTCCCTGTCATCGGAACAGCATGGCAAAAGAGGTCAGCGCAGGCGGCGTCATCTTCCGCGTCGTGGAGGGCGAACGCAAATACCTGCTCCTGCACTACAACTACGTCAAGCCGCACTGGGACTTCCCGAAAGGCAAGATCGAGAAAGGCGAGCAGCCAGTCGAGACCGCGCGGCGCGAGATCAAGGAAGAGACCGGCATCACCGATATCAGGTTCGTCGAGGGCTTCCAGGACACCGTGCACTATTTTTTCACGCGCGACAACGAGACTATCAGCAAGGACGTCATCTATTTCGTCGCCGAGACCAGGCAACAGGACGTCACGCTCTCCAAAGAGCACATCGGCTACATCTGGCTCGGCTACGAGTCCGCGCTCAAGCGCCTGAGCTTCAAGAACAGCCAGGACGTGCTCAAGAAAGCAGAAGCATTCATCGCATGAACAACCAACGGTTCGCCGCACTGCTGTACGAACTCGCCGACCTGCAGGACATCCAAGGCGTCGCGTGGAAGCCCATCGCGCTGCGCAAGGCTGCTCGCACGATCGAGACGCTCAAGGACGACATCAAGGACATCTATGCAAAGGGCGGCATCGACGCGCTCATGGAAATCCCTAGCGTGGGACAAGGCATTGCGAGCAAGGCAGTGCAGTTCCTCGAAAAAGGCACGTTCGATGAGCTCGAGCGCACGCGCAAGCAGCTGCCCAAGGGCATCGTCGACTTGATGACAGTGCGCGGCGTCGGGCCCAAGAGCGTCAAGGTGCTCTACGCGAAGCTCAAGATAAAGACGCTCGACGAGCTGGAGAAGGCAGCGTCTGCCGGCAAGATACAGAAGCTCAAAGGTTTTGGCGTCAAGAGCGAACAGGAGATCCTCGAGGGAGTCAAGCTCCGGCGTAAAGGGCAGGAACGCCAGCTCCTTGGCGTCGCGCTGCCCATTGCGCGCGAGATCGAAGCCATCCTCAAAAAGGTCAAGGGTGTCTCGGCTGTCGTGATCGGTGGCAGCGTGCGACGCCGCAGGGAGACGGTCAAGGACATCGACATCCTCGCGATCGCGAAGGACTCCAAAGCCGCCATGCAGGCGTTCACGTCGCTGCCGAACGTCGTCAAGATCACAGGCAAGGGCGACACGAAGTCGAGCGTCATCCTTGAAGAGGGCCTCACTGCGGACCTGCGCGTGGTGCCGCAGAAAAGTTTCGGCGCGGCGTTGCAGTATTTCACTGGCAGCGTCGACCATAACGTGCGCGTGCGGCAAGCCGCGCTCAAGAAGGGATTGACGCTCAACGAGTACGGGCTCTTCACGCTCAAAGGGAAAAAGTACGTGTGCGGCAAGGACGAGCACGAAATCTACAAGCGGCTCGGCCTTCCCTTTGTCGATCCTGAGATGCGCGAGAACAGCGGCGAGCTCGAGCTCAAACACACACCAGACCTCATTCCGTACGGAACGCTCAAGGGCGACTTGCACATGCACACGATCTGGAGCGACGGCGCCACCACACCTGAGACGATGGTGCGGGCAGCGCGCGCGCTCGGCTATCAGTACATCGCAATCACCGACCATTCCAAGAGTGAGGTGCAAGCGAACGGTATGGATGAGAAACGCCTGCTCAAGTACATCGCGGAGATCCGCGCGCTGCAGAAAAAGCACAAGGACATCAAGATATTCGTCGGCAGCGAGGTGGACATCCTCACCGACGGCTCGCTGGACTACAGCGACAAGCTCCTCGCGCAGCTCGACATCGTGGTCGCCAGCGTGCATTCCGGCTTCACGATGGAAGAGCAGAAGATGACCAAACGCATCTTGAGCGCGCTCGAGAACGAGCACGTCACGATCCTAGGCCATCCGACAGGACGCCTCATCAACCAGCGCCCGCCACTGAAGTTTGACGTCGACGCAGTGTTCAAGGCAGCGAAAGAGAACGGCGTGCTGCTCGAGATCAACAGCAACCCGCCGCGCCTCGACCTGCCTGACTTCCTCTGCCGCAAGGCGAAAGAGTTGGGCTGCAGGTTCGTGGTGGGCACCGACAGCCATCATCCTGACCAGCTGCACTACCACGAGTACGGCGTCGCGACAGCACGCAGGGGCTGGCTTGAAGCAAAAGACGTGATCAACACACTACCCCTTAAGAAGTTCGAGAAGGCGTTGGGAACAAAACTGAAATAGACAAGGAATGATTTTAATACTGCGCGGCGTATGAGGGGATGATGAATTGGATCATCAACGGCCTCATCGGTCTGTTTTTCTATGGAGTATTTGGGATCGCGAATAAATTCTCAAGCGCGAGCGACATCTACGCGGCGAACACCATCGTCCAGGCAGCGTTCTTCGTAGGCGTTTTGGTGATCTTCGCGATCGGCCGACGACGGCTACGGTGGTCGCTGGATGCGCTGTGTGCCGGCATTGTAGGGTCGCTCGGGACATGGATCGTGCTCGCAGCGCTGGCGGAAAATCAACTCATCATCGTGTACCCATTCGTCGCGCTCTCGAGCATCGTGTTCATCGTGGTGAATGCCATTGTTTACAAGGTGTCATACACAGGAAGAAAACTCGTCTGGCTCCTTGCAGGCCTGGCGCTGGGCTGTGCCGGCGTCTTCTTCGCGGCAGTGGGTGGCTCTGGAGGACTGACGTCCTTCATCGCGACGTTCCAGCTCAACATGCTCTTGCTTGTAGAAGGCATAAGTGTCATGATTTCGTGGGGGCTGCTCGCGTTTTTCTGGATGCGCGCAAGGGTGGTACGTCGGCATGATGAATACACGACGCTGGTGTGGTCGGGCGTGGGCTCGCTTGGTGTGGCGTTGCTGATGCTCGCAGTGCATCCGTCAAGCATCGCCGCGCTACAACCACAAACAGCACCGATTGTCGGAGGTTTTTCTCTCGTCATCGCGTCGTTCTTCATGCTACGGGCGTTCGGTCTGACGCAAACCACGTCGTCCGTCAAGAACGTCATACTCGCACTCTTGACCAACGGCGAGATCATCCCTGTCACCATCTTCGCGCTGATCGTGTTGCGTGAATATTCATTGGAGGGCCTCATCGGCGTGAGTGCCAGCATCCTAGGAATCATCGTGCTCAACGTGGCAGACGCAGTGAAGGCATAGATCTGATGCGGGCCGTGATCTCTCGTGTGACAGTATCGACGGATTTCCCCACAGTGTCTATCGACACGCCATGGTTCTTGCGTGATGCAAGAGCGTGCACGGCAGCGACAGCCGCGACAGTCATCTTCCGTGCACGCATGTTGTTCCGTCGCACACATTCATCCAACGGCGCATGCAATGAGAAGATGAACAATTGGCATGCCATACGTTGTCTGATGTTCTTGACCTGCTCATCACGATAGAAGCACCCATCCAAGATGACAGGTCCTTTGCGGAGTTGTCGTTCGAGCAGCGGCATGATGATGTTGTTTGCTTTGATGAAATTCCTTGTGGGGATCCCTTCGCCATCAATGATGTCGAGGCCGTGCCTTCGCAGGATCGTATCGAATGAGAATCGTTTCCCCTTCAGTGCGGTGGCGACCTTTCTGGATACCGCTGACTTGCCCACCCCGGCGGGTCCACGGATGATGACAACATAGCTCATGGAGAACCACGAGCGCAGTGCATACTTAAACTCATCTTGGTTGTCCAAACCAAAATATTGTTTTATATAGAAACTAATTCTTTGTCTCCTCGACAAACCGATTCACAAGTCTTATTAAAGCAGGAATTGCGGCAAAACAACATGAATGTCGTCATCATCGGGCTCGGCTACGTCGGCCTGCCGCTCGCGTGTTTGTGCGCGCGCAAAGGCCACAAGACGACGGGTCTTGACATCAACGAAGAGATCGTCGACAAGGTCAACCGCGGCGTCAGCCACATCAAGGACGCCGCGCTCGAGCATGCGGTCGCCGGCGTCAAAGGCGTCCTCAAGGCAGACGTGAGTCCTGACGCCATCGCGACAGCGGACGTCATCGTCGTGTGCGTACCCACCCCTGTCGATGAACTGCACCATCCTGACCTCACGCCGGTGCGCAAGGCGTGCGAAGCGATCGCGCCGCACCTCAAGAAAGGCCAGCTCGTCGTCATCGAAAGCACGATCTATCCAGGCACGGTGGAAGAGATCTGCGTGCCGCTCCTCCAGAAGTCAGGCCTACGGGCAGGCACCGACTTCGGCGTCGCGCACTGTCCGGAACGCATCGATCCAGGCAACCAGAAATGGCACGTGGGCAACATACCGCGCGTGTGCGGCGGCATCGACGCGTCGAGCACCGAGCGCTGCGCGCAGTTCTACCGCAGCATCATCGACGCCGAGATCACGCCGCTCAAGTCCGTCAAGGCAGCGGAAGCCGTGAAGATCATGGAGAACACCTTCCGCGACGTCAACATCGCGTTCATGAACGAGATGGCGCGCAGCTTCGACAAGGCAGGCATCGACATCATCGAGGTCATCCGAGGCGCGAGCACGAAACCTTTCTCGTTCCTCGCGCACTATCCTGGCTGCGGCGTGGGCGGCCACTGCATCGCGGTCGACCCGTACTACCTCATCGAGAAGGCCAAGAGCTACGGCTTCGACCACCAATTCCTCTCGCTCGCGCGCAAGATCAACAACGACATGCCGCTCTACACGGTCGACATGGTGAATGACGTGCTCAACAAGCTCGGCAAAAGCATCAAAGGCACGCGCATCGGGATCCTCGGCGTCACGTACAAGGGCAACGTCGACGACACGCGCGAGAGCCCGGCGTTCGAGATCATGCACTTGCTCAAGGAACGCGGCGCTCAGCTCGTCGTCTTCGACCCGCACGCGACCACGCATAACAGTGTCACGAGCCTCAACGAATGCATCGGCAAGAGCGAGATCATCGTGGTGTGCGCCAACCACCGCGAATTCCTGCAGATGAACTATGAACTCGCCGCCAAAGCAGGCATCAAAGCAGTCATCGACGGCCGCAACTTCCTCGACAAGGACGCCATTCTCAGAAACGGCATGCTCTACAAAGGCATCGGGCGCTGATTCTGCGGTAGTGAAGAAAGTTTATATTGTGCGACGAAGATGACATCATCATGGATATCGTCATCGGACGCAACAAGCGCTGTCCTTGTGCCCGCGTCAACCCCTTCATCGGCCTCATGTTCCAGACGCCGCACCCCGTCATGTTCTCGTTCAAAACACCCAGGATCATCGCGCTCCACAACATGTTCGTGTTCGGCAGCACCGACGTCCTGTTCGTGCAGAAGAACAGGATCGTGGAGATCAAGAGAAACTTCAAGCCATTCACGTTCTACACGCCAAAAAAACAAGCGACCCACGTCATCGAGCTGCCGGCGGGGATGGCAAAAAGCATCAACGTCGGCGACGCACTGCGACTGCGCTAATCATTCCCATTCGGTCGTGCCAGGCGGCTTGCCGGTCATGTCATACAGCACGCGGGAAATGCCAGGCACGCGCAGGATGCCGCGCACCATCTCATCAAGACATTCGTGCGGCATTTCTTTGCCAGGCCGCGCCGCCACACCCGTCATGAAGTCGTCTGTAATGAACGTGCGAATCGCGATTGTCCGTGCGCCCGGGGTTCCGAAAGGCAATGGCACCGATATGACAGGCACTTGACTGAGCGAACGCATCAACCCGTAGCGCTGAAGAAGCGTGTTGACGACGTCATCCGCCTGCCGCAATTGGCCGATGGGTTCAGGCGTCAGATAGGTGGGTGTGATCGTGGTCACAGGACCGCGTTCTTCCTCACCGAACATGTGGACGACACGATTGACAGGGAACCGTTTCGGCAGCTGCTTTGCGAGCTCGAAAAGCGCAGGCCAGTCGGAATGACCGCTGAGCGCGACGACATATTTGTACGACCTCTCGTCACCCTGCACGCCAACGGTCCTGACAGGAAGCAGCGCAGACGCCACGCCGTTGCCACAGTACCGTTGAAGACCATGATGCACATCGTGGAAGTCCGCAGTCATGTATGGCGTATCCGCACACAGAGTACGCACGGCAAGACCTGGGCCGGGAAAGGGTTGCCGCCACACAAAGTCATGTGAAAGACCGAGTGCCTCACCAAGCGCACGCACTTCGTCTTTGTGAAGATCCTTGAGGGGTTCAAGGACGCGACCCTGCGCCCTCAATTCCCGTACGAGGGGAGTATCATTATGATGTGTTTTTATTTTGTTTGCCTTGCCGCTTGCGAGCGCAGATGCACTTTCGATAAGATCTGGACGTAACGTGCCTTGCGCCAGGTACAATCTCGATGTCTCAAGGTTGAGTCGTTGTTGCTCGCGATTGAAGACCTGGACGAATTCATTGCCTATGATAACTCTCTTATCCTCAGGGGCAATGGTTTCGCACAGACGCGCGGTCATTCTGCCATCGACGACGGTACGACTATTGTAGAATTCTTGCGACGCGTCAACAGTATGCATCTGCAGACCTAACTCAGAGAGTGCCGCATGCACCTTTGCACTTTCACCGCTACGCATGAAACCATTATTGACATGCAGTGCATGAATCCTGGATGGACCCAGTGTTTTGAGAAGTAGTGCCGCAAGTACGGTTGAATCCACACCGCCGCTAAGGAGAGCAAGTACCTTTTCGTCACCAACATAATCAAGGATTTGACGTTCTGCTGTGGTTCGTCGATCTTCTATTGTGTACGTCCCCTTGCAGCCAGCGATTTCGTACAAGAAATTTCGCAACATTTGCGTACCATGTTCTGTGCGGCCGACTTCGGGATGGAATTGGACGCCATAGAGCGCACGGTCTTTATTGACGATAGCAGCGATGCAGCCATCTGACCGAGCGACTGTATCAAAGCCTTGCGCGACGCGCGTCACCGCATCGCCGTGCGTCAGCAATACCTGTTGCTCGAGGTCGAGATTCTTGAATAAAGGAACACCGGGCTTGATGGTGATGCATTCTGTGCTGTCCTCACGGACGTCGGTTTTGACAACCGCACCGCCAAACATGTAATTCATCAATTGCATGCCATAACAGATGCCAAGGACAGGTATGCCAAGATCGAAGACGGCACGATCGCATCGTGGTGCTTTCGGATCATACACACTCTCCGGACCACCTGAGATGATGATTGCCTTGTAAGAACGGAGCTGCTCGGCAGGAGTGTTCATCGGAAGGACATCGGACTCCACGTTGAGTTCGCGCACGCGCCGATCAATGCACTTGCCGTACTGTGCGCCGGCGTCGAGAATAGCGACCTTTTCTGCCATGGAACACGCACGAAATAGTCCTCTTAAAACGTTTTCGTCGCTTGATGCTATACGACAATAACCTATTTAAACCGCCCTCAAGCACCGTGACGTCATCGGGAGTATAGTACAACCTGGCTAGTATGGCCGCCTCCAGAGCGGCTGATCTGAGTTCAAATCTCAGTACTCCCAGCACCGGGTTTATATAGTTCTCATCCTGTGGTTTCAAAGGAAAAAGAGGTCATATGGATTTTAAGAGCTGGGATGCGATTGCGACGCTGACAGGCGCCATCATCGGCGCTGGCGTGCTGGCGTTGCCGTATGTCGTGGCGCGGGCAGGGGTGCTGCCTGGCATCGCACACATCGTCATACTTGGTCTTGTGATGCTCGTGCTCAACCTCATGGTGGGTGAAGTGGTGTTGCGCACCAAAGGCGACCACCAGCTCGCAGGGTACGCCTACAAGTACGTGGGTCCGTGGGGTGGTAGGTTCATGGCGCTCTCACTTGTCGTGGGCATCTATGGCGCGCTCACCGCATACCTGATCGGCATGGGGGAGTCGCTTGTGCAACTGTTCCGTGGCGCGCAGCTGTACTGGATGCTCGGCGCGTTCGCGGTGCTCGGTCTGCTGCTCGCGCAACGTCTTGCGGTCATCGAGCGTTCGGAGCGTTACTTGAGCGCGGCCAAGATCGGCATCATCATCATCGTGAGCGTGATCGCGTTCTCGTCGGCGCAGTTCACGACCGAGAATTTCACGTCGCCGCGTTCGTGGACGTTGCCCTTCGGCGTTGTGTTGTTCTCGTTCCTGGGCACGGCGGCGATCCCCGAAGTGCGTGAGGAGCTCAAAGGCAACTTCAAGAAACTCAAGGGCGTGCTCGTGTGGAGCAGCATCATCCCGATCATCGTGTACAGCATGTTCGCGCTGGCCGCGGTCGGGATCACAGGGGAGGCGGCGAGCGAGATAGCGACCGTGCGGCTCGGCCAGTTCCTCGGCCAGAACGCCTTGATCCTCCTCAACGTGTTCGCGATAATCGCTATGACGAGCGCGTTCTTGGCGCTAGGCGAGGCGCTGAAGAAGATGTTCGAGGAGGATTATGGATGGTCGTCGCCGGCTGCATGGGGCGCGACGCTCATCATACCGCTCATTATCGTGCTACTCGGCACCCGCTCGTTCATCAACGTGATCGGGATCACGGGCGCGATAGCGGGCGGTATCGATGGCGTCATCATCGTGCTGATGTACCGTGCGGCGATGCGTCAGGGCGACAGGAAGCCAGAATACAAGACGAATGTGCCGGTGGTGCTGCAGCTCGTCGTCATCGGCGTGTTCGTGTTGGCGCTGGCGTGGTCCATCGCCGAAGCGACGCGCCTGCTTTAGTCGTCGTCCAAGAATTTCTGCAGGGGCTTGCGGTACTCGTACGCGAGGATGACGAGCACGAGGAGCACGACGCCTGCCACGACGTGGATGAAGTAGCGCTTGGCGAACGTGGCCATGGCACCGACGAGCGTGGGTTTGGGCGCGTCGTACACGACGAGCAGCACGTCATTGCTCTTTGCCTTGCCGCCTTTGCCGTCGGTGACGGTGAACTGCACGCTGCGCTCGCCCACAAAATCCTTCTCAGGCAGGAACGTGATGGTGTTGTCTTTGATAGTGAGCACGATGTCTTCGACCGGCGTGTAGGTTATGGTAAGCTGGTCGCCGTCAGGATCGATGAACACGCCTGAAAGGTTCAGTTGGTGTGCGGTGTTCTTCGACCAGTACTGTGCCGGGATGCCCTTGACGTCAGCTGCAATTGCAGGGACAGGTGATGGAGGCGCGAAAAGGCCGAGCACGTACGTGCCGCCGATGAGCGCGACAAGGATGATGGCGACGATGATGGGCACCCAGGGCAGGACGAGCGGCTTTTGTTGTGTGCGCTTGCCGGGCTTGCCGAGGATGGCAAAGTTGCCCAGCGTCGTCGCTTCGGCGCTGAAGTAATAGTTCTTGTCGTCATCGCCGGCTATCTCGGTGCTCAGGTTGCGCCAGCCATCGTTGCAGCGCGCGATACGAATTTTGGACGGGTCGATGTTGCGTCGCGCAAGCCAACGCTTGGGCACCGCGAAGCGCAATCCGAGCGATTCGACGTCGTCGTCGGTGACGCCGACGCCTTCGATCGTGACATATTCGTACACGGTGTCCTCCGAAGGGACGAAGCCGAGCGGGCGCGTGCCACGCTGCACGCCGATAACGCATTTCGCGAGCGTTTCGCCCACGAGCAGCTGCAGCTCGCCAAGGCCTGTGTGCCAGCCGGTCTTGAGCGACTTGGTCTTTGGCGCGATGGCCTTGAAACGGAAGACGCGCTGGTTGTACTTGCGCGCGGTCTCTGCCACGATCAGTGTCAGGATGATGGTGAGCGCGACGCCTGCGCCGATGATGACAGCAGAGGCGTGGTTGGTCCAGATGGACGGGAAGACGATGGCAATCGTCGCAAGGACGAGGACAAGCGCGATGAGTGCCACCCACCACAGCCAGGCGTACGAGGACTCTTTTCCTTCCAGCATGCGTTTGGAGACGAGCACGTAGTTCTTGCGCAGGTCGCGCTCGGCCGCGCTCTTGGCGCGCTCGAAGTATTCTTCGCTCTCGCGTTTTTCTTCCTCGCGCTTCTTGCGGTCCGCTTCCTTCTGCTTCTGCGCCTCGATCTTCTGGGCTTCCTTGTTCTTGCGTTCCTCTTCCTTGAGGCGTTCTTTTGTGCGCTTCTCCTCTTCTGCCTTCTTCGCGGTCTCGCGTTCGGCGCGCAGGCGTGCCTTCTCGGCCTTCTTCGTGGCGTATTCTTCGCTCGCGTAGTACGAGCGGACCTTCACGATGGCGACGATGAGGATGATGAGGATGACGACAGCTCCTGCGATGATGAGGAGCGTCCTGCCCAGGTGTTCGCCGAACTGGCGTTTGAGCCAGGTCGGTTCATAGACGCGCACGGTGATGTCTTTGGAATAGGATGCCCTGCCGCCGCGGACAGCGGCCGTCACGGTGACGGTGTAGTCACCAAGCGGGACTTGTTCGCGCGTGGGTGAGAGGATGAGGCCGACAGTGCCGGTCTCGTCCGGTGCGAGTTCGAGCGTGGCGATGTTCGCCTTGATCCACGCAGGGCCGTCGACGCTGATGTCATAGGATGTCTTGCTCGTGCCGACATTGGTGATGTCAACCTTGCCCACGCTCGCGTTGTAACCGCTCACGATGCGATCCACGTTCGTGCCGACGGTCGCGATGCCTTTGGGCAGGATGTCGAGCGAGAGGTCGAGGTCTGCCTGCAACTCTGTCACGCGTGTCTTGATCCGCGCGGTCAGCGTCTGCGGGCCGCTCTGGCTGCAGTCGGTGGGCGTGACGTCGATGGTGATGTCTTCTGTGCCGTTCGCTGCGAGATCCACGCGTGTGGCCGAGAACGTCGTCTCGAGCGCGAGGTCGCGAGGCTGTATGAGCGAAATGGAGTATGACTCGTCAAAGGATGCCGTGTTCTTGAGCGTGAGTGCGAAACGACCTTGTCCGCAGGGACCGACCGTGTCCTTATAGACTGTCGGCGTGATGTCGATGTTGTTCGGAACGCCTATCACGACGTCTGCCGTGATGGCCCTCTCGAAGCCGGCATCAGAATAGAATACTGACGTGAGTTTCTGTGTGCCTTTCGCGTCGCAGGGCGTGTCAAGTGCATAGATGACGTCCTGGGATGCGCCTGGCGCGAGCGCAAAACGTCCTGGGATGGCGCTAGCCCATGCGCCTGCGTCGTCGCCGCTCAGTTCGACGTTGTACGTGCTGGCTTCGTCGCCGTAGTTGGTGAGCGTCAGCGTGTGCGTGGTCTGTTCACAACGCAATGCCGAAAATGAGAGTGACGAAGAGGCGTCGATGTCATCAAAAGCGAACGACACACTGGCGAGGAGAAGAAATGCCACCAACCCCGCACTGAGAGCGCTTTTGTTCATGGTCCACCACATCACCCCTATGCCGCCGTATGATTTAAAAAAATAAAAAAGAAAGAAAGGCCTAGTAGTAGGTCTGCGCCTTGCCGCTCTCGTCGTCCTGGTTCTTCATGCGGCTGATGCCGATGATGAGGCCGAGGATGACAAGCAGCGCCACGAGCACGATGAGGATGACGACGAGGGCCTTCTTGAAGGTCTCCCAGCCGCTGCTCTTGCCCTTGCTGACGTTGACTGTCAGCGTGAGGTCTTCGAGCTTCTCCGTGCCTGAGGTGACTGTCGCAGTCATGGTGTGCGGACCGACGGTCGCGTCGTCCTTGACGGTCACGAACGCGTTGACGGTCTGGCTCTTGCCAGCTTCAACGACGACCGTGCTCGCAGGGCTGAGTTTGACGTCTGCCCAGTCAGCACCAGTGATGGTGACAGTGTAGCTGCGCGCGCCCTTGCCGCTGTTGCTGAGGGTAATGGGGAAGATGACATTACCGCCCTGCGCTGCGGATTCGAGCTGTGTGCCGAGGATGATCATCGTGCTGGGCACGCCCTTGGGGGCGTCTGCCGTGCACGTGTCGTCTTCGACGACCTTGATGGGCCAGACCTTGTGTTCAACGTCATGGCCGCGGTTGTACTCGACGTCGACGCTGAGGTCGTAGGTGCCGGCCTTGGCGCAGCGGGGGATCCTCATGTAGAGTTCCTCGCTGTCCTTCTGGTCGTCGTCCTTGATCTCGTCGATGTAGTCAGAGGCGCTGATGCCGAGTGCCGGGATCGAGGCCGTGACCTTGACGTCTTCCTCATCGTCCTGGCCGAAGTTCTCGACGCGGACGGTGGCAAGCAATGCGCTGCCCGAGCGGACTTCGCTCGAAGGGTTCAAGATGACGTCGTCGATCACGATGTTGTGGCGTGACGCGTCGATCTTGAGGTTGTAGTTCTGGATGAGTTCCTGGCCGTTGCGGTCGGAGACGATGATGCGGACTTTGTAGTCATCGCGGTCGGCGTCGCCGGGCAATTGCAGTGTCAGGCGCTTCACGTAGGTGACGTTGCTTTCCATGTCGAAGAGCGGCGTCACGTCCGAGATGCGCGTGTCTTGGTAGTCGTTGTACTCGTAGCCAGAGACGAACGCTTCGACTTCGACATCCGAGATGTCCTGTTGCGCTGTCAATCTGACTTCGACCTCGAATTCCTCATTGCGCTCGATGTTCAAGCGGTTGATTGCATTCGGGCTCACTGTGGTGTCGTCAAGCTGCACCTCGTCAATCGTGGCCGGGATGGCCTGCACGAGTGCAGCACCCAGCACGCTGACAAGGAGAAGCGCGACAATGGCCGTAATTTGTTTCATCATTGTTCTTCCCCCCAATGTCATTATTGTGACTTGTATGGGCAGGTTTTTCCCCTGCACATATATAAGTATTTCTCTGTTTTCTCATACCAGAGTGGTTCTGGCATGTCGTCACTGCATAGTAAATAAAGTAATATATAAGCTTTTCGGTTATTTTGCCCTTACGGGAGCACCTCGAGGTCGCGGTACACGACACGCGTGACGTCGTCATTGCTGACCGTCAGACGGATCGGGTACAGGCCTGGCTCGAGCGAAACGCCCTCGGTGAGCAGGATGACCCTGCGCGTGAGCTCCTCGTTCTTGCTCAGGTCGAACTGACCGATCGATGCACGCAACCCGAGCTCGGTGCTGACCGCAGTGACGCGGATGCCCTCGAGCTTCGCATCACCATCGTTCTTGAAGGTGATGAGGATGGGCGCTTCGCCCTCGCCTTGCTCGATCTCCGGGACGCGGATGCTGCCGATGAAGATGCCCAAGTCCGGCTCTTCAGCGACAGGCGGTCCGCTCACGCGGCCAAGCTCGACGCGCACCGAGAGGTCGCTGCCTGCGACAGTCAACGTTCCCGTGAGGGTGTTGAAGCCGTTTGCGGAGACCGTGTACGTGTAGGTGCCGTCGCAGACGTTGGTGAACGTCACGACGCCCTGCGCGTTCGTGGTGGCGACAAGGCTGCCCAGCGTGACTGTCGCGCCGCTGATCGGCTGCGCGTTCTTGGCGTCGATCACCGTGAAGGTGACGCTGTGCCCGACCGTGCAGACGCCGCCGCCCTGCGTGAGCGGGACGTTGACCGTGATCGGCACGCCTGCGACAGTCGCCTGGCCGTTCGCGGGATTGTAACCTGCGAGCGACACGGCGTAGTTGAAGGTGCCGCTTGGCATGTTGGTGAACACGACGTTGCCTGCATTGTCAGTTGTGCCCGCACGGCCGTCGAACTGGACGAACGCACCTGCGAGCGGCGCGTTGGTCGCGCCGTCGAAGACGTGGAATGTCACGTCGGCGACGGTGTTGACAGGGGTCAACGGCACGAGGACGGTGACGTCGGCGCCCGACACTTGCGTGGTGCCTGCCGCAGGGTTGTAGCCTGCGAGCGAGACCGCGAAGTTGTAAGTGCCGTCCGCGACGTTGGTGTACGACACGAGGCCGTTCGCGCCCGTGGTGCCTGCGACACCGTTGAAGGTGACGCTTGCGCCAGCAAGGTCGGCGCCGGTCTGCGCATCGATCACGTGATACGTGACGGTGTGCGTCGCCGGCGGCTGCGTCATCTGCGTCAGCGGTACCTGGACAATGACGTCCTGGGCCGCGACATCGACGCCGCCCTGGGCATTGTTGTAGCCCGCAAGCGTGACGAACCAGCTGTAGGTGCCCTGCGGCACGTTCTGGAACACGACATTGCCCACGGCATCCGTGGTCGCGCTGATACCATTCGGCGGCAGTGCGTTGCCTGTCACGGTGACTTGCGCACCGGCGAGGTTCGCATTGGTCGCGCCGTCAAACACGTGGAACGTCAGCGTGCGCGGACCGCCGTCGTTGATCGGCGTGAGCGTCACGATGACCGTCTCGTCGGTGTTGCCGTTCGTCGTCACAGAACCTGTGGCTGCGTTGAAGCCGGCCGCGTTGACAGCCCACGTGTACGTGCCTGCGGCGACAGGGCCGAAGACCCTGATGCCGTTAGCGTCGGTGGTGCCAAGGCCTGCGTTGAAGCTGACAAGCGCGTCAGGGATCGGTCCTTGCGTGAGGCCGTTGCGGACCTCGAAGCGGACGCGGCTGTTCTGCGTGACTGGCTCGCGTTGGATGGCGAGCGTCACGGTGATGTCCGTGTCGACGAGGCGCACGACGCCCGAGAGGGCGACGTAGCCTGTCTTGCTGACAAGATATGCATAGTCCGCGGGCGAGAGCTGGCCTGTCGTGGCAGTGCCGCTCGCGTCAGAGGTCAGGGTTGTGCCTGCGACCTGGATCGTCGCTCCCTGCAAGGGCGCGCCGCTAGTGGCGTCCACGAGCTGGAAGATGATCCTGTGCGTGGGCGGTGCGACAACGTTGACGTTGAGCGTCACCGTGTTCTGGCTGTTGAGCAGGCCTGCGCATAACGCTGAGTTGGCGAGACCTGTGACGCTGACGGTGTGCATGCCTGTCGCGGCTGGCGTGAAGCTGAAGCCCTGCGCGGACGGGTTGGTGTTGTCTGCGTTCGCGCCGACAGTGTATGTCTGCTGTGCGACGACGCCCGCAGGACCGCTCACCGTGTACGTGATGTCGGTCGGGGTCGGCGTGAGCGCATAGTTAGGGTCGCCGTTGAACGCGTAGTTGTTCGCGTGGTTGCTGATCTTGTTGAAGTTCAGGTTCACCGTCTGGCCGACCGTGCCGACAAAGGGCGACGCGGCGAGGCCGTTGAGGATGGTGTAGCACTCGTTCTGCGGCAAGGCAGGGAGCACGCTGAACTGCGAGCTCGAGCTTTGCGGCACTGCCGAGGCGCACTGGTTGTCGATGACGTCCGTGGTCACGGTCGCCGTGTAGACGCCGTCTGTCGACGGTGTCCAGCTGTATTCGATCTGGCGGTTCTCGCCTGCGAAGAGCGCGTTGCCGTTCGCGGCGGTGAGATCCTGCATTTGCTGGTTCACGATGGTGCCCGCTGCGTCGCGGATCGTGAGCGTGATGCGCGTGTCTGCGCTGTAGTGGACTTGTTTGTAGCTGTCAGGCACGTAGCCGACGCCGTTGTCCGTCAGTGCGAAGGCGCTGCGCGTCACTGCGTCGAGCGATGCCGACATGCGCACGACCAGAGGAACGTTGGCGTGTGCGTCGTTGGTCACCGTGAACGTGTCGATGACGCTGCTGCAGACAGGGACTTTTTCGAGGTTGATGTTGACGTCAGCCTGACCGGTGCCTGCCCAGGTCGCGTGCTTCTCGACGGGGATGTAGCCGTCGCTGAAGTGGTAGACAGCGTAGCCGTTAGGCGAGCTGATCTGCGTCGGGTAGCTGACACGCAGCTGCCCGTTGCTCGTGGTCTTGCTGCTCGGGCTGAACGTGCCCGAGAACGTGGTCACGCTGTTGCAACCGCTGTCCGTGCAGTCGAATCCCTCGACTTGCACGTTGTTGACGTTGTAGTGGTAGTCGATGTTGGCGATGGCGAGCGCCGAGGCTGCCATGAGCACTGTCATCACGACCGCGATGATGCCGAATTTAGTCATTGTCGTTCCTCCGATTCATTGTGATTGTGCATTCTTACTCACCGAACGGGACGATGGCGCCGCCGCCGAACTCGCCGCCGCCGAGGATGCCGCCTGCGTTGGGCGCGTTCGGCTTAATCGCGCCGCCGCCGAACTCGCCACCGGTAAGGCCGCCTTTGCCACCGCCACCGTGACCGCCGCCGTTACCGCCGCTAAAGCCGCCGACTGCGCCGTAGATCATCAGACCTGTGCGTGCCGCGTCGATGGCTGGATAGCCGATGTTGTCCCAGTGCTTGCGCTTGGCAAGGATCGCCCTGCCACCAGGGATCATCAGCATGCGTTCCTCTGCCATCGCGACGATCGCGGGCATGTGGAGGCCGTGCTTGGTGATGATGTCCATGTGCTTGTTGGTCCAGTCGGTCGCGAGGTCTTCTGCGTCCTCGTCATTGAGCGCGTTGGCAAACCAGCCGACCATGAGGCTGTTGACCGCGGTGGATGCTGCCTCGCGCTTGGTCACTTTGCCTTGCTTCTTGCTCATGGCTTCGACGTCCTTGAGCCATTGGTTGCGGACATTGACGAATGCTCCGACGAGCGCGCGGTGCTCGGGCTTGATGCCGCGGACGTATGCGTCGCCGGCAGGTTGTGCAGTGCCGGGCTTGTACAGCAATTCCTTCTCGGCAGGCGAGTACTGGGGCTGCATGACGACGCCAAGGCGACCGTCGATGCTGAACGCCTCGTGCAGTCCGGGGACCATGGTGTTCAGGAGGTCAGGTGCCTTGCTGATGCCGAGCCAGCCAGGACTGTTGATGGCGTCCTTGGTGCCGAGGTCGTTGCGTGCGAGGGTGTTCGCGTCCTTCTCGCCCTTGTCCTTGATCGTGTCGCGGTTCTTGGGGAACTGCGCCTTGAGGAAGGTGTCGATGTCCTTGAACGCGTTGTTCGCCGCCTCGCGGACGAACCAGGACTTCGAGGACTTGGCGACGCGTGCGTGCGCCCATGCGTCCTGTGCCTTCTTCATGGCGTCGTCCTTCTTGCCTTGTTCTGCGAGGGACTTGGCCGCGTCGAGCAAGCCGAACGCGCCTTGCTTGTTCGTGGCACTATAGATAGTGCCCCAGACTGCCTCTTCGCCGTAGAGCGTCTCTTGGACTTCCCTGCTGTCCGCAAGGTTGTGCACGTTCTTCATGCCTGCGATTGTGCGTCGTGCTTGCGCAGGGCCGTGGAGGCCTTCGAAGAACGGCGCGTGCTTGCGCATGAGCGATGATTCGTCGACGATCGCGTCGAGGTCCGCGGGCGTTGCCTTCTCGTTCTGGAGGAGGAACTTCGCGAGGCGCTCGTTGTGCTTCTTCTCATGCTCGCCCGCACGTTTGTTGTCGTTGAGCGTCGTGGCCGCGAAGTGCGCAGCCTCACCGTCGATGGTGATGGCGCGTGCGCGCTCGCGTTTGTCGCCGGTGGCGTACTTGTCCGCCATCTTCACGTTCTGGTCAAGAACCTTGACATCGTACTGCTTCGTGAGGTCCTTGAGCTCCTTTCTCAACGCATCGGCCTGTTGGTCGAGAGTGGGCTGCGCAGGCGTCACGGTCGTGCCTTTCTGTGCTGCTGCCTTCTTTACGTCGTCGGCAGCTTTCTTGGCTGCTTCTTCGGCCGCTTTCTTTTCAGCAGCCGCTTTTTTCGCCGCGTCGTCTGCCGCCTTCTTCTCGTCGGCGACCTTCTTGTCGACCGTCTTCTTGGCCGCTTCCTGGTCTGCCTTCAGTTTGGCGGCGTCCTTCTCTGCCTGCTTGGCGCGAGTTTCGGCGTCGGCCGCACGCTTGGTCTCCGTCTTGTAGTCGCCACGGAGCTTGTTGGCTTCGTCGGTGGACTTCTTGGCGGCGGCGAGCGCGTCGGCAGCTGCCTTCTCGGCGGCAGCCTTGCCTGATTTGAGCGCGTCGGCGTCTTTCTGCGCCTGCGCGAGTTTACTGTCATAATCGCCCTTGAGCTTGTTGGTGACGTCAGCTGCCTGCGTCAACTTGCCCTCATAACTCTTCTTCATGGCGTCCTTGTCTGATGTGAGCGTTGTCTCGAGGTCCTTGGCCCTCTTGGAATGCGCTTCCACTGCGACCGCGACCGCCTTGTTGCGTGCGAAGGCGGCGTCAGCTTCGCTGACTGTGCCATTCGCTCCGACGAAGTAACCGCCGAGGAAGAGGCCGACTGCGGCCGCGCCCATGGCTGCGTACTTCTTCCAGCCGCTGAGCGGCTGTTTCTTGGCTGCGACAGGCGCAACGATACTAGGAGTCTCTTCTGCAGGGGTTGTGGTGTTGTCAGCAGGCGTGTAGCCTGCGTACGCGTGCGCGTCCTTGAGCCATGCCGCCTTCTTCTCGTCGCCAGTCCAGAACGGATCGACGAGCTGTTTGGCAATGGCCGCGTGTCGCTTCATGAGCATACCAAGCACGTCGTTGGCTTCCACAGGTTCGCTGCGGATGTACTCGAGCTCGACGTCGTCGAGCTGGCCCCACTGCTGGAGCGCGATCTCGGAGAGCGTCTTGGGATCGGCGCGAGACTTCTCGATGGGCCGGCGGACTTCACGATAGGCCACGACGTCCTTGAGCCAGGCATCATATTTGTTCTGGTCCCACGTGATGACGTCCTTTGTGCGTTGAGCAAATGCTGTCATGATTTCATCTGTCTTTGAGGGCGTCCTGATGAGGGTCATCAGTTCGTCGTTGGAGAGCTGGCCCCATTCCATGAGCGCGGCTTCGGCCACGTGGACTGGGTGGTTGCGCATGTTATCGAAAAGGAAGTGTTGTGCTTTGTCAGATGCGGCGTAGTTGCGGGCCGCGTCTTTGAACGCATCAGGATCCCGCACAGGAGTGCCTGTGCGTTGTTCGACCGCAGCCATGGCATCGTCGACGTGACCTCGCGCGATCAAGAACATCTCCTCAGGCGTGAGATCCCCACCAGCAACGACAGGTAAGCGATTGCCTGCCATGCTGCCTGCGCTGGGCGGTGCGCGGTTGTCAGTGCCTTGCGGTGTCATGGTCATGTCGCCATTCGGCTTGTTGTAAAAGACATGGGCGTTGCCTGATTGTCCTGTGGCAGGCGTGGATGGAGTCTCGTCGACTTTCTGGTCGATGGATTGTGCCGTGCCGGCTGGCTGCGCTGCGGAAGCCGCAGGCGTCGATTGTTCTGGAGCGTTTGCAGGCTCAGGGGCCGAAGCGGGTTGCTGACCTGCGATCTTGCTCATCTCGTTTTCGAGCGCCGCACCGAGGTTGAAATCGTCGGCGGGAGCGGCAGGTGCTGATTGTTCGGGTGCTTTTGCGGGTTCAGGGGCTTGCGCGGGTTGCTCGGGCGCTGGCTCGGTGACCTTGGGAAGCATGCCGCTCGTGGAAGGGACGTGCACTTTCGCGGGCGCCGGGATGATGGAGGGCGCGGGCTGGACTGATCCTTGCTGGGGCGCGTCGTTGGACGTCGCTGGCTGCGAGGGCGTGCTGTCTCCTGCGTTCGAGTCGCCGCTGGCGTTCATCGACGCGCGGAGCTGGTAGCCGCGTTGCTCGGGAAGAGGCGCGTAACCGTCAGCGGTCGTCTTTTGTGGTCGTGCTTCCGCTTTCGGGGTGAAATCGACGGGAGTGACGTTGGCGCTTCGCTTGTGCGCGGCATCGATCGGGGTGATGTTGGTCGCTGCCTGGCGCGAGCGGTAGGCGGTGCTTGTGCTGATGCCGTATTTCTGTGCGACGTCGCGTGCGCTTTGCGTCTGCAATTCTTTGGCGATGATCTGCTGCTTGAGAGCGCGGACGTCGTCGTGGGTGACGGTGTAGCCGGCACCGTTGAGGTATTCCTCGAGGGATTTTTCGACGACGAAGAACTTGGCGGCGTAGTCTTTCTGGTGTTCGGTGTTGAACATGTGCGCAATCCATTCCTTGTTGGTGTTCATCGCTGCGTATGCTTTGGAAAAGAGACGGATGCCGTCAGAATCGATTGCGTTCTTCACGTCGTTGTGTGCCATGTGGTTGGTTTCCCCCGGGGTTGTCCTCACTGTGTTTGACTGTGACTGAGCGGTTGTGGCACGTGCCAGGGCCCACTCTCTTGCCCCTCACCCCAATTTTTCAGAACACTCCCTTTCTGGGGCTATCATGACGAGTCCCCTATATAAAGCTTTCTATCTGTTATTATTGTGGAGTAACAACTAATGGTATGCGGGGAGCACAAGGCTTTTATGACAACTGCAAAGGACTTCCGACAATGATCGCCATCATCGGCGCCGGTCCTGCAGGCGCGCAAGCGGCATATGATCTTGCCAAGGCAGGTGAGCAGGTGCACATCTTCGAGGACCACCATTGCGTGGGCGAGCCTGTCGCGTGCACCGGCCTTGTCACCAAGACCATCCACGAATTGCTCACGAAGGACGAGATCGAGAGCGTGCTTGTCAACACGCTCAAGGGCGTGGACGTCATCGCTCCTTCAGGCATGTCCATGCGCGTCCCGTTGCATGAATACGTGCTCGACAGGGCGGCGCTCGATCGGATGCTCATCAAAAAAGCAGTGGATGCCGGCGCGCAACTGCACATCAACCACAGGTTCGTCGGGCGGGAGGGCATGAGGATCGCGCTGCGCCACAAAGGCGAACCTCTCACGCACCGTGCGGACGTCATCATCGGCGCCGATGGCCCCTTGAGCGAAGTCGCGAAGGCCACGGGGATTTTCGGGAAAAGGAAATTCTACGTCGGCCTGCAGGCGACGCTCAAAGGAACATACAACAAGGACATCTTCACGACGTGGTTCGGCGGCATCGCGCCGGACTTCTTCGCGTGGAGCGTGCCAGAGACGCCGACACTCTCGCGCGTCGGCCTCGCGACCATGGAGAACACGCGGCACTATTTCGAGGCGTTCCTGCACAAAGCCGGCGGCACGGTCGTCGCAAAACAGGCAGGACCAATCCCGTTCTATGACCCTGCGCTGCGTGCCAGCGACCCCTCACAGAACACGTATCTCGTCGGTGATGCCGGCGGCCTTGCGAAAGCGACGACGGGCGGCGGCATCATCACAGGCATGCTCTCAGGCAGTCTCCTCGCAGAATGCCTTCTCGACGACACAAACTACGAGAACGCGCTCGCGCCGCTCCGTCGTGAATTATGGATCCATATGGTGCTGCGCCGCGCGCTCAACCGGTTCTCGGACCAGGATTACGAACGGCTCGTCGCTGTCATGGGAAAGGACGCGGTGCGCGCCATCCTTATGGACCACCCGCGCGAGTACCCGTCAAAGTTCTTGTTCAAGCTGCTGCGTGCCGAGCCGTCGTTGTTGCGCTTCGCGCCGAAAGGGATAGTGGCGATCGCACGCTGATCACCCGAAAGTTTTATGTAGCTTGGACGAACGCGGCTATTCCATGCACGTCGATCAGTTGATCAACAAGTTTGCCAGAACACTGCCCGGCGTCAATGCCAAGGAATGCAGACTTCTCCACAAACTTGCTACAACCGCGCCAAGCAATGGTGTTATCGTCGAGATCGGTAGTTATATCGGGAAGAGCACCATCTTCCTCGCGGCAGGTGCGATGGCCGGACATGGACAGAAAGTGTATGCCATCGACCCGCACGAGAACACGTATGAACACCAACAGCCCGGCGTGCCCTCAAACACACTCGCGCAATTCTATGCTAATTTGAAGGCCGCGGAAGTTGAACAACAGGTGGTTCAGATTACCGACTTCTCCACGCATGTCGCCCCGACATGGAAGGAACCGATAGCGATGCTTTTCATCGACGGTGACCACAGGTACGAGCCGGCCAAGGCGGATCTGAAGATGTTCGAACAGTTCTGTATGGATGGCGCCATCATCGCGATGCACGACACGGTTGGGAGAATTGGCTCAGGACTTGATCGTAAGAGTGGCGCTGCGAAAGCGGCGCACAAGCACGTACTGATGAACAAGAATTTCCGCGCAGAGGGATTGCGGCAAAGTATCACATATGCGCGCTATCGGCCACAACAGCGGCATGTCCCATTGGTGAATTTTTTTGTCGATGCCAAGCGGCGGTTCTACGAACTTGTCATGTTTGTTCGCATCGCATTACGCTGAGTGCGCATCACGCTCCAAAAGCTTTTAAACGGGGTATCGTCTCCGCAACAATGAGGGTATGTGACGTGAGCGACAAAGGGTTTGATTTAGGCGATGCATTCACGATTTCTTCGGCTGATAAGAAAGAGAAGCATCTTACTGAAGACCTGAAGGACCTCAAACAAGAAGAAAATGTTCTCAAGGAAGAGATCAGTGAACGCAAGGAAGTGCTCGATGACGTCAAATCTGAAGAGAAACGCATTGAACATCAATTACATACATCCCACAAAAAGCCTGACACGAAGATCGACCTCGCACGTGTCTGGGCGTGGTTCGTCAGGAACAAAGCTCTCTTTCTTATCATCATACCGCTGGTGCTCAGCATCTGGGTGCGCACAGGCGTCATGGACTTGCCGATCGCCAATGATTGGGCGGCGAACAACATCTACGGATTCATACGCAACGACATCAGCGCTGTCGTGAGCGCACAATACCCCAACCTGCCCGAGGAGAGCAGGAACCGGCTCATCGACCAGCAGTACAATCGTGCGGCGGACGCAGGGGTCTATACACTACAGACAGGCGGCTACAAAGGCCAGAATGTCGATATCAAGCGTGAGATCGACCAGAATGCTGCACAACTCAAACAATTCTGGCAGTACGACCTGAACGGCAAACAAGTCACGTACATGCCTGACATTGACCCATACTTCTATCTCAGGTATGCGCGCAACTATATTGATCATGGCTATATCGGCGACTACAAGGATGCACAAGGCAGGGAGATTGACGACCACGCACGCGCGCCGTACGGCACCCAAGTAGGCATATCGAATATCGGTATCGTTCCTCTCATCATAGCGTGGGTGTACCAAGTCCACCGGATCATCAATCCGGCAACGGATATCATGCAGTCCGGCGCGCTCGTGCCCATCGTTCTTGTCGCGTTGTCAATAATCCCCGCGTTTTTGCTCGGCAGGCGGCTCGCAGGCGACGTGGGCGGTTTTTTCGTCGCGCTCATGGTAGCAGTCAATCTTGCAGCGCTTGGTAGAACGCCCTGGGGCCATCCTGATACGGATGGATTCAACCTTCTGTTCCCGATGCTCATCGTGTGGATGTCGGTCGAAAGCCTACGTGCACAACGCATGGCGCACAAGCTCCTGTGGATGGCCGGCGCCGGGCTCGTAGCAGGACTTTATCCTTTGGCATGGTCTGGTTGGTGGTACCTCTTTGACTTCATGCTGGGCGCGTTCGCGGTCCAGGTGCTGTGGACCGTGATCGACCAGACGATCAAGCATGGCGTGCGCACCGGGATCGACCCGCGCAAGAACACCTGGCTCCGCACGACGCTGCTCTTGATGGCGGTATTCATCATCGTCGCAGGCGTCGCCACCACGCTCACCATCAACCATGGAACATTCATATCCGCGCTGACAGGTCCGTTGCGCTTCCAACAGATCAAGAATGCGGCACACGAAAACCTGTGGCCCAACGTGTACACGACCGTGGCTGAACTGAATCCAGGATCGGTGGCCGCGGCCATCGGTTCTGTCGGCGGCAACATGTTCTTCGCCATCGCGCTGCTCGGCATCATCGGCATCGTCATGACCCAAGTCGTGCTTCCCTTGGTCAAGAGCCATGGCAAAGAGACATACTTCTTTGAGTCCGCCATCCTCATCTTCTGGTTCATAGGTTCGATTTATGCGACGACTAAGGGGATCCGTTTCACGCTTCTGCTCGCGCCTGCGTTCTCCGTTGCGTTCGGTGTGGCGCTGGGCCTCGCGTACAGGGGTGCGGGATGGGCCGCGGCGCGGCTGCGCATCCCGCGCATCATCGTCTCGGTCCTCGTCATCGCCGCTTTCTGCCTGCTCATGCTGGGCCCTGTCCAGGCCGCCAAGAGCGAAGCCAAGCGCGATGTGCCGATCATCAACGACGCGTGGTGGAACGCACTGACCGCCATCAAGGACGGGTCGTCGAAGGACGCGATCATCAATTCGTGGTGGGACTTCGGCCACCATTTCAAGTACATCGCGGACAGGCGCGTCACGTTCGATGGTGGTTCGCAGAACCAGCCGCAGGCGCACTGGATCGGCCGCACGCTGCTCACAGACGACGAGGGCGAGGCGATCGCCATCCTGCGCATGCTCGATTGTGGTGGCAACAACGCATTCAATCTGGTGCGCAACGACACGACCAATGGTGTCGCGACCGCACGCACCGTCAAACAAGGGATCCTATTGGACAAGGAAGAAGCACGCGCATATTTCATCGACCAAGGCGTCCCACAGGAAGACGTCGAACGCCTCTTGACCCTCACGCATTGCGAGCCGCCCGAAGACTACTTCATCACATCGGACGACATGATCGGCAAGTCAGGCGTGTGGGCGCACTTTGGCAGCTGGAATTTCGAACGATCCTACGCATACATCAAACACAAGGGTTCCGACCGTGACACCGCTGTCGACGACCTGATGACGACGCTCAACTATTCCAAAGAACAGGCAGAGAACATCTACTATGATGTGCAAGGGCTCGTCGACGAATCCACCGCCAACAGCTGGATCGCACCCTGGCCCAACTATGTCAGCGGTCCTGCAGGATGCTCGCAGAGCGGCAGCATGCTGCGCTGTGACAACGGCGTGCAGATCAACGCATCCAACAACGAGGCCATCATCAACTTCCAAGGCGGGTTGCGACGCCCACGGTCCATTGTCTACGTCAACACATCAGGCGAGTTCGTGGAACGCACGTTCAACGACAGCAACGTGGACATCAGCGCGGCGATCATCACACTGCCTGGCCAGGCGACAACAAGCATCATCATGGACCCGGCACTGGCCAAGAGCATGTTCACGCGGCTCTTCTTCTTCAGGGGCCAGGGGCTACGCCACTTCACGTTCTTCACCGAACAACGCCAATTGACCGGCGGCGACATCATCGTGTGGAAGGTCGACTGGCAGGGGCATGCGCCCAACGGCGCTGGCGGCGTTCCTGAACCTATCGTCCAGAAGCCTAAAGAGCAAAATCAAGGCAATGCCACATCCAATGTCACGAACACAACGGCAGATTGAGCTCTCGATCGTCATACCGGCGTACAATGAGGTGCAGAACGTAGCGTTGCTGCATGGCGCAGTCACGTCCGCCATGCGGTCGCTTGGACGCACGTACGAACTGATCATCGTCGATGACGGCAGCAGGGATGGAACGTACGAACGCCTGCTTGCACTGCAAGAGACAGACCCGTCGCTCGTCGTGATACGGTTCCGCAAGAATTTCGGGCAGACTGCCGCCATGGATGCTGGCTTCAAGCATGCCAAGGGCAGGATCATCATCACCCTTGATGCCGACCTGCAGAACGACCCGCATGACATCGCGTTGTTGTTGGAAACGATGGACAAGCGAAATCTTGACGTCGTGTCCGGATGGCGATGGCCACGGCATGATCCGTTCGGTAAGAGGCTCATCTCGCTCTTCGCGAACGCGCTGCGCAAGACCCTCACCGGGGAGCGCATCCACGATTCCGGCTGCACGCTCAAGGCGTACAAGCGCGAATGTTTCGACGACCTTGATCTCCAGGGTGAGATGCACAGGTTCATCCCTGCTATCCTGCAATGGCGCGGGTTCAAGGTCGGCGAGGTCAAGGTGCACCATCACTCCCGGAGATACGGCACGACGAAATACAACGCGAAACGGCTGCTGCGCGGGTTCCTCGACCTTCTCGTCGTGAAGTTCTGGATGCAATACTCGACGAGACCGATCCATCTCTTTGGCGGCATTGGTATCATCATGGTAGGCGTCGGCACGCTGCTCGGATTCTATCTCAGCGTGATGAAGCTCTTGTACGAGACCAGCCTCTCTGACCGACCGCTGCTCTTGCTCGCAGCCTTGCTCATCATCGTCGGTGTGCAGCTGATCGCGTTCGGTTTCCTCGCGGACATCCTCGTCAAACTGTTCTATAGAGGACACCCGAACTACACGATAGAGGCAGTCAAGAGGGGGTAAGCATGCGCATCCTCATGCTGGCACCGCATGTGTTCTTCCAGGCGCGCGGCACGCCACTGAGCGTCTATTACCGTGCCAAAGCGCTCGGCGAGCTTGGCCACCGTGTCGACGTGCTCACATATCATCTTGGTGAACCGGTAGACTGCAAGAACGTCAGGATCATCCGTGCACCCAAGGTGCCGTTGATCACAACGCTCAAGCCAGGGCCGTCGGTGAAGAAGATATTCCTGGACGCCGCAATGGTCGCGAGATTGACATGGCAGCTGCTTGTCCGACGCTATGACATCATCTACACACATGAGGAAGCCGCGCTCTTTGGCGCAGTGGCACGTACCACGACGGGGATCCCGCACGTTTATGATATGCATTCCAGTATGCCGCTGCAACTCAAGGATTGGGAATTCAGCGACGCACGATGGTTGCGACGCATCTTTGACGCGATGGAACGGTTCATCATCAGGAACTCCGATGTCGTGGTCCCTATCTGCAAGAACTTGGAGGACATCGCGCGCAGGATCGCGCCCAGAGCCGCGATCGTGACGGTCGAGAACACCGCCGTCCTCGCCGACGAACCAGCCCCTGACAGGCGGCGCGCTCAGCAGCTGCGACAGACGTTGGGACTCGCTGGAAAGAATGTCATCCTCTACACAGGGACGTTCCTCAAGATACAGGGACTCGACTTGTTGCTGGAATGCGTGCCAACCGTCATCAAGGCGTGCCCGCAGGCGATGTTCGTCCTGGTCGGAGGGTCTGAGAATGAGATCCGGCTGTTGCGCACGACGTGCGCACGCCTTGGCATCGAACGCAACGTCCTGCTCCTGCCGCAATATCCGCAGGATGACATGCCCTCGTTCTACGCGCTTGCCGACATCCTTGTCTCGCCGCGCCAGATCGGCATCAATGCGCCTCTCAAGCTGTTCTCCTATCTCAACGCAGCAAAACCGGTCGTCATGACAGATCTGCCCATCCATCGGCAGATCGTGCAGGAGCCGGATGCCATCCTCGTCGAGCCCGCCCCCGCCGCGTGGAGCAAGACGCTGGTGATACTTCTCAAGGACGCACGGTTGCGCACCGAGACAGGGGAACGTGGACGGGCGCTCGTGGCGCGACGTTACAGCTACGCACAGTACAAACAACGGATCGACATGGCCGTCACTCGCGCGCGTGCAGCCACGTCGCGATGACGCCGAGCAGCACCGCATACGATAACGTGATGATGTGGACGGAGAAACCGCTCACGATCGCCGCTTGGCTCGACATGCCTAGAAGGACGAACGCAGCGCTCCACGTCAACTCGACGGTGCCAAAGCCGCCGATGCCATAGACCGGAAGGTTCGACGCTATTCTATACAACGATGTCCCGAGCGCCGCGGTGAAGAACGACACGCCGAATCCCATCGCGCTCAAAAGGACGTACACCTGGGCGTACGCGAGAAGCCACACACCAAGAGAAACGCTCGCGAGCATCAGGTACGTCCGCAACGAATGGACGCGCTCAAGTGCGTCGACGGTTTCGTGCACCTTGGCACGGCAGTATTCAATGATATGGAGATGCCTGATGCGCAGCAGCGACAGGAGCGCGTCTGTGACGCCGAGCATGCGGTGGCGGAACAGGAGCACCCAACCAAGAAGAAGAAAGAGCATGAGGAGCAGCATGCCGAATCCTATGAGAAGCGATGAGAACTGCGAGGGCGCGTTGGACACGAACAGCAGCGCGACGGCGGTAAGCCCGAACACGGCGCACAGGTCGAAGATACGCGAGACGAGCAGTGTCGCGGTGGCTTCACCGACAGTTGCTTTGCCTGTCTTTTTCACCAAGTACACAAAGGACAGCTCTCCCAGGAAACTCGGCAGGATGTTGTTGGAGAGGTTATGCAGGAACACGATGCGCAGCATGGCCGGCAGAGTGATACCCTTGATCGTGAGAAGGAACCGTGCCGCACGTAGCGTCGTGCTCAGGATATAGAGGATGAAACTGAGTGCGAGCCAGTACGGGCCGACGGATACGAGCGCCTTCGCGATGTCGGCGAACGCGACCTTCGAAAGCAGCCACCACACGAGAACGACCGTGATGATGGACACCAGCACGATCTTGTAAGTGCGTTTCATGGCTCGATGTTGATGTACTGCATCGCGACAGCACCACCGGTCAGTTCATAATTTGCTGTGCGAGGAGGTTTGCCGGCTATCATGCCATTGATGTCGTTGATGTCGATGGTGCCGCCTTTGCGTAACAAGAGATAGACGGGGACGCTTTGACCTTGCTGTTGCATGAACGCGATCTGGACGAGGCGGTAGTTCTGCGACAGATAGTCCCAGCGCGGCTCGTTGAAGATGCCAAAATCCCAGTTGTAGATGAAAAGCCAGTTCGCATTGAGCTGCTGTTCGGCGAACTGTATGTCCTCCACCGTGCCAGGGATGCCTCGTGTTCCTTTGAGGTCACCGTGCCAGAGGATGCCGAACGCCTGGTGGCTGCTGTGGATGATGCGATCCCCCGCGCTCTTGTGGGTCCTCACGTACTCGCCAGCGACATCGAGGCCGAAGAACTGCGTGTCCCATTGACGGTTGGCCGCCTGCATGGACGAGAAGAACAACGTGTGCGAACCGATGCCGTTCACGGCGTACGAGAACACCGGCACAGGGACGAAGAACAGCAGCACAAGGACGACCGATCGCACGTAAGGAAGCTTGATGTAATGCGACACGGTGACTGCGACGACAGTGAACAGGTAGGCGATGAGGATGATGATGAGTGGTGCGAGCGGGAATTGATGGTAGCTGTGGCCTTTGATGCTTTCGGCCACAAGAAGCACGAGTAGCGCAGAGGATGCAACATACGCGAGGACGAACCTGCGGCACAGCACCGAAAGTCGTTTCCGCAAGAGAAGGAAGAGCGCGAGGCCGATGAACGCGAACAGGAGACCGACGAGCGTATAGTTGTCGGCAGTGAAGCTCTTGAGGATGGCGAGCGTCCCTGGTTCGAAGAGGGGCGTGATCTTGAGCGCGCCTTCGCCCTGCGCAGACCCGCCGTACACCGCAGTCAACACGTAGGAAGCGTAATACCACCATAACGGCGCGAGCGCGACAAGCGCGCTGGCACCAGCGAGTACGGGCCATCGCGTTCGCCACTCCCGCAGACGCGTGTACGGGAAAACTGCGAGGATGGGCAGCAACGACATGACGTACGTGTATTTCGTCATGACGCCGATTGCGGCGGCGAATGCGGCGAGGAGCAGGAAATAGCCGGTGTCGTTGTCAAGCCAGCGGAAGAAGAGGCACCATGCGAGTGCCACGAAGAAGAGGCCGTAGGGCATCTGGTCGACGTTGTGCGAGAAGAATATGAAGAGCGGGTTGATCGCCGTCAGCGCGGCTGCGACAAGAGCGATGTCATCACGCTCAAAGAGGCGTCGCACGACCAGGTACATCAGGATGATGGTGAGCGTGCTCACAAGCATGCCTGGCAGTCGCGCCGCCCACAATTTCAGGCCGAAGAGCTTGAACATGAGCGCGGCCGCGATGCTGCTCACCGGGAAGAAGTCGCTGTGAGCACCGCTCGGTTCGGCACGGAGTTTAGGCAGGTCGTACGCAGGGACGAAGATGCCGTACGCGAAGAACCCTTCGCGGTCGAAATTGCGCGCGGCGGTGAGATACCTGTTCTCCTTCCAGTTATGGTAACCGATAGAAGGATAATCAAGATGGTAGGAGCGGAAGTAGGCGCCAAGCACAACGCATAGCAGCAGCACCGCAAGCACCCACCAAACCGGACGTTCCATGACCCTGCGGAGCCGCCATGTGACTTAAAAAGTCTTCGATGCGATGATAGCGTGCCGCGCTCCTGATTGGACATCCACAACCTATATAAAGCGACTTTAGGGTCGACAACACAAAGGCGGTGTCGTCATGATCATCACAAAAACACCATTCCGGGTCAGTTTCGTCGGCGGTGGCTCCGACCTCCCTGCGTTCTACACCAAGTCGCCCGGCGCGGTGCTCAGCAGCACGATCAACAAGTACATGTACCTGACAGTGCATCCGTACTGGCATAGCGGCAAGTACCATATACGGTATTCCAAGACTGAACTCGTGGACAGCGTGGATGCTATCCAGCACACCATCGTACGCGAGGCGCTGCGGCGCATCCCTGCGAAAGGCATCGTCGTCACATCGGACGCGGACGTCCCTGCCGGAACCGGGCTCGGGTCGTCGAGCTCGTACGCTGTCGGCTTGCTGCACGCGCTGCACGCCTGGTCGGGCAAGTTCGTGTCGAGGACGCGGCTCGCGGAAGAGGCATGCGAGATCGAGATCGATGCCCTCAAGAAACCGATCGGCAAGCAGGACCAGTACGCCGCGGCGTTCGGCGGCATGAACGTGATCGAGTTCGCGCAGGACCACAGCGTCAGCGTGCACCGGCTCCCGATCAGTACCAGGACACGCGATGAACTCAACAAGAACCTCATGATGTTCTACACCGGCGACCAGCGCGACGCGAACACCATCCTTGCAGAGCAGAGCCAGAACATGCTTTCGCCGCAGAAGATCGAACAGACCAAGAATATGGTCGAGCTCGTGTGGGAATTGCGGGACGCGATCATTAGCGGTGATTTGAGCACGATGGGAACGCTGCTGCACAAGAACTGGACTATCAAGAAACAGCTCGGCTCGAAGATCACCGACACGCTCATCGATGGCTATTACGACAAGGCCATGATGGCAGGAGCGCTCGGCGGCAAGTTGCTCGGCGCAGGTGGACGCGGGTTCTTGCTCTTTTACGTGGAGCCGCAGAAGCAAGATGCCGTCCGCAATGCGCTTGGCCTCAAGCAGCTCGCGTTCAGATTCGATACCGGCGGCTCCCAGATCATCTACACAGGAGACGAGGGCGAGAACGATGCGATCGGACTTTCTGACTGAGATTGGTATGAATGAAATGCACACGATCCCTATCAGCACGAAACGCTATGCGCACCTGAAGGCACCATTGCTATGAAGACCCGACAAGTCACCTATGCTATCAACGGTGACATCGGGATAGGCGGTACAGGCACTGTTGCACAACATGCTGTTCTCGCCCTTGATGGTGCGGGGATGTTGCAATGCGTCCTTTGTCGCTCGCACAAGACGCTCGCCATCCCGGCATCAAAGATCCGACATGTGTTTCCAGGAGGTAAGGCATTGTCACAAATGATCACCGGGTTGTCGTTTTACGGCGGAGGTTTGTTCCCGAGCCAAAACGTCAACGACTGGATATTTGATGATGCGTTACGAAGGCACGTACGTGGATGTGACATATTCGCGGCATGGAACATGCCAATCAAGACACATCAAATCGTCAAAGACGACGGAGGCACGACAATCAAGCTGACCGGCAGTACGCATCCGTCGCTGCGGCGCGCTATAACCATGGATGAAGAACGGCGACGCGGGATCCGCATCCCGCTCTCACTTGCATCGGACCTGCGGGAATCGAAGGAAATAGCGCTCGTAGACCACATCATCGTCCCGTCCCGCTTCGTGGAAGAATCATATCTGCATCATGGCGTCGATGCAACAAAGCTGCACATCGTGCCCTTCGGCGTCGACACGCAAAAGTACGTTTCTACACCTGCACCCACAGGAGAGTTCGTCGCGTTCTTCTCAGGACAGAACCAACACCGCAAAGGCCTCCTGGACCTACTCGAAGCGTGGCAGAAAGCAGGTATCAACGGAACGCTCATCATTGCCGGCAACCTCCAGCCCGAGGTACGTGAGACGGTGCGGCAGTATCAACACGTCATGAACATTGAACTGCCTGGTTTCGTCGATCAGCGGGAGTATTTCAAACGCGCGCATCTGTTCGTCTTTCCCTCTCTCGAAGATGGTTTTGCCTTGGTGGTGACCGAAGCGATGGCATCCGGTCGTCCGGTCCTGATTTCGGACCATACGGGCGCCAAGGACTTCGTGCATGAGGGTAAGGACGGCTTCATCGTGCCAGCGGGCGATGTCAATGCAATCGCCGCGAAACTACGCTTCGCATACGACAATAGGCAACTACTTGCAAAGATGGGGAAAGCCGCACGCAAGTCCATCGAGAAAAACACATGGGACACATATGCTCAAGCACTCGTACGTACATTCAAAAAGTGCTCAGCGTAGGATCCACTGGACAGCGTCGAGGATGTCGTCAGCCATGTGGACCGGAGCGTTCTCTCCAATCGCGTCTTTGCATCCGTGACCGCAACGGACACCAATCGGCGTGACGCCCGCGGCCTTAGCGGCGACGATATCACGCACATGGTCGCCAATCATGAACGACCGTGCGAGGTCGATGTTAAGGTCCTTGGCTGCCTGCAGCAACATCCCGGGTTTGGGCTTCCTGCACTCGCACGCGATCTTGTACTCGACAACCTCACCAGGGAACCCTTTCTCAGGATGATGGGGGCAGAAATAGATCGCGTCGAGCTTAGCACCCACGTTGCCGAGCTGGGTCTCCATGGTTTTGTGGATCGCGCCGAGCGTCTCGAACGTGCACAGACCGCGTGCAATGACAGGCTGGTTTGTAATGACGACCGCAAGATACCCGCTCTTGTTGATCGTCTTGATCGCGGTCGCGGCGTTTTGCGTGAGGCTGAATTGTTCGGGCCTGTACAACAAGCCGACCTCGTTGTTCACGACGCCGTCCCTGTCGAGAAAGACGCACGCCCGTGGTTCAGTCGACCTGGCGACGATGCCTTCACGGACGTCGTGCTCGACATGGGAAAGACGCTCTGGTGTTCCCATGTCCTTGAGGTATTCCGGCGTCGAGTACGCATACAATGCATGGTGCGTGAGCATGCGCGCGAACGTGTCCTTGATGAAGTCCTGCTTCACGCCATCATCCACGTGACGGAGCACTTCAGGTTCGACCACGTAGAGGCAGGCGTTCGCGAGATTGTGATACAGCATGCCTGGCGGATGCGGCTTGTTGAGGAAACACGTGATGCGCATGGTGTGGTCGACGTCGACGAGGTCGGAATCAAAGGGATGGTCGTTGGGGTGCACGACAAGTGTGGCAGCGCCGCCTTTGTCCTTGTGGTACGCAACGAGA
>CAYHOF010000004.1:0-92037 GCA_964358315.1 uncultured Methanosarcinales archaeon
CGGGCGAGTTCGCAGCGCCGACGCCGAGCGCGGCGCCAAGCGCGCCGCTCGCCGCGGCTCCTGCCGCGCCTGTGGGCGCGGGTTGCGGCGTGTAGTGACGGTCATCGCGTAGCGGTATCAAAGGGGAGGGTGTGGCATGAAGAGAGGCACAATCGTCATCGTTGTTCTTGCAACAATACTGGTTCTTGTCATCGCAGGATGCACGACAGGTCGCGCGGCACTGCCGCCACCGCGTCCCTCCGGCGGCTATCCGGTGGGAGGCGGCTGCGGCGTGGGCGCGCCTGCGGACATCGTCATCGACGTGAATGAGGGCGTCGCGCTCGCGGTCGAGCGCACTACTGCGGCATGATGGACCAGGCCAGCCACGACAGACTGCGCCAGCGTGCGGAAGCGGCGAACAAGGAACGGGACGCTCTTCTCGCGCAGCAGACCACTGCGTCTGGCGGCCGCAAGACCTTGATCATCGCTGCTGTCACGGTCGTCCTTGTGGCGGTGGCTGGGTACGCCCTGAATTCCGCATTGCAGCCGGGGTACTGGGACTCGTTCGCGAAGTGCCTGAGCGCCAAGGGCGCGGTCATGTATGGCGCTTCATTCTGCCAGTACAGCAAGGAGCAACGCGCCATGTTCGGCAAATCATTCAAGTTCATCGACTACAAAGACTATGCTGAGGGCAAGAACGTCGTGCGCACGCCGACTTGGGACATCAACGGCAAACGCTATGAGAACGTGCAATCGTTCGAACGCCTTGCCGCGCTCACAGGGTGCTCATTATCATAGGAGGAAGACACATGAAAACACGCGTCAATCTGAACTTCATCAACCTGCTGCTCGTCGTCATACTCGCGGCGGTCATCCTGCTGAATGTCATATCAGTATACAGCATCAACACGTTGGTCAAGAACCCGTCTGGCGCGAGCGGCGAGATACGTATCTCGCTCACCGCGATCCAGCCCGTGGATTGTGAGGGGTGCGCAGACCTCGACAACGTGATCGATGCGCTCAAGCAATCGGGCGCGGTGACGGTGACGGACTCACGCATCGTGAAGTCGGATTCTGCGGAAGGCAAGGCGCTCATCGTCAGGTATTCGTTGACGCAGCTGCCCGCGATGGTCCTCGAAGGGGACACCGACAAGCTGCCGGACAGCGACCAGACCGAGCGCGTGGGCGACGTCATCCTCCTTCGGAACCTGCCCGCGCCCTGGTATGACCTCGCGACCAAGACGACAGTGGGCATCGTGGACGTGACGTATCTTGTCGCGCCTGCGTGCAAGGATTGCAACAACATCACCCTCCTCACCGAGCAGCTCGCGGGTGCGGGCGTCGCGATCGGAGAGCAGGCAGTGTTCGCGTTCGACAGTGTCGATGGCTTGAAGCTCCGCAAGCAGTATAACATCACTGCTGTGCCCTCTGCTATATTCTCGGCTGACGCCGCGCGATACCCCTTGTTCGTCGAAGCGTGGAAGACGGCAGGCACGGTCGAAGCAGATGGTTCGTACGTCATGCGCACGCTCGTGCCACCGTATTATGACATTGCCACCAAGAAAGTGCGCGGCCTTGTCAAGGCGACGTATCTTACCGACACGTCCTGTCCTGACTGTTATGACCCCGCGATCCACAAGGGGATCCTTGGCTCGAACTTCGGCATCACGATCGGCACTGACGTCACTGTCGACCTGGCATCAGCGGAAGGGAAGAAGCTCGTTGCGAAGTACAACATCACGCTCGTGCCCACCGTGCTCTTGAGCGGTGATACTGCTGCGTATCCCGCGCTCAACGAGGCGTGGCAACAGATCGGCACTGTCGAGACCGACGGCACGCTCGTCTTCCGCAAGATCGACCTGCTTCAAGGCCTGACGTACAAGGACCTCTCGAGCGGCGTCATCATACGCGGCGAAGCGCCGGACACGACGGCCGAAGAATAGTTGGTCGAGGGGTGTTCGTCGGTATGGTGTGACGGGTCATATCAGGGGACGGACATCACTTAGACGACAGAAAGAAACTATTTGCGCATGGTCATGGATCGTTCCATGTCATCCACTTCGCGCAGGAGCGACTCGGCAGAACTGTTCGTGTCCTGGTTGATCGCGGCTTTGCCGCAGAACGGGCACAGATTCGGTACATGGGTGCGTGTGAACTTGTACTGGCACGCGCCGCATCGCAACGAGATTTTGTTCATAGGATGGTCGTAGGCACGCAAATATTTAAGCTTTCCGCCACCCCAAAACTAGTTAAGAACAAGAGGCACAAGGACGTCCATGAAACCGATGCATATCGTTGTCACGCTCGTGTTCTTGCTGGTCCTGGTGCTCATCGTGACTCTTGTCATCAACACGCTCTTTCCCACGCCCGACCCTCAGGCGTTCGCGGGCGGCCTCGGGGTGCCTGGCGCATGAACGACGCGGTCAAGGCGCTTCGTGCATGGTGGCGCGCGCCGCGGTGGCTCGTGCTCTCGCTCGTGCTCGACGTGCTGTTCTTCGTGGTGTATGGCTTTGTCACGAGCCCGATCAAGGACAAGATACTCGAACACGTGGTCGTGATCGGCAGCCTCATGTCGCAGGCAGCGCAGGAGAGCGGCTCGCGCGCGGTGCAAAGCGGCCAGAGCATCGTGGCGATGCTGCTCACGCGGCAGGAGATCGCGCCCTACGTGCGGCAGGTGCTCGTGCTGTTCGTGATGCTTGCGATCGCGGGCTTCGTCACGTTCGTGCTCTTCCAGGCAGCGCTGTGGTGGGTCGCGCACCGTCGTGTCGGTCCGACCCTGCCACTCCCTGACTTCATCGCGCGTTTCGCGTCGCTCACGCTCTGGTGGGGCGTGCTTGCGGCGGCGTATCACTTGCTGTCGCTGCTCGTCGACATACGGCTCGCAGTGGTCAAGACGCTCTCGTCGACGCCCCCCACGGACGCGCTTGGTGTCGTCATCATGGTCCTTGCCGTCATCGCGGCGGTCTTCGCGCTCTGGACGTACGGTCGACCGCTCAACGAGTCAGGCTGGCGTGGCGCCGTTGAGGGGGTGCGATGGACGGCGCGCCACTGGAGGACGACGCTTCCTGCGACCGTGTTTGTCGCGCTCGTGTTCGTCGCGATCAATTATGCCATTATCGGCCTTTCATCCCAGTCATCGAGCGCGGCGCTCATCGTCGGCGGCGTCCTCGCGGTCCCTGCGTTGAGCTGGGCGCGCGTCTATCTCGTGCTGAGAGGGAATCATGTGGATTGACAACCTGAACCCCATCGCATTGCAGTTGGGCCCGCTGTCCATCCATTGGTATGGCGTCATGTACGTGTTGGGTTTCCTCTTCACGTGGTACTATCTGCGGCAGCGTGTCAGAGAAGGCAAGCTGTCCTTGACCGAGCAGGATGTTGAGAACGCGCTCGTGTGGTTAGTGCTTGGTGTCGTCGTTGGTGGTCGGCTGGGGGAAGTCCTCTTTTATCGTCCCATGTATTATTTGGCGAACCCGTTCAAGATCATCGCGATTTGGGAAGGGGGCTTGAGCTTCCACGGTGGCCTGATCGCGTGCCTGATCGCCGGTTACTTCTTCGCCAAAAAGAAGAAGATGCCGTTCTTGGCATTCGCCGACGCGTTCGTCGTGCCGCTCGCCATCGTGCAGGCGTTCGGCAGGATCGGCAATTTCATCAACGGCGAACTCTACGGCCGCATCACGAGCGTTCCCTGGGCGATGATATTCCCGCTCGCGGGCGACATGCTGCCGCGCCATCCCTCGCAATTGTACGAAGTGGGGTACAATCTGCTCATCGGCGCCGTCATCTTCTCACAGCGGGACAAGAAACGCCCGCACGGGTGGCTGCTCGGGTTCTGGTTCGTGCTCTACGCGATCGCGCGCTTCACCAACGAATTCTTCAGGGAACCGGAAGTGCTTCTCGGGCCGCTGACGATGGGGCAGATGTTGAGCGCGCCGATGCTTTTCATCGGGTTGTGGTTGATGTTCAGGAAAGACGCCACGCGCTACGCATCGACTATTTCGTCGTCGTGAACCGTTCCCCTTCCACGTGGAAGAGCCGTTTGGCATCCCGGTGCGGCAGGTCGGCGTGGAGCACCTGGCCGATGAAGATGACGTGGTCGCCGCTCTCGATCTCCTTTGCGAGCGCGCATTCGGCCCAGCCTGCCGCTTCCATGATGCGCGGGCAGTCGAGCATAGCGGACGGCGCTCGTGTCAGCCCTGCTGCCGTGAAATGGTCGTCGTGCGGCAGGTGCGGGCTCGCGAGCGCCTTTGCCGCGTCCTCGAACTCGACGCCCATGAAATTGACGACAAAGCGTCCTTCGTCGCGGATGGCGGCGATGGCTCCCTCCTGCACGGTCGGGATGACGATGAGATACATGGCAGGGTTCTGCGCGCATGGGGAATGCCATGTCGTGGTCACGATGTAGTCGCGCTCCGCTTGCCGCCCGAATACTGTCGTGCGGCCGCGGCAGCTCACGAACACCATCTGGCGCGGATTGTAGAGGAGGACCATCTAGATATGCCCCGTGAATTCTTCTCGTGTAATTCCCAGATCTTTCTTGATGATTTTGTTTAGCAGGCCCGGACCGATTTCTTGTCCGGCGTGGTGTGGTATCGTGGTCCGTCGACCGTCAGGGTGTTTGTAGACCATGTGGCTACCTGTCGTGTGACTATAGACGAATCCGAATGCTTCGATGACGCGTGCAACCTCCTTGCCGGTCAGGAGGGGGAGCTTTGGGGGCACTTAGACCTCTATCTGTTGTACTCCTACGAACTGTTCAGAAACTTCAGGTTCTTCGCCTGATTCGATGTATGCTTTGATTGCTTCTTTTGTGCGGGCGATGAGATCGTCCATGGATTTCGCTTGCGTGTGGCAACCCGGGAGTTCGACGACTTCAGAAACGAGCCATCCGTCTTCGTCCTTCTCGATGATGAGCGTGTATTTCTTCGACATGGTGTTCGTGATGTGACGATTCTATATAAGTATGATGGCGCACATGTTCGTCTATCGACGTACGTTCGCAATGAGTATCTTGTCGTTGCGTTGATCAATGACGTCGGTGACGTCGAAGACTTCGCGGATCATTCTCTCGATGGCTGCTGCATTCTTGCTTTTTTTGAGCACGCTGATCGCCACCTGGCGTCTCGTGACGCGCGCGATCTCCTGCAGCCCTTTTTTTGGGTCGTCGAAGTTGTGCACCGCGCTCACGCAGATCGTGACGTCGAACGACTTGTCGGGGAATGGGAGGTTCTCCGCATTGCCAAGAACTGTCGTGAACGGGCATTGTTTGAGTAGTTCCGTGCTCGGATCGATGCCTGTTTTGATGCCCTTCATGAACTGGCTGCCGAGGCCACTCCCGCAGCCGACGTCGAGGATCGTGTCGCTTGCGCTTGTCTGCAGGTGCGCGGCGATGATGCGCGCTTTGTCGGCCTGCTCTTCTCCGTGCAGTGCGTTGTAGCCGGGCGCGAGATGGTCGTATCCTGTCATGGTGCGTGTCGCTTGTCTTCGTCGTGGATGGCCGTTATCAGTGTTATTAACCACTATTAGGTGGTTAAATATGAGGTATATTTATATACTCTTTGGTCCATGCTGGCATCTCCAATGGCCCAACTCCCGGACAAGGGACTCGAGATCGTCAGGCAACGGCTTGAGCAACCTGTCAAGACCATCCAGACAGCCGCGTCTATGGTGCCAGCGGTGAGCAAGTTGTACCAACCTATCATCGACGCGGGCAAACGCGTCGGCATGCGCGCCGTCGGTGCGTTCACAGAAGGACACAAGGGCATGGCATTGGTGGTCGGAGAATACCATGATTCGGCCACGTCTGCGCAGCAATTCATGACGGTCGTCAACGACCTGATGAGTGGCGTCCAGGGTGCCACGTACGTGCTCGAGGGCCCGCCCGGCATCTACTGCATCGCCCCATCCATCGCGCTTGATGGCGCGCTCGCCTCGTTCGCACAGGATCCGGCGACGCTCCCGGTGCTTGAGTCGATCGTGCAGAAGCACCGATTGAGCCCTCTGTGCATCCCTGTGTTGGTCAAGGAGTACGCCGCAGGTAAGAGGTCTGTCATCATCGAAGATGGAGGGTATGATGTCGTCATGTGGAATGCTGCACGGCCTGAAGTGCTGTTGCGCGACCACTGGTCGAGCCACAAGGACAGGGTCCGCTTCGCAGACGATCCAGCAGCGGCCGAAACACAACGCAAGATCACGCAGGACCTTGCCACGGACACCGTCCGCAAGGAAGACGTGGTGTACACTGCCGCCCTTGCCGTGTATCTGACGTCGTTCATCAAGCGAGACCAGATCATCGCCCACGCCATCGCCAGCGAGGCAGCTTCTGCTCCTGTCATCTGCAAGGTCGGCATCGGGCACGTCATTGCCGGCGTCCTTTGCGAGCAATTGCCGCGCTATGGCGTCTCCTACATCGCGCTCGCGCCTGACGTGCGGGACGAATCCTTGATCATACCGTCGCTGCGATGAGTTGCAGGCGTCGCTCAAGTTCTCCTTCGCAACCGGACGCGTCGCTCGTGATGCCGATGACGAGTTCGTGCGGCGCATTTCCTTGGGTGTAGCTGCACATCATCGACTGCCCCACGAGGTATTCCTCCATCTCAGGGGCGGCGGCGTCCAGTCTTGTGAGTGTCTTTGTGATGGTGCAGTCGCGCGACTCAAGAGTTGCTTTCCCTCGGTCGTCGATGATCGTCAACGAGGCAGGCTTGCATGCTTGTGCTGCAGCCATGAAGCAGTTCTTGTCGAGCTTGCAATCTGTCGGGAACGGCACGAAGAGCAGGATTGACGCGACCGCGGCAGACAGCAGCAGGAGAACGACCAGGATCACATACAGGCTCCGTCTATACGTCTGCGGTTGTCGCGGCAGTTGTCCGGTCGCGGGCATCCCTGATGGCATGTCAGGCAATGCTTGCGCCCGTCGACTTAGAAGTGCATTCTTGGGTGGGAGAAACGCGCTTGCCATGGGTGTATTCATCACGCTTGACTATAAAAATGCTGGGCTGGTGGCGTGGGCTATCTTGCGCTGGGCCCGAAGCTACCGTTCGGCTAGCGTGCTTCGTTGACCAGTTGCGCTGACTGCAGTCCGAGAATTGCGTCCCGTAACGTCCCGGTGCATCCTTCTGTCGTCAAGCCCTTGATGAGTGCCGGATCGAATTGGCCCTGCGTGTATGTGCAGAGCATGGTTTTTCCTTTGAAATAGTCCACAACGATTTGTGGTTCGGCAGGACCGAACGTGTCGATGCTCGTTGTCACCGTGCACCCCTTCTCTTCGTACTTGATGATGGTGCCGTTGGCGATCTCTGAACGCAGCATGGCCGTCTCGCATTGTTGGGCCCGAGCGACAAAGCAGTCAGCGTCGCGTCCACAGTCGCGCCCACTCACGACCAGGATGATGATCGCGACAGCGGCCAGGAGCACGAATGCGACACCGATGATCACGAACGCAGGCCGTGATGGTCGTCCTGATTGCCCGGGTGAGAATTGCCCGCGGCGGGAGTTGCTGCGTGGTTCTTGCATTTTCTTGCTGACATCTCGTCACGCCTTAAGTAGAATCCTCTTCATCGGCGAGTGGTTGCCATGAGATAATGTATCAATGTTGTCCTTTATAAGTAGTCAAAACAGCAAGATTTATAAGGTGAGGAGGTCACCTGCGATCGAGGCATACTATGCGAATTCCTGTGTTCGGCGATATTCACGGTAACATCGAGGGGATGTTCTTTGCATTGCAACAATTGCAGCGGGAGCATGAAGAAAAGTATCCCTTTGTTCTGCAGGTCGGCGATCTAGGCTACTTTCCGACACGTGACTCCGAAGACTACGCCACGCGCAGGCATGGTAAGCATAGTGAGACTGAGCAGGGTGTGCGTCAGTATCTGGCGGCATCATCGTTGTACGAACGTTTTTTCCACAGGCCAGGCGATGATGCGCTGTGCGCCAAAATATTCTTCATACGCGGAAACCACGAGGATCGCGGCGCTCTCAAGAAACTTGAGGTTGCGCGTCCGGAGGGCGCGATCGCGGCGGATCCGTATGGTGTGCTGCACTACCTTCCGGACGGTCGTGGTATCAGCATCCCTCTGACTCCGCATGATGACCTGACGATAGTGGGTTATGGAGGGATCGCGAAAGACCATCGTCCCAAGGCGTGCTCGAAGAATCCGGACATCGCGTTTTCTGAACTAGGATTGGACCGTCTCGTCAACTATCAGCCTGGCGCCATCGATGTGTTATTGACGCATCAAGGACCTGACATGGTCGACAAAGGCGACGTGATGATCACTATGCTTTGTGAATCGCTCAAGCCGAAACTGCACCTTCATGGTCATACTCACCATTATTCTAGGCCTGTGATGATCGGCGAAACGTCAAGCTACTGCATTGGTCTTATGCCAGCGACCCCGCGGCCTGGCACGTCGGGATTTTATGGTTTCCTTGATGGCAGAAAAAACTTCACTCTTCTTGCAAGTCCTGTACGCTGAGCCCTGAGGGAAGTTCGAGCGGCCCGTTCAGGTTCAGTGTTTGGAGCCCCTTGATGCGTATGATGTTATGGTAGCCACGCAAGTACGGGTTGATCGACTCGTGGGCCAAGGTTATCATACGGCTCAGCATCGTTGCATCAACGACCGTGCCACGCGACAGTTGGCTTGCCAGGATGCTACTATCGATGTCTAAGAAGCGGACCTTTCCATCCTTGCCAAGCGTCATCTGGATGCCTTCCGCTCGTCGGAGCACGTCATCAGGAAGACTGGCCTCTGTTTGTGAGCGTTCGTAGGAAATCGTACGTGCGAGAAGCCTTCGTTTATCGGCTTCGTACAGTGCTCCGAGAGCACCCTCGTCATTCCCACGCGCCTCGAGCGCCGTTGCGTAGCGCTCCATGCCATCTCCTTCTCGTCGTATGAGTGTCGCCAGCCCATCTCTGTGGTGCACGTTATTGCCAATGGTGCCATCTCCGGTTTTCCAGAAGAGTATGTGCAGCTCTCCGGCTTCGTCCTCATAGACCATCCCTTTCGCGCCGAACACGCCAGGAGCGTGCTCATTGGAAAACAGTTCGTGTATGTTGTCCCGTGTTATGGTGTCGGTTGCCAATGCCGATCTTCGTGTATCTTCCCGTTCAACGCTGGTGGGTAAGGGAGTTGTGGGGGTAGGTCGTGGTGGTGTAGGTATCAGTGTCACATCGCTGAATGCGGGTTTTGTCGGTGCGCTCGTGACGTGTCGAAGCGCGGTATTGCCCTCAACGTTGTTGATGAGAATTTGGAGCAGTGCGCTTTGATCAACGACCTGCGGTTGGACTATGACCGAATCCCCTGCGACAAGACCGAATCTTTCCCTCAGCGCAATGACGAGCGACCTGTCTGTGATGGCCTCGGAAAGTCCCAACGCGTTCACGACAAAGTCACGGTGTGCGAGGTCTGCTGCATCGAACGCCGCGACTTTTCCCGTGTTTAATTGGCGTTGGGCGAGCGTCAGCGCAGACCCGAACTTGACGATGATTTCCTCGGCAATCGCACGATCAGACTGGCTCGCATACTCGGGGTGTTCTGCGAGGAACGAGGCCTTTGCCGCAGCGAATGCCACCTCGCCGGCGACGAGCGCATCCACGAGCGCACGTTGTGTTCCCTTCGTGCGAAGAACACTGTGCAGGCTCTCCTCGATGATGGTGGCTGCGCGTTGTTTTGGAGCCAAGTCCTCGGCGATAAACGTTTCTCCGCTCACGTCAGTGGCACCCGCGACACCCTCCTCAAGAAGACGACCGGCTGCCGTTGCCTCGCCTCGGCCGGACGCTTGGTCCGTGGTGGGCGCTGGCGTCGGTGCGACCGGTGCGCTTTGAGGCGTCACGGGCGCTGGAGCCACAGGTCCGGGCGGTGCAGGCGCGACCGCACGTGGTCCTGGTGCTTCTGGCGGGACGGTCAGCGTGGCGAGAACTTGATTCTTGACGCCGAACAATTGTGCAAGCCGGGTACTGCCAAGGAGCGTTGCTTCTCGCTCGAGCGTGAGCGTGTCACGATCACGTTTGATGATGATATCCGTGTCGTCGAAACGGCGTGTCGTGGGTTCTAGACCGAGTATGAGTGGCAGCTTTTCTGTCACGCGCTCGCCGCGGGCGTTGGTGCCGCGATCGACGACAACAAGGATCGTGTCAAGGTGGGTGCGTTCGATGCCTGCCACGCGCCGTCCGAGTCCGGCGTCGGCCAACGCGGTGTTGGTCGTGGCAAGGAAATCACGTCCTTGTTCGTAGAAGTTTCGAAGGACGATGTCCTTGACGTTTGGTGCCTTGTCGTGCGCGAGCGCATGGCGTGTCAGTAGCATCCCTGCCAGTTGTGTCTTGGCGTTCTCGGGCTGTTGTGCGATCTCTGCGTACACTTGTTCGAACTCGCGGAGCCTGTCCTGTTCGAACATGAGGATTCGCGAACTGATATCGGTAAGACTGGTGTCGGGGTTTGTTGCCAGGATCTCATTCGCCAGGCGCTGGTATGCCAGCACTTCAGCGACTTGTTGCGGCGTCATGGTACTGAGTTCGCGGACTGCTTCGCTTTCCTGCATTGCATCCAAGAGCGCATTTGCTGTTGCACGGTCTGTTTGCCAGCTCGCTTCGGCCGCGGAGAGCGTCGCGCGTCCTTGTTCCTCCAACTCCTTGCGCGCCTGTTCGATTTGTTGCTGTCGCTCGGCGTCGCTCATGGGTTGTGTGGTGCGAGGCTGCGGTACGATGGGCGCTGGAAGCGTTGCTTTCTCGATGAGGCGGTAGGATTGGACGCCTAATGATCCTGTGGGTCCATGTCTGACTAGGTACGCCTGTTGGGTGCCGTCAGGTGATTGCAGGACGATGCGTGCTGGCGCGTTGCCGATGCCGCGGAGCGTCTTGACGTAGACACCTGTCACAGCAGTTCCCACGTTGATTGTGATCGTGTCTCCTTGCGCGATGCCTGCGGCCGCGATATCGTCGCGCACCAGTTCGGCGATGAGCACGTTGGTGGACGCCTGTCCGAAGCTCTCTCCTGTCGCGGGTGCGACTGCGTTGTCTGTCGGGATGTTGCGACGCTCTGCCTCAGCATGGACGCCTGCGGGGTCGTTGATATGATAGACAGGAGCGGACACGCCCGGTCGTGATGGTGGCGTGATGGGTGCGGGTTCGGCTATGGCGATCGGTCGGGCCTGCTGAACGTCCCGCACGAGTTCTGCGGGCGGCGTGTTGGTGGGATCGTTCGCTTGGCGTTCGACGACGGCAGCGGCTTGGGAGATCGCGTCCACATCCGTCACTGGTGCCCGGGAGACAGCTTGTGGCGGTGCGGGTTGTGCGGTGCGTGGCCGTGTCAGCGTGATGCTCAACCCCGTCATGTCGTCGACCATCTCATCAACGAGCTGGCCGTTGCGTGCTATGCCGAGTTCTTCGTGTGCCTCTTGCACCAGTTGTTGCTGGAGGCTGACGATGTCGCGGGCGGAGAGCACTGCCTGCTTCAGCGTTTCCTGCAACGTTTCATCGAACGTTTTCACAATCGGCTGGTTGTTGTCAGTCCGCTTCCTGTTCACGATGTCGGTCGCGTCCGTGACGCCATCGCCGCGTATCAATAATGCGTCGCCGTTGCTGAGAAACGCGCGGGTCACGACAGGTCCGGAAGGGATGAACGCGGTCCCGAAGCCCACGTCCATGGTTGCGCCTTTTGAATGGCCGAGGACGCGGCCTGGCGGGCCGAGTTGTGGGTTGTACGTGGCGCCCCGCACGTGTCCAACCTGATACCCATGGCTGTGGAGTGTGGCAACGCCTTGTTGGACGTTGATATCGATGGTCGCGCCTGAGATGAACTTGCCGATGTAGAGCCCTAACTGGTCCTGGTCCCGCATGGCGTCGAACTTTCGTCGCAGGAATTCGTCCCGGCTCGTCCTCTGTTCTGTCTGTGAGCTGGACGTGAATCCTGAGTCGATGATGGCCTGTTCGAGCACTTGCGCGGCCAGCCGCATGGTTTTTTCCCGCAGTTCGGCGTCGGCCGGTACCTTGATTGTCAGCCGTTCGAGCCCGTCTTTGATGCGTTGCAGTTGTTCGGCGGTGAGTCCATTCGGTCCGATCGAGAGCACGTCGCTGCCAAGCGCCGTGAGGATTGCGGATTCTGTGGTGTGTCTCTCGATAGTGTCCGCCTGCACCGCTTGTGCTTTCCTGACCTGTTCGATCGCATCAGCCCGGTCTTTCACGTTTTCTCCGGCCTTGTCCTTGATTGCGGTATACTCCTCGTTTGTGAGCGCGTCCGGATTGATCGAGAGGAGGCCTTCTCCGAGCGCTTCGTAGATTTTTTTCTGGGTCGCGGTCATGCCGCTGTCAGGACTGTAGGGCAGCACGGTCGGGATCCTCGCGCGCACGGCATCCTGGTATTGCGGGAAGGTCTGGAGGATGCCCGACGCGGCCTTATAACGATCGAGCGCTGACGTGATGATTGGGAAGAGCGCGCCGCGGAGTTGCAGGTATCCGACCTCGCTCGTGACTGACGCGTCGTACGTCCCGGCAAGGACACCCGAGCCCGTGATGGCGATCTCGAGGACCCTGGCCGTGTTGTCATCGATGGCTTCGGTCAAGTCGATGGTGGGGTTGACGCCGTGCAGTCCCAGGTTCTCGCCGATGTACTTGCGCACTGTTCTTTTTTGTTCAAGCGTGAGGCTCTGGAACGTGCGTCGCGTGGCTTCGTTCTCTATCTGTTTGTAGAGAGCACCGATGATGCCTGCGTCGAGGCCATGGCCTGAGATGTCGCCGTATTGTATCGAGATGATGTCGTTGCCCTCCGCATCCTTCATGGCGACGACACGGACATGGTCGCCACCACCCATGCTGCTGAGCTGCTGCAGCCATTGCGCGAGCTCGACCGTGGTCCCGTCCTGGTACGCAAAGGTGAGTCCTGTCGTCGCGCCGTTGTCATCGACGGTCTTCTGGACCGTGACGCCCGGCGTCCGCTCGAGCGTGCGCACGTCGACGGACGGCTGCGCGGTGGCGCGCACGCCTTCAAGCGTGACTTGTCGCTTCCACGCGGCTATGCGCGCGGCGTTCTGTGCGGGTGTTTCAGTCGGCAGCTTCTTCTTGACTGCAAACGGCACGAGTTTGTCTGCTTCGGCATTCACGAATTCTTCTTGGAGTCCACGGATAAGGTCGAGTTGTAGCTGCAGTCCGACGCTTTCATCAGCGGTTGCGGTGGCGAGTCGTGCGATGACCGTTCGTTCTGCGACAAGCGCGGCTTCCTGCATCAGCCAGCGTTCATGGCTGCTGATCTGGGATGCGCTACGGTCCGAATCCTTCGGTACTGTACGCAGGTTAAGCGCTGCACGGTAGCGCGTCACTGCCTCCTCTCGTGTCAACGAGACGGCATTACCGTCGATGACGATGTCGAGCAAGGCAAGGGGTGAAGGTCCGGTCTGTTGCACCGCGCGTTCGAGCCCCACGACCGTTCCATCCTTGTCGCGCGCGATCTTCTGGGTGTAATCCGGCAATGTCCCGTCCTTGCTTGTGATTTTTATCACGTCACCCAGGAGCACGTAGTCGAAGTTGGCGTCTTCATACCGTGCCACGTCGAGCATGTGGCGTTGCGTGAGCGGTTGTCCGTTGATGGTGGGCGTGCCCTCGCGCAACACGATGGGTGCTGGCTGGATCTCTGTTTGCGGCTGGCTCGGGCCGATGCCGGCGATCCTTCCTTTGGTGTCGGTGTAGATGGGGATGTCGAGGCCGGGTTGCGTCCCGTCGATACGCATGACACGGATGCCTGTAGGGGTGATCGTGTACGTGAAGAATTCGTCCTGCACTTGCGGGTTTGTCACATCGATGGCCTGGCCGTTGATGGTGAGCTGGCCTTGTATCACCACCACAGGGGAGGGGGACTCCTCGCCCTTGATGATGATGCGGGGTTCGGTCACGCCGAGCAGCCTTCCGTTGTAGTCGCGCATGATCAGGACTTCTTGACGTGGTTGCGCCGCATCCTTGGGTATGATGTCGATGATGGCGCCCCTGCGTTGGTAGATGAAGTGCGTGTCCTCGACCCGTTGTCCTTCATCGACTTCCAACACGCCGATCTGGATTGCATCGCCCGCCACCACGATCGCAGCCGGCGTCGGGACGATGGCTGGCTGCGGCGGCTGTTCGAGGAAGCTCTGGTCGAGTTCGTGCACTCTGCCGATCGTGAGCGGCGTGTTCTGGCCTTGCTGCCTCACTGTGGTCACGCCTGCATCGGTGACGACGTCGAGGATGGCAACCACCTGCCCGTCTGCCATGTCGCGGCTCACGCGCAGCTTCCCTTGCGTGGGGTCGTAGTCTATCGTGAAATCGCCCGCATAGACTGTCCGCGGTCTGCCGTCGAACGTGATTTCGGTCGTCGTCCCGCCTGCGAACACGCTGACGCCGTCCGCGCGCGGCACGATCATGGGCGTAGTGAGCGAGATGAGGTCACGCACGTGCTTGAGGTCGTCGTTGAGAAGGAGGAGTTGGAGCTGTCCATCAACGCGATCATTATGGAGTATGGCTAGTGCGGCAAGGGTATTTTCTTGGGATCGGCTGGCGTCAGGAGACAGCACGATGGTGTCGATCTTTCCTGTGTGTTGGTCGATGTCGATGATGCTGGCGCCATCGACGTGTTCACTCGTCACGGTGACGATGCGACCGTCCTCATCGAGCACGACGTAATACTGGCTAAGCACGCCACCCCAGACAGTCGTCACGTCTTGGGTCACTGCAGGCAGGTCTTTGCCTGTGCGTTGATTCACATCGTCTATGCCTTGTGCGAGCGCGTCGATGTTGTCGAACACGACGCGTTCCACCTCGCGTGAAGAGCCTGCAGGGAGCAGCTGGAAGTCGGAAGGCGTGAGGATCGAGCGCAGTGCCGCGTCGGCCACGATGTCTCCCTGGGCAACGGCGACAGGCGCTGCTTGTGGCGACACGCCTGTGATGATGTCGCGCACCAACAAGAGTTTGGCGAGTTCGTGCCTCGCTTTCGGGATGTTTCTGGCGATCGTTTGGTATGCTTCCTGCAGTTGTGGGCGTCGCGTGGATCCTTCACGGGCCATCCGCATGAGTTCAGCATCGACGGCTTTGAGGTCGAGGCCAGGTCGCTGCGCGAGGACCTCGTTGCGTGCGTGCTCGAGCGCGAGCGTGCGGGCCATCTCGCGCGGCGTCATCCTGACGAGCTTTTTTACAGCGCCACGTTTTTCCGCTTCTTTGAGGAGCGCGTTTGCTTGAGGGTCTGCGTCCAGTTGTGCCCGCGCGTCAGCAAGCTGGCGCGCGACGTCAGGGGATAGTTGTTGCGCGAGTGTCCCTAGTTGCTGTTCGAGCGTCGATCGCGCTCGTGGCTTGGGTGGTTGTTTCGGATGTGGGATCGGCGCTGGCGGGATGACTGCCGCGACCGCTTGCGTGATGTCAGCGCCACGCGTTCTCTTGGCCCACCAGATGCGGAATGTCTCGATAGGGCCTGGCGTCCTGCCGAGCACAGACCTCGCTTGGAGCATGGTGACGCCCATGTCGAGGACGGCGATGACAGGAGAGATGATGAGGTACCCGAACGTCGCGGCCGACCTCAGCACCGTGGGTTTTGGTGAGGTGGTGGGCACGATCCTGGCGCGAACGTGATCCTTGATGGTGTCATCCACTGCTCTCTCGACGTCGAATTCGTCGGGGCGCTGGCCGGACGCGCCTGGCCCGCACCTCATGCGGGACCTGAACCTGCATGCGTCATCTGCCTCGGTCCGGCGCTGCACGTCCGACGCGAACGGATCGGTGGCGGCACCGAGCGCGAGCAGCCGTTCGTAGAGCGCTTGGCTCATCGCGACCGTGCCGTCATCTTCTGTCTCGATCCCTTCTTCGACGTCTTGCGCGGCAACGCCGTGTTCTTCGCGTACCTGCGCGACTTGTGCGTCTGTCGACTGCGGTGTGACGGCTTGTTCGGCGCGTCCTTCTGTGGGTGTCGTGAAAAGCGCTTCGTTGCTCACAGGACCTAGTGCGGGCTCGCTGGGCCCGATCGCGGTGATGTGGGAGGGATCGGATGGGTCGAGGCCTTCTGCGGGGATGGCGACGACGACCATGGCATTGGGATTGTTGACCTGCACGACCGTGCCACCGACGTCCAGCCTGTGCGTCCCATCAGTGACCGGTCTGTGGCCGATGATCATCTGCTGCACGTTCTGACCGGTCTCCCGACGTATGTCTGCAAGCAGGGTGGCGACCGCATTCGCTATCCTCTGTTGTTTCTGTTCGCGCGTGTACGGATCTTTCTCGGTCTCAAGCGTGTTGTCCGTGTGCGTGAGCGATTTGACCGCGTCATAGTCCTTGTTTTCGACATTGTAGTATGATTGCTGTATGTCCGGCGTCGTGTGCGATGCCACGAATGTCGACCCCACGACCATGAGCGGGAAACTTCGCGCCAGCGAGCCTAGCGATTCGAGCATCGCGGGTCCGAGTTTCTTCTCGATGTGATCGCGCAAGAGGCGGGATTCGCCTCCTGCTTCCGGGCTCACGAATTTGGCGGCGCCGCCGTAATATTCGGTCGCGTCGTCATGGTTGCCTTGGATGACGTGGAAGCTATCAGGGAAGGCTGCTTTGAGGTCCATGACCATCTGGAGCGCGGTCAATGATTCGACCATTTCCGCGTTGAGGCTTGCTTCGTCGCCCTGTTCCGCGTTTTCCCATCGCTCTTTGCCACGCTCTTCGGCGTGGAGGATGTCACCTAGCATGATGATGTTGGCTCCTGGCGGCGTTTGTCTGAGAAGTTCGATGTACGGCCTTTCAGAGATCGGCTCGATCTGCTGCAGCGCCTGCAGGAGCATGCCGCGACGGCCGTGCAGGTCGGGGATGATGAGGGCGGGCAGCGCTGGATTCTTGAGCGTGAGGATGCCGTTGGTGTCGATGGCGCCGGCGAAATCGGCCGCGAGACCGGCTTCCACTGCCAGCGCTGCGCGGGCCTTGTCGATGGACGCCTGCAATGCTGTGGGGTCTATGCTTCGTGCGGCGGCCAGTGCGGCATAGTGATCGATGGATGTGGGGTCTGTGGGGATGGCGCTCGTCGCAGGAATGGTCTGACTGTCGAGAAACTGGAGTGCGATGATTGCATTGCGTCGTTCAGTGCTGTCCGCAGTGCTGTCCGCGATGATACGTTGCATCACGTCGCGCAGTTCTGCGCGCGCTTGTTCGTCCGTGATGCCTGCCGCCTTGTACTCGTTCAAGTATTGTTGGACTTGGTCGTGGACGCCTAATGGCAGCAGGCATGATTGTGCGTAGGTGGCAGGGAGCTGCAGGATGAGCAGTGCGATGATGAGGAGGGCGCGTGTTCTCATTTTTTCTGCGCCTCCTGTTGTTCGAGCGCGTCGAGCGCGAGCCCTATGATGTAGTCGTTGGGCTCATAGCCTGATGCCTTGAGCCGTTTGATGCGCTCGAGATTGCGCTGGGAGATCTTCGTGATGCGTGTGATATCAGTCATGGTATACTAAAGTTTATCGTGATAGACTATAGATATATAAAAGTATACGTATATTTGTAGTCACTGACGTGTGATAAAAATAAGAAGATTTATATAGGTGATTCCATCAGCGCGCTGCACGTGATCCACTATGCCGCAAGACAACCTTATCCTCGTGTTCGATCTTGAACGTCTGGTCGCCGGCGAAAGCGATGCTGCCCGGCAGGACGTTCTCGCCGAGACGCAAACGTCCCTTCTCGAGAGGTTCGGTATCGTGGGCGCAAGCCACTGCCGCGCTGATCCGGCCGCGAACACCATCGCGCTTTCGTGGCTCTTTTGGGACACCATGCCCTCGCGGGAGCAACACTACGCGCAATGTAGAACGGCAAGGGCCGAGCGCGCCGTGCTCGACGCGGTGCCCAAAACACCGCAGTACCAGAACATCGACATCCCGTTGCGTTCTGACAATTTCGGGGCCGCGCAGTTCGCCTTGAGCGGTGCCATCGGCACCGACATCGGCGTCGGCGGTCATGGCTCGCCGCTACAGAATTGCACGCGCAAAGACAATAGCTTCGTCTACGCCACGCCCGATGGCAAGCACGTCTTCATCGAGGACCATTGTGTCGATCGGTACAGGTTCATGCGCTTGCGCATCGACGATGATGCGCGTGCCATGCTCGACATGTTCGACGCCGCTCTCAACTTTAAGTATGCTCGGCAGAAACAATACGCTGCCAGGAAACAGTGACGCGCCATGGCCTTGCCGTCTAGCGCGCCGACAATCGTGGGCATTGACCATCTGGTACGGCAGCTTTTTGGTCAGGAGCACCAGATCAAGTGCGTCGCGAACGAACGCGGTATGGTGTTCCATGGCGTCAATAGCCAGCACGCGTGGAACGGTGTTTTTGGCGTCTGTTATGTCGAGGGCTCGAAAGGCAACGCGCTTGCCGGCGTCATTTACAACAACCAGATTGAATTCAGGCGTCACGATGCCTTCACCGAGCAGCGCGTCAGGACCATGATGTCGTTTGTGGCAGTTGAAGTGAAAAAATCCCTTGATCATTCTCTCGTGCCAGTCTTTGATGGTTACGAGCTCGTCTACGGTGCCACCCGGTTGGGACGCGTGGACGATTCAGCACTGTAGTGATGCTGTCGCGCGTCCTGTGAACATGTTCTGCCGGTCGGCTGGCGTCATTGCCGCGAGCGGCGCGGATGTGGCATGCGCTGAATTGAAAGTGTGGATGACCTCATTGCCTGCGATGACCGTGAAGCCATGCAACCCTTCGAGACCTGGTTCATTCTCGAGTTCTTTCAACTTTTCAAGGACTGCGTTGATGCGTACCGCGCGGTCCCTAGGACCGATGAATAGTTCGATAGTGCCCTTTGAGACCTTGATGTATCCTTCAACCCTGTTTTTCTTCTCGCCAGGGATTATAGTGTTGTGCAGGGTTTGTGAATTCGCGCTGACGTAGGCGATCTTGCCGCCCGCGATCACGACCTTCACGTCCACACCCTGCTCCAGCAGTCCTTTGAGTCCGAGATACTCCTCCTTCACTTGGCTTGGACTATACGTTCCTGGCGGTGCTTGTTGGGCTGTCGGTGCTACCAGCGCAGCCACCTGGTCATAGCTCGTTGCTGCAGCTATGCCTGGGAAGCGTTGGGTGAGCTCGAGCGCGCCAAGGAAGAACTTGCCTGTGTTACCGTCGATCGTGATGACGTCTTTCGTGCTGATGGTCTGCGCAAGCAATGCGATATCCGCGCTCTTGGCGCCGACAATGGCAGGGATGCCGAACTTGCGCGCCACGACCGCGGCGTGGCTCAAGCGACCGCCTTCCATCGCGACAACGCCCGCGAGCCTTGACATCATCGGCACGACGACACCATCTATCGTCACGACCTGGCCCACATCCTCCGGCGTGAGAGCGTCGGTGACGAGGATGACTTTTTGTCCTTGTTGTATGAGCGTCTTGGCCCGTTCGATTCCTGCCTGCTTCTGCGCGCCGATCGCGCGCACAATGACGCCTGTCGCCGCGCCGCTCGACGCGGGCTCTGCTGCGAGAAGCGTCGATGCTTTCTGCCCTTCGCGGACCTGCGTCTGTCGGAGTTGGCTGAGCAGCGGCTTCATGCGTTCGAACGCAGCCTCGTATGCGGCAGGGGGTGTGCCGAACACGCCTTTCTCGACCAGGTTGATGATGGACCGTAACGCTGCAGCAGGCTCCATTTCCGCTGTTCGTGTCTGCAGGATGTAGAGTCGTCCATTGTCGACGGTGAACTCGATGTCTTGCGCCGTGCCGAAATGCCGTTCGAGTGTTTCCGCGTACGCCAGCAGTTGGCGGTGGAGCGCGGGCGAGGTGCGTTGGAGGTCGGCGACTGAACGCACCGCACCCTTGCCTGACACAACTTCCTCGCCTTGCGCGTTGGGGAGATACTCGCCTGTTGGTGTTGCCTCGCCCGTGATGGGGTTCTGCGTGAAGAGGATGCCTGTGAGCGATGTGCCGAGCCTGTTGTTGCCGAACACCATTTTTTGGACTGTCACCGCTGTGCCGAGCGTGTGCGGGATGCGGTTGGCGTCCCTGTACGCGACCGCGCCCGGCGTGTTCCATGACTTGAACACCGCTTCTGTCGCCGCATCGAGTTGCGCCCTGCCGTTGTGCAGGAAGCGTTCATGGCCGTCCCGTGTGAGAAGTAGTTTCATCCTCTCAATCACCTGTGTCGGTGTCGCGCCCGCCGCAAACCGGTCGATGCGCGCTTTTTCATAGCCGAGCACGGTCACGGCGAAGGACTGCAGGAATGTGGCGTACGTGCGTGTGGCTTCCACTTGTCCGATCATGCGGGCGAGCGCGGGGAGCGTCTCGTCTGTCAGGCCTACGTTGAGCACGGTCTCGAGCACGCCCGGCATCGAGACAGGCGCGCCGCTGCGCACCGAGACGAAGAGCGGTGTTGCAGGGTCTGCTGTAGGATCGTTGGGATCGTAGAGCGTACCTTCTTGTGTGACGTCGAACGTCTGTTTGAGTTGGTCGTTCATCGCCGTGGTGGGCAATTCTCCTGTGCGTTGGTAATGCTCGAACGCCTCTGTGGTGAGCACGAAGCCCGGTGGGACGGGCATGCCGAGCGCGATCATCTCGCCAAGGTTCGCGGCTTTGCCGCCAAGCGATGCCCTGAACGCCGCGCCGTGCTCTCCCAGTCCTTCGACCATGGTGCCTGACGGGACGAGTTCGACGGTGCGGAATTCTGTCGCGCCTCCTGTGCGGTCGCCGAACTTGGAGACGATCGGCGTTTCTCCGGCATAGACAGCAAGCGCCCGGTAGAGGTTCCTGTTGCCTGCCGCGAAGGTGCGGAACTCGTTCTCGTCGGCGAATTGCGTCTGGACGAACCGTTTGCCGTCCTTGACGCCCTCCACGATGGTGAAGATGTTCTGTGATGATTTGTAGTCGACAACAGGCGCTTCGCTGCCGGTGCGTGCGATCCATTCGTTCACGGCGTTCGCGAGCGAGCCGTGCGAGATGTCTCCTCCTAAGCTGAAGGTGCCGGCCTGTTCTCCGTTTTTGAGGACGGTGACACGACTGCCGTCTTGTTTGTAATGCCACACATTGCCCTGTGAGTCGAGGGTCATGATGGACAATGCCTGTTCTGAGAGCGCCAACAATCCTGCCTGGTTCATCGCTTCCTGGATGATGGGAGTGGCGAACGCCACGTATGTGGCGAGCAATGGTTGCGCATCCTGCGCGGACATCGCCTCGTCGCCGCGGAACATTGTCGGTTGGATGTCTGCACCGGTGAGGACGCCGCGTGCGTGGACGATGACGCCTTCTTCGACCATGCCTTCATGGAATGTTCCTGCCTCGGCCACTCTGATGACGAGCTTGCCGTCCTTCTCATACATGACGTAGTTGAGCGTCAACTGTCCTCCTTCTTGCGATAACTTCTTGAACATGTCCGCGAGCTGTTGTGCTGCCTCTGCCGGCGTCTGGTCTGCTGTGATCTCGACCGCCTGGACCAATGCGATGGGAGGCACTTCAACTTGGTCCACGACGCCTGCTGCGTTCTTCTTCTGCAGGATCATCGTGCCATCAGGGTTCATTCGGAGGATGCTGTACCCGACTTCGAGCTTTCCGTCCTTGGTCGTGAACGAGACGGTCTCGCCCGTGAGCGGGACAGGCAACTCTGCAGGCACTGCTGGCGTCGGCGTCACTGCTTGCTGGATGGAGCCGAAGTTCTGCGGTGGGATGCTGATGAATTCGCGGTTGAACGCCTTTCGGTTGTTCACGAACAAGATGCCGTCCTGGTCGATGGACACGACCGTGCCGCTTGCCAAGGCGGCCTCTTGTCTGGTCTGGTCCAGCGTGACGGTATTTGTTCCGGCGGTGACCCTGACGCTTCCATCAGGGAGTCTCTCGATCGCGGTGATGGAGGGGTCTATCCTCGCGATGTCGTTCATCGTACCGGCCTGCCTGTCAGGGCGTGCGGTGAGCGTGATGCTGCCGATGTCAGTGGTCTGCGGCGTTGTCGTGACCCTGATCTCTCGCTTGCCACGTACGATATCGTATTCCGTGTTGGAATACTGGTATGCGAGATCCGTTGGTTTGGCCAGCGTTTCCACTGTCACGCTCGTGATGCTCTCCCCTGTCGCGGTCTGCATTGTGCGGGCGGAGAGTTTGATGTTATGCTGCGGCAGCGTGAGATCGCCATCAAGGCCCATGTGATACGTCGTGCCTGCAATGACGACCTGGATGCGTTGTGTGAGGAAGAGCGTCCATGGATTGCGCACGACGCGTGTCTGCATCGGCACGGGTTTCGCATCGGTCTGCACGGCGAATTTGGAGTTGAATTTTCCGACGATCTCGCCGTTGATGATGATGTCCATGCCGTGCATGCTTTCAAAGCCCGGCTTTGATTGCCACGACTGCACGACGGCAAGGGCGCTGGCGCGCGCTTCGGGCGTGTTGACGTTGAAGAAATCGATGCGGTTGCGCTTGTAGTTGATGTAGCCAGGCGCACGCGCCACTTTGTTGCCCAACTCGTAATGGAGGCGCGCGCCTTCCCCATCGACGACAGCATCCACTGTGGGCACCGCTCCTGAGACGACGAACCTGATGTTGGTGTCGCGCAGGCGGGGATTGTCTGCCCTTGGTAGGATATCGGCGAGGTCTTTCTCACCGTCATATTCTTGGACAGGCGCTTCTGGCGTCACGGTCGGTGTTGGCACGACAGGAGGGGCGGGTGGTGCGATCGTCTCCTTGACCTTCTCATCTACGGTCTGGTCCAGCGCTGTCTCGACCTGTTGTTCGCTGACGCGCACGCCAGGTGCGCCTGGTCCGCAGCGCAGCGGCGATGCGACCTTGCACCTGTCGTTCTGCTCGGTGCGGCGCTCGACTTCTGCCGCGAGCTCGCTACCAGGGATGCCCAGCGCGATGACATTGTTGGTGAGGTCCTCGCTTGCCGCGACAGTGCCATCAGGTTGCGTCGTGACCTGTTCATTAATTGTCTGCGTCGAGACGCCACGCAATGCGCGCTCGGCAGCGACCTCGTCGACGGCGGATGGCGTGGGCGTGACTTGTGGTGCGGCGGTCGGTGTTGTGAACGTGGTGACGTCGTTGTCGTTGATTTGTATTTCGACGCCGTCTGATTGTCGTCGGATGGTGGTTTGGCCGTTTGCTGCGCGGACGATGCGGCCGGTGATTGTCGTTACGATTTCGGTCTTGCCTGTTTGTGGGTTCGGGACGAGGATTGATCTGACGTTGACGGTGATGGGGGTGTCTGGGACGATGCCGAGTGCCTCGAGTTGTTTGTCGAGCGTTTTTGAGGTGTCGCGTGGGACGGGTGCGGCGGTGGGTGTTGGTGTCGGTGCGGTGATGGTGTCAACTTGGTTGTCGTTTATTGTTATTGGGCCGTCTGCGGTTGTGATGGTGGTTTTGCCGTTTTGTGTTGTTATGGTGCCGGTGAGGGTTTCTGGTACGAGTTGGGTTGCGCCTGTGACGGGGTCTGTTTTGAGTGTTCCTCGGGTGGTTTGGATGGTGACGGTGGTTGTGTCTTGTGTGATGCTGAGCGCGGCGAGTTGGGCAGCGAGTGAGGTAGTCGTGTCGCGGGGTGCTGTTTGTGCGGCTGCTTGCGCGGCGGGTGTGAGTCGTGTTGCGGTTTGTGTTGCCTGCTCGGCAGCGACTTGTGTCGTTACCGGCTGGCTGGCGAGTTCCTGTAACTCTGCCGCGAGTTGCTGGACTTTCTGTCGTGCTGCTTCCTTGTTTTCTGGCGACGCTTCTTCAGCTGCTTTCGCCGCTTGTGTCACTAAATCAGCCAGGGCTTTCAGTTGTGCGGCTTGTGTGTCCCGTGCGCCTGCATCGGGCGTGCCCAAGGTTTGTGCCCGGAGCGCGGTTTGTTGTGCGACGCGGGCGACTTCCTGGGCGTGATCAGCTACGGTTTGAGGTGCGCCGGCAACAGTATGGGCGGCTTGAACAGCCGCTGCTGCTGTTTGTTGTTGCAGTGCAGATTCAAGGATTTGCGTCCGTTCATGAGTCAGTTGGGCTGTCCTTGCGCGCGCATCTCGTTCAACTTCCTCTGCCTTCGCACGTTGTTCGGGCGTGAGCACAGGCAGGTTGGAGAGTGCCGCCATTGCCTGTGCGTGGTCTGCTCTAGCGAACGATAATGCGATATCAACGGCATTGATGGCTTGTTGTGATGTTCCGCCCTCGAGACGGACTGCAACCTCGGTCTTTGCCATTGTTGCCGAAGCAGTGGCGTCGCTTTGTTGTCGTGCTGCTTTGACGCGTTCAGTGGCTGCTTTCCTGACATCTGGCACGTCGATGCCCAGTGCTGACTTCATTCTCGTGCCCATGCTTGGGTTCGCTATGGCTGACGACGCCGCGTTCTGCACTGCATTGAAGTACGTCGCCCGTGATGTTTGCATTGCCGCTTCCGCGACTGCACGGTCTGTGCCGGCGTAGTTACGGGCTTGGGTCGCTCGTGCTACTGCTGCGGTGTTCCCACTCGCGGCTGCGGTGATGAGCGCGCGTTGAGCCCGTTCTTCCGCAAGAACGGCTGTTCTATAGGCGAGCTCCGCTTGTGATGCGTCGTTTGCCGTTCGTCCTACTGTATCATCAGGTGCGAGTTCCTGTGCTTTAATATTCAGTAAATCAGTCTGGATCTTGGTTTCTTGCTGATGCAGATTCAGCAGTTGTTCTTCGGCAGCCTGTCGTTCTGTCGGGGTCTTCGCGGCGTTATAGCGGGCGGTGGCGTCTTGGAGCAATACCTGGTTGTCCAGTTGTTCGGCCTGCTTTTTGGACGATGCGTCTCCTTCTTCATTGAGTTGGTCACGTCGGCCGAATGTTTCTGCTTTGCCAGCGAGTCGTTGCACGTCCTCGAATGTGAGCGTCTTGCCAGTTGTTGTCGTGACGGCTTGGACGCCTCCTTCGGCCATGGCACGGTACAGATCAACAACATTCGTTGCGCTCTGTTTCGTGCCATCTTGAGCTATAATCGTAAGCGCGCCGGCTCCAATGACATCGTTGAATATCGACTGACTGTGTACTGCCACTTTTGCGTCAACACGCGCCTTTATCAACCGTCCACCGAATGTCTCAGATCCTTCACCAAGACCTTCTGCCAGAGAACTCATCGCTTGTCCGAATGCAGAACTATCGCCGAATATGTTGCCCGCGATCTCACCCACAAAATTTGCGGGATCGAAGAATGCCTCTCTGAGACTGACCGTCACTCGCACTTGTGTCATCAGTTCTGTGAACGGGTCTGCTACTCTAAAACCACCTTGTGGCTTGCGTGTGAAGTATGTTGAGAGATCTTCCTCGTTCTCAGGAGCAATCTTGTTGATGAACGCCCCTACTTGTTTGGCCGCGGCGACCGTGGTGCCGCCGAGCCGCGCAAACGTGGGGAGTCGTGAAACGAGCGTTGCTTGGAGCGCTTTGACTGATTCTCGTTCTAAGATCGAGCCTGCAACCGAACCTGCTTTCCCGAAGATGGCAACGCCACCAGTGGAGAGCGGAGCCATCAAGCCGCTCATGATGATGGTATTACCTAATTCAATGAAGGAGTCCGTGCTTTCTACCACGCGGACTGCGCGATCGTAGTCTTCAAGAAGGGCTTTGTCTCCTATCAACTTGATGTATTGCTGGCCGGTCTCGTAATCGCCGCTGAGGTATTTTGTTTGCGCGACGTTCAGCAATGTCTGCGTGTGCAGTTCCTTTGCGGCAGCGTTGTTTCTCCAAGCAGCTCCAAACCGGTCTTTCAGATACCCCTGCATGAGCGGATCGGATTTGCGCAGCGCGCTCCACAGCAGGGGATCTTTCTCGACTGCATCTGTGAGTCTGATTCCTGGCTGCTGGAGCGCGGCTTCGACTGATTTGTCTAGTCGTGCCATGCTGCCTTTTTGTTCGAGGAGTTCAAGAGTGCCTCCCCCGTTCTGGCTTTTGTCCATGCCCCAATTCCACATGAGTGAGAATGCCTTGAGTGGTATCTGCACGGTCTCTGCAGCCCTGTCCAAACCACTCACGTCTTCTTTGTTGCTGAAGAAGGAGAACTTGCCATCATGGAATCCTTGCAGTCGGTCATGTTCTTCTTTGAGAGCGACGCGTGCATCCCGGAGCGCAAGCGCGGTTTTGTAGCGCTCGTCGCCGGCAAGGACAACCCCATAAAGTGCGCCTTTATCCTCGAATTTTTCCGATGCTTTTTTGGCTTCACCGAGAATACGAATAGTTTGTTCGTTGATACCGTACGTTTCACTGCCTGTAGTGCCGACCGTCTTGAAAAAGTCGAGGCGTTCTTGTGTGGTCAGTCCTTGCTGGGTGAGTTTGCTGTTGACCTCCAGTAGCACGCGTGTTTGTTGGGCAAGGTCTCTTGCCTTCTTTTCAGCTTTATCATTGGAGGAGTCAACTGTCCACGCGTCAGATCCGCCGATAGACACCACGGCGTTGTACGAATTGCGGACAAGGTCTGTTGGTGCGCGTACAACTAGCTTCACGAATTCGCCGCCTGCCCCGGTCACCGTGCCAACTGTGGCCTGGACAAGCCCGCCCGTTGCGCTGTATAAAGAATCACTTGCCTTCTGCCAATCGCCATCGTAGAGCGCAATTCCGGTATTAACGAGTCCGTTCGCGGTGTTGTACACGCCCTCTGTCAGAGGTTTGACTGCGCGCGCGCCACGAGAGTACAGTGTGTCTTGTGTGACGCTGTTATAGAGTTCGGTTGAACGCGCCAATTGTCTGTTTATTGCGTCGAAACGTTTTGCTATGTCCGCATCGTCACCAGATCCGAGCTCTTGCGCGATAGCAGCATAGAGGTTCTTGCCTGTACCGGCGTAGTTACTGTCTGCAGTAGTCTTATCGCTGCCTTCAAAGTATCCAACGTTGGAGATCGCGTCACGCACATTCTTTTCATAGAGTTCAAGTGTGGCAGCGGCCACTCGTGCGTTGTCTCGGACGAACTGTTTTTTCACATCAGCACTGGCCGAACCAATACCAATGAATGCTTCTTGCTGTGCAAGTTCGACGTAGGTCTTATATTCTGGGTTTTTTGCAGCAATCGCTTGGAGCCCTTGCCAGGCATCCACTTGGAAGTTCAACGCTTCGACTTTCTGGTCTTGGGTGAGAACCCCTATCTTCCCGGTTTCATCCACCGTGAATTTGCCCGTTGTCTTATCTACTGTTAGTGTTTCTGCACGTTGCGCAACAGTTGAGTATTCGCGTGCAAGTGTGCCGAAGCGATATAGCGCATCTGCGTCTCCTGCACTGGATGATTTGAGACTGAGGAGGGTGTTGTGGGTGAGTGGAAGGAGAGACCTCTCTAAGTCGTCGCCAAGCACGGAATTTTTTGTCGTTGATGTTAATCGTAACAGATTGCTCATCAATTCCGTGTCGGTCGTGCCCTGTCTGGCCTGCTCTGCGAGTGTCGCAACGTTTTCTTTGATACGGGTTTCCACGTAGCGGAGGTCTTTGGTGAGTAGTGCCGCAGTGCTGGGATCAGCATTCTGTGCAGCATTGTATAATGCATCGTAAATGGTTGCGATATTGTCACTAGCTTGGAGCTTCTTAGCGAAATACCCGTCGAGGTTGGGCTGTATGAAGTTCGTGTAGGCAAGCTCCTGTGATCTAGCTATGCCTGACTGCAGTATGGAGAGTGCCTTATCTTGATATTTTGTATTGATGGCGTTGCGCTCCGCATCTGACGTCGCGTAGGCATACTCATGGAGGTAGCTTGCCGCCTTTCTGACCTTTTCAAGGTTGTCGTGTTCGCGAGAGGTTGGACTCACGCTTATGTATGTGTTGATCGCTTGTTTGTCACTCTGGATAACCGCATTTATGGCATCACGAATCAATGGGTCTTTCTCCAGTCGAAGCTGTCCTTCCCAATAGTTGATGTCAACACCCATTTTTTTGATTAAATCTTGGTTTCCATGCGATCCTTTTGAGAACGCGTCCATCCCTTTGATCTTTCCATTGATGCGTTCAAGCTGTTCCTTGACAGATGCGGGTAAGTCAGGTAGTTTCAAGAGTTCATCAATACTGACGTCCCCTTCAGGTATCTTGGCGCGTAATTCAGGACCTGCTTGCAGGTAAACAATGTTCTTTGCCACAATCGCCATAAAATGTATTGTTTTATCGTCGACTTGAGTGATGGTGCCTTGTTGCAGCGCGGCCAGTGCATCCAGACCTGGCGCCGCGTCTTTGAACAGGAATTCTTTTGCATCACTGTACTTGCCACGCTCGAGTAGATAGAGCGCGGCTATTTGTGGACTGTTGTCAAGTTCTTGCTGAGCTTTTACCCGTTCTTCCGGCGATGCTTTTTCTAACCGATATTTTGCTTGTTGAACGATTCCTCGGGCAATCTCAAGATCATCACCAGTGGATGCACGCGCGCGACGTGCGATGGATTCGAGTTGGAGACGTTGATTTTCTGTCAGGTCGGTCCGCTCGAGCTCTTTTTCGACGGATGCAAGAAACGTCTTGATCTTGCCAAAATCCTTGGCTTCTCCTACGCGTGTAATGCTTTCTAATTCTGTGTTTGCATTCTCGATGGCCAATTGTGGTGCGGCAAACTTGCCTGCCTTGGTCGCGCCATACTCCTCTACAAAACGGGTGAGAGCCTCTTTGTCGATTACTTTGCGTTCAAAGATTCGGTCTAACCGCATCTGTGCGATGTTTTCATTGAACAACAAGATGTCTTCTTTCGCCGCATCGCCGAGTTGACTGCGCAATTCATCACGTACTGCCTCTGCTGTAGCTGCGTGCTTTTGGATGACTGCAGCCTCAAAGAGTGTCAGAAGGCTGAGGCGAATGTCTTCTTTCAACTTGAGACGTTCTGCTTCAGGCAATGCTCTGGTTCGTTTTTCCAGCTCATCGTAGAGTGAAATCATTTCTGCGCTGGCCTCAGATTGCCCCTCTTTTCCTTCTGATGCCAGGATTGTCTTGAGTTCTTTCAGCTTGTCATTGAGTCGTGATCGGGTGACGGCGTTTTGAAGTTGGACGACGTCAAGCTCTTTGGCATTCGCGAGATCGCTGCGTTGCAGGAGGTCGTTGATGATGGCGTATTTGTCGGCATTGTCGGACGAGAGCTGGGCATACGCCTCGGACAAAAGTCCTCGTTTGTATCCGTTCTTCGCAGCTTCCACCAACACATCGTGCGCCTCTGCGGTTTTTCCCTGGATCTTGAGTGCGGTGGCTTCTTGATACCAGGTGGCTTCAATGCGTGCCTTGATGGCGTCGGACTGGCTTTTGTCCCCGAGCGCGACGGATTGCTCGAGCGCTAGTTCATATGCGGCACGTTCGTTCTTGTAGACGTCCGCTCCGCCCGCGGCACGCGCGTTGGAAGCTTGCAATGTCGCGGCCTGGATGATGGTTTGTCGCAGTGTTTTGGTTTCGTCGCCTGTCGATGTTTTCAATGCGGCTTGGGCGGTGGCGATGACGTTCGAGGTGAGCGTTCGTGATGCGGCGATATCGTTGATGTTTGCGTACGCTTGTGCGGTCCGGAAGCTGATGGGGATGTCATCTTTGGCGCTGCGTAGCGTTGTTGCAAGGTACGTCGCTCCCAATGTCGCCAGTTGCTGTTCGCGATTGGGCGTGGTAGTGCGTTGGATGACGTTGAACTCGCGTTCGGTGAGCACATTCTGTTCCTGGAAGTAGTTCGCGAATGAGAAACCGTTGCGCGTCTCGAAATTCTGTTGGGCTGCCCGATCACCGAATGCCTCTTGTGATTCACGGTATTTTTGGTACGCGTCCTCATACCTCCCTTGTTGTTCGTATGACAGTCCAAGTGACTTGAGTAGTTCGGGTGTGGGTTGGCCTCCTGATTTTTGGGCGAAGGCCAGTGATTGTTCAAGATAACTGATCCGTTGATCCGCCGTGAGCGCTTTGTTGTCCGCCGCACGTTGGTATGCTGCGGCAAGTGTCTTGTCCTGATCAGCTTGACTTAGACTTCCGAGCACGCTCCGTACTTTCTGCAAGTAGTCTGGCGCGTTTGGATCGAAGATGGATGCGTATGCACTCGCCGCCGCTTTTGCATCGACTTTGGCGAGGGAAGCGGCGGCCTGGAGTCGTTGCTCCTGGTTCAGGGTTGCATCACTTGCTTGTGCAGCGAGGCGTTCCTTTGTGATGTCTCCGATCTTTTGGTCGAGATACTTGATGAACTCAGGAGTGATGCGCGGCGTCTGTTTTAGTTGTTCGAGCTGTTGGAGTATTCCTTCTATGTCGCCGTAGCGTTTCGCGTCTGCCAGCGCCGTACCTGTGAGCGAAAGCAAGGCCACTTTGTCGGACAAGCTCAATGACGGATCCGCTGCGAGTGATTGTATCGCGAGGAGGCCGTCTGCTTGTTTGTTGTCGGCTTTGTATTGCGCATAGATCTGACTGGCGGCGTAGCTCTTGCTTCCTCCTCCCTGGATATAGAGCTGGTATGCATGGATGGCTGCAGCGTGGTCGTTTGCCGCTTCTTTTCGTGCGGCATCGATGAGTAACGGAACGTTACCGAGTTTCGCGTCGGCCGCGACTTGTTCGAGCACTCCGCTTATGATTGTGGGTCGTGGTGCGCCTCCAGGTCCGATCGCTTCAGGTGTGACGAGGCCTGCGATGCCTTCTCCTACTTTGAGATTGTTGTAAATGACGGTCCCATCTTCATGTACTTCGATGTGGTATTTTGCCAGTTCTCTATCGGCATTCTCCCCATATATTCGCCGGACCTCAGCAATAAGTCCTTGGATGCCTTTTGTGGCGACGATGCGTTCTGTCTGTATTGAGCGTGAGAGCGTTTCGATCCGTGCTGCATCGATGGGTTGCACTGCGACGTTCCACCTGTCGCCGAATGCGCCGGAAAATCCTGCGAGGATGATGTCTGTGACGTCGTTATTGTCACGCACGACATTGGGTCTGCCGCTGCCTTCGCTGTCGAAGAAGTATGCCGTTATTCTCTGTGGTTCTCCTGCGTTGCTGAAGCGGGGGTTTTGCCTGCCATCTTCATAGACGAGTCCTTTGGCGAGGATGCTGTCTTTGGTGAGCTGCACCTTGAATACATCATTCTTGCCGTCGTTGGTCTCGGTGTATTCCCACACTTTTGTTATCTGATGGGCGCTTCCCAAGGAACGAAGCGCATCCTGCTCCGCAGTAGCATCAAGTCGGACGCCATTTGTGTCGTAGATCTCGCGCGCGATACCATCCTTGTCGAAAACGATGCCGTATGCCTTTTCGTTGAGTATGTATGCGGTGCCGATGGTCTTGCCGCTGCCGTCTTTGAATGGTCGGGATGTGGTGGCTTCGACAAAGCCAAGTGACTTCTGGCCTGCTGCGGTGAGGGGATTCGCTGAACGGAGATAGAACTGCAGATTTGTGGCGTCGGCGGAATTCCTGAAGAAAGCATTTGCGGACGTGTCTGTGGTGACGATGCGTCGATCAGGCAATGTGAATTCGCCAACACCCGTCACCGCGAAATCGCCGACAGTGAGTTTGCCGGTCTTCACGTTTGTCTCGAACGAGAAGAACGCCCGTGTCTCAGGCCGTCCATCGTCGCCCGGGTCGCTGTTGATTTTCTGCAGGAGCTTCTGCTGTGCTTCAGGATGGAAGTAGTCCGCGAGGAACGTATCCAACTCTGCGGCGTTCGTGATAGTGACTTTCTTCTCGGTCAGTTTGTTGTTCTCGATGACGTATGCGCTCAGCTCGGTTTGTCCACTGTTCTTGATCGCGTCCAGCGCACTTTGTTTGTATCCACTGAGGCCTTGCTGGATTTTGAGTATGTCCGAGATGGCCGCAGCACGTGCATCAAGTAACGCAGATCCTTTTCCATCTTGTATGTAGACGTGAATCGGTTCGATGATCTTGCCGTCGCTGCCAACACGTGGTTTTACACGGATGATCTCTCCTGTGTTGAGTCCTTTGTTCGCATCCCGACGGCCAAACGCTCCGATCGCAGTTTCACGCTCGTAGGCGGAATCTGTGCCGCGAAGGACGAAATCAGCTGTCGTGACAAGACCTGTTGGCGTTCTTCCAAAGTTGAGTGTGAAATAATTCGTGATTTGTTCTTCAAGATAGCCTACGTCGGTCTGCGTGCGTACCTGGAATTGGCCTTTTCCATCGAGATTGATGCGTGACGGTTGACCGTCAGGTCCGAACGTGATTTTGACATGAGGAAGGAGATCATCTGCGGTGAGACTGGTCATGCCCGTAATAGCCGGCACTTGTTTTCCCGTGCTGTCGGTCACCGTGCGATCACTCGCAAACGTGGCAGGTCCTAGTACTCGGAGCTCGTTTGCCTCAAAACGTATGTCGATTTCGCCGCCTTTTTGTGCACTTGTGATCGTGATGCCTTGGTATTTCACCTGGGTACCATCGACGATGAGAAAGTGGATGTTGCCTTCAGAATCCTTGATGGCGTTCACGCCTCCTTTCACAAGGTCCACGTTGTTGCCATCGACAGCTTGCAACGAAAGTGAGCCGTCAGGATTGGTTTTGATGCTGCTCAAGACGGCGTCTTGGGCGAGGATGCTCTTGCATTGCGCGCCGAAACCGCCGGCACAGATGACAAAGCCATTGAATTCTTGTCCTTTTATGATATCGCCTGTCGCAGTGATGAACAAGTTTTGTCCGCCGGCGTTGGCAGCGAGTTCTTTGAGATTCAGTCCGCAACCACGTCCTTGCTCGCATTGGAACGCACTATTGAAGAGGTAGCCATCGACGTACGTCACGCTGCCAGGTGGTACTCGCGCAGCGAGTGACGGATCGACGACAAATGTGAACGATCCTGCCGGAAGACCGAGCACCTGCTGCATCGCGCCATTGACGGCGGCAGGATTGAGTTGGACGAGGTTGCCGATTCGTTGCAGGAGCGTCGCGTCAGCCAATTGCGCAGACGTGAGCGCCAGACGCTGGTCGAGCGTCATCCCGGAAATTCCTACCTGTCCCATTGCCAAGATGTGCTGGGAATCGAGCTGTCGTAAATTTTCAAGAGGAAGCGCGGCAATATGTTGCGCTAAGAGCGATGGTGGGGCATTGTTTGGATCAAATGCGGGATGGACAAAAATTCTGGGATATATGCCGGGAGTGTTATAGAGCTGTTGTAATGACTCAGCCGGAAGTGAAGTGATGTGTTCGGCGATGATTGCGAGCGGAGCATTGTTTATGTTGAATGACGGGTTTGAAAAAATTGCGGGATACGCACTAGGATTACTGTAATCGTCGGATGTGAGCTCTCCCTCTGTGAAGTCGGTGCGCTCAGGCGTCGTACTTGAATCAGTCTCGGGGGAGTCTGCCAAGACAGGGATACTGCTGCAGAGTATGAGGATGATCTGCATGATGCACAGGAATTTCCGATTCATGGTTCTACCTGCACGGAGAGTTGTACTGTTGTCATGGTGTGTTTGTTATCTTCTGCGGTAATGAGAATGCTGTACGTTCCTACGACGCTGCTGCGGAGAATCAGTTTTCCATCTTGTAGTGTCGCGATGGGACTCGACGTGCTGAGGGTGAACTGATCCCCGTCAGGGTCTGTTGCATGGAGGTCTATCGTTTTGATTTCATCGCGCGTCACTAGAACGGTCGTCGGAGCGTCTAAGGTAGGTGCGCGGTTTGCTGCCGCTTGGATTGCGATGACAAATGTGTAACTATCGGAGGTTATGTCGCCAGCCTTGGTGGTGAGCAAGAATGTCGATGCATCGTAGGGTACGATATCGTGGGAGAACCGGTCTTGTGCGAGTGCGGTGATATCTATTGTTGTGCTCGTTGCGATTTGTTGCGCCGCACTGGCGACGCTGAGATAGAGCGGTCCGAGCGGTATGGCGACCCTTGCGACCTCGTTGCCCAGGGTGTACGTCAGCGCGCCTTTGGTGATGGTCACAGACCATTGTAGTGTGGCGCGCAGGTCTTCTCCTGCTTTGACCTCTACGATCGGCGGGACTGTTGCTATCACAAACCCCTCATTTTCCAATGCGGCTTTCTCGAAACATGAAGGCAGTGTTGATGCAACGTAGGTTGCGATATCATTCTCAATGTTGGAAAGTGTGGGGAGCGTCACATCCTTATTACGCACGCCATACGCGATAATAGTGTCTGCCTTGTGCAGTGCGTCCTCTGGTGCGAAGAGGTGGCCTCCTTGTGCACCGACGAGTCTTGCACCTTCTGTGAGGGCGCTCGTGAGACATGCTCGCACCTGTTGTTCCACAGGTCGGAACTCGATCGGCGCGACAAACGGTTGTTCTACGCCACTCGGAGTTCTGGTCAAATAAATTCCGAGCCCGACGACGATGATCAGGGCAAGGCCAAGGATGATGATCACCGAGAGCTGCGCTCGTTTAATCATGTGTGTCACCCCAGGCGCGCCAGAATCGTTCATAACCGTAGATGATGATACCCTTTTGCATCCGTTGGAGTGCTTCTTTTGTTGGCTGGACAAAGGTGATTTCGTGGCCGTCAATGGCATGCCTGCCATGTCCTTCTGTACTGAGAACGATATAGGAGTTTTCGACGTGGGCGATTGCGATGGCGTTGGTGATGTTGGCCTTGATGCGGTTCATGATGGCTTGATTGTCGTTTGCGTGGAGGAATGTCGCGCTCCGGAGACTGGTGGCCCAACAGAGTGCTCCGATCATCAATTCGTTGCGAATGTCGGGCTTGCACAGAATGGATGCTCCGATGCGCTGCATGTGAAGCATACCTGCTTCACTCAGACTTTTGGCGTGCTGGTGTGTCCAGCCGTAGCTTTTGGAGATCTTGCTTGAGAGGTGGTGGATGGTGAGACTATCAGCTGGATGCTGTTCAAAGTACTGGATGATCTCCTCTCCTTTCATTGGCGTATCAAAGGTGTGTTCCCTTTAAATATCTAACGAAAAAATGATAATTATAGTAATTTTCAATAAAATACTAATAAATATATTAAAATATTTCTAAACGAGATTAATATTATCATAATTATGATAATAAGATGCCCATTACAAATCACTTGAACGTTTGTCGTGTCAATGACATGATGAGGCACGTTCCTACAAACGTGGTCGCGCCTAACAGGACAAATGGAATGATGAACGTCCATGCCAACAAAAATGAAATGCCGGTTGCAGCAACAGAAAGCAAGATCCAAACCAAATACCCTGTCGTCATCGCGAGCAGATAATTCGGCTGCAATATTGTGGGAATAAGTTGTGCGAGCGCCACTTTGACCGGCCTGCTGAACACCAAGAGCATGAGTGCAGGAATGATGTATGATAGGATGATGAGGTACAACGGGGGAACGAGATAGGCGTATTGGGGTAACTCAGCAGTGCGGGAAACTATTTGTGATATGGTGATGAAGATGACACAAGGAAGACTGAGTATGCCAATGATGCCTATGGCCACGAGACCATCGCGAAAAAGCGGCCAGATGGGTTTCCACGGAGGTAATTGATAGGGCGCCTCTGTAAATGTGAGTCCTGTTCGGATGGCATAGCCGAGCACCATGATATTGAAGGGTGGAAGAAGGGTCAGTATGCTCGCAACCAAGAGCTTTCGCCAGTCTATGAGCGGGCGGATCAGTGCTGCTTTGAGATTCATGCTACTCCCTTTTGGGTCGGATAACACTGTGCCCAGATAAAAATGTATCTAGTACTCGCCCACGCCTCGCCGCGCTTTCTGCTTCACGGGTTTCTCGTCCTTGAACGGCTCGCTTGGTTTGTCGTCATCGTTGGGGATTGCCGGGACTTTCATGCCCGGGACGCCGAAGGCGCTGAAGTCCGGATGGCCGAACACGCCGTCATAGCCTGGCCGGAAGGGGATGGTCTCGTTGCGGTCGGCAAGGATGAGCTCGGCAAGCTTTGCGTCCGTGACTTTGGCGATGCGTTCGGCCGACGCGTCACGCAGTACCGCGAACTCATTGTCAAACTCCTTCATGAGGTCGGCGTGGATGGCGAAGACCTTCTTTGCGGTCACGGCAGTGCCGAGGCGTGACGCGATGACTTCGGAGAGCGGGATGAGGTGCTGGAACGGCTTTGCCTTCGGTGATTTCTGCCCTTCAGGGCGGTCTGCCAATGCCTCGACGCGCTGCAGCACGCCCACGGTCAGTTGCCGGTGGCATTTCGGGCACAGGTTGTTGAGTTTCAACGACGCAGCAGGCGCCAAACACACGTCGCACGCGCGGTGCCCGTCGTAATGGTACTTGCCTTCCTCAGGGAAGAACTCGATCGTGGACGTCAAACCATATCCTGTGCGGATCGCGCTGATCACGTCCTTGTACGTGAGCTTCGTGTCGAACACTGTCGCTTCCCGTCCGAGTTTCCAGGGCCAGTGGGAGTGCGCGTCCGAGAAGGACACGATGTTGAGATGGTCGAGCTGTTTGACGCGCCAGTTCATGGGCGGGTCGGACGAGAGCCCTGTCTCGATCGCGTGGATGTGTTTTGATTGGTTCCCGAAACATTCCGTGAATGAATCAAACCCGGACGCGGAGCCGAACATGGCGAACCACGGCGTCCAGATGTGCGCGGGGATGACCTCGATGTCATGGCTGATGCCGCGCAAGAGTTCGACGATGCGTTCGCACGAGAGCTTGAAGATCGGGCGGCCGTCATAGTCGATGCGGCCGTGACGTAGCAGCATCTCCTGCACTTGCGCGATGACGTCCAGAGAAGGGAAGAGTGCGACAAGATGCACGCGTCTGCCCTTGCCGCCTTGCGTGTAGACAAAGGACAATTCGGTCTGGAGCATGAACGGATAATCCGTCGCCGTGCGCCAGATCCCATCGCCATCGTCGTCGTTGAGGTGCTGGCGCAGTTCCTGATACCATTGCGGGTGTTGCGCGTCGCCGGTACCGAGCAGCGTGATGCCTTTGACGCGCGCGAACTTCTCCATCGTCGGGATGGTGAGTTGGTTGCTTGTCGCGCGCGCGAAACGGGAGTGCACATGCAGGTCGGCGATGATCTCCGTCATACCTTCCATGTCGCGTTTGCGGAGTATAAAGATTTATGCGGCAATCCGCTTGGTCTGAATGGCAGTGTACGCGTTGAGCGTCTCGTACAAGAACTGCATCGCAGGACGCTGCTGCGGGTTCTCGAGCATGCAGATGCGCAGCATGGTCTGCAGGTCAGGCGTCAGGTCGCGGCAGAGCAGGTGTTTGGCGACGGCCGCCATCGAGTAGACGTCCTCCGCGGGCGACGCGACGAGGTTGCGCTTTTTGAGTCTGGCGCGTTCGTGTTCGGGTGGCTCGTACCTGTCGGTGCTCGTGTGCGGCACGTCTTTTGCACCGACCTGCACGCTGGGGCCGAAGTCGATGAGGCGCGCCTCGAGTGCGTCGGTGACGAGGATGTTGCCTGGCTTGATGTCGCGCACGACGATGCCGTGATCGTTGATCTTCATGATGCCTTCGCAGGCGTGCGTGAGTAGCGCGGCGATGTCGTTCGGAGTATACGTGCGGCTCTCGTAGCAGTCTTTGAGGTCGCGCGGGAGTTGCGGCGTGACGATGCAGGGCAGGTTCGTTCCGTCAGGATAGGAAAGACGCGTGTCGAGCGGCGTCAGGATATGGTCGGGGAAGCGTTGCCCAAGGTCGTGCCAGACGCGTGATTCCTTGATGATCTCGTTCTGTGCTCTCGGATCGTACGCGGTCTTGATGTGGACGTGCTGGGTCGATCCATGCTGAAGAAGGTCGGCGACGTAGTGCTGGACATGGTCGTTGCTACCAAGATGGCGTACGTTGGCAAGCGTCCCTTCTACGCTGTGCAGCACCGGTGTATGGCAGTACATATTCACTCACTAGTGGTAACAAAACGTTCAGGGACTATATAAATATTACGTCCTCAGAGCGCTTCGACCAGCTCGCGCACGTATATTTCTTGTGATCGAGGGGGAGTAGGGGTTGTACGCGGTGTGGGTGGTGCTCTCAGGCCGGCGAGGCGTTGCAGCGCGTCAAGCATGGGTGCCATGCCGAGGCGCTTCTCAGGGTCGTCGCAAAGATTGCCTTCGATCGCTTCGCGCAGCGCGCCGCGCAACGGACCATACCGTTCCAGATGGTTGTCTTCCAGGGTTGCCGCGAACGCATATGCATCTTGGCAGGGGTGTCCTGGTATGTCGACATCTGCGACACGCGCGGCGGCAAGTTCAGGAGGCTCGCGGCCAGGCGTGTATGTGCGTGGCGCGAGCGGATCTGCGGTGCCGATCCCGAGCGCAGGACCGAAATCGATGAGGCGCGTTTCGAGCGAATCACCGTCGATGACCATGTTCTCGGCCTTGACATCGCGCTGCACCATGCCGTTGTACTCTTGCGTTGTGGTCTCGTGGAGGTCCATGAGGCCCCGCGCGGCGTAGGCAAGATGAGCATAGAATCTCTTACGGGGTAAGGGATCCGCGCTCTGCACTGTCTTGCGACGATATGGCGTCGCGATACAGGGCACCTCCTGCCCGTCAGGAGCGGTGAATCGCAGGCCGACAAGCGGCATCACGTACTGCGACGCGGCAGCCGCGCGTCGGTGCCAGAACAATTCGCGTTCGATAACTTGAGATTGGAGGAGTTTGTATGCGATCTTGATGAACACGCGCTGCCGCGTCGTGCCATCATCGAACGCGGCGGTGTAATAGTTGTCGTCGCGGCCATAGCGAAAGACGCGGACGTCGGTCAGCGCGCAGTTAGGACGCAGTGCCTTGAGCTTGGCTAGTTTGCACGTACCCATCTTCAACCCACTGTGACGCACGGTGGCGTTCTCCCTATATAAATTTGAGGCCGAAAAGGTTTATAAGGCCGTCGTGTATCGGCAATGACCATGGAACGAGGTGTGCGCAAAGGGCTTGTGCGTCGGATCGTCGAGCATGTCGCGTGGCGCCTGTTCATCAGCGTCGTGTACATCACCGGTCTCACGATGCTCATCCCGTTCATCTTCTTCGTCGTGTTCCCAAGCGACCTGGGCGTCGTGTCATCCTCGACACCGACCACGCTCGTGTGGACCGCGGCGTCCATGATCATCATAAGCTTCTTCGTCACGCTCGCGTACCAGAAGTCGCTTGGCCGATCGCTCAAGGCGCTCGGGCGCGTCACGTTCATCCCGGGCCTTATCGGACTCGTGTTCTCGATGTTCGGACGCGACCTGCTCTTGCTGTATTTCGCAGGCACCAATCCTGCCTTTGTGCAGATCAAGCAGCTCATCGAGCTCTACATCGACACGGCCGTGCCGCGCGTGCGTTACCTGACGTTCGCGTTCTTCGTGCTGGGCATGGTGCTCTGGCTTGTGGGCGATAAGCTCGAGACCGACGAGCTCATCATGAAAGCCAGGCACACACATTAAGAAAGGGCGTTTGTTATCGCGGCGAGCGCTTCATCGATGCCCTGTTTGTTCTTGGCGGAGATGCGCAGCGCGACGAGCTTCTTCGGCAGCTCGAACTTCTCGTACTCGACGCCCACATCCGCTTTGTTGATGAGCACGATGATGGGTGTGTTGAAGTCCTCCTGGATGTCCTTGAGCAGGCGCAGCTGTTCGTCCATCGAGAAGCCGCAGTGACCTGTCGGGTCGATGACGAAGAGCACGACGTTCGCAAGATGTTTGACCGCGAGCGCGGCGCGCGCCTCGATCGTGTTGCGCTTGTGCTGCGGACGATCCAGCAGGCCTGGCGTGTCGATGAACTGCAATTCGTGCTCGCCGATTGTCGCATAGCCGAGCATCAAGTGCTTGGTCGTGAACGGGTAGGGCTTGATCTCGGGTTTCGCGCCGGTGAGTGCGTGCAGCAGCGTGCTCTTGCCGACATTCGGCACGCCGGCGATGACGACTGTGGGCATCGAGGTCTTGAGCGAGGGCAAGTCCTTGAACGCCTTGCGGCACACTTCGAGATACGCGAGCTCTTTCTTGACGCGTTTGAGCGTGCTCGCGCATCTGCCGTAGTACGCGCGGCGCAATGCGTTGATCTTGGTGAGGTCATGGCAGTCGCCGATGAGGTGGCCGTACTCGGTCGTGAACTCGTCGATCTTGTCCATCGCCCAGTGGACGGCGCCGATCGCGTGCTTGAGCTCGTCGACACTCACGACTGTCTGGATGATTTCTTGGTAAAATGCAGGGAGATTGTTGATGCTCGGGTATGCCGTGATGATGGTGTCGAGCTGGCGCTTGAGCGTGCGGCCTGCGCCGTAGACGCGCTGCTGTTCGGCGCGCTGGGACTTCTTGAGTCGCGTGATGTCGCTGCGCCCTTTGATGTCCTTGTGCGCGAAGTCGCGTCGCTCGCGCGCGGCGCGGAACGCCATGTCGAGCAGGGTTTCCGGGTCCTCGACTTTGCTGAGGGAAATGAACGTCATGGCGCTGTTTCCGCGTCCTCCCTATATAAAGCCTCATGCGGCACCAACAATCTTTTATAGCAGTCCCTACTCGCGGGAAGTTACTATGAGTCGATTTTCCTATAGCCTTGACATAGGCGAGGAACTCGAACGCGAAAAAGAGGTCAAGCGTAAGTTGGCGCAGTCGCGGGAGAGGAGCGAGGATGAGGAGGAGAAAGTCCGTCTTGATCCGAAGTTCGAGCAGGAAATACTAGCCCTTGCCGAAGACCAGCCTGTGGTCCAAGAGGATGATTCTATCGTCATCACGCCTGCCAAAGTCGAGAAACCCAGACCTATCGCGAGCGAGGTTCGTGTGCCAAAGAAGGCGCCCGTGGAACCCAGGCCCGAGCCCAAACTCGAGAAGGCTAAACCCGAACCCAAAACAGAACCCGCACCCAAACCCGTTCCTAAGAGCGAACCAAAACCGAAACAACTCAAGGAGTCCCCGAAGGTCGTCGTGAAGGAACCCGTCAAGGAAGTCAAGCCTGCCAAGAAGGTCTCTGAGAAAAAGACGCAGGACAAGAGTCAGGAGGCGACATCAAAGAAAACGGTCGTCGTCCCTGTCCCTTCTGTCGCTCCCGCGCCGACGCCCGAACCAAAACCATTGCAGGTCGAGCCGCGCACGCCAGGGGACGGCACCGGCCGCCTGGTCGTCGCGCTCCTCCTCATCTCGATCATCGCCGTCGTCCTCATCTACACCGGGCTCGCGTCCGAGCAGGCGGCAACGCAAGTCTCCTGTTATCAACAATGGGCGTCCGAGAACAAGATCAGCCTCGTCTCGCTTGACAACCTCACCGGCGCCCGTCAGTACTGGTTCAAGCGCGCGCTGCTTGCCGACAACGAAGCAGAAGCGGCCGCGCTCATGCGCATGGCGCTCTGCGACGGCAAAGAAGTGACCCAGAACAGCAACCCTCTCGAGTTCACGCGCTGCGCGCCCGACCACTTGTTCGCTATCGATGAGGACGACGTGCGCGCGGTCGCGAACATCTCGGTGTCATCGAGCTGCGACGCGCTGGGCGCGGTCATCACGTGCGACAACGGGTACATGGTCGATGGCTTGGTCGCGTTCGGCGCAGACGGCCCGCCCAAATACTTCATCGCCAAGTCAGGCGGCGCGTACACGATCGTCGCAAGCGGCAACAAGACGAAGAACGAAGCGCTCACCGTCCTCTCTGACCGCGAGGGCACGTTCGTGGCGTTCACGCTGCCGGTGCAGAACAGGGAAATGATGGTCATGAAATTCTTCGTGGGCGACGAGTTCACGTCGTTCAGGCGCGCCTACCTCGACCATGCTGATGGCGGCGAACGCACGCTCGTCTACGCGCTCGTGTGATTGTTGAGAAGGCCGCGTCGGACCGTTTCTTCCACGAAGCCATGTAATTCTGCGACGTAGCCTTGGCATGCGTGCGCTTTCTTGAAGTCAGCCACGGTCATCCACTTGATGGTGTTGAGCTCGGTCGAGCGCGGCGCGATGGTGTCGTCGGTGGCGACCACTGCGAAGCAGAGTTGGTTCACGGGAATCTCCTGTCGTTTGAAGACGCATTCGCCGATGTACGTGAGGGATCCTTCATCGACCGGGATGCCGACTTCCTCCGCTATCTCGGCGAAGATGCGCTTGCGCATCGTTTCGTCCCCTTCCAGCCTGCCGCTCGGGAACACCACGCTCCCGGGCTTGAACGCGTCGCCATCGCCGCGCACGCCGAGCAGGAAGTGATTGCGGTCCTTGCTCACGATGAGCGCCGCGACCGAGATGTAGCGCAGGTGGTCATCCATCGTTGCCTTTGAGAATATAGTGTAAGAAGACGCTCTTGCCTGCGGCGACACGGTCATGGTGGACGACGGTGAACGATCGTTGCATGTACTGTCGTAGCTCGTCATCGGTGTAGTACGAGAACCATCGTCGCATGACTTCGTCGTCACCATTGAGTCCTTCACCAGCACCTTCCTTCATGGCGAAGAGCACATGTCCTGTCGGTGAGAGGATACGTTTCAGATTGTCGAGCGCGTTGGGAAAATTCTTCTTTGGGACGTGCAACAACGATGTGTAGGCAACGACGCCCTCGAAGCTGTTGTGCTCGACCCGAAGGTCCTCAAGGTCCATCACGTGTGCCCGCAACCCCTTCTCCTTGCACAGACGCACCATTTCCGGCGACAGGTCGACGCACACCACAGGATGGCCTTGTGCCTGCACGTACGCCGCCTTGTTGCCCGTGCCGCTGCCGATGTCGAGCACCGGCGCGCCAGGAGGCAGCATGCTCAAGAACAGGTCGACCACGGGCTTGCCGATGCGCTGGAACGAACCCTCGAACGTTCCATCCAACGCACGCGCATGCGCGTCGTAGGCACGCACGGTCTCGGCTTTGTATTCCATGCATCGGGTGGCAGAAAAAAAGAATAAAAGATTATGCGTTCCCGACTACACACGTCACTCGAGCGCCACCCGCATGGTCGCGGAGTAGGTGTGCTGGAAGCCCTCGTTGTGCGCTTGCTGCATCTCCCGCTCGACCTGTAGGGAATTAGTGTATGCGTGCTCGAGGTCCTCATCAGGCATGCTGTCGGTGACGTGCAGCAGGCGTTCGACCTCGGTGTACTTTTTGTCGAGGTTGTGCAGTTCACCCTGGATGAGGCCGCATTCGCGCGCTCGCTGCCGCAGCATCGCGATGTTCTTGATGTTCGCGCCTGATGCGTAGTCGTGCAGCACCTGGTCGATGTACATGCCTTTCTCCATGATGATCGAGGCTTGTTTGGCCACGCACTGATACTTGGCCCTCATCGAGATGTACTGCACCTTGTTGATCTTTGCGATGCGGGTATGCACTCCTGCATGCCGCACATAATCCCCCTGGCTATTGTCGGCGGACGCGAGCACCTGCTTCTTGCGCGCGCGTTCTTTGCCGAGCTCCATGCGCTCGTGCGCGCTCTGTGCATGCAGTGCGCCTTCAGTGAGATAGTCGATCTCCTGTGCTCTCTCGCGCATGAGTTCGTCCATCTCCTGCGCTTTGCCGATATACTCGATGCTCTTGATCTTGTTGTCGGCTTCCATCGCGCCGTACTCATCGAGGCGTTCCCGACAATAGCTCGCGATTTCACGCGCCTGCTTGAGTGTCGCGTCAAAGCACTGCTTGTATTGTTTGATGCGCTCCGCGAGGATCCGTGCCTCGATGCCTTCGCGCGATTGACGGGTGCGCTCGCCCACCCGCAGCCCTGTCGAGTCGCCGGCCTTCTCCGCGACTCCACTGAGCCACAGCTTGACCCGGTCGCCCAGCGTGTACGCGTCCTTGATGTCCTCGCCGCCCGACACGACCGCGTACACGTCGCCATTATGTCGTTGCGAAAGTTCGTCCGCATCCATGCTCCTGGCGCTGCCATGGAAGAGCTTGTTCGACTCCTCGACGTACGCCTCGAGACTGGCAGTGTGCCGACGCTTGGGCGTCGGCGCGCCGTTCTTGACTTCAGGCGGCGCGGTGCCGTTGGCGCCAGGTTGCGCGTTGCCGTTGCGCTGCGTCATTGCGACCACCTCGGTTGCGCACTCGCCCATTGCGTGCGCGGCTCCTCGCGCGGCATGTAATTCTTGTGGAAGCCCTCGATGAGCGAGCGCTCGACGAGGTCCGGTGCTCGTTTCATGTCCCGGAACAGGCCGTCCACGCGGTAGTCGATGCCGCCGAGCTGGAAGTCGCGCGTGATCGGCTGCACGACGCCACTCGCCCTGTCTTTCACGACGTACTGTTCACCATTGACTTCCACCGCGTACTGGAAGCCTGCTTCGGCACTGCGTCCTATCCTGTATCCTGCATAGAGTGCGATGCCCGCGATCGCGGTCGCACAACACATATCTTTTAGCCATCCCATCAGTAACACCTCCGATGTGAACTATTCTATGACGGCATCTTTAAAGGAAATTCCGACGAGAAAACCGGAGGACGTGTACCGTCGTACGGAAACTATTGACTTGTTGCCGGAAGATATCCGGCATTTGTCGTTGTATCCGGAACAGTTCCGGCATCGGCAAGCACGTTTTCACGCACCACTTCACGACAGACGCTGTGCTGTTGTACGTGCGCGGCATCCTTGGTGAGTCGGTGGTGCAGCCACGTCTGTTCATTGTCGTCGTGGGCCACCGTCTCCACAAGATAGCATCCTTGGGGCAGACGCGACAATGTGTTGAGTTGTGTGAGTTGCTTAGTCCGCTGCAACCACGCGGTCCGCATCCTCGGCCGCGGCCTGACGATCCAGATCGTGTGGTGTGCGAGACCCAGCGCCCGGAAATCCAGCAATGCCGTGCACCGCGTCACACGCGTGGCGATGCACTGCTTGACGCGCTCGCTTGTCGTCGTGAACGGCCAGCCCAGCCGCTGAGCGATGTCAGTGTACGTCGTCCTGCAATCCTGCCGCAACAACCGAAGAAGGGGTTCGTGTTCCATACCAACACACACGCAACGATTCTTCTTATGCGTTGCGCCAAAAAATCCGTGATTCCTCCGGCGCAGCCTTTTTTCGCTCCCACGAAAAAAGCCTGGGGAAACAGCTGTTGTGCTCGCTGTATTCTCGTGTGCACCGGACGTTGTTCCGTTAGGTTCACATGATACTCCGTAATTCTTCCGGGCCAGCTTTTTCTCGCGAAGAAACACCGCGCGTTTCTTGCGCACGGAACTCTGTTCCGTTGCGCTCGCGCTCGAAAAACAACGAAGCGGAGCTTCGTGTTCACGGAGCCAGGCTCCGTTGAACCTGGGAAAACTGCTGTTGTTTGGACTGCACACCGTGAAGATTATTAAGGACCCAATCGCATGCTTGTCGTGTCTGAAGAAGGATCGACCATGGCAACTAACCATCTTGACGCGCGAGGCAAGGGAGTGTACACGTACGACTACGACAATGACATCTTGTTGTTCTGCGTCAAAGATAGGGAGTACGCCCGCTCGCTTGATTTCGAGGGAATCGTCGTCGATGTCGATACAGAAGGACTCGTCAAAGGCATCCAGGTCTTCGATGCGGCAAAGACGTTCAGGATCCCGAAACTCCATCTCAAGAATATTTCCGGCTTTGAGTTCTACGCGAGCGTGGACCACAACATCGTGCAGGTCCAGTTGAGGTTCATGTACGTGTCGCGCAACAAACAAAAGGTCGTGCAAGGACAGGATTTCGTCCGTGAAGCGGTCAATGCACGTCTCAAGAACGGTGAAGTGCGTTGCAGTGTGGCATGATGGACCTCAAAGCCGTCGTACGTGTCGAGGCAGCGTGGAAGCGCTACGAACAGGGCAAATTCAAGAGCATGCCATTTGACAAATTCTTGAGAGAATTTGATACGTGGTAGATGGATGCTCTTTCATCCGGTTCAACGGTGTGTCACACGTATCGTTGATAACCGAGACTTTTTAGCCGTATCCGTCCTGGGAACCACGTCATGAGCCAATCCACATACACTTCGTGCGGAATCCCACCTGTTTTTTTGGACGGGTGTTCTGTGAGAAAGTCGTCAAAGAACGCGGCATGATACGCGAGGAGCGATCGCATCTCTTTTTCCATTCTCGTGCCTTTGAGTACATGGACGCGGGTCTCCGTGATGATCAAATTCGGTTCTGGCTTGACCAGGATGAATGCTTCGTCATGCAATTGGAATTCTCCACGAGGTTTGTGCTCGCCCCTCAATGTGAGGAGGCGGGTCATTCGTGGACCCTCTCTCAGGAATAACATGGTGAACCCAAGACGGTAGAGAAGCATGTCGAAGAGCTGTTCGTCAGAGCATCGGATTGCGCACAACGATGGTCCGAACTCGTGCTCGCTGGTCATCTCGTCATCATCGTTGAACGCGAGTTCTTTCGTTTGGCCATGGCCGACAAGAAACTCGGATTCGTTGCAGAACTGCCACAAAATCTTCAACTGAAGGAATGGCCTGATGCGGTCGTTAATCAAAAATTGCTGGAACGAGTCGGGATTCTTGCGAGCGTAGAGAGGGAAATCGACCCATGCATCAGGAGGAAAGACAACGCCCAAACGTTCGGACGCTATCCGTAGAAGCGGTTGCAATTCCACTGGGCCATGAGGGATTTGAACCCTCGACCTACCGGTTAAGAGCCGGTTGCTCTAGCCAGGCTGAGCTAATGACCCGATAGTGCGGCTTTGCCTTCGGCGCGTTTTTAAAGGTTTCTGCGAAACATCCCATCGCGTGGCGTCACCTTGTCGCGTGCCCCCGTGATGGCTGGTTTCTCGGACCAATCGTCCTACGCGGTCATTTATATACTCCGGCGATCGTTCCACCGTAACCTATATATATGCCCCCGGGCTTTTTGTGAGTAACAGAGAGAAGGAAGTGCGAGAAGGAAGATGGGTCTTCTCTGGGGTGTACAGACTACCATGAAGCGAGTGAAGGCTGTTTTACCGAGTTGGCGCGAGAAGAAGCGCTACGTCGCATTCGAAGTTCTCTCTCATAGCAAGATCAAGGCAGTGTCGGAAGTGTCCAAAGCGATCTGGCGATCGCACCTCGCGGTGTGCGGGGAGCTTGGCGCCGCACAGGCAGGCATGATGTTCTTGCACAACAAGTACGATCCGCGCACGCAACGTGGTCTGCTCCGAGTGAGCCATGACCACGTCCATCACGTGCGCGCGTCGCTCGCGTTGCTGCAACAGATCGAACAACAGCCCGTCATCGTGCGCAGCGTCGGCACGTCGGGCGTGTTACGCAAGGCGGAAGGACGCTATCTGGCGGCATAACAACGAGGCTCAACAACCATGGTACGAGAAGAGGGAATGCAACCGATGCAGCATCAGATGATGGGCTACGACCGCGCCATCACCATGTTCAGTCCGGACGGACGGCTGCTGCAGGTGGAATACGCGAAGAAGACGGTCAGGCAAGGCAGCACGGCGATCGGCATCGTGTGCAGCGACGGCATCGTGCTCGCCGCGGACAAACGCATCGTGGACAAGCTCATCATCCCCGAGAGCGTCGAGAAGATATTCGAGATCGACACGCACATCGGCGCCACGGCAGCGGGCATCCTTTCGGACGCACGCGTGCTCGTCGAGCGCGCCCAGGTCAAGGCGCAACAGCACCGTGTGACCTACGACGCGGCGATCGACATCCTCGCGGTCGTGAAGGACATCGGTTCGTTGTGCCAGATCACGACGCAGAGCGGCGGCTTCCGCCCCTTCGGCGTGTCACTCCTCGTCGCAGGCGTCGACCAGGATGGCGCGGCGAAACTGTTCGAGACCGACCCGACAGGCATATTTTTCCAGTTCAAGGCGACAGTCATCGGCGAGGCCGAGCCCGAGATCGAGGAGATCCTGGGCAAGGAGTACAACGAGAAGATGACGATGGAGGACGGCTTGCGCCTGGCGCTGCACGCGCTCAACAAGGTCCTCGACAAGAATTTCAACGTGGAACGCATCGACGCGGCGATAATCCCCATCAGCACGAAACGGCTCGAGAACGTCAGTCGTGAACGGCTGGAGAAATTGCTGCGCGACGCCAAGAAGAAGTAATGGCAGAACACATCATCGTCGCGAAATACCAGAAGGGTTCTGAGCGGTTCGAAGTGGTCATCGACCCGGACAAAGCCATGGCGTTCCGGCAGGGCAAGGCGTCGCTCAATGACGCTGTGCGCTTCCCTGCCATCTACACCGACGCCAAGAAGGGAGAGAAGGCGTCGACGATGCAGCTCAAGAACGTCTTTGGCACAGATGACGTCGACAAGGTGTGTGAGGAGATCGTGCGTCACGGCCAGATCCCGCAGACCGGCGCGTCGCGCGACGCGGCGATGACGCAGATCCGTTCACGCCTCATCGAACTGATCCATCGCAGCGGCGTCGATCCCAAGACGCACGCACCGCACCCTCGTACGCGCATCGAGAACGCACTCGTCGAGGCCAAGGTGCGCATCGACGCGAACCAGTCCGCGGACGCGCAAGTGCAGGACGTCATCAAGCAGCTGCGTCCGATCCTGCCCTTCAAGAGCGAACAGCACCAGTTCCAGGTCGAAGTGCCTGTGAGCGCTGTCGGCGCTGCGCTCAAGATCCTCAAGGGCACGGGCAAGCTTCTCAAGGAGCACTGGAACGACAAAGGAGACCTTATCGCGACCGTCGAAGTGCCAGGCGGTCTCTCGGTCGACTTCCAGGAGAGCATCATGGCAGCCACGCACGGCAAGGCACAATTCACGATACTCAAGAGAGAGTAGGAGAACCAACATATGACAGATCAATTGTTAGTGAAGGATAAGGACGTGGTAGTCCCTGGCGAGACGCTCGCCACCGGCATGACCTACGTTCCTGCCGCGGGAACCTACCGCGAAGGCGACAACATCATCGCCTCCAAACTAGGGCTTGCGAGCGTGGAAGGCAAGGTCCTCAAGATCGTGCCGCTCGCAGACGCATACGTGCCAAAGGTTGGCGACGTCGTCGTCGGTGAAGTCAACGATGTCATGTTTTCGGGCTGGCGTATCAGTCTCATGGGTCCGTACAGCGCAGTGCTATCCGTCAAGGACGCGACGAGCGACTTCATCGGTCGCGGCGTCGACCTGACGCAGTACTTCGGCCTTGGCGACTACTTGTTCTGCAAGATCGTCAACGTGACGTCGCAGAAACTCATCGACGTCACGCTCCGTGGCACTGGCCTGCGCAAGTTGCAGGGTGGCAGGCTCATCACGGTCAATCCGGCGAAAGTGCCGCGCATCATCGGCCGTGAAGGCACGATGGCGGCCATGATCCAACAGGCGACCAAGACCGAGATCGTCATCGGCCAGAACGGCACGATCTGGGTGAACGGCGAGCCGACGATGGAAATGATCGCGGTCAAGGCGATCCAGATGATCGAGGACCACGCGCACAAGAGCGGGCTCACGCAGACCATGAAGACATGGCTTGAGCAGCAAATCGGAGGTGCTCGCTAATGGCATATACCAAACGTTTCGACGGACGCGCGATCGATGAGACGCGTCCCATCACCGCAAAGGTCGGCATCATCCCGCGTGCGAACGGCAGCGCGATGTTCCAGATCGGCGCGACGACGGCGATAGCCGCGGTCTACGGACCGCGCGAGATGCACCCCAAGTTCATGCAGAACCCCAAAGGCGGCGTGTTGCGCTGCCACTACAGCATGATGCCTTTCTCAGGCCATGGCGATCGCGTCAAGCCCGGCCAGAACAGGCGTGCGAAGGAGATCAGCCGTGTCATCGAGAACTCGTTGCGTCCGGTCGTCGACCTCACGCAGTTCCCAAACGCCGTCGTGGACGTGTTCATCGAACTGCCGCAGACTGATGCGGGCACGCGCTGTGCAGGCATCACTGCCGCGGCGATGGCGCTCGCCGACGCAGGCATCGACATGAAGGACCTTGTCGCGGCTGTCGCGATCGGCTTCGTGGACGACCGTGTCGTGGCAGACCTCAACTACAACGAGGAGCACTACAACGACTACTCGGACAACCCTGACAAGGACAGGCCAGTGGCAGACATCCCTATCGCGATGCTGCCCACGACCGGCGAGGTCAGCTTGCTGCAGATGGACGGCAAGGTGCGACGTGAAGCGCTCAAGGACGCGCTGCAGCTGGGCATCACGGTGTGCCGCAAGATCAACGACGTGCAACGCAAGGCCCTCAAGGCCAAGTATGCGGAGTGAACACAATGACAGACTCATTACGACAACACATCCTGGCGGGCCTCGACAAGAACGTCCGCCTGGATGGAAGGAAGAAGGACGACTACCGTCCGATCAGCATCGAGTACGACGTGTCGAAGTCGGCCGAAGGAAGTGCGCGCATCCGCGTGGGCCAGACCGACCTCATCGCGGGCGTCAAGATCGCGGTCGAAGAACCGTATGACGACACGCCTGACAAGGGCAACCTGATGGTCAATGCCGAGCTCATCCCGCTCTCGAGCCCCGAGTTCGAAGTGGGTGCGCCTTCCGATTGGGCAATCGAGGTCGCGCGCATCACCGACCGCGGTATCCGCGAGTCGGGCGCGCTCGAACCAAAGACGCTCTGCATCGAGTCAGGCAAGCTTGTGTGGAGCGTCATGGTCGACGTCATCCCGGTCAACGACGCGGGCAACCTGCTCGACGCGGCCGGCCTGAGCGCGCTCGCCGCGCTCTCGGTCGCAAAGTACCCTGGCATCAAGGACGGCAAGGTCGACTATGAACACCGCACCGAGAAGAGGATCCAGCTCGCAAGCAAGCCCATCCCGGTCACGGTGTGGAAGATCGGCAAGCACCTGCTCATCGACCCCCTTCCCGAGGAGGAGAAGGTCATGGACGCGAGACTGACGATAACAACGACAGAGGACGGCACCATCGTCGCGCTGCAGAAAGGCGGCGAGACACCGCTCACGATCGACGAGATCGACGAGATGGTCGGCATGGCACTGGGTGTCGCCGCGAAACTTCGAGCACTGCTCAAGTGAGGGAAACAATGGAACGCTACACCAAATACGAGACCGCGCGCATGATCGGCTCGCGCGCACTGCAGATCGCCATGGGCGCGCCGTTCATGGTCAAGATGACGCCCGAGGACCTGGAAGAGATCGGCTACAACCCGATCGAGATCGCCAAGAAAGAGCTCGCGGCCGACGTGCTGCCGCTCACCGTGCGCAGGACACCGCCTGTCCTCAAGAAATCAGGCGCAGGCCCCAGGCAGGAATAATTCTTTTCTGTTTTTTTTCTTTCAATTCTTCGCATGCTATGCTCATGTCGCCACAAATCCCGACAGGCTGTTGCGTTATATTTATATACCAACAATGCAAGGATGTCGTTAGATATTCATGAGGAGGTGTATTCCATGAAGAAGTTTGTATTGTTGCTCGCGGTGCTCACACTGGCGGTCATGGTCGCATGCGCGCCCAAACCAGAACAGCCCGCGGCACCCGCGCCGGCCCCTGCGCCTGCGCCGGCACCGGCCCCTGCGCCGGTCGCGCCAGCACCTGCAGAAGAGCCAGCAGAAGGCACGACGCCCGTCATCGACGAGCCCGTCGAAGGACTTGGTGAGTCGAAGCTCGACGAATCAGGCGAAAAGTGCGGCGACCAGGCAAACGAGAATGCCATGACGCTCGAGGAGCAGAAGGACGCGAACGCGTGCTGCACCGAGGAGCTCGGCATCCCGGCGCTCTACGACAAGAGCAACGGCAAGTGCGTGCCTATCGGTTAAGCGAACCGCTTGTTTTTGTTTTTTTTATTTTATCGTTTTCTTTTCCTCGTATTCTGGTCCAAACATTAAAATAGCAATTCGAACGCCTTGAGCACACCAAGAGGTGTCTGTATGAAACTCATCACGATTCTGTGCGTCGTCATCATATCGCTTATGGTCGCCTGCGCGCCTGCCACGCCGGCGAAGAACGAGTCGGCCACTGAGCCCGTTGTCGAGGAGGTCATCAATTCCTCCATCAACGTCACGGCCTCCGACGAGACGACGGACGATGATATCGAAGGTGCGCTCGACGAAGTGGATGAAGCAGGCGAGGAAGAAACAGCGCCTGAAGCAGAAGCGGCGCCGGTTGAAACCATCACGACGTGTCCTCTTCTGAGCGCAGAAGCCGTGCAGAAGGAGTGCGGCATCGTGGCGCTCCCGAACGCGACGGTCGAGGACGGCCATTGTGTGTTCCGCCTCGGTCCGTACACGCTCAATGTTTCGTCCACCACCGCGACAAAGGCGGACCTTGATGACTGGATGGCGTTGATTTACACCAGCGATGAGTCCGGTGAATTGGCGCCGTACGGCGCGCGCGCCGAGATGAGCGGCATCAAATATTTCGCCTGGTTCACGGGTGCGAAACTCGTGATCGCGGCGAGCAGCAACGTGCTCATCTGCACCGGGGACAAGGTCGACAATGTCGCGGGCGCAATCAACCTCAAGGCGATCATCGGCACCGAGGTCGATGCGTGGACCGAGCTCAAGACGCACATCACCTTCGACAGCAAGGCGATCACGATGGATAACGTTGCCATGGCGAAGCTGCTTTCGATGTCCTTTGATTACGAAGGCGACATCATCCCGAGGGATGGCAACAGCACGGGGGAGGTCAAGGCGAGTTTCGAAGACAAGCAGTACAGCATGCTTGCCACCATCGAGACGCTCGCGCAAGGCTCGTACCAGGGCTGGATCGTGCGCAAAGGCAGCAATGCCAGCGTGATCAGCACGGGCGAGCTCAAGACGACAAGCGAAGGGTTCATCAACGCGTACGCGTCGGGCAACGACCTCACGGACCACACGTTCTACATCGTGACCAGCGGCGACACTGTCGTCATGGAAGGGCATCTGGAGAACTGATCAGTCGACGAGGGCGAGGATGTCCGCGAAGCGCCCTAGGGTGTGGTCTGCGTCGGCAGGACGCGGCTCCCGTGACCCGTACGCGGCAAGACATGTGGTGATGCCCAGGCTTCGCGCGCCTGCCATGTCGCGGTCGCAGTTGTCGCCCACCATCATGACTTGCGATGGCTTGAGCTTCATGAGCATGAGCGCCTGCTCGAAGGGTTCTTTGTGCGGTTTGAGCTTGCCTGTGTCGTCGAACGTGACGACGTGGTCGAAGAAGTCCTCGAGGTTCATGCCTGCCAGGCGCAGCCATGCCTCGAGCCGCGGTGCGTCGGTGACGATGCACAATTGCAGTCCTTTCTGCTTGAGCGCGAGCAGAGTCTTGCGCACGCCAGGGTACGGGACGAGGTGCGACGCCTTCGCGCTCCTGTACGCGAGGATGCCGCGCGCCAGTTTCTTGTAATCGACCCTGCCTTCCATCTTGAGCAGGAACTCATCGAAGATCCGTTGGTACTCGATGCCGAACTTGTCCCAGAGCGCGCTCAGTTCCGCCATCGCGTGCTTCTTGTCCAGCGTGAGCCCGGCCTCGATCATCGCGTCCATCGCGGCCTCGCATGCGGCGTTCTTCATCTTCATGAAGTCGATGATGGTGTTGTCGAGGTCGAAGAGGACGCCTTTGATCATGGCCGCAGGGAAACTGCGCGTCGATATAAACATTCCCTCACGACTATTTGACCACAACGCATTTAAAGTTCGCAACGCATCGTCAGTCCATCAAAAAGGTGATGTTCATGGAAGCGTCGTTCAAATGGGTCATGGTCGTTCTTGCGGTGTTGTCGTTGTCGATGCTTGCCGCGTGCGGCAAGGCGCCGGAACAGCCGACGCAGCCTTCGCAACCCGACCAGCCCTCGCAACCTGAACAACCGGGCGCACCTGTGGCGCCGACAGAACCTGTCAAGACGCCCGCAGAGATCAAGGCAGGCCCCACGCCGGGATGTCCGACGACGGCCGAGCGCGTCCAGTACAATTGCCAGCTCAAGGTCTTGCCTGAGAAGGGAGAGGGCTGCACGTTCCACGTCCCGGCCGATGGTTTCGGCAAGGAGGGCGGTGATGTCACGTACACGAAGGTGTCTGCCACGGTCGACGACTACGTCGCTGCGTACGAGGAGATATACCCTGGCGAGGAGACGTATGAGCTCAAGCCGCGCTCCACGCGACGGGAAAAGAAACCGTACTCGTACTTTTTCTGGTTCACCGGCGACAGTCTGATCACGATGACCGGCACGACGTCGCTCTGTCCCAGCGACCGTCTCAAACGGCTCGTGGTCGAGATGGAGTCCGGCATCGAGCAGAAGGCGCCCGAGCCTTTCTGCGGCGTCTCGACAAAAGGGACGTGCGCGGTCGACGCTGACTGCGTCGTGAGCGGGTGCTCGTCGCAGGTATGCGGTGCCGCGACAGAAGAGCCGCTCGTGACCACGTGCGAAGACAAGGCATGCTACAAGGCACGCAACTTCGGCCTCAGCTGTAGGTGCATGGAACGCCAGTGCCAGTGGGGATAATCTTTTAAACGATCCCTGTCGAGGACACGTCAATGGACACGGTCACCGATGCCAAGCTCGCGAGCTATTTCGACGTGACAGGCCGGGCGCTCAAGAAAGCCAAGCCGGCGAAAGGCCATCAGCAACAAGCGCGCATCATCCTTGACATGGCACAACGCTACTTCGACGACGCCAAACACTTCGAGAAGAAAGGTGACAAGGTCCTCGCGTTCGCCGCTCTCAACTACGCGCACGGCTGGCTTGATTGCGGCGCAAGACTAGGAATCCTCGACGTCGGCAAGGACAACGTGCTCTTCACGGTCGACGATTCCTAATTGCTTTTTCTTTTGTGGATCCGGTATGCTTGTATCATGTTGCACAGCATGCCGTTGACGGCGTCCAGAAGATGAGGGTTGCCGATCGGCTGATCTGTGATCGCGGGGTCGTCGTGTCCGGCGACCGCACGCAAGAATGACGTGTCGCAGCTCTCAAGAGGGTCCGTGATGTTGACGATCGTGGAAGTCCGCTCGCCTGACTGGAGCCCGAAACGATAGGGTGGGCCTGCGTCATCCCATTTGCGCACGGTGTAGGAATTATCCTTCGTGCCGATCGTGATCTCTAAATACTGTTTGGCGGCATTCTCGTCCGCTGCGGGTTTCTTCGGATCCATTGGCGTGGCATCGAGATGGAAGCGCACGCCAACAGTGCTGCCGGAAGGCTGTTTGTAGTCCCCTGCGACGATCAGCTTGTAGTCGGTGGGTTCGGTGAACGGAAGCAGCTGGGTCCGGTTAGGGTTCGTGCCAAGGATGAGCGAGCCAGGACCGCACAATCCGCGCAGCAAGGTCAGGAGGTGGTCGCCCAGGTCCACAAGCAGTTCTTCACCGCCGCACCCGGACGCGGTGCCAAACCGCACTTTCATATACGTCACATCGCGAGGGTCCAGCGCTCGTTGCAGGCCTGCCGCGTGATGGATGCCGGGCATATCGTTGTGAACGATGGCTGCATATTGCGAACCACCCGCCAGTATCCTGTCCTTGAGTTGTGCGAACACGAACAACTCTTCCGCATTCCTGCGATTCTCGTGCGTTCCTATGCGCGGATCCCAGCACAACGGTTTCTCGCACAGGACGTGGCAGCCGTGCTCGAGCGCGTACATGGCGTGTTCGTAATGGTGTTCTACGGGCGACGCGATGATGACTGCGTCAGGTTTGAGCGTGTCGATCATGGCGGTGTGGTCCACGAATGTCCTGGTGGTGTGGCGCAGCGCGGCGACGCGTTGTGGAGGCAAATTCCGTCGTTGCACCATCCAGTCGTAGACATCGTTGCACGCGAGGTCGCCCTTGTCGCGGCACATGCCCACGAGGGTGCAGAGGTCATCGTGTTTTGCCAGCTGGTATGCGTGCGCCTTGCCGATACGGCCGACGCCGATGACTGCCACGCGCGGCCTGTGTTGGTCCTCACTCATGCGACGATGGAACGAGGCGCCCCTTAAAAGTGTTACTCTGGAGTGGGTTCAAATGTTTATAAGCATCGGCGCGCCTTGTCGCAGGCATGAACGAGATCATCCGCAAGGACATCCTCAAGGTGCTCAGCTCCACGATCGAGGCGTTCAAGCAGCAGCGCTTCCAGGACTTCTCCGCGATCTCGAACCAGACCATCCACAACGCGACCATCTACCAGGACGAGGACAGTCTGGCGGTGGCCGTGCTTGTGTATGCGCTGGGCAAGGTCGCCACGCGTTGCATGGAGACCGGCGGCAAGTGTCCCAACCTGTTGCCGCAGCTCAACGCGCTGGATGGCTTGCTCGCGCAGGACCGGCAGGAGGAGTATCGTGCCGCGATGCGCAAGATCCTTGACGACATCCGCGCGTTCGACGAGAAGATGCACATGTACATCGAGGAGGTGCTGCAGAAAGCACGGCTCAAGAAAGGCAGCAAGCTGCACGAGCACGGCATCAGCATCGCGCGCGCCGCCGAGATCCTGGGCATCTCGCAATGGGAACTGATGTCCTACATCGGCAAGACCTCCGTGCCCGACATGCATGCGGCGAAAGAAGATGTACGTACGCGCTACAAGCGGGCGAGGGCGCTCTTCGGATGAAACGTCTCGTGTTCGACAGCGGCCCGATCATCAGCCTCACGACCAACAATCTGCTGTGGCTCATCGAGCCGCTCAAGCGGCGCTTCAACGGCGCGTTCTCGATCACAGAGGCCGTGCATTACGAGCTCGTCAAGCGGCCGCTGCAGACCAAGAAGTTCAAGTTCGAGGCGTTGCAGGTCGAGGCGCTCGTCGAGAGCGGCGTGCTCGAGGTCCTTCCTTCCGAGCCGCTGCGTGCGCGTGCGGACAAGATCATGGCGCTCGCCAACAGCGCGTTCGAGACGCGCAACGAACCGATACGCATCCTGCAGCTCGGCGAGGTCGAGACGCTCGCGGCCGCATCGCTTGCCAACGCGGAGGGCATCGTCATCGACGAGCGCATCACGCGCAACCTCGTCGAGAAACCATATGCGCTCGCCGACCTGCTCAGCAACCGCCTGCACACGTCGGTCCACACGCATACCGACGTCTTGGACCAACTCAAAGGAATCATCGGGGAGCCCACCATCCTCCGCAGCATCGAGCTCGTCACGCTCGCATATGAGTTCGGCCTGCTCGACAAATATAAAGTAAGAGTTCCCAACGTGAACAAAGAACTGCTCGAGTCGCTCCTGTGGGGCGTCAAACTGCACGGGTGCAGCGTGAGCGAGCGCGAGATCGAGCAGTTGATGAAGACCGTGCTCAAGTAGGACTATTTCTCGTACGCCACGAACTTGCCGTCTTTGACTCGCTTGCGTGTCATTTCTGCGCGTTGAGCGTCACCGTTCGTAAATCGTGCTTCTATGTCCGATTTTTATGACAAGAACGACCAATTCATTCTGTATAATGTCAAGAATGACGCGATAATCACCGACACGGAACTTGTATCCGGGCTGGCCCACGAGTTTGGTGATGTATGTTTGCGGTGTGAAGCGCAGCCGCTCAAGCGCTTTCGTTATACGCTCTTTCACTGGTTTGTCGAGCTTGCTAAACTGAGCATCTGCGGTTTCGCTAAAGATGATACGGTACATCTCAGCTCAAGCCGTGACGCTTCTTGACTTCGTCAAGAGTATAGAATTTGCCTTTGCGGTATTCTTCACGCGCTTGTGCTATTTCGCGCTTCGTCTCTTCGTTGAGTTCCGTGGTATCCTCAACGAGATTCCGTATGACTTCCTCGTATGTTTCACGATCGAAGAGCTTGCGCTTCGTGAGCTCTTTTTGGAGATCTTCACTGATCTGGATCGTTGTTGCCATAGCTGACTATAATCTCCCATAGCATAAGAACCTTTCGTTATTCTTATACTCACTATCTAGTGGTAAAATTTATATATAGATTATACATAAACCACTCATAAATCGGGGTTATTGAGGGTATCATGAAGCAATACGTCATCACGAAACGCATAGCCAAGCATGGCAGCCAAGCTATCATCGTCATACCCCGTCTTCTCGAACAATACCTCAGACCCAAGACCATCGTCAAATTGACCATCGACGTGCTGGAGGAACCCTGAATGGCAGATGCGCCGTTGGAGGATCTGGTCAGGCAGGATTGGCGGTCGAAGGCAGTGAACATGTTCGCTGTTCTCTCCTACTCGGTTGGCGTGGGCCTCGCACTTGATATGTTCGGTGCAGGGCTCACGATCGGTCAATCCTTGCGTTCACGCGCATCCATGCTCACCGTGAACGTGATTGCGGGCAACAAATTCGTACAGTACCAGGACTGGATGCGCAGGAAGTGCAACGTCGGCGCGATAAAGAACGACGTGGGGCGACGCATCGCGACAATGGCCACTGACACTCTCGCGTCCGGATCGTTCTACGTGCCGATCTACGCCGCAACGCTCTACTGCGTCGCTGGCGCGAATGCCGAACAGATCAAGGATGGCTGCTACGGCGCCCTGATCATGGCACCGCTTGTCGGACCCACATTCGGTATGTACAGCGATCTCGTGCGGAACGTGTGCGGCACCACACCACGCGCGAAAGCCACCGAGGAGGAAGCGCCATGAGCACGCTTCCTCTTGATCTCAAGCAACTGCTGGGTGTCGCAGAGTACAACCGTCTTGTCAAGACAGTCGTCTATCCTGGGATCGAGCGTCTCGCGGCAGATGGGACGCTTTCCCCACATGATCTTGCCCGCCTCGCGAAGCACATCCAGCGTGACGGCGCCGCCATCCTTGATGTCCGGGCAGAAGACACGGGTGAGACGTCGAAGCAGACGCTCGCTGCCGGCGCGATGGTGCGGGCCAAGATCCCGCTCGCGCAGGACGTGAGCATCGACCTTTTCGCCAAGCGCCACAGCGATGCGGCGAGCTACCGCCGTGGCGTGGGCATCGAGGACGTGCTTGTCAGACATTTCAAAGGGACGCCGCATGAACACGTCGTGCCCAAACAAGTCTACACGAACCCCGGCACGCTCGTCTCCATCATGCCGATGTTGCAAGGGAACGTGCTTACTGATGCAGTGCACGAGCTTGACGACGAGGCCAAAGAGGCGCTCCTGACACGCGTCATCGACACCTATCTGTCGGTCACGCACGCGGTCGAAGAAGCGGACTTGTTCAAGCCCAAACGCACCATGATCGGTCGAGCGCTTTCTGACGATGTCGAGCTTGGTACGCTCACGCCGTTTAGTGAATTGTTCAGGACGCTGTTGCGGCCCAGCGACAAACTCGCTCGCGTGTATGACAAACACATTGCGCAGGGGATGCGTTGGGGTATTCCTGGCGATTTCATCCACGGCGACTTGCACACGAACAACGTCATTGTCGGCGACACTGTTCACATCATAGATTGGGAGTACGCCAAACGTGGATTCATGGAGTTCGATCTCTATAAGCTCTTCACCAAGAGTGGCGTTGAAGGCGACCTTGAGAAACGTCTTGTCGAATACGCTGCGCAGCGAAAGGATGCAGTGAGCAAGTTCCCGCACTTCAACAGGCAATGCGCGTATAACGGCAACGCCATAACGCAGGACCTCTTCACTGCCGTGCGTTATCTCAAACGTTCCGACGAAGCGCCGACGCACAAGAAGGAACGCCTCGAGAAGATGGCGGTCGTCTCGTACAATAACGCGTTGCGGAGGCTTGATGCATTGCGTGGTTACATCGAGGTCAGGGAAGCACTCGAGGAGCATGTCGCCCAATCGATGCCACGGCTGCGTCGGCTCTCGGACGAGGAATTCGCGCGCATGAACGCGCGCTACAACCCGCACAGCCACGTCTCGCAAGAGAACCTCCTCACCTCTGACGCCGATTTGCCAAAGGATGCGGCTATCGACGAAGAGCTCAAAAGACATTATCTCAGGACGATCAAGAAGAACCTGCGCAAGAGGGATTGGTGGACGTTCGCCAAGCGCGTGCTTGCCGCTGGCGTGCTGGTTGGTGCAGCGCTTGGCGCCAACACGTACATGAAAAATGCCGAGGAACGCCGTGTGCAGGACGCCGAAAGGATGGAGCTTCTTGATCGCGTGTATGTGAGCAGTTTCACCTCCTCGTACCAGACGCTCGTGGAGGCGCAGCTGAATGGCGGCCTCCGTCAAGGGTATTATAGTATTGAAAGGACGCCGTTGAGACCCGTCGATTATTTCGGCAAGGACAATCTCGTGAAGACGACGTGCGCTCGACACAACGTGCCTGTGCGTCTTGTCGAGAACATGTACAGCGTCAACGCCGTCGCTGGCGGGTCCCACGAGTCCGGCGCCGAGCTCAAAGGGTTGCGGTTGCTCGATCCGTACCGGCAATGGAATTCGGACCGTATTGATCCTGTGAGGAATCTCGAGACAGGAGTCACGCGGCTCTCGAGCTTGTTCGACAAGTATGGCGTGGACCGGAAGAAGCTCGAACAAACGTTGAACGTGGATGGGTATCCTGCCGTCCGTGACCATCAGCGCAGTCTCGTGTCCGCGCTGACCGAGTTTTATGCTGCCGAGAAGGGCAACACGACGCCGTACCCGGATGACATCACCATCCCGCCGACGGTGCGCAAGATAGTGTACAACGTCCTGCGTGGCGGACCCGGTGGGGACGAGACAGGCATGTGGCTTGACGAGCCGCCCAAAAGATTCACGCTAAAGTGAGCGCTTGGCCCATCATGCGTATGATGTCATGCTCCATGCTCTTGAGCATGTGGAGCACTTGCGCGTCTTTTGCTGATTTCGTGCTCGAGAGTCTCTTGTCGATGGCGAGCATGATCGCGTCGTGCTCTTGTGCGAGCGCGGCTGCCTTGTCGTGCGAGAACGCGTAAAAGAGCGCTTCGAACGCGCGGAACTGGCGGTGGACGCGCGCGAGCGTCTCAAGAGCGTCGTCATCGACGGTCATCTTGTTCTTGGTGACGAACGACGTCAACGCTTTGTAGTCATCCGCCAACTGCTCGAGCAGCAGCACTATAGTATAGATGACGGGCGTCTGCGAGAACACCTTGTAGCCATGCTTGTTGAGCAACCGGAAGCAGTGGTCGGTGAAGCGGTTGATGTTCGTCTCCATGTCCGCAAGGTAGGCAAGGTCGGTCTCTTTGCGGCGTAGTGCATTGGTGCTTTCTTCAGCGACCGTGTTGATCATGAAGAACACGCGTCGTAGCAGAGGGTCGAACGCCATGTCGGTCGTGCCTGCGATGTCCTTGATGAGCAGCATGTCGCGGCCTTGCTGGACCACTTCCATGCCGATCATCTCGCGCACGCGGCCCTGGATGACGCGCGCTTTCTCGACCGAATCGACGCGCACTTCGATCTCGTCAGCGCCTTTGAGGTATGTCGCGGCGACGATGCGTTTGAGCAGCGTGTCGAGCTCGGTGAGGTCGAGCGTTTCGCGCCGCAGCTCTTCGTGCTTGCCGCTCGAGATCAACAGGTCGTTCTGCTCCTCGTGTATGTCGACCTCGTCCCCTTGGCCGAGACCGAGCTTCTTGGTCCACTTGGCAGGGAGGGAGACGGTGAGCGTGGCCTTGCCTTGCTTGATGATGCGACGGCGCATCCCACCACAGACGGGCCAGATGTATATTAATCTTGTGAATAAATAGAGAAATATTCATCTATATATTCTCTATGCAAAAAGAATATACTCTCTGGCGGGTTTGTCACTAGTAGAAGAGTAAAATTAGGCATCAGTGGTGTTTTGGTGGGGGATTGACATGAAGCAGACAATCATTGTAGCATTGATGGCGCTCTTGCTGCTCGCAGCATGTGCGCAAGAGCAGACTGCATTGAACGAACCGATCACGGTCGGCGTCATGCTGCCGCTCACCGGGCCGCACGCGGTCCCGGGCGAGGAGGCCCGCCAGGGTGTCGAGCTCGCGCTCGAAGAAGTCGGTGATCGCATCAAGGTCACGTACGAGGACCATGCCGGCGACACGAAAAAGGCAGTGGCTGGCTTTTCAAAGCTCGTTGATGTGGATGGTGTCAATTTCGTCCTTACCAGCCAGAGCTGGATCAGCAACGGTGTCTATCCTCTTGCCGCTGACAAAGGAGTGTGGCAAGGTGCGGTGTTCAGCACGGCGTTCAAGCGCACGCGTGATGCTGACAACGCAGTCCTGTTCACGAGCAAGGTGGACGAAGACGCGCCGTTCCTCGCGAGCTACGCGCAACGCTTCGATCGCGTCGGTCTCATGTATCTCAACAATGATTTCGGCAAGGTCTGGTACGACAATCTTCGCGCCCTGCTCGGCGAGAAACTCGTCGCCGCCGAAGCGTACGACGCGGCCGACCCTGACACCGGCACGCAGCTCTCGAAGATCAAGGCAACAAACCCCGACCTGCTCATCATCCTGGGCTCTGGCAACGAAGGCGGCCTTGTCGCGCGCAAAGCACGCGAACTCGGCATCAATGCACAGTTCGCAGGCATGTTCGGGCTGCAGCAAAAAGGGTTCATCGTCGACCCTGCCGCGGTCGAAGGGACAGTGTACACGTACCCGTTCATCGACGACAAGCATCCGCTGGTCGCTACGTACACGCAGCGCAACGGCGTCCCCCCGACGACGTACACCGCCGAACTCTACGATGCCATCATCACGTTGGCACAAGCGACCAACGACTGCGGCGAAGACCCCGCATGCGTGAAGAACTGGTACAGGAACAAGCAACTCCCTGGCGCGCTTGGCGCGTCACGCTTCGACGAGAAAGGAGAAGTGCACAGGGTGTTCGAGTACAGACAAGTCAAGGACGGCAAGTTCGTCACGTATGAAGGAGACTGACAATGAAAAAAACTGCACACTATCCAACAATGAGTATCGGTGCGCTCGCAGTGCTCGCGCTCCTCGTGGTCGCGGGTTGCGCGACTGAACAGCCTGCTGCGCAGAAAGCGCTGGCACCCTATAAATTCGGCGCGGTGCTGTCGTTGACAGGGACCAATGCGTTCTATGGCGAGTTCGGCAAGTATGGCATCGATCTCGCGATCGAGGACCTCAACAATGCTGGCGGCATCAATGGCCGTTCAGTGCAGGTCATCTACGAGGACAGCGCAGGTGACAAGGGCAAAGCAGCGACGGCCACGCAGAAACTCATCGGCGTGGATGCTGTCGACGCGCTCTTCACGATCACGACGCCCATGGGTGGCGCCATCGCTCCTATCGCAGAGGAGAACAAGATCCCGTTCATCTATGCCAGCGCGACGAACTCGTTCGCCGAGGGAAAGACGTACGTCTTCAAGGACTATCCTGATGCGTCTGACCAGTGCGAGCGTCTGATGCGGCAAGCGATGAAGGACCACACCAAGATCGCGCTCTTCGGCACGAACGCCGAATTCACGCAACTGTGCAAGAAAGGTGTGGAGCGCGTGGGTACGCTTGCGGTGTTCGAGACCTACGATCCTGGCGAGAGTGACTTCAAGACGCAGTTCGCCAAGATCAAGAGCTCGGGAAGCACTGCGCTGATACTCTCGCAGTTTTCTAACGATTGCGTCAACTCGTTCAAGCAATTGCGTGAGCTTTCCCTGACCACGCAACTGTATGCTCCGTTCCAGGCGTTCGGCTGTGGCAGTCCCCAGAATTCAAAGGACTATCCTGCGCTGCTCGAGAACGCATACGGTGCCGATCTCGCAACCGATGATTCAGACCCGGAATTCCGTGCTCTCACGCAGCGTCTTGAAGCGCGCGGCTGGACCACGCAATTCGTTGGCAGCGCGGTCATGTATGATAGTGTCATGGAGATGGCGCAAGCATTCAAGGGTTGTGCTGACACGCTGTGCGTCACGAACAACCTGCGGAACCTCAATGGCTACAAAGGACCGTCAGGCAAGGTCAGTTACAACGGCAAGCAGATCGTGACGCGCGACACTATGTTGACGCACTTTGACGCTGGCGCGTGGACGAGGGTGCAATGAATCGCCGTCAAGTATTTATTCACGGCATGATTTCCACATGGTAACCAAGGAGGATTCATGAAACGAACACTCGCTCTCTGCGCATTGTTGCTCATCGTTGCGGCGTGCGCACCCGCTGAACAGCAAGCGGCGCCAGAAGTCGCACCGTTCAAGATCGGCTTTGTGGGCCCGCTCTCAGGTCCTAATGCGTGGATTGGCAATTTGATGATCCCGGCGGCGCAGATCGCGATCGACGAGATCAACGCGGCCGGCGGTATCGACGGGCGACGGATCGTCGCCATCATCGAAGATGCGGGTGATTCTGCAAAAGCAAGCACGGCAGTGAACAAACTGATCGGTCAAGACGGCGTGGACATGGTCTATGCAGTCACGACCCCTGTTGTTGCCGCGGCGAGCGCAGTCGCTGAGCAGAACCAGGTGCCTTTGTTCGGTTTCACCGCGGTGTCGACGTTCGCCAAGAAGAACACGTGGGTGTTCAGCGACCTGCGCGAGATGACCAAGGAATGCTCGTTGCTCGCGGCACAGGCGCTCGAGGACGGCGACAAGAAGGTCGCGTTCCTCGGCAACGACGCTGATTTCAGCGTCGAATGCCTCGACGTGCTCAAGAAGGAATACGTTGCGGGCGGCGGCACCATCGTCGCGACCGAGAACAAGAACGCCAACGATCCTGACGCACGCACGCCCATCACCAAGATCAAGGCGGCCAAGCCTGACGCGATGTTCCTCGTGTGCTGGCCGCCGGACTGCAACCTCATCTACAAACAGATGCTCGAACTCGATTACGCGCCCCAACTGTACCTGCCCATCGGCCTCGCGTTGCCAGCAAACCCGGGCGCGCTCAAAGGCATCGATAAGGATCGCATACTTGAGGAAGCGTACGCGGGCGACCAGATGGCGAACCCTGAGGACCCGACGCCCGAGCTCGCCGCGTTCATGCAGAAGCTGCGTGCACGCCTAGGGCGGGAGCCGGAACACATCACCGACCCAGCGACCGTGTATGATGACATATACGAGATCGCGATCGCCGCTGCCAAGTGCGAACCGCTGACAAAGGAATGCTTGCGTGATCGGCTTGCGGAGACCGACTATGTCGGCGCTGCAGGTCCGGTCGCGTTCGAAGGCAGGCATTACACAAGTCGACCTTCGCGCGTGGTGCATTATGAGAATGGCACGTGGGTCGGTGTGAACTGAGTTTTTGTTCTGTTCTTGATATGATAATATTTAAATGACGACGATACTTGTGAGTGAACGACAATGTCATCCCTTGCGGCCCAGCTGATAACCAACGGCATCATCGCTGGGGCGATCTATGCGCTCGTCGCGTCCGGGTTCTCGCTTATCTATAACGTGACGAAGTTCATGAATTTCGCGCATGGCGCCACGCTCGCGCTGGGCGCCTACTTCATGTTCGCGTTCGTGAGCGGCCACGTCCCGTTCTGGGCTGCCATCATCCTGACGCTTATCGCCACCGTGATCGCAGGCGAAGTCGTCAATCGCGTCGTGTACAAGCCACTACGCAAGCGCAAGGCGAGCACGGCCGTGCTTCTCATCGGCAGCCTCTCTGCCATGATATTCGTGAACGCCATCATCCTTGCCATCTGGGGCGCTGACATCAAGACGATACAACTGCCTTGGCAGAACCCGGTGCTCAATATCGGCGGCGTGCTGATCACGGGCGTGCAGGTCACGATCATCATGGTCGCTGCAGTGCTCTTGCTTGGCCTCTGGCTCTTGATGAAGCGTTCGAGACTAGGCATTGCGATGCGTGCGGTCATGAACAACAAGGAAGTGGCGCAGACCGTCGGCATCGACCCGGAGCGCATGTACAGCATCACGTTCGCGCTCAGCAGCGCGCTCGCGGCTGTCGCAGGCATCCTGATCGGCATCGAGCAGAACCTGCACCCGACCATGGGGACGGCGCTCGTCATAAAGGGATTCACAGGCGCTGTCGTTGGCGGCATGGTGAGCGTGCCTGGCGCCATCATGGGCTCGCTCATCCTCGGCCTTGCCGAGAACATCGGCATATGGTGGTTGCCCTCAGGCTACAAGGACGCGATCGCGTTCGCGTTGCTCTTCATCTTCTTGCTTGTCAGACCGCAAGGCCTCTTTGGCAAGAAAACGAGGGAAGCCTGATGGCGCTCATCAACTATTTCATCCATCTCGCAGTGCTCATCGGCATCTATGCGATCTTCACAGTCGGCCTCAACATCGCGGTGGGATTCACCGGCCTGCTGAACCTTGGCCATGTCGGGTTTTTCGGCATCGGCGCGTACACATCCGCGCTCCTCGCGCTCGCAGGCGTGCCGCTCTGGATCGCGATCCCGGCAGCGGCCATCGTTGCAGGGATCTCAGGACTCGTCCTTGCGCTGCCCACCGCACGGCTCAAGGGCGACTATCTCGCGCTCGCGGCGCTCGGCTTCACGTTCATCGTCGGCAGCGTGGCACGCAACTGGACGGATCTGACGCGGGGACCGCTAGGCTTGCCTGGCATCCCGCGTGTGGTGGCAAGCACGCCATTGTTCCTCGTCATCGTGGTCGTTCTCACCGTCATCATTGCTCTCGCCGTGCACTACCTGATGAAGACGCGATTTGGCAGGACGTTGCAGGCCATCAGGGACGACGAACTCGCCGCCGCTACATTGGGCTACAACACCTTCCTGCACAAAGTCATCGCGATGGGGATCTCGGCCTGCATTGCAGGCATTGCTGGCGCGCTCTTCGCGCATTACATCAGTTTCATCGACCCGAGCGTGTTCGGCATCGGCGACCTCATCCTCGTGCTCTCGATGCTCATCGTGGGTGGACTTGCCAGCATTCCAGGTTCGATAGCAGGCGCTACTATCATCCTGCTCATTCCTGAGCCGTTGCGCTTCATCGGCTTCCCGTCATCGCTCATCGGCCCGATGCGTGAGATCCTCTTCGCGCTCATCTTGTTGATCATCATCATCTACAGGCCCAAAGGCATCCTGGGCAAGGTGGACCTCCAATGATGCTCCACGTCGACAAGCTGGACAAGCACTTCGGCGGTGTGTACGCAGTGCACAATTGTTCGTTCGAACTCGCCAAAGGAAAGATCACGAGCGTCATCGGTCCCAATGGCGCTGGCAAGACAACACTCTTCAACATGGTCAGCGGCACGATCGTGCCTGATGGCGGCAGCATCCGTTTCAACAGCAAGGACATCACAGGCTTGCCTGCGTACAAGATAGCGCGCCAAGGCATCAGCCGCACGTTCCAGCTTGCCAAGGTGTTCAAGAACCTCAGCGTGCGCGACAACCTCCTGCTCGCCAAGCAGACGACAGATGATGTTCTGCTCGCCGCGCTCAAGCAGGTGCGCTTCACCAAAAGTCTTGATGTCCTTGCAGGTGAGTTGAGCTACGGCCAGCAGCGTTTGGTCGAACTCGCGCGCGGACTCCTCTTTCCACACCAGCTTCTCATGCTCGACGAGCCAACGGCAGGCGTGAACCCGCTCGTTCGTCGTGAGATCGCGGAGATACTGCGCAACCTGCGCAGGCAGGGCAGCACCATCATGCTCATCGAGCACGACATGGACTTTGTCATGGGACTCAGCGACCACGTCATCGTCATGAACGAAGGCACGGTGCTCACGCAAGGACCTCCTGGCAAAGTGCGCAACGATCCTGCCGTCTTGGAGGCGTACCTTGGCAAGTGAGCTTCGCATCAAAGGCCTCGAGGCAGGGTATGGTCGCTTGCAAGTGCTCTTTGGCGTCGATATGGAAGTCAAGCCCGGCGAGATCGCCGTGCTCATCGGGCCGAACGGCGCTGGCAAGAGCACTGTGCTCAAGTCCGTGTTCAACCTGACCGACATAACCAAGGGCAGGATATCATTCGATGGCCGCGACATCACGGCATTTCCCACGCATGAGCGCATCGCGCTCGGAATCAGTATTGTACCGCAAGGACGCCAAGTCTTCCCTGGGCTTACTGTCAAAGAAAACCTCGAGGTCGGCGCGTACTTGACGCCTCAAGCGTCCGTGGTGGACGTGCGCATGAAGGAAGTGCTCGGTCACTTCCCCGAGCTCAAGCCGAAACTCAACGATCTCGCGCAATCGCTCTCCGGCGGCCAGCAGCAGATGCTCGCCATCGGCAGGTCGCTCATGCAGCACCCCACTCTTCTGCTCCTCGACGAGCCGAGCTTGGGACTCTCACCTAAACTCATGAAAGAACTCTTCGCGCGCATCCAGGACATCAACAAGGAAGGCACGACCATCCTCATGGTCGAACAGAACGCCAAGGCAGCGTGCGCGATCGCGGACCGCGTCTTCGTGCTCGAGGAAGGAAAACTCGCGCTGCACGGCGGCCGCGACGTGCTCAAGAACGACAAGATCAAGAAGATCTATCTCGGCGGACACGGTCACAGTTAACGCAGAGCGTTAACGTGCATGCGATCGTGGTTGCATTGCACAGTTAGAGCAGAGCTCTAATGTGCATGAGAACTTTGTTCTCATTGCATAGTTGAAGTCTCTATTTCTAGCGCTTCAAACCATCCAGTTTCTGTGCCAGCTCGTTGTGGACTTGTCGTCGCTTCTCGCTTGAAAGGGAGAACAGCGTCTTCTCGATCATCGCTTCCGAGACCGTGAAGATGTAATTCAGCTTGATGATGCTGTCTTTGATGGCGCCTTCCTTTTTCGTGAGAGGGATTCCCTGCATCTCCAGATTGCTCGTGATACCCGCAACAACGACGTTGTTATGTTCCTCGAAGAGCACGAGGGCGGGTCTTTTCTTGACCTCGAACGTGTCGGTGAACTGTAGGGTCGCGAGCACTATCTCGCCGGGTTTATGCATGTTCCCACGCCTCGTCGGCTTTATTATCCCATAATTCCTTCATCTTTTGCTGTTGAACCTTGTGGAGGAACTCATCATACTGGTTCTTCTTCTTGACCGTCTGAAATGTACGGAGCATGCTCTTGATCAACTCGTTGTAGGTCTGGCGCGGGTATTCGCGCGCGGCCTTCAACGCGTCGACGAGCGGCTTCTCGAGTTGTATAGTTGTTGCGACCATTATGAGTAGACTATAGCAGATATATAATAACTTATATATTAGGGTTTCTGTCGCCTCGCGCATGATGATGGTTCCTTTCCGCGCACGTGCATGGGTTGTGACAGTCGGACGCATATGACATACAATGACATGACGCTTCAAATGCCTTGCCGTCGAATCGTCGGAGGAAATTCGCGCGACAGGATGGGACTTTCGGATCGGCCGGAAAGAAGCTCCTGTGGCACAGAGATTCCTGGGAAAATTCCGGATGGTCCGGAACTTCAAGGCTTGCTTCGTCCTGACTCTTCCGCCCCTTCCGTGAAAATCCGGATGATAACTAGCTGCATGGTAGGGTGGATGCCTTCGACGTTCTCAAGGCCATAGTGCAGTGACTTCGCCTAGGCCGTAATTTTGAGTTCTGAACGACCTCGAAGATTTAGTCTGTTTCTTTGGGAACATTGAGCCAGTCGCGTACTTTCTCAAGGTACCAACCGTACGGTCTGCCGACGACGATCACAAGCCCGGCGATCGCGGCTGTGGATGTGAGCAGTTGTTCTCCATCAAGGCCTGCAACGAGGTATGCCTGCCCGGCATAGAGTGGGATGCTGAACGACACATTCGCGCAGATGTCGACCACCGCTTTCGTGACAGGACTGCTGCTCTCGTCCACGTGGCAGCGTCTCAGGCAGTAGTCACGGAACAGCCCGTATGGCCTGCCTGAGAGCAGGTTCACGACAGTCATGGCGGCGCGGGACCTCACGCACTGCTCGAGCGACATGCCCGAGCACAATTCCATCGCGCCGCCCACGACCCACGAGAACGTGACCATCGAGAAGGTATCCGCGACCAATGGCCGCCATGCTATTCTGTCGTCGAGGGTCATCATTGTCCCTCACCAATCCTCCGAAAGGGAATCAAAAAAGAAATGAAATTCTCAGCCTATCACGGGCACTGCTTTGCCGTCCTTGATGAGCTTCACGTCGTAGGAGGCCGCTTTGAGGTCGCCGTTCTCGTCGAACTCGATGACGGTGCTCGAGATGCCGTTGTAGCGTTCCTCTGCGAGCGCGTCACGGACCGCTTGCTTGTCGGTGCCGACCTTGCGCATGATGTCGGCGAACACGTTAATCGCGTCATAGCCTAGCGGCGTGCCCAGGTTCGTCTGCTTGCCTGTCGCCTGCTCGACCTTGGCCTTGAAGCCGTCGGGGTTGTTGATGGCGGCCACAGTGTACATGACGCCGTCCGCAATGCCTGACTTGATGACTTCGTCGGTCTCCATGGCGTCGCCGCCGAAGATGGGTGCGTCGATCCCGAGTTCCTTGGCCTGCTTGATGAAGGTGAGCGCGACAGCAGGATAGAGGGGTGCGACGATGACGTCTGGTTCCGCGTCTCGGATCTTCGCGAGCACCGTCCTCGTGTCCTGTTGGTCCTGGAGCAGGCTGTCGTCGAAGACGATCGTGCCGCCGAGTTCCTCATAACGTTGGGTGAACACGTCGTGGATGCCTTGTCCCCAGTCGTTCTTGACGTAGACGATCGCTGCCTTGGTCTTTCCCATCGTCGTGAACGTGTAGTCCGCCATGAACTTGCCGGCGAACGAGTCGGATGGGTAGATGCGGAAGATGTAGTCGCCGATCGTGGTGAGGTGCGGGGCGGAGCCGAAGATGATGGCGGGCGTGCCGCTGCGTTGCACCATGGGGAGGCCTGGGCCTGCGGCGGCCGAGCAGAACGGCCCGATGATGGCATCTACATTGTCGACTGTCACGAGTTTGGTGAGCGTGGTGAGTCCGTCCTTGCTGCACTTGTCGTCCTCGTAGATGGCTTCGACCGTGCGGCCATCGATGCCGCCTGCCGCGTTGATTTCCTTGATGGCGTATTCGATGCCTGCCACCGCGCCTTCGCCCAGGCTTGCGGCTTCGCCTGTGAGGGGCATAGAGACGCCGATGCGGATCGGTCGTGCTTCGACTGGTGTGGCCGCTTGTCCGGTGCCGCAGCCGGCGAGCATTATCAGCGCGGTCATGAGCACCGCGGTCATTGCGATTGTTGATTGTTTCATGGTTGCCTCCATAGGATGTGTTGTCGTGTGTTTCATTGTCCCACCGTTCCCCTCATCACGGTGACGACATCAGCAAATCTAATATCTTTCTGATATGATTGATATTATTTAATTTAAAAGGAAAAGAGTTAAATAGAGGATGTGTTGTCATGGTTCTATGAAGCGCGCACTCATCCCGCAAGGCAGCGGCGGCCTCACCATCTACCTGCCAAAGCGCTGGGTGGCGCGCAAAGGGCTGGAGGGCGGCGACCAGGTCGACGTGTTCGAGTCGGACACGAAGCTCGTCATCGGTGCGGCTGCCGCGAAGGATCGCGAGAAGGAGATCACGATCACGAAAGAGAACCGTGGCGATGTCCAGACGTTGCTGACGCATGCGTACCGGACCGGCGCTGAGCGGATCGTGCTGCGGGGCGTGGATGAGAAACTGTTGCCGCAGGTCCGCAAGACGACCGAGGAGCTGCTGCTTGGTTTCGAGCTGGCGCGTCAGGACGACACGGTCACTCTCGAGAACGTGTTCGAACCCGTGCAGGAGAAGTACGATGCGGTGCTGCGCAGGCTGTTCCTCATCATCAAGGAAAGCATCGAGCTGCTCGTGCGCAACGGTCGCGCTGGCGCGTACGATGCGCGGGAGATGGCGTCATTGCGCCAGCGCCATGACAAGTACGCGCTCTTCTGCAGGCGTCTTTTGATGAAGGAATTGCACGGCGACGACATCGTTCTGTCGTGGGAGTTGCTCACGTTCCTCGTGCATGTCGAGCACGCGCTCGCGTATTGTCATGCCTATGCCGCTGCCAGCCGGCTCGTGCTGGATGCGAGGATGCTCGCGCTCACAAAGGCGTTCAAGGACTATTTCGGGCTCTACTACGACGCGTTCTACACCAACGACATGGCGAAGGTCCATGCCATCAACGACTTGAAGGACCGCTATCAGTTCGGGGAATGCATCAAGGCACTCGAGGCATCACGTGGCAAGAAGACGGTGTATTACGCGTATCTGCGCGAGCTCTTCAGGCTCGTGCAGGTCGGCTCGAGCCCTATCGTGGCAATGAAAGCGTAGTGTGCCGATCCAGTCGATGGTATCGCTCGCCCGCTGATTTCCATATCTCGTCGACTTTGCGTGCGCGTTCGCTGTGTATCCCGCGTGCCCAGCCATCGATGTACGCGCCTTCCATCTCATAAAGGCGTGTCGCGTAATCATCGTTGTGGGCTGTGAGGATCGGTTTGAGCGCGGCATAATCTGTCTTGCCGCCGGTCATTGTCACTGCATTGTACACGTTGTCCACGTCTATGTATGCCGCATAGGCGGTCTTTGGGTCCTTGAACTTCTCCAGCCAGCCCTGCAGTTCACCTAGTTCGTTGTGGTCGTGGAAATCATCGCTGGACGAGATGCCTCTCTGGCTGAGGCGGATGATGCGCATCTTGCGCTCGAAGTCCCGCTCTTTTTCGAGATGGGCTGCGCGTTGCGACGCATTATTGTTGACTTCAAGCGCGTACATGCCGCCCATGGTTGCTGCCACTGCCATTGCGATGGTCACGGCGGCCGTGGTGTACCAGCGTTGCCGCCATCGCGCGGATCCGGTGTACGCGTCGATGGCAGTGGCGACTTCATTGTCGAGTTGCGCGCCATCCTTGATGCGTCGTGTCCTGTCATAGGTGAGGCAGCGGGAAAGGAGCCGCTTCCATGGTTTCGGGACGTGCTTGAGCTTCTCGCTGATGATGGCGTCAGCTTCTGCCTTGGTCAACTCTTGCATGAACTTCTGCGGGTCTTTGGCATTGTTGATGCGTGATTCGAGTGGGTACTCGCCTGTGATGAGCTTGTACGCGACAGCACCAAAGGAATAGATGTCGGACGTCGCGTCAGGGTGGAACTCTTCCTTGAAGCATTCGTAGGCGCGCGTAAGGATGCAGCCCATGTTGTCGCGCGGCTTGTCGTGGCGCGCCTTGACGTAGGATGCCACGCCGAAATCGCTCAGATACGCGTGGCCGTCCTTGAGCAGGATGTTGTCCGGCTTGAAGTCGTTGTGCCCCTTGCCGCGGCCGTGCGTCTCGTGCAGCATGTGTGCGAGGTCGCGCACGAGCGTGGTGAATTCTGCTGGCGCCAATCGTCCGTTATCCAGTGTGTGCTTGTGGCCGCCACGGTTGATGCGCTGTTCGAGCGATTCGTCCATGATGGGCATGACGAGGAAGTGCGTGCCCTCCTCATCCACGAAAGGGACGTTCCACACGAGGTTGCTCGCGATGCTCAGGTTGGTCTCCTTTTGCAACGCACCACCGTCCGTGATGCCCCGTCGCTCGCGCTGCAGGTGTGCTAGTTCGGTGGGATCGAGCACTTTGATTGCGACCTCGCACCCGGTCAGCGTGTCGTGCGCCTTGTAGACCACGCCAGAATATCCTGAGCCCAGCTGCTCACTGAGGATGAACCTGTCGCTGTTGATGGCGGTCGGTGTTTTCCTCGTTGTCGTTTGTGGCGTGACGTCTTGCGTTGTCATTCTCCGACGGAAAACGGGAGATCAGTATATAAAGGTTTCGTGATTGTAGTCTCCTATGAGTGACAACTGAAAGGTCTAGCGTCTCTTCCGTCTGTCTTTGGGGTCCTTGAGTCGTAACCGGTTCTTGCTTCGTCGTTCTACTTTCACCATGGTCTCACCTCAGTGCTCGTGTGTCGCCCGTGGGAGTTCGCGTCCCATCATCGTGTAGAATGCGTCGAACACGGGCTTGTCTGTGGAGAAGGAGAAGAACCGGGCGCCGAGCTCTTCCGCGATCTTCTTGATCTGTGCGTTGTGCTCGCTGAGCCTGCTGATGTACTGCTTGCGCAGCAGCGGGCTGATGTAGGTGCGCATCATGGCAGGGCTTTCGGAATCGCGCAGTTTGTAGTCTCCTTCGAGCCCTTGCAGGTCGATCTCGAGCTTGTCGAGCACTTGCACGAGGCGCACTTCGTGCTTGGAGTAGCGCGCGAGCGCGTTGCGGATCACGTCAGGGTCGTAGAGGAAGTCGCTGACGATGATGATGATCGAGCGCGAATTGATGAGTTTCTTGTAGCGCGACATGGCCTGCACGAGGTCGGTCTGGCCTGAGGGCTTCTTGTCGTTGAGGTAGCTCACGATGCCCGCGAGCTGCTTGCGTCCTTTCTTCGCTTTGAAGAGTTCCAGCTTGTCCGCGAAAGTCGAGAGCACGAAGCGTTCGTTGTTCTTGAGCGCCATGTAGGAGTAGCCGATGCCGATCATGGACGCATAATCGCCTTTGCTCGTCTTGCCCGAAGCGAAGTGCATGCTCGCGGAAAAGTCGAGGATGACGTGCACGGTCAGGTTGCGCTCTGCCTCGTAGCGCTTGACGAAGAGCCTGTCTGTTCGTCCGAAGACCTTCCAGTCGATGGCGCGGAAGTCGTCGCCGGGCCCGTAGGCCGCGTGGTCGCGAAAGACCAGGCCTGCGCCCAGGATCTGCGTCGGACGCTCCCCTGTGTAGTTCGACGTCACTCGCTTGTTGATGATGAGCGAGAACTTGTCCAGGTGGTGCAGGAAGTCGAGGTCGATCATAGAAGCTTCTTGATCACGTCGTCTTCGCTCATGTTCTGGCGTTCTGCCTCGAACGAGAGCACGATCCTGTGGCGCAGGATGGGATAGGCCATCTCCTGGATGTCTTCCTTTGACACGAAGCGTCGTCCTGCGAGCAGCGCGCGCGCCTTGCCTGCGAGCACGAGGCCGATGCTGGCGCGCGGTGACGCGCCGTACTCGATGAGGTCCTTCTGGTTGCGCGACTTCTGCACGATGCCGACCGCGTACTTCTTGATGTCGTTGGAGATGGGCACTTGGCGCGTCAGTCCTTGGATGTAGAGCAGCGTCTCCCTGTTGAGGATGGGCTTGAGGCGTGCGGCTTTGGTGACCTCTGTGAACCTGTCCACGATCTTGAGCTCGTCCTCGGTGGAAGGATAGCCCACCTTGACTTTCAGCAGGAAACGGTCGCTTTGCGCTTCGGGCAACGGGTAGGTGCCTTCCTGCTCGATCGGGTTCTGGGTGGCGAGCACGAAGAACGGTTCTTCGAGAGTGTAGGTCTGGTTGCCTGCCGTGACTTGGTGTTCCTGCATCGCCTCAAGCATAGCTGATTGAGTCTTTGGCGTCGCCCTGTTGATCTCGTCCGCGAGCACGATGTTGGCGAAGATGGGTCCTTGCTGGAACTTGAACGACCGCTTGCCCGATGACGTCTCCTCGACGAGGTAGGTGCCTGTCACGTCCGAGGGCAGCAGGTCCGGCGTGTTCTGGATACGCGAGAATTTGAGGTCCATGAGTTCGGAGAGCGTCCGGACCGTGAGCGTCTTTGCGACGCCAGGGTATCCTTCGAGCAGCACGTGTCCGTTGCAGAAGAGCCCCACGACTATCTGGTGGAGCACCTCGTCTTGGCCGACGATCACTTTGCCAAGCTCTCCGAACAGGTAATCGAACGTCTTTTTCACATCTTCAACCGTTCTCATTGTATGACCTCCTTGATTGTGGTGTTATTATAGTTTGCGTCAGCCCGTGCCGACCTTATCGAAATAGTTCTTGACGATCTCCTGCTGGTCCTTGGGGATGTCGCACGCCTCGGCGCACGCGCCCTGGGCCGACGCCTCGACGACGCCTGCCTCCTGGTCGCGGAACTTCTTCTGTTCCGCATCGTGTACGTCCTGGAGATTGGACCCGCTCATCTCCGGGTCAATCGACAGTTCGAGCGGGCTCGCCCCGATGTCGAAGATGTTCTCTTCGCCGAAGATGCTCTTGTTGCTTGTCACTTTCACGAATTTCCTCAGGCCTGCCTGCGCCTCCCTGTCGGTGAGCTTGCCGGTGAGCGTCTCGTTGTCAAGACCCATGAAGTGCAGTGCGCCATTCACACCCGGTTGGCGCAGCGCGAAGTCTTTGGTGCTTGCGAAGTTGACGTTGAAGGCGGCGAGCCCGATGATGATGAACGAGATGCCGCTGAGCAAGAGCAGTTGCCGCGTGGTGCTGCCAAGGCCCAGGAAATAGCTCGTCTTGATGGCGCGCATCTTGCCCAGCACTTCGGTCTGCAGTTCCTTGACGAGGATGCCTTGCTGTCCGCGCGTGTCGGCCGCGGTGCTGAGCGCTTCGCGCAATTGCGGCACCTTGTCCTCCACTTCGTGGTACGAACGCACGTTGACGCGGCGGATGTAACCTGTCGTGAAATAGATGGCCCAGGGCACGAGCGCGACGTACCAGGGCAGCTGGAAGTAGGTGGTGACGATGAGCGCGAGCCCTATGACGATGAGCGACTCGAGCGCCACGTCGAAGAACTTGATCGACAAGAGCGTCTGCCGCAGCTCGGCGAGCGCGGCGTCGATGTCTGCCATCAGCAGTTCCCCTCGCTTGCGTCCGCCGTGGACTTGAGACAGCTGACCTCGTCCTGGAGGTCGTCGACGTCGTCTTCGAGCGTGATGATGTCGCCGCGCAGGTCCGCGTTCTCGCTGTCCAGCGTGGCGATCGTGGTGTCACGCACCGCGATGGTGTTTTGGGCGACGGTCAATTTCGAGGTCTTGTCGGCGAGCGCGATCTCGAGGTTCTTCTTGGCCGTCTGCAACGCGTCGCGTTCGGCAACGAGCGTCTGCAGTTCGCCTTTGACTTCGGTGAACTTGCCTGTGAGCTCCTCTTCACGGGAGCCTTTGAGCGCGAGTTCCTGCTTGGCGGTCGTGAGCGTGGTCTGGTATTGTTCGAGTTGCGTGCTGATGTTCTTGAGCTGTGCGAGTTTCGCGTTGTATTCCGTGTTGATGACGGTGAAGCGTTGTTGGAAGTACACTGTGGCGCCGACGAGCGCTACCGCGGACAGCAGTATCAGGAACAGCAGAATGATGTTGGCGTTGCGTGTGATGTATCCCATTGGTTCCTCCTTAGCTCTTGCCGAGCACCCTCCGTGCGATGAGTTCGATGATCCAGAGCGCGAAGACGAGCACGGCAAGCGGCCAGCGCAGCGGCAATTCCTCGCGCACGACCTGCATGGATTTCTTCTTGGCGAGCTCCGCTATCTGTTCGATGGCGTCGGGCGCGAAGAACCTGCCGTCCGTGGTCGCGACCGCGCGTGTGAGCGCCTTGCTCTCGCCGAGCTGCCGGTATTCGGCAGGGCCGTTCACGGCGGCCGTCGCCCCCAGCACGTTGATGAAGCCTGGCTCGGTTGGTGTGGTGCTGCCTTTGTACGTGTTCTCGCCTGTGCGCACGAGCGTGATCTCCTTGGTGATGGGCGCGGACTCTGACGTCACGATGATGTCGAGCGGCTCGTTGACGGTGCCATCGAACACTTCCACCCGATTCTTCGCCTTGCGGTCCGGGTCGCCGATCGCCCAGTTGAGCGTGCGGAGCAGGAGGGGGTTGTTGTCGGCGTTCAGCAGTGGGCCTGACCACGCGATGCCGTCGTCTGTCGCCAGCGATGCGACGCGGCCAAGGCCCAGGCGCCACACGGTGAGCAGTGGTTCGCCGCTCGAGAGCGTGGCGAGCAGGCGTGCGCTGGTCTTGGGTATCACTGCGTTGTAGCCCGTGAGCAGCGCGTCCTTGAAGAGGAAGTCTTTGGTGATGAAGTGGTTGCTGTCGAGCACGGTCGCGCTCCGGTCGGTCACGTTCTTCTTCTCGTCTTCCTTTGGCGGGTTGAAGAGCAGCTTGAGCCTGCTTGCGGTGCTCGCGCGGAAGTACGTGCCATGGGAGATGTCGGCGATTTCCTGCATGAATTCCTCGTTGACGCGGTCGCGGATGAACGCCTCGTCCCCGACTGCCGCGCCGATGGTGTAGACCTTGATGCCGTTGTCGAGCGCGGCCTTTGCGTAGTTACGGCTCTCTGCCGCGATCTGGTCAAGCAGGAGGCCGTCGCTGATGATGACGAGGTTCTTGCTGCCTTGCGCCTTCTGGAGCATCTCGATGCCGAGTTTCATGGCGTCCGCCATGTTGCTGCCGCCCGAGCCGTAGATGCGTCTGACCTTGTCCGCGAGGTCGGCTGTCTGAGACTTGAGCGCGAGCGGTGAGACGACCTGCGCGTCGTACGAGAACGCCACCACGCCGATGCGGGTCTTGGGATCCATGTCCTGGATGAGGCCCAGCGTGAGCGCGCGCGAGATGGTGAGGCCCGCGCCTTGTTCGCCGCCGGCAGACCCTGATGCGTCGATGATGATGACGAGGTTCACGTCGCCGAGGTCGCGGCCAGGCGAGCCGACAAAGACCGGGATGAGGTTCTTGATCGGGTGCGTGGTGTAGCCGCCGCGGTCGTAACTGCTGGGGCCGCCGACGACAAAGAGGCCGCCGCCGTCAGAGACGAAGCTATTGAGGCGTTGCATGCTGTCGAGCGGCATGCTTTCCTGCGGCATGTCGTCGATGACGATGGCGTAATAGTCGTCGAGTGAGGATGGCAGGCTTGTGCCGCGCTCGATCTTGTAGAAGGGATCGTAGAGCGTGAGCAGCGGCGGTGAACTCTTGTCGGTCCAGTAGAACACGCGGGGTTTTGGCACGGCGCGCACGGTCTTGTAATAGATATTGTTCTGCGAGAACGCATCATTGCTGTCGATGAGGGCGACCATCTTGTGCGTGCCTTCGCCCAGCGTCTTCTTGATCGTGTACGTCTGCGCGCCGCCGCTCGTGTCGAGCTCGACGACATCATCGATCTTGATCGTGACGTGGACGTTCTCGATCTTGCCGAGCGTGCCGACGTTGATCACGAACGTGCTTTCTGTGCCTGCCGCGGTCTTCGAGGGACCCTCGATCGTCACCCATGCATCAGCGTTCTTGATGGGTAGGCGCAGCAGGCTGAGCGTGATGTTGTTGGCGGCCGCGAAGAGCGACACGTCGCCAAGCGACGGTCCGCCTGTCGTCTGGCCGTCGGTGACAAGCAGCACGTTGTCCCCTTTCTGCACGCGCGCAAGGAGTGATTCGCCGAGCACGCTGCGTTCGCCGTTCGCGATGGACGCGGTGCGCACGCCGATCTTTCCTGCGAGCTTCTCTTCCACGGTGGAGATCGCGGCAAGGTCATAGACGCCCATCGAGGTGCTGTTGTCGACAAGGAGCTTGACGAAGGGGTCGGTCTGGATGGTGCGCTCCTGCACCGTGGCTGGCGTCGCGAAGGCGAGCGCGAGCAGGAGGATCATGAGGGTGCGCGTCACCATCATGATCTTGCGGGCCTTGCGTCGTCGCAGGAGCGCGAGCTGGTCCTCACGTACGTCGACGAATGTGCGGCGGATGAGGAAGAGGACGATGATGATGGCAGGGACCGCCCAGATGAGCAGGCCCGGTCGCTGCAGGAGTAGGTCTTTGATGTACTGCTGGTAGAGGAGCGCGACATCGACCATCACATGTCACCCCGCACTTTGAGGAAGATGAGTTCGAAGAGGAGGAAGAGCGTGCCGATGATAAGCAGCGGCATCTCCCACTCGAGTTGTCGTTCTTCTTTGACTGTCGCGATGTTGTCCGCGTCCTTGGCCGTACCTACGTTCTTCTGGTGCAGTAGCGCGCTCTCGCGCGGATCGAGCGTGTTGAGGGCGATCCTGCGGTCGCCGACAGTGTAGAGTCCTCTGTGTTCGAACATCACGACCGGACCGCCGATGCGCGTCCCATCAGGGCCTTGCACGTCGGCATTCGTCGTGATGGTGTCCCCTGCCTTGCGGTTGAGGTCACGGATATCCGCGCGGCGCGCGAGCACGCGCACCAGGTTCTGCCAGAAGATGGGGTAGTCTGGCGTGAGCTTGAAGTCAGAGGATGATTCGATCATGCCGTAGTACACGAGCGTGCCGGCGCCTTCTGCCTTGAGGGTGAGCATCGTGCTGTTGTCGGTCGCGGACGCGAGCGAGATGCCTCCGGGTCTCACGTGCGCCTGGATGTACTGTTTGATGTTCCCGAGTTCGAGGTTCCTCGTGATCGTTGTCTCCTGGTCGATGCGGATGTAGGAGTTGTTCGCGTCGCCGATGAGCTCGACCGGCAGCAGGTCGCCGAACTTGAAGACGCCCATGCCTTGCTGCGCGTGGATGACGACGGCCGATCCTTTGCGCGCCCGTGCGAGCAGGTCCTCGAACGTGCCTGGCAGCACGTCCTTCTGGTCGAGATTGTGGAGGATGTAGACGTCGTACTGCCCTTTGCTGATGATGGGTGGTTCGCTGACGGACAGGTCGACGCGTGGGGACGAGGTGAGCGCGCTCTCGAGGAACCTGCTCTTGTCGTTGGTGATGAGCAGCACCTTGATCTTGGCTTCATCAGGCGCGCTCACGATGAGCGTGTCGTCGGGCGCGTACGCGTCGTTGGTTTCGAGCTTGAGTTCGGTGATGCCTGGCGGCGTCTTGAACTGGAAGGGCTCGATGCCGCCGGCAGGGATAGTGAACTCGCGAGTGACGTCTGCGATATGGAGCGCCACGCTCGCCTCTTTGGTGCCGAAATTGCGGATGTATGTCGTGCTCGTGTCCTCGCCGACCACGATGTCGATGAAGCCCACGTTCTGGACTGTTCCTTGCGCGACGTTCACGAACGCGACAGGGATGCCGCGCGCCTCGAGCGCGGTCTTCGCTGTCGTGGGCGACACGCCTTCGGTGTTGTCGAAGTCGCTGAGCACCACGATGCGGCCATCCCCTTGGAGCACTTGGTCTGCGAGGAACATGGCCTCCCCGATCCTTGAGGTCGTGTCTGTCGGTTTGATTGCGCGTAGTGCTGTGCGTGCTTCGTTTGCGCTCGCGCTGGCGACCACGATCTGTGGCGTGCCTTTGGCGAGGATGATGGAGGTCTTTTTGCCGATGAGGTCTTCTGCTGCCGCGAGCGCGCGTTCGAAGCGGGTCTGGCCGTCCTCGACGACCTGGCTGCTCGCGCTCGTGTCGATGACGATCACGGTGTGCTCTGCTGCAAGGTCGATTTGTGTGTTCGTGTAGGGCTGCGCAGGCATGAGAAGGAGTGCCAACGCGATGATGATCTGGATGAAGAAGAGCAGGTCTCGATAGATGGTGCGCAGGAATGACGTGACGATGCTGCGGCCGGATGAGCGCAGGAAGAACATGAGCGACGGGAGCTCCATGCGCTTGGGCCTCGGACGGATGAGGTAGAGGATGAGGAAGGGAACAAGGCCGAGCATGGCCCACAGTCCTGTGGGGAGGCCGAAGAACACCGGCCCTATACTGCTAGGTAGCACAACCATCTTTTTCCGCGACGCCTCTCAATCCAACATACTAAACACTATACTGGGATACTATTGGACTGGATTATATATAAAGATATGGTGGAAATTTATTTATCTTTATATAAAAATAAATTACCGAAAGGCAGAAATCCCACCTGCGCATTCCCTCCTCATGCAAACGCGCGTGATCGTGTGCGGCGTGGTGTGCGACAACGACAAGGTCCTTCTTGGCAAGAAAGCCAACGGCATACCTCCGTACCCCGATGTGTGGCACACGCTGGGCGGCGGCACCGAGGATCTTGAACGTTCAGAACGTCTTCTTGCAGTCAAGGACCTCGACAATGCGTACTTCCATGCGGAATTGCAGCGCGAACTCAACGAAGAAGCATGCGTGACTGTGCATGACATCCGCAACATCTGTCCCATCTACCGCAAGGAACCGCGCGAAGCGATCGCGAAAAACAAGGACGGCGACGACATCCACTACGTCTTTCTGGAATATCTGTGCGAGCTTGATGACGGGATTGCGCAAGTGCGGCCCGGCGACGACATCGTGGAAGTCAGATGGTTCGACAAGAAGGACCTCAAGACCATCGCGCTCACGCCGCCAAGCAAAGAGATGTACGCAGAACTAGGCTGGCTCTAAAGAGGGATGCGGACGCACGCGGTTCGAGGGGCGTGGACGCACGGCAGGGAGTCTGTGACGAAGAGCCGGTGGAGCGCGCTCTTGTCCATGAACGGCGCGAGGCGCTCGCCTGCCGCGTTGTGCACCACGACGCCATAGACGGCGTGCGCTCCTGCGCGCCGCGCAAGGCGTGCTGCCGTTTCTATCGTCTTGCCCGTGCTGATGATGTCGTCGACGATGATTGCATTTTTGCCACGCAGCGAGCGTCGGATCGGGCTCTCGACCACGCGTGTCGGACTCACGCGCTTCTTACGAAGCACGACCGCGCTGGTGTTGATCATGCGCGCAGCTATCGTGGCCATCGTGGCCGCACCGTCGTCGGGCGCGATGATGATGGCGTCTTTCTTGATGGCTGAGGGCAGCGCAGCGATGAGCGCGGACAGCGCGTCGATACGACGACAGCCGAGCCATCGACGGATCCTCTCGCTATGCGGGCTCACGACAGTTATCTCGTGCGGTCGTATTTTCTTGATCATGCCGCACACTGCCCGTGCGGCCGCGGCCTCGTTGCCGTGTGGGTTGTCTTGTCGTGCGTACGCGAAGTACGGGATGATGAGTTCGACACGTGCGCCAAGCTCGCGCAACGTCGCGCACGTGAAGAGAAGGTCCAGCAGCGCGGCAGGAGAAGGACCGGTGTTGCCTATCAGTTGCACGCGTTTGCCTTTGACTGAGGGTGGCACCCTGATCCGGTGCTCGCCGTCCGGGAAGGGCACGATATCGACGATCCGTGCATGGAGTTGGTGCGCGAGATGCGCTGAAGAGGGCAGCACGATGCGCATCATCGTCGCTTCACCTTGAGCAGCGCGATGACGTCGTCATCCTCGACCTGCGGGAACTCATCGTAGAACTCGCCGACAGCCATGAATGCGGGCTCGGACGACAGGCAGACGACCTCATCGGCGAGCGAACGCATCTCGACGACACCTTCCGTCGGCCCAACTGGGAACGCGGCGACGACCTTCTTCGCTCCTGCCGTGCGTGCGAGCGCGATCGCGGCTTTCATCGTGTTGCCTGTCGCGATCCCGTCATCGACGATGATCGCGATCTTGCCCTTCACGTCAGGTGGTGCAGCGCTGCCGCGGAATTTCTTGTACCTTGCCATCACTGCCCGCTGTTTTTCCTGTATCTGTCCCTTGAGCGCCGCGCGCGAGACGCCCGCGCCCTCCATGGCGTCCTCGTCAAGGATGACGTTCGTGCCGTCCACCGCGCCGATCGCGTACTCTTCATTGTCAGGCGGCGTGATCTTCTTCGTCACGATGACGTCCAGAGGAAGGCCGAGCGTGTCGGCGATGACGCGTCCGAGCACGACGCCGCCGCGCGGGATCGCGAGGAGTATGGCATCCTTGCCCTTGTACTTGAGAAGCGCATTGCTGAGTCGGCGTGCTGCATCGTCACGGTCGTTGAAGCGCATGATGTGATGATGGTCGCGGCAGTATTAATTATTTTTCATTGCGCTGCTGCCGCGGGTACGTCCCTGGCTGCATGAGCACTGCGTCGACTTTGAGTGCGACGCCACGCTGGTTCGCGACGATGTCCTTGCTCGCCATGCGCGCCATGCCAAGGCACACGAGTTCGCCCTTGAGCGTGAGCACCGCGACCATGTCGCCGATCGTGATGTCGTTGTGTAGCTTGGCGACGCCTGGCACGTGAAGTAACGCACCATGACATAATGAGTCCACTGCATTGTCGTGGATCCACATCGTCGGAAGGTGCTGCACGCCTGTCTCGTAGGGAAGTACTGCTGTGCGGATGGGGATTTCGTTGCCTTCCTCTTTCCAATAGTAGTGTGCATCTTGCAATGTTTGCAACGTGACGGCATGCTCGAGGCGGAACGGTCCGGCCTTGGTGCGTATCAATTGTTGCATGTGCGCGCCGCAGCCCAGGTGCAGCCCGATGTCGTGGATCCACTTGCGCACGTACGTGCCTGCCTCGCAGCCCATGCGTACGAGGACGTCCTGGCCATCGATTTCCATCACGTCGAGATAATAAATCGTGCGCGGCCGCACCTCGCGCTTGACCGCGCTGCGCAGCGGCGGCTTCTGCCTGATCGTTCCCGTGAATTTCTTGATCGCGGCATCGAGCTTGTCCTGCGGCACGGGCTTGTGCAAGTGCATGATCGCGATGTATTCCTTGCCTGCGGGGAGGAGCGCTTGCACGATGCGCGTGGCGCTCTCGAGCGCGACAGGCAGCACGCCGGTGACGCCAGGATCGAGCGTGCCAGAATGGCCTGCCTTGTCGATCTGCAGGATCCGCTGCACGTACGCGCTCACCTGGTGCGAGGTAGGACCCTCTGGCTTGTTGACAATCACGATGCCGTACTGCAACAATTGCGCGACCGGCCGCTTGTGTGGCTCGCAGCCGAACGAAGGATCAGTGCTGCCATTGGCCTTCTCAAGGATCGTGCGCGCCTCGGTCTTGACTTCGGAAGGAAGCTTGTGCTCGTGCATGGCTTGTACGGACATCGTCCCTTCTTAAAAAGCTGCCTGCGGTTCAGCGTTTGCTCTCAGTGGACATGTGTCCTGTGAATCGCCCTGCAGAATCAAGTTGGTATGCGATGTTGACAAGCTCACCATTGGGCAATCTGACATCGCGATAATATGCGGCGTTGCCCGCACCACAACAATATTTCTTTGTCTCGATGTATGTACCGCCGGTGTGACCGTACGCCGAGGAGCGGACGATGTCGCTCTCTTTGGCGGTCCATGATTGTTGTTGGGTTGTCTGTGGTGTTGGCGTGTAATACGTTGGCGTGCTTTGACTCGTAGGGGGTGAGGTGCCCGCAGGCACGACGCGATACGTGCTTGGCTGGCAGCCGCGGCTTCCGCATTGTCCGGCTGTCGCGATCTCCATTCGTAGCGGCGTGCCGGTAAGAGGGTCATAGATAGTGCTTGGTCGTCCACTTCCGCCGCCCTCAAAGAAATAGGTCCTGTCCTCAAGCTTTCCATTGACCTCGACCTTGAATGTCGAGTAGACAGGATTCCTGATACCTTGGCTACGGAACCGTTCCTGTATCTCGAACATTTGACTGCTCGCGGGTGGCGTGTAGTGGTATGGTTGGTCTGTCCGGGTAGTTGTGGACGATATTGTTGTCGACGGGGATACTGGCACGGTCTCGTCAACAGGTACAAATGGCACAGTGCCCGAGAGCGCGCGTAGTTTCGCGAGCTTGGTGGCGAACCCTTGTTCGATGCCTTCTGCATCCCACTTGCCTAGGGGAGCATCATTCCACGTGAAGGGGACGACGTTCCCGTTTTCTTGTATGTAACCGTAGGGATATGCGCGTTCTCGGAGGTTCTGTGGCGTCGCTGCTTCCGCAACTTTACCGGCCTGGGTATTGATGTTGTAATAGTTGTATTCTACGTTCGTGACCGGATCATAATATTTGAGATGTCCCTCTTCATTGGTTTCTACAGGTTGTAGTTTGCCGCTTTTGGCTTGTTGTGCCAAGGAGTCTTTATAGACACGGCAACCGCCGCAGGACAGGAAGCCGAACACGACCGATTGTGCAGGTGCTGCCTTCGCTTGCTTGGTTATTGCAGGCAGCTCGACCACTTCGGCCCATGGGTCATAGACGGCGGTTTCGATGTCCACGGTTTCAGCGCGTTTCGTGTCGGCAGGGAGATCGACGACAAGGGGGGCGTCGTCAAGCAGCACGGGTGCGGCACGGATGATTGGTGTCGGACCCATGAGATTCAACGGTTCGTTCTGTGTGATGTCTGTGAGGAAACTGATGGGCAGCACAGGCACTTGTGCGTGAGGGGCTGCCGTGAACGGATATTCGACGAAGTTGAGGAATGCGGGCGTGAGCGTGGTGGATTGTCGGTGCAGGAGCGCGGCGGTCGCGCGTGGCGTGTTCTGGACACCCAGTTCGCCTGCTGTCGTCCGCAACGCCTCATCGACCCGTTCCAGGTCGGCGTCGAGCGCGCTGCGGTCCTTGTTGAGGTCGATGATGTACTTGTCGCCGAGCTTTTTTTCTGTGGCGTACGCGATCTCGCTCTCCACGTCCTCGCGGTCCTGCAGCAGTTGGGTCTTTCGTTGGTCGAGCAACCGCAGGGAGTCGCGCCGCTGCGCGTCGGAATCGTCGCGGAGTAGTGCCTGCCCCACGGGTCGTTCTTGGCGGGAGTGCGTCGTGATGGCGTTGCCCTGCGGGTCCTTGTCGATCATCGTCACCGTCGCCGCCTCGATGAATTCGGTCTGCACGACTTCTCTGGTGCTGTAGCCACCACGGCACAGTTTGCAGGGCACCTGTACGACTTTCCTGATTTCAGTGCGTTGCTTGTTCGCTTCGATCGTGTGGACGCCTTTGTCCGTCGACGCGTCGATGACCGCGGTCCCCGCCTGCAGGAAGAATTCGCGGGAACCCTCGTGACCGTCGAGCAGGACGGAGACGGGTTGCCGCGCGAGGTGGATGGCGTCGCGGTTGACCACGACGTTGTAACCGTCCTTGCCAAGGTCGTCGGCGGAAGGTCCGCGCCATTGCCCGTCGCCGTTGTAGGCGAGCAGGTGTGTATGCGTGGGAGTGCCATCAGGGTTCTTGCTGCTCACGATGAGCGCCCCTGCGGTGGTCGTCGCCTGGTACCTGAAACTGGCGCCTTTGATGCGGATGCTCTCATCCAGCTCGACGAACGTCCTGGTCTGCAGGATGTCGCTGTCTTGTTTGCTGAAGTCATAATTGAGGTAGTCCGCGACCTTTGCGGTGGACGTGACCTGCTTCCACGTGCCGGTGCTTGATTTGATTGCCATGCGCTGGCCTGGTCCGAGCGCGGTGAGAATGCGGTCGCTGCCCAGCGCATTGACGACCTCGACGTTGCGGATCGGCGCGCCTGTTTCGTCGCGCACGCCCAGCGAGATGCTGAATTCGTTCACGACGCCCGCGCGCTTCGTGACGAACTGGAATCTGTCGATGCCATACGCGACCTGGCCGTCGGGTAGGTCGATGGCGCCATACGTGGGCAGGACGGACAGGACGGATTCGTCCATGCTCGCCAGCGTCTTGCCGCGCTTGTCGGTGAGCGACACGAACCTGCCGCTTGTCGCCAGCGTCGGACGCAGGTCGCCTAGCTTGCCTTCCGGGTCTTTGCGCGTCACCTCGCTCACGTCGATGCCTTTGCAGTCGGCGGACGCGCTTGGCGGGCATATCAGGAACTTCTTCTCTGCTTCGTTGATGATGATCCGTGTGCCGGTTTGGAGCGTGTCCATCGCGAGTTCGTTGTTGCCATAGATGAGTTTCTGCGGCGGTCCCTTGATGAGTTCCACCTCGCCGGACGCAGGCGGCGCGCTGATCTGCAGGCCCCTGGTCTGCGTGAGATATTGTTGGGCAGCTTGTCCCACGAAATTACCGGGCAATTGGAAGAAGTCATCGGCGAACTTGCGGTGCTTCGGGTCCTGGTTGATGAGCGACGGATTCTTCGCGTACGCGTCAAGGATCGCGCTGTTGAGGCGCGTGTCCGTCGAGATGAACACGATCGAGTTCGGGTCGGCGAGCAATGTGTCGAGCGCCTTGGCAGGATCGGTGGCGAAATATTGCTCGGGATTCTTGCGTATCTCGTCAGGCTTCCATTCTTCTGTCGATGATGGCGTGCTCTCTTGTGCGCTCACGATGCTGGCGCAGACGAGAATGATGCACAGCCACGTCGTCGTTCGTCTCATGCGACGCGCACCTCGGTTGTCATGGTGCTCGTCTCGCCACGGCTGTTGGTGACGTAGAACGTGACCGGGTACGTCCCTATGTCGAACGTCGTGGGCGAGATCGCGAAGGCACCTGTGCGCTTATCGATATAGATGAGCGCGTTGAGCGCATCATAGAGCAGAGGCTCGTCGAGCGGGTCGTGCGCGATGACGACGCCGAGCGTCTGCTTGCCTGCGGGCGCGAAGATAGGGTCCAATTGTCGTATCCGTGGCGGGTTCGAGGGACGCTCCCCCTCTTGGTCGAACGCCACGAGGAAGGTCGCCGTCATGTTCGGAGGACGTTCGTACTGCGTCAAGAGCACAGAACTGATCGAACTCGGTCCTCCGCGGATGCTCGCCTCGACCCCTTGCCCGGCGATCAACGACAGGTCGATGTCGCCGTTCTCGACAACGTCGGTGGCGATCGTGTGCGCAAGCGATGCGAGGCGGCCAAGATGCGTGTCGATGACGACGATGTGGTCATCGATCTTTCTGTACCTGTCCTGGTCTGATGCTGCGATGTCGGTGTGGAAGATGAAGATCGTGTGGTGCGGGAGCACTGTTGTGCTGACGAGTGTCGTTCCATTGGTCATCACCACGCCATAGGGGGCCGCGCGTTGGGCAATGTCCGCTTCGCATTGCGATGCAAGGACGGCCATGCCATACGAGAGTTCATTTTCGAGCTCGATCTTTGTCGGCACTGTGACTGCGCCATCGCTGACTGCCACGCGCACGGTGTCGTTGAGATCATACACGAATGGCAGGATGGTGCCGCCGGTCGCGCCTATGTGCGCCAGCGCATCGCGGCCAGCTTGTTCCCAGCAGTCGTGCAGGCTCCGTTCTGCTTCTGCGAGCGTCGTGGCCGGGAGAAGCGTGGAAGGGAGAAGGCGAGGTTGCTGTATGTAGAGGATCAGCGACACGGCGATGATGAGGACGATGCCCATAAGTATGGTGATCGTGAGCTGCCCTCTTTTTGACATGGGTAGTCGAGAGCAGGAGTATCTATAAACCTTTCGAGGTGCGTCGGTCTCATTGTCGTGGTGTGCTTGCGTGGGTTTGTACTTGAACGTAGTCACATTTATATACTTGGGCACCATATCTTTCTCAGTGAGTGAAGCATGCAGACAAAACCCGTTCTTAGTACGCTAGTGGTCGCGACGCACGCGCTCGGAAACCATGCCGCGGCGAACACCGGTATGGTGTTGCCCAAGATCCTCAAGATGGCAAACGATCCTTGTTTTGGGCTCAAGCACGACCAACTCGAGAGCTGCCCTTCCTGTTTTCTCCGCGAGTCATGCCTTGTCTGCTTCCGCAACAAGAAGTAGGGCTGTCTTCTCAACCGCAGTGCGTCTTGCGTTAACAAAATTAATAAATCCGACCAGGTCTGGGCGTTTATGCGAAAATTATTGTGGTACGTGGTGCTGCTCGCGCTCGCGACAGCCGTGAGTGCACAGCAAGGCGTGCTTCTGCGAAGCATCAACGAGTACGGTCCTACCTATCATCCGCAACTGGCCGAGGACTTGCGCCTGCTCGAGCCGTCGAACGTGACACGGCCCGAGTTCGGCACGTATGATTACAACGAGATCCTGACCGCGACCCTCGTGTCCGGCCAGTATTACCTTGAGATGGCCAAGTATTACAAGGCAGACCTCGGCACGCAAGGCATCGACGTCAAAGAGGCGGTCAAGGCGCGGGCGCGCGCCATCTGCGAAGTCAATGGGACGCCGCAGAAACGCGCCGAACTCGACTGTTTGCGCTTCTATGGCGAGATGGGTAACCGCGCGTATGAATTGTCGAAGATCCCGACCTATGGCGCGTGCAGGGGCAACACGCAGTCTGCGCTCAACACGATCAACGAGGCATACTCTGCTGGCAACGTCACCGACATCCAGGCATCGCTCGAGTACAGCGTTCGCGCGACCGGACTGAAATGGTGCCAGGCGTATTTCGGGGAGCCGTTCACCGTCGTGCCACCCACAGCCGAGAACACGAAGGTCACTGCGCCCCCACAACCCATCGTCGAGCCAGACTCCGAACGCGAAAGCCCCTTCAAGTCCTGGATGAACTATGCCGCGGGAGCCATCATCGTCATCCTCGCGGTCATCCTCGTCGTGCGCGGCCGCAAGCACAAGGCCCACAAGCACCCGTAGCGAGTCCTACGTCTTTTTGAGTTGTAGCGCGAGCGATGTCGTGTAGCTTCCCGGATCCGCGCCTGACACGTCGATCGTGATGCTCAGCGGCGCGGTCTGTCCTGGCCGCAATATCGTGAGGTAGGTGCTGCGGCTCGTCACAGCGATCTCTTCGGCGTCCGCGACCGCGCGCATGACGACGTTCGCGCGTGTGCCGTCCCGCAGCACGGCCGTGCGCGAAAGATGCACGTCGACGTCAACATTGCCTGCGTTGCGCAGCGTGAGTCCTGACGTCCCATATGACGCGTCTCCCGCGATGGTGAACGTCCCTGGACTCGTGCGTTGTGCTTGCAATGTCGTCGCGTCGCTTTGCACCGCGAGAAGCGGCAACACGGCCAAGGTGCGCACGCTCGTGGCGTCGCCCACGACGGTGATGTCATGGTTTCCTGGCGTCGTCGTGTAATTGATGGGCAGGTCTGCCGTGTACCGGTCGTTGCCTAATGGTTCCATGACTTGTTCGATGCCCAGGAACGTCACCCTCGGCTCGACCGTGGACGTGGTGGTGACGCTGATGTACTTCGTGCCGCCCGGAATCGGAGTGATCGTGCTGATGGGGACACCATTGTCAGTCACCTCGATCGTCGTTGCGGTGCCATTGTCCACGTCTGTGGCAGACTCCAGCAGGTAGAGCGCATCGAACAATTCGAAAAGCGGTTCGGTAGGGACGACCTCCGCTCCTTGCCGCCAGTAGGCGGTCCCTTCTGTCGTTGCAGAATATGTCACCGAGTCCACAAGCGTGCCGTTGGCATCGCGTAGCGAGACAATGCCACCGGTGTTGCGGAGCGTGATGGCCTCTTCCAGATGCGCGTCAGACCAACTTGTGTTGTCTTTGGCAGTTGACCATCCCGTGTCCGCAATGAGGAACACGCCGTGCGGCTGCATCGTCGTGTTCTGAGGGAGCGTCGCGTCCGGCGTGCTGCTCGGCGTGTCGAGCATCCAGCCGCTGACGTCGACGCTGACGTCCGCATCGTTGTACAAGAGGACGGCCTCGCCGCCAGTCTCTGTTCCCGACGGATCCGCATAAAGTTCTTGGATCACGACCGCCTGCGCCGTCGGGACGAGCAGCAGGAGCATGATGATGTGTTTGTATGCCATGACATACACAAGACTTCATTCTTTAAAATGCGTTGCGGCGAAAAAAGCGTGATTCCTGCGAGCCAGCTTTTTTGTCCTCGCGGACAAAAAACCTGGGAAAACTGCCGCTTTACTCGCAGCGACTCGCGTATACGTGGGTTTTCTTACGGATGAGTTCCGGGAAATCCGTAGAATTTCCGGTTCAGCGCATATCCTTGCGCAAGAACGGCGGCGTGATGTAGTGCGTCCTGGCTTCCATGCCCGCGGCGCGCAGCCGTCTTCCACAGAAGAAATTGTCCATGGCGACAAGCAGCGCGAGCGTGCACATGAGCGCCAAGAAATACATGCCTTGACCTGCGAAATACGCGATCCCTGCTGCTGCGAGAAGACCTGCAAGACCAAAGCCCAACGTGCTGTAGATATACGTGCGATAGCGTTGTGTCCGCGTCATGGGCTCAACGATGCGTCTGACGTTATTAAACCAATCGGAAGAAGACGAGAATAAAAAATAAAAAAGAAGAAAACCCGCTTATGCGAGCTTCGCGTTGTTGTTGCCGCCGCCACGCGTGAGCATGACGATCAGCACGACAAGGAGCACGCCAGCCACAACGACGCCTGCGATGAGCAAGGGCACGGTGTAGTTGCTGGAGCTGCTCGAGGTCACGCGCGGACGGGGCGCGGCGCTGGTACCATCAGTGCCACTAGGGGTGGTCGTGGTGGTGGGCGTCGTGGTCGTCGTCGGCGTCGTTGTCGTGGTGCCCGAAGGCGTCACGACGACGGTCGAGCCGGTCGTGCTCGTGGCACTCGACTCGCACTTGGTGACGGTGAGCGTCAGCGGCGTGCGGTCGGTCTCGATGCTGTTGTCGAAGTAGCCGACAACGTCGAGCGTGTATGTGCCGGGCTTGTCGAGCTTGGGCGACAGCTGGATGGTGCGCGTGGTGGCTTCGTCTTCGTCGATGCTGATGTCAGCACGGCGTTCGTTGATGCCGAGCACGCTGTTCTGCACCGCGACAGCCGCTTCGTCCTCGTCGTGCTTGCCGATGTTGGCGAGGCGGACGGTGAGGTCGGTGGTCGGGCTGTCACAGTTGACCGTCGTGCGGGTCAGGCTTGCGCTGCGGATCTCGATGTCGTGGCTTTCGCGCTCGACATTGAGCTCGATCGTGGCGATGTCGCCGTGGCGCGCGTTGTTCTCGTCGCGGCCATCCGCGGTGATGTCGAGGTCGTAGCCGCCGTCGCTGACTTCGTCGTCGACGCTGAGCTTGCTGAACGAGACGACTTCCTCGTCGTCTGCGCTGATGTCGACGTCGTCGTCTTCGTCGATGTCGAAGTCGTCGTCATCGACAGTGGCCTGGATCTGCACGCTTTCGATGTCGAGGTCGTCGTCATCGCTGTACAGGTTCTCGACCGTGATCTCGATGTCCATGCTGTCGCCGACACGGATGTCGTCGATGTCGTCGCCGTCGTCGACGCTCTTGGAGTCGCCTGCGATGGTGATGTCGATGTTGTCGATGTGCAGCTTGTTCTCGGCCTGCATCTTGATGGGGACCGATGCGCCGGTGGTGCCTGTGCTTGTCACGGCGATGGTGCCGATGGACAATGCGACTGGCTTGAGCGTGTCGTCGACCGCGTCATGGCTGAGCGGGACGAGCGCCTTGATGGGCAGCGTCTTTTGCGTGCCATCCCAGCTTGTGATGCGCGCGACGGTGTCCGAGACGCGTGTCACGCCTGCGGGCATCGTGGTGTCGTAGATTGCGTTGTAGCCTGCGTTGTTGGTCAGCGTCAGGTCCACGGTCGCCGTGGTGGTTGCGTTGAGGCTTGCGTCAGAGGCCGTGAACGACGTGCTCACGGTCAGACCGCGCTCTTGGCTCGGACCACCGATGGTCGGGGTGCTGAGCACAACAGCCGCCTGTGCGAAACTCGCGACAAGAAGTGTCGCAAGAATCATCATTGTTGCCAGTACATAGCTCTTCATGGTTGGTATACCCCCCTAGGCCCTT
>CAYHOF010000005.1:0-84621 GCA_964358315.1 uncultured Methanosarcinales archaeon
CGTACATCGTGATCGTCAAAGATTCAAAATGACGACCTAATTATGCAACACCGTATGTCAGCGGCGAACCTTTATATATCCGCAAATGGACGGGTTTGTCATGCCAAAAAGAGAGGGTTTCGTCCGGGTAGTGTTCTTTTTGCTCTTCGTCGCGCTCGCGCTCCTGAGTCTTTACATCATCCGTGACTTCGTGCAGGCGCTCATTGCGGGCGCCGTGATGGCGTACGTGTTCCATCCCGTGTACGAACGCGTGAACGGTTGGCTTAAGCGTCCTGTGCTCACGTCGCTGCTTGTCTGCGCGCTGACCATCGTCATCCTTCTCATCCCGATAGCGTTCGTGGTCGACAATGCCGCGACCGAAGCGCGCTTCATCTATGTCAAGACGTTGCAGGTCCTCAAGTCAGGCGAGCTCATCGAAGGTCAATGCCAACCGTCAGAATCCTGGTTGTGCAGGACGTTCGCCACGGCAAGCACGTTCATCGAGAACCAGCAGGTCAACGTGTACATGCAGGACGCCGTGAGCAAGGCGACGACGTTCATCATCACTGGCGTCACCAACATCCTCTTCGCGCTGCCCTCCATCGTCATCAGCGTCCTCATCGCGTTCTTCACCATGTTCTATCTGCTCATCGACGGCCCGCATGCCGTCGAGCGGATACGCGGGCTGCTGCCTGTCAACAAGGCGCACCAGGCGCACATCACACGGAAGCTCGGTGAGGTCACGCACGCGCTGATCTACGGGTCGCTCATCATCGCGCTCCTGCAAGGACTGCTCACAGGCCTTGGGTTCTGGGCTGTGGGCATCAACAGCCCGGTGCTGTGGGGCGCGATCACGGCCGTCCTTGCGCTCGTGCCGCTGCTCGGCACAGGCCTGGTCTGGGGCCCGGCGAGCATATACATGATCCTGCTCGGACTCAGCCAAGGCGATCCTGTCCTCGCGTACAAGGGAGTGGGTCTGCTCGTGTATGGCGCGCTCGTCGTGGGGCTTGCGGACAACTTCTTGCGGCCGCACATCGTGGGCAACCGCACAGGCATCCATCCTGTTCTTGTGCTTGTTGGCGTGCTTGGCGGCATCGCGACGTTCGGCATCGTGGGCTTCGTCATCGGACCGCTGGTGATAGCGCTGCTCAAGAGCATCGTGACCATCTACGAAACGGAGATTTCGCACCAATGAAGCTACGCGTCAAGGACATGGACATCGCCACGGGCGGCATCCAGGTCGTCATCGTCAACCAACAGGACGCGCAGTTGCTGGACCTGCACAGTGAAGACCGCCTGCTCGTCAAGAAAGGACGCAAGACGACGACAGGCGTGCTTGACATAGCCGAGTCTCCCAAATCCGTCGCGCGAGGCCAGATCGGCATGTTCGAGGAGACGCTCGACGCGCTGGGCGCAAAGGACGGCGACATCATCGACATCACGCTCGGCGACAAGCCCAAATCCGTGGCGTTCATCAAGAAGAAACTGGACGGCCTCGAGCTCAGCGCGTCCGAGATACGGCAGATCATCGACGACATCACGGACAACCAGCTCTCCCAGGTCGAACTCACCAGTTACGTCATGGCGAACTACGCGAACGGCATGTCCATGCGCGAGATCGTCGACCTCACCAAGGCCATGGCGAGCACGGGCGACCGCCTGCGCCCCAAGGCAGGCATGGTCGCGGACATCCACTGCATCGGCGGCGTTCCTGGCAACCGCACCACGATGATCGTCGTCCCCATCCTTGTCGCGGCGGGCTTGACCGTGCCAAAGACCGCGAGCAGGGCGATCACGAGTCCTGCGGGCACCGCGGACACGATGGAAGTGCTCTGTTCTGTCTCGTTGCCAAAACAAAAGCTCGAGCGCATGCTCACCGACGTGGGTGGATTCATCGTGTGGGGCGGCGCGATCAACCTCGCGCCTTCTGACGACAAGATCATCCGCATCGAATACCCGATGTCCATAGACGCCGAAGGGCAGATGCTCGCGTCCATCATGGCGAAGAAGGCGACTGTGGGCGCGACCCACTTGCTCATGGACCTCCCGGTGGGGCCGGGCAGCAAGCTCGCGCACAAGCGCGACGCGCGGCACTTGCAGGCGCACTTCGAGGAACTGGGCAGGATCCTGGGCATCAAGATGGACGTCATCATCACCAACGGCAGCCAGCCCATCGGTTCCGGCATCGGTCCTGCGCTCGAGGCGCGCGACTGCCTCTTCATCCTCGAGAACGACGAGCGTGGGTCCACCGACCTGCGGCACAAGAGCATCAAGCTCGCGGGCGAGATGCTCGAATTCACGGGCAAAGCGAAGCCGGGCAAGGGGTTCACGATGGCCGCGTATCTGTTGCGCAGCGGCAAGGCGCACGAGGCGATGATGCGCATCATCGTCGCGCAGGGAGGCACGCGCGTGCGGGGAGACGACATCGAACTCGGCAAGCTCACGTACGTCGTGCGCGCGCAGAAATCAGGGAAAGTCATCAAGATCGACAACGTGGCGGTCGCGCGCATCGCCCGCATCGCAGGCGCGCCCAAAGACAAGGAAGCAGGCATCTATCTGCACGTGCGCAAGCACGCCGCGGTGAAACAAGGTGACCCGCTCATCACGATCCACGCGAACAATCCTGACAAGCTCACGTACGCGTCGGAAGAAGCCGCACGCAAGGAAGGGGTCATTTTGCGATGAGCGCGCTCCACCTCTCGGACCAGGACAAGACGTTCCTCATGTCGCTCGCGTACGCCACAGGCATCATCCTGTTCTGGCGCGGCATCTGGGAAGGGTCTGCTGAGATCCCCATCCTCGACAATGCATGGGTGTCGTTGTTTTTGGGCCTCACGATCCTCACGCTCACGGGATGGATCTACACGCAATTCGATGCGTTCTCGCTGCGCACCAACCGCCTGCTCAACGCGCTCACCAACGTCATACATGACGAGACAAAGGGCGTCAAGCACTTCATTTCCTATTTCGATGAACTGACCAACAAGCATCACAGGGTCGCCGTCTCGCACGTCCGCAGGGTCGAGCAGCACCATGTCGTCATCGAGAAGGACGGCCGCGAATTCTTCGTCCCAGTACACCGCATCAGTGCGATGCATCGGGGCAAGACGTTGGTGTGGAAGAAATGAAGACGCACAAGGACAGGAAGATCGCCACTCGCTTCACGAAGCATCCTTCGCTCGATCGTCTTCTGCACGGCACAGAGCACGTCGTCAACAAGGCGAGTCCGTTCGTGATGGTGGTGCTCGGCGTGCTGATAGTCGGCGAGTTCACCATCGGCCTGCACCAGTTCGAGCCATGGGTGTCCGTGCTCGACATGTGGATCATCGCGTTCTTCGTGCTCGACCTCGCGTTCAAGTGGGTGCACACGAAGGGCGTGTTGACATTCGTCAAGTTGTACTGGATTGAGATCCTTTGCGTGTTCCCGTTCTATTTCGTCCTGCGCGTCTTCACAGAGTTCGGTTTCCTCGGGGAGGCGGCGACGACCGCGCAGAAGATCACGCACGAGGCCGCGCTGGCGCGCGAGGCCGAGATCATAGGCAAGGAGTCCGCCGTTCTGCGCGAAGCCCGTCTGCTGCGCGAGGCAGGGATTGTGAGCGAGGAGGCACCGCTCTTCGCGAGGATCGTCCGGTTCGTCCAACGGTCGTTCAGGCTCGTCATGGCACGGATCGAACTGACCTACAAGGCATTCGTGGACCATTCGCACTCGCACTAATGCGAGTGGATCAGTCGCGCAAGGAGTTGTGCGCCATCCACGATCCTGGGTCCTGGTCGGTTGAGGAGGCTGTCGTCCATGACGTGAATATTGCCGTTCTTCACTGCAGTGATGTGTGCGTAGCCTGGACGCTGCGTGATCCAGTCCTTGTCCGCACTGAGGCCGAAGCCGCACCATGACGCGATGATGTGCTCGGGATCGAAACGCACCACGTCCTCGGTGTCGATCTCGGCGCTCCTCTCGCCCGCCGCGATCAAGTCCATCCTGCCGCCTGCGATGTCGAGCAGTTCCGGCACCCAGTTCCCGCTCACAGTGGACGGCTTGTGCCACTCCTCGATGTACACGCGCGGCTTGGCGAGCGCGGACGTGCGTCGTCGAAGGTCGTCAAGGCGTTCTTTCGTGCGTGCGACTAGCTCCTCTGCTGCGTCCTGACGGTTGATGGCGGCACCGATCGTGATGAAACTCTCCACTACGTCTCCGAGCGTCTTTGGATCGACATGGACCACCATGACGCCCATGGCGGTGAGGTCGGCAGCTGCCTTGTCTTGCAAGAACGTGGACGTGAGCACAAGGTCAGGATTCAACTGCACGACCTTCTTGAGGTCGGCATCGAGCCAGCCGCCGATGATGGTCTTCGTTTTCGCCGCGGGGGGATGGTCGCAGAACCGCGTCACGCCGATCACGTCATCCTGTGCGTCCAGCGCGTAGAGGATCTCGGTGTTGGATGGGGCGAGGGAGACGATGCGCATGCACGGGGGACGGCACCGTGGGATATAATCCTTGCCCTACAACCCGAACGAGTCGGTGAACTCGCGTAGTTGCTGGAATCCTTCGAGGAACTTGTAGCCTGCGTCCGTGAGCTGGTAGCGTTTGCGGCCGTTCTTGTCGGTCACTTCTTCGATGAACTGTTTGGCTTTGAGCTCGTCGAGGTAGCCTTTGAGGCGGTCGTGCGAGAGGTTCGACTTGTAGAGCAGGTGTGTGGGCACGATGGGCCCTTTCTTGTCGCGCAGCGCGGCCAGGATGTCGTACACGATGTCGAGGTGGCTGCGTTTCTTGCCATCGTTCATTTACGGACCACCTGGATGAGGACGATGAGCAGGAGGATGTAGCCGATGAGTTGCGCTGCGTGCCCGCCGACGTACCATTGCGCGTTGAGCGGTTCGAGCAGGAAGGCGAGCCGTGCGAGCGTGAGAAGCGAGAAGCCGCTGAGCACGCCCCACGAGGACACCGTGTCGTGTTCGATGGCGTTGAGGAAGAACTTGGCGCACAAGAACAGCAGGAGCGCGAGCGAGAGCAGGTGGAAGATCACGGGATTGAGAACGCCAAGGACCGCCACGAACGTGGTGAGCGTGATGACGAACGCCTTGTGCATCTTGTCGTTGATCTTGAGCGCCCACAAGACGAGCACGAGCAGTCCTGACACGAAGAAGAGCACTTGTGCGGCGTGGCCCACGAAGAGCGTGTTGGAGATGTCCATGACGGTCTGCGCGCCGCTCGTCCTGAACTGCTGGTAGATGAGTATCGTGCTGATCACTTGTGAGACGAACCCGATGAAGATTAGCAGGAAGCCGCCGCCAAGCGCCCCGTAGCGGGGGTCTTTGGCCATGCGCATGTAACGGTAGCTGGCGAGGACGATGAGCAACGCCACGATGCCCGCGATGACTTCCATCATCGCGTCGACGCCGAAAAACCACTGTGGTCCATGAAGGAGGATGCGTACCATGCTGTCACTGACCCGGAAATCGTCTTAAAAAGATTATGCATGATGCATGAGGATGGCTTGTTCCCGGAGTATTTATGCATGGTTGCCTATGGCTATCACAACAGAATGTGCAAGGAGGTGTTGTGAATGTACCGAATCGACGACACAGACAAAGACGTTGCATACGAATTGGACCTCATCGACAAGTTGTGCGACAACGGGGCCATAACGACCGAAGAAGCACGGTACTTGCGCTCAACAATGTATTGAAACTCCCCGATCAAGGGGTGAGTATGTGGCGTCGGGAAGGGTGGCCTCTTTCCCTTCCCGCGCCTACCTTTCCGACCACAGGCCTGCACGGTCCTGTTTCGCGGCGTCCTGCGCGGCATGGAATACTGGCGCGTTGGCAATGTCAGGCGGGTAGTCCCGCGCACGCGCCCATCCTTGGCGCACGAGTTCTTCATTGACGAACACGTCCCCTGCATACACGAAGCGCAACAGTCGCCCGAACTTGTCGGTCTCCGAGACGTCCTTGGTGAGCCTGACAGCAGTCCCATTGATGAGTGCGATGGTGGATTGTGTCGCGTTGCGGTAGCCATATTCGTCCTTTTCCGGCGTGTCGACGCCGATGAAGCGGACCTTGGTGCCATCCGCGAGGCGCACGGTGTCGCCGTCGATCACGCACGTCACGCTCACGCCGCTAGTGCGCACAGGATGGTCGCAGGGCGCATCTTGTAGTGCCACGGGTGCGCACGCGACCAGGATGAGAAACAGCAACGGCAGTGTCCTTTTCATGGCATCATCGACGTTCTCGTCTTTTATAAGCGTTGCTTGATGAATGGCGGATATCTTCCGGCATGTGTGCCGTGTAATCATCATGGTAGTTCTTGACGTGCGAAACACATAATAAGGGAGTGCTGTCACGCCAGACTATGTTCGAGAACTTCAAGGCGCTCTCCCAGCTCAAGGCACAGCTCGAGGAGCTCAACGCCACGACAAAGCAGGTGAACGAGACCATGGGTGCGCTGCGCGCCGATGTCGACAAGCTCAAGCTGCAGACGCAGGACGCTATCGATGCGAAGAATGCCGCGCGTGAGGAGCAGCAGAAGTTCGTCGCGCTCGCGAAGAAGGAGATGGACGAGATCGTCACGCTGCGCTACCAGCTCTCGCGCGAAGTGCAGAGCTTCGACACCGTGAAGCGTGAGCTCGCCGCGAATGTGGCCAAGCGCATGGAGACCGAACTCAAAGGCATCCTCGGCGAGGCGACGGCCGAACTCACGAACAAGAGCATGGACGTCAAGGCCGCGCGCGACACGCTCGAAGGGTTGTCCGTGGTCGCGGTCAAGGCGCAGGAATCGCTCAACAGGCTGCACTTCATCGCTTCCGACATCAAGACCAAGGACTTCGACCTTGCCAAGGCGCTCCAAGTCATCAAGTCAAGCGAGCAGGAAAAGATCGAGCTGCAGCAACGCCTTGATCGTGCAGAGTCCTACGCGGCCAAGGAAGTCAAGCGCATGCGCGAACGACGCCCGATGAACGTCATGCCGCGCTGACCATCTGACATTGATGTTTCAGATGAGAAACCAATAAGAACCGCGTCTTATTCTTTGCAGGTATGACTCTTCAGGAACTCAGCATTGAGGATGCCATCACGTTCAGTGCCGCGTTGCGGAGAAGGACATTTGTCGCCAACCCGTTCTACTTGTTGTACAATTGTCTATGGGAACGACAGAACGGCGAAGTGCTGCTGTACGAGAAAGAGAGGATCGACGGTGAGCATCCTCTCCTGTTCCTGCCGAGGAGCCCCGCGAATTTCACGAACAAGATAGTGAGCGCGGGTTTTGACGAGGACGTCCCGGTGATCCAGAAGACGCACAGGCTGCGAAGCAAAGAGCATTCCGGATTCGACGAGTTCGTCTATTCGACGGATGAATGGATCGCGCTTGAGGGCGCGCCATTCAAGGACATCCGCAAGCGCATACACGGTTTCCAACGGGAGCACCAGGTCAGGATCGTCGATGAGTATCCCAAAGAACACGTCTTGCGTTTTCTGCATCAGTGGGCGGCAGAAAAGCGCACGAAGGAGGTTTCCGAAGCGACCAGGGGGTTTTTCGAAGTGGAACTCGAAGAGAGCGCGAAGAACTTGGACTTGATTGGGCGCATCCTGCACAAGAAGATCTTCATCGAGGTCGATGGCGCGCTCGCCGGCTTTTCGATCTTCTTCCCGCTCGTGGACGATCTGTGGGTCGCGCTCATGCAGAAGACCACGCACGGCATACGGGGGTTGCCGCAGTTCTTGTACCATCTGAAAGCGAAGGAGATGGGGGACAAGAAGTTCTTCACCACAGGCGCGGCGGCACAGGATCCTGACTTGAGGAAGTTCAAGGAGAGCTTGCGGCCTGTCGAGATCAAACCGATCTATGTCCTGAGGGTCGGCGAAGCGTTGTGATTCCTGTGTCGTCCGTACTTCCTCATCTCGACGATCTCGATCGCGGTCTTGAGGAGGCCGGGGATGATGCCTGTGATGACGGTATTCTTGTGGACGAGGATGCCGTCGTGCTTGCCGAGGCTGATGATCATGGTGCGTGGTCTGGGTCGGTATTGTCGTAATGGTGTTCCTTGCTCGAGCGCGTGGATGTTGTGCGCGACGATGTGCGCGTGCTCCTCCGCGACCTGCGCCAGCTTCTCCTCCTTGATGTCGGTCACGTCGCCGAGCGCGAACATGGCGCGCTGGCCTTTGACGTTGAGGCTCGCTTCGACCATGATCTGGTTCCGTTCATTGACGGCATGCGCGAAGTGCTTCTTCATGAAGCTGGAATTCGGCAGGATGCCGGTGCACATGAATGCGATGTCAGCATGGAGTCGCGTGCCTTTGTCAGTGGTGTAGTTCTTCGTGCCGCCCTCGACCACGCGTTCGTTGAGCAGGAGCGTGACGTTCTTGCGGCTGAGCACGTCATGGACGTACTGCTGCGCTTTTGGTGGCGAACGGTGCATCAGCCGTCCCTTCTCGTGCACGATGGTGACGTGCTTGTGCGGGTACGCGTCGACGATCTCTGCCGCGAGTTCCACGCCGACGACGCCGCCGCCCACGACGAGCACGTGCGTGGCGTGTTCAAGCTTTTTGTGCGCATCGATGAGTTCCTTGCCGCGTGCCGCGACCACCAGGTCCTCTTCCTTGATGGGAGAACTGTAGGTCGATCCTGAACAGATGGCGAGATAATCGTAAGGAATCCGTGCGTGGTCGAAGACGACGTCGGCGGGCGTGACGTCCCTCACGTGGCCTTTGATGAACCGTGCCTTCTTCAGGTAGTCCTTGTGGCACCGCTGCACCACTCTCCTATGCTCGGGCTCGATGATGGTGCGCAAGATGCTTGGCGTGAACTCGAAATAGTCCTTGGTGTCCACGAGCGTCACGTCGAAGTCATGCTCGAGGCTGCGCGCCAGCGTGGCGCCCGCGAACCCGCCGCCGATGATGACGACACGTTTCATTCTTGTATCACCCGAACGTGAATGCGTGGAAGGTGAAGTCTGTGGGCACGAAGAACCGCACGGTGTGCCTGCCGTAGTCGCCGTGCACGACGTTGTAGAGTTGTGGTTCGTCCACAACAATGTAGCTGGTGCCGTCCTTGGATTGGATGTCGGTTCCCGCGCGCTCCTGGGGGATAGGCTTGTCGTCGAGCGTCACAACGACGGTCAGTGGTCCATTCAGCGAATCCGCGACGATGTTGACGTCGTGCGCCTGGTAGCTGAGCGCCACGATGCCGCCATCACGTACGGCCTGCAGGTTGTCAGGGTTGCTCTTCCAGCTGCCATTCAGCAGGATGGCGTCGTCGGCGATGATGCCTTTGAGGTCGTACGCGATCGTCGCTTCCGGCACCATGCCGCCGCTGTTGGCCACGTTCTGGCCGCGTGGCAGCGCGAACTCGTAGCCCGCATATAGTTCTGGCGTGAGCTGGATGCGTGGCGTGAGGTCCTCGAGCGCGGCGAGCGGCACGCGCGTCATGTTGGTCATGCCTGCTTCCTCAAGCAGTTCCTGGATCTTCTCTTCGGTCTCGTCGTACGCGCCCTCGCCGATGTGGTCGTACCTGATGAAGCCGTCCGCGTCGATGAGGTACTTGCGCGGCCAGAACCTGTTCTTGAACGCGCGCCACGTCGCGTAGTCGTTGTCCTGCACGACGCGGTACTCGATGCCGTTTTTCATCATGAAGCTCTTGACGTTGTCGTACTCCTTCTCGAACTCGAATTCGGGCGTGTGCACGCCGATGATGACGAGGCCTTCGTCGGCGTATTTGCGGTGCCATTCCTTGAGGAAGGGCAGCGTGCGCAGGCAGTTGATGCACGAGTACGTCCAGAAGTCGATGAGAACGACCTTGCCGCGGAAGTCCGCGATCTTCAGTCCTTCTTCGGCGTTGATGTAGCCCACGATGCCACTCAGTTCAGGCGCCATGGAATATTTAGACGCTTTTGCTTGTGCATCTGGCGTGGGCGGCACTGGTGGCGTGATCGGTTCGCCTTGTGCCTGGGGCGCGCCAGGCGGTTCTGGTTGGACTGTTGTGGGCGGCGCGACTTTCTGCCCTTCAAGATAGATGACAGACGCCACTATGATTGCGATGACGACGACAAGAATGACGTTCCTGGAATTCATTTCTTCACTGCGACCGACGCCAGATAGGTGAGGAATGCGGGGATGAGCGGCAGCACGCACGGGCTCAGGAACGACACGAGACCTGCCACGAACGCGAGGCCGATGTTGAGGGTCGCGCCTGCGCCGAAGCTGCCGAGGTTGAGGCCTTGTAGGATGGCGGTCATGAACTCGAGGTTCGCGACGCGGCTGAGCTGTTGCGTGAACACCAGGATCCCGAGGATGACGAGCATGACGCCAAAGACGTACTGGAGGTATGTCAGCCACTTGCCTGCGCGTTCGATGAAGCGCTGCGCCCCTGTCGTGAAGAGGCCGACGACGAGGAAGGGCAGTCCGAGCCCGAGCGTGTACGCGAACAACAGGATGAACGCAGTCGAAGGCTGTGTGACTGCCAGCGTCAACACTGCGCCAAGCACCGCGCCGACGCAGGGCGTCCAGCCGACCGCGAACGCCGCGCCGAACACGAACGCGGTCAGGTACGCGGAATTGAAGCGTTTCTTCACTTGCAGCTTGTGTTCCTGCGCGAGGAATTTGGGCTTGATCAGGCCGAGCAAGTACAGGCCGAAGAGGATGATGATGACGCCGCCGACGCGTCCGAGCCAGGTCTGCACGTCATAGCTCACGTTCAGAAGGACGCTCTGCAGCAGCACGCCGACAACAGAAAAGACAAGGCTGAACCCGAGCACGAAGAACACGCTGCACCAGAAGATGCGCCAATCCCTCTTTTGTGCCATGCATCCACAGTATCCAGATGGTTATTTAAGCGTTATGCAGGGCGCGTGTGCGACGGGGCTTGCTGTGCAAGCACCTTGCGGTACAGGGACAGAAAGCCCGCGGTCGCGGGGCAGTGCGCATTGCGGAAGGAATGCGACGCGCAGTAGTTCTCCAGGGCGTCTTGCGTGCCTGGTGCGCAAACGACCTCGCGTGACGACGGGTCGCGCTGTTGTGGCTCGAGCGCGAGGACGCGCTCCTTGACATCATCAGAGCGCAACGCGACGGGCAGCGTGCCCACGAGTGTGGCGCGGCCGCCCAGTTGGTCGTTGTCATTGATGATGCCGATGAACGCGCACTCGCGGCTGTATTCATGTGCGAGGACGCGGAGGTTGCTTGACGTGGTGCGGCGCTGCAAGTCCTCGATGTCGTCGGTGTCCAGGAACCGTCCTTGGCCGGACAGTAGGCCTGCGTACGCGCGCATCCCGTCCGGGCGGGACAGCAGTATCTTGTCGTCGATGGTCGTCGCATACGTGCGCACTTCCAAGGGCCCGGCGCCATCCAGCAGCGGTCCGATCATCTGTCGCGCGAACGGATGCTTGCGTGCCGCGTACAGATAGGGGTAGGGCACGTCGGTGACGTGCAGCGTGGCGCTCGCGCCCCTCCAGCGTGTTTCGCGCAGCATGAACGACGTGGTGGGCGACAACATCGGGACGCCGTCGCGATAGAGCGCGTTGAAGGACGTCTCGTCATGCGGCACCACCGTGAGGGAATAGTGGGGGCTTGAGTACCGTGATAGTTTCCGTTCCATGCGCCGGTTCCACGTCACGCGCGCGATCTCCACGAGCTCGCCGCAGGGCGTGAATGGCGCGTGCACGATCCTGATCCTCGGGCCAGGGATCGGGATGCCGAACGCCGCGCGAGTATTCCACGTCGGTCTCATGCATCGGGCGGCCTCAAGTGCGTATTTAAAATATGTGAATGACCGTTGATAAGAACTCCTGGGACCTATAGTGGAGAAACGAGCGCGGCGCTAGACTTGCCGTACGGGCGTCGCGAACAGTTGCTCGACTTCCTTTACGAACGCGTGGTATTTCGGCTGGATCTTCTGGCGCGAGTAGTCGTCGAGCCTGCCGATCCGTCGCTGCGCGTCAAGTAGCACCGCGGCCTTCTTGCGTCCGTACGCCTCCGAAAAGGATTCCTGGCGCTCGAGCGCGTACTCGCGCAGGTGTTTGAGCGTGTCGTCGATGTACGTGCTCACGGCGTGCACTTGGCGCGTGCCGTTGGTGATGTGCGCGAGGTGGTGTCCTTTGACGCCGTACGTGACCGCTTCGGCGAACGTGGACGAGTCCTTCCACAGACGCTTGGCGAGGAACTTGATGAATTCCGGGCCGTGCCGTGTGGGCCCGACATGGTAGAGCGCGCTCAGAAGGTTCTTGATGCCCTCGAACGTCACCCTGCGGCCGCCGTGCATGGGTTTGCCCATTGTGTCCATCATTCGGTCGACACGGGCGAAATAGTTGCGCAAGGCAGGATCATACAACGCGTTGAGCACGCGATTGTATTTGCGGACGAGCTCGTCTTCAGTGGTGTTCTTGGGCACGAAGTTGACGTCGAGCGCGTGCGTGTTGTTGCCTTCGGAGGCCTTCTTGAGGCGGCCTTCGCTCCGCAGCCGCTCGTACAGTTTGGTCTCGGGCAGCGCGGTGAGGAGGCCCAGCATCGCCATCGCGATCTTGGCGCGTTCGATGAAATAAATCATCCTGTCGTCGATGTCAGGCTCCTCGTTGTCGAAGCCGAGGATGAAGCCCGAACTCACCTCGATACCTGCGCGTTGGATGTTCTCGACGCGCTGGACGAGCAGTTCCATCGTGTTGTGGTTTTTGTGGTCGGTGTTGAGTTTCTTGTTGGTCTCGAGCAGCGCGCTTTCACTTGGCGTCTCGATGCCGCAGAACACCATGTCAAAGCCCGCGCCATGCATGGCCTTGAGGAATTTTGGGTCGTCGCCGATCGTGATCGTCGCCTCGGTGAAGAGGCGATAAGGATAGCCACGGTCTTGTTGCCATCGCGTGACTGCAGGCAGCAATTCACCCGTCACGCGGTTCTTGTTGCCATAGAAATTGTCGTCGACGAAAAAGACGCCTCCCTCAAAACCGGTGGCGTGGATGGCGTCGAGCTCTGCCAAGAACCTGTCCGTCTCCTTGAGCCGTGGCTTGACGCCGCCTTGTGTCCAGATGTCGCAGAATTCGCACTTGACAGGACAGCCACGGCTGTACTGGACCGCCATCGCCGCGTACTGCTTGACGTCAAAGAGGTCGAAACGCGGTACGAGAGTGCGCTCGAGCGTTGGTCTCTCGCCCACGATAAGGGAGATGTCGTTGCCGAAATGGTCGCGTATGCGCGCGGCTTTTTCTTCGGCGGTCGTCACGCCGTTCGCGACATGACCGTACGCCTTCTTGAGCTGTCCTTTCTCGAGATCGAGCACGAGCCGGGGCAGTCCTTGTTCGGCTTCGCCGATGAAGTATGACGTGGCGCCAGGAACCTCTTCAAAGCCGGTGCTCACGAGCGGTCCGCCCACGATGATTGGTTTGCCGTAATGCCTGCATTTGTCGATGAGTTCGCGCAACGACGAGCGCTGCACGATCATCGCAGAGGACATGACCACGTCCGCGTTCTTGATGTCTTCGTCACGCAGCGTGGCGACGTTCTCATCGATGAGCGTCACGTCATAGTGTCGTGGCAGCATGGCGGCGATCGTCGCAAGGCCATATGGCGGCATGTTCGCCTTCTTGCCGATGATGCGCAACGCTTCCTTGAAGCTCCAGAATGTCGGATCCCGGTATTCCGGGTACACCATCAACGTCCTCACCATACTGATGAGGTGCAGTGCGCCTCATTTAAACGTTGTGGCAGGAACGAGGCAGCGCGTGTATCGCGGCGACCATGCGGCTATAAATCCCAAGACAGGCGTTATGAGGGAAAAACGAGGTGTTATACTATGATGGCAATGTGCGGTAAGTGCAAGAAGATCAGCGGCGTCCTGCTCGTGCTCGCAGGCATAGGATTCCTGTTGCAGGACTTGGGCGTGTGGAACTTCTGGGACATCCAGTGGTACACCGCGCTCATACTGATCTACGGCTTGGTCACGTTCGCGACAACCACGTGCAAGGACTGCATGTCGATGTGCGGCATGAAGATGAAGTAAGAAGAACAACTTTTTTCTTTCTTTGTTATTGTAAGAATGCCCGTCTATTCTGCGTGCCAACATGACAATTGAGCATTTGACAAGTGTCGTTCACAAATATTAAATATGGTCACGAACGCCTCACGTCCATGCCTGAAAAGTTCGTTTTGCTCGAGGATTTGGCCAAGGAACGAAGCCATAATTCCGATGTGATGACTCCCCGTCCACCGCACTCGATGCATCCAACAGAGCGTGCCGTGTACAGACATTGTGCAGCAGAGCTACGTAGGCCGGGCGATGTAGTGATGCATTTTAGCATAAAATGTCAAAGAATGGAACTTTCTGGCAATCCTCAAAGCGTACGGTGGGAAGAACACGAAATTTCTCATGCAATCACGCACCTTCTCGATCCAGAATATCATATCACGCACGGGTCTGCGTTGCACCTGGATCGGAACGGTTTTCTTGCTCAGTCATCACGGTACAAGAAAAATGTTTATGATAAAATGTACAAACGATAGTGCATTTGTTCGTATTCTACACAACGCAGGTAATTATTCAGCCTAAATATGACAGCCGCCTTTGAGGCCACGTTTCTTGAGGTATTGCTGGTGGTAGTCCTCTGCTTGGAAGAACTGTGATGCTTTGGTTATCTCGGTGACGATGCTCTTCTTGGGTCCCAGCTTGTTCTGGTGCGCGTCGCGTGAGTTGGTCGCCGCCGTCTTCTGCGCGTCATCGTGGTAGAAGATGCCGGAGCGGTATTGCGAGCCCACGTCCGGCCCTTGCCGGTCCATCGTGGTCGGGTCGTGGATGCGCCAGAATACCTCGAGCAGTTTCTCGTACGTGGTCTTTGCCGGGTCGTACGTCACTTCGACCGCTTCCGCGCAGCCAGTTTCGTCGTTGCAGACTTGCTCGTACGTCGCGCCCGTGCAGCTCTTCTCGCAGCCGGTGTAGCCGACCCGTGTTAAGACCACGCCTGGCGTCTCGCTGAATGCGAGTTCGACGCCCCAGAAGCAGCCTGCCGCGAACGTCGCTATGCGTGTGGCCACGTTAACAACAGCAGCAACCGCCGCACTTGCCTGTCTTTCCTGTCGATTTCTTCTTGGTCGCCTTGGTTTTCTTCTGCATGAATAACACCTCATCATGACCAACGTTCGACCGCTATAAAAATGTTGTCGGACCTTGATAGTGGTTCTTGGACCGTGGGCTCGTTGTCTGGGACCGTTGATTCACAACATTCATTAGCGGTCCTGATGAGGGCGGCGTTATGCAAGCCCACAAAGCCGTCGATCGCATGATCCATCGTCTTGGCAAGCACCAAATGTTGTGGCGTGGCACGCCCGTCACCGGGGACGAACTCATTGCTCGATTCAAGTCCGACTTTGAGGGTGTGCATTTCCCCAATCGCTATCACGCGGATCGCCAGGACAACATCTCAATCATGCGGTATTTCGGTGATGGCGGAACGAGCTGGGTGTTCGGGGTGTGGACTGGCAACGAGAAGACAGAATCGTTGATAGGTCTTGACCACATACTCAAGGTAGCAAAGACTGCGGAAGAGATCATTAATCCTTGTGCAAGGATGTGTATCGATCACGATCCGGATTTGTTCACCGTGGAGGCCAAGACGCTTGCCGCAATCGACTCCCCGTACGTCCGTCGTCTCATCCATCCCGGAACGCTCAAAGGACGACAGTTCGAGTTGTTCGAAGGACCTTGGGCTCTGGAGGTGTTCCCGACATTGGAACACATACTTGCGTTCCAGGCAGATTACGAACCTGCGCTCGCGGCATGTACAAGATACACGCCCGAACAAGAGAAGGAGATCGCAGAGGAATACGCGGCGTACTGTGCAGAACTCGAAATGGCTGATGAAGTGAACAGGTACAGAGGGCGTTCTTTTGACCCGTCGATGCCGATCTTGTGGCGTTCAGGCAGCGTCGAGAAGGACCGTGCAGAAGGGTGGAAGCGCCCGACGCGCAGCGTGTTCTGCTACGGCACGGCCGCGCCGTGGTTGCTACGCTGTTGCCTCAATGCAGTCGCCGACGTCCACGATGCAGGGTTCGTGCACAGGGACATCAAGCCAAACAATTTCCTGATCTACAACCAGATGGGTCCCGAGAAGTGGTTCCGGCTGGATGCCGTCCTCGCAGACTTCCAGGCAGCTGCGCGCATGACGCAAGGACAGTACCTTGGACCGTCGCACGGCACGCTGAACTACGCATCTCCGGAAGTGTTGGCGAACTGTGGACGTGACGAAAATGACCTCGTGCCGGTCGGACCCGCATCGGACATCTTCATGCTTGGCTTGGTGATGGCGCGCATCATCGACCCGCGCATCGCCGCGTCACAACTGCCGTCGATCGAAGCGCGTGCCCAGCGTTCCACGCTCGAACCCGCGGTCGGGCGACTTATGGGCAACGTGGGACCATATAGGCCAATATTCGAAAAATGCCTGTCGTTCGATCCGCGTGAGAGATACCAATCCACTCGTGATGTCCTGCGGGATATCGAACGTGTGGCTCCCTTTGCGTACGAAGATTCCCTGATGCCGCAAAGTTCTATGTGGGAATAGATAGCGTCCCACGCCATCATGGCCAACGCCACCGGCAGGTTCCAGACGCAAAATAATACGCCAATCCGCAAACGCCAGTCCTCTTTTTATTTCTAACTTTAGTAAGTGATGGTCCTTAATCTACTTTTCGTTTTGTCGACGGAAAAGTGTGGGTACGAAAGTGCTACATGATGTCTCATTACAATACAATGTAATGAAAGTCACCTGCCTTCGCCACCTGTGTCACATCTTCAAGGACGCCACCAGATGGGCCTGCCTGGACCGAAGTGTTTACGTGGGGTGGTGTTCCTCCATGCCTCGAAAAATCCAAGCGATTGTGCAATACTACTTGACTTCCATTTTCGAAAAGAACACTGCTTCCGAGTGAGACTTGTCCTTTGGCGGTTTGGTACCAAGGATGATGCAGTTCGATAGCGGCAGACGTATCCATGATACAGCAGATTTTTTCTTAGATTTAAGACTTTCTCATAAAGCCCTGTGATGTCAAGAACCTGTGTATCTCTTTTACTGTCGAATTCGTTTCCTGTATCTTCTTCTCCATCCACATATCTCTTTCCATTGCAGTTGATCGCAAGAACGCACTCACAGATGAGAATCCTTTGGCATTCATGGCATCCCGAATCTTTTCGAATTCCTGACGTGAAACCCGCACTCGGACCATGATTGTTCTTGCCATCAAGATATGGCAGGTCAGGCAGGTACTTATGTCCTCGAAAAAGATACTTTATCCAAAAGTCAAAGTTTAAAAGGAGTAGAATGAGCGAACGATTGTGAACCGCGCTGCAGTTGCCATCATATTCCTCATTCTGGTAAGTTGTGGCCCTACCACAACTAGTGCGCCAACTGTGGAGCAGCCTTTTCGAGTTCCCAGTACAGTGCAAAACGATGCTTCCAATGTTCCGTTAGTTGCTAACAATTCAGCACTACCTGCGGGATTTCTCAAAGTTGGTAGTTTTAATATTCAGATTTTCGGTCAGTCAAAGGCCAGTAATGCAGCCGTAATGGCGGTCCTGGCTGACGTGGTGCGGCAATATGACGTTCTAGCTATTCAAGAGATTCGTGATAGCTCAGAAACTTCTTTGCCGGCATTGGTGCGACAGGCGGATCCTACAGGAAACTATCAATATGTTGTCAGCCCAAGACTAGGTAGGACGTCAAGCAAAGAACAATACGCATTCATTTACAATTCAACAAAGGTATCAGTGATGCCTGGGACGGCTTTCACTTATGAGGACACGTTAGACACGTTTGAACGTGAGCCGTTCTTTGTACGATTCAGAATGACAAATGGTTTCGACTTCTGGATAGGAGACATTCACACGAAACCGGATGACGCATCTAATGAGATTAACAGTCTTCCAAAGGTCTTGTCGGGTTTATCTGGTGATGACGACGTGGTGTTGGTGGGTGATTTTAACGCGGATTGCAATTACTACAATAATGCACAGTGGAAAGAGGTAAATCTAGGAAAATACGAGATGAGTCCGGAAAGTTGGGACACTACAGTTGGATCTACTGATTGCGCCTATGACCGGATCGTGGTAACGCCGCAAATGAGCAGGCACGTCACGAAGTGGGGTGTGGTCAGGTCTGCACAAATTACGTCAAGCGTGAGCGATCATTATCCAATTTATTTTTTACTATCTGAGAACTTGACTTCAGGTACACGCATTACAGAGGACACAGTGTTTTCTGGTGTGGCTACCGGCATTGTAGTGTCAAGTGTAGCGTCAAACTCTTCTGATCCATGTCCTGTTTTTGCTTCAAGAAACAGTAACAAATATCACATTGGGGCAAAGTGTTCCAGTATAAAGAAAGAAAACCTTGTGTGTTATCCTTCTGTGGGTGCTGCACGTGCAGACGGCAAGACCGCGCTCGCCCAAAGTTGCTAAGTCAGGTGCTAAAACAATCGTACCATCAGGTTGCTATAGCGTCCTGCGTAGTTCTTGAAGTCGCCCACGAAATTCCCTCAGTTCTTGTTCCAAAGTCTCGGTCACAAAGTCTTGAATGCATTTGTCATTAAAGATGCAATAAACCTTCACGAGATTAGCGATTTCTCTAGGTACTTTCAGGGTAGTTAGGGGACGTCTTGTGATGGACATGACTGTGACATTCGGCTTCACTCACTTGCATAATTGGAATAACGGCTATATCGGATATAAAACGCGTTGACGCCTCATTTTGTAACTACTGCACAAGAGTTATAAATAAAAGGTACTTTCACAAAGGAAATGGTGGTCGACCTTGGAATTTGACAAGATAGACAGGAAACTCCTTGCTGAGCTTGACAAGGATGCTCGTCAGCCGCTTAGCCAAATCGCTCGTAGGCTGGGTTTGAGCCAGCAGGTCGTTAGTTACCGTTTCCAACGATTATCTGACCAGGGACTTCTGAAGGGCACACTGACGTTCATCAACACGTTAAGACTAGGCTTCCGTTTCTATAACATCTACCTACGACTCAAATTCATGCCTGAAGACAAAGTGAGCGCAGCCATCAAGCAACTCAAAGCGATGCCGCGCGTTGCTTGGCTTGTCAGCCTTAGCGGACAGTACAATCTACTGGTTTCAATGATCGCACGGGACATCAACGACTTCCAAAATCAATACAACCAGGTCCTGAACATCATGGATGCATCAATAATTGATGATAGTGTTTTTATTGTCACAGACGGCTGCCAACTACCGTATCCGTTACTCCCGGGTCAGCAACCCGAACTCACTGACAAGCACGCACGCGTACGAGGCGAGGAAATAACCGTAAAAGACATCGATCTGCAAATCATGCGAGAACTCAGCGCAGACGCACGTATAACCTCGCTCGAAATCGCTCAAAAAATTGGTGCTGAGCCAGCAACGATTGCTAATCGCCTCAAATTACTTCTGAAGAGCGACTTGGTGCAAGGTTTCAAGCCACTACTGGACATGAGCAAACTCGGTAAACAGTGGTATGTGCTACTTCTGAAGCTCAAGTACGTCGATGAACCAATGAAGAACAAGTTCATCGAGACAATGAAAACGCTGCCGCAGACCTTCTACGTTACACAGGGAGTCGGAAACTGGCACATGCAACTCGAATTCTACTGCGATGACGACAACGATTGGAAGAAAGTCCTCTCACACATATTTCCTTCAGAACACAGTCCAATTGTCAAAGAGCTAACCGAGATGAGAATTACAGCGGAACATAAATGCGTGTATTATCCGTTTGATCTTGGCAACACGCGCCAAGCAAAGCTTAACAGATGGTCAAAGGAGGAACAATGGAAAAAACCAAAGACTCAGAAGTCAAAATCGTCTACACCAATCATCGAGGAGAGACCGATATACGCCACATAGTGCCAAAAGAGCTCAAATTCGGAAGCACAGAATATCATCCTGAACCGCAGTGACTTCTTGTCGCCTTTGACCTTGACAAGAAAGCGGAAAGAACATTTGCGATGCGGGATATCCGAACTTGGTATAAATAATCGAGCCAAGCATACAATTTATAAATTGCCAACCATAGAGTCTCTTATAAAGAGGCGAAGTTCAATTTGCGTGTAATCGGATACCAGTTAAACACATGACTGGCACGCGATTCTACAAAAGCCTAAGGTACGGGCAGATTGAGCGCGATGGGAAACGGCAAGAGACAGAAACCAAAAACGTTAAAGTTTATCGACCTCTTTGCAGGTCTAGGTGGATTCCATGTCGCTCTGCATTCGCTTGGCCACACATGTGTTTTTGCATCAGAAATTGATGAAGAACTACAAGATACATACGAGAAAAACTTTGGGATCAGACCTGCAGGCGATATACGAAAAGTAGCCGTGACGGACATACCTCCACACGATATACTTTGTGCAGGATTTCCATGCCAGCCATTTTCAAAGGCAGGTTTTCAGAAGGGTCTTAAGGACACCGAACGCGGAAATTTATTCTTCGAAATATTGAGGATACTGAAGTACCATCAACCTTCATATATTCTTCTTGAAAATGTTCCCCACATAAAGAAACAAGATAACGGAAAAATTTGGAAGACTATTGAAGCTGACCTAAGGGCGGCAGGGTATTATGTAGACTCAAAGGAATTGTCACCGCACCACTTCGGAATCCCTCAAATTCGACTAAGGACATATATCGTTGCAGCCAAAAAGGGCCTGACTGGGTTCATATGGCCAATTCCTAATGGAAAAGATGCCAATGTAAAGAGTGTTCTTGACAAACATCCCGTCAACGAAGTGAACATATCTGTCCGAGCAAAAAAGGCACTGTTATTCTGGCAAGAGTTCTTGAATCTAGTTCCAAGTGACGAGCCGCTCCCTAAACCAATATGGGCGATGGAATTCGGTGCGACATATCCATTCGAGAAAACCACCCCATTTGCGAGCACAGTAAAAGAACTTAGGAGGCACAAGGGCGCATTCGGGAAACAACTTCGAGGAGAAAAAAAGAAAGAAATTTACCGGAGACTACCTTCTCATGCGCAACGAGAAGACCGGAAGTTTCCAATATGGAAAGTTCGCATGATCAAAACAAATAGAGTCTTTTACAACAAGCATCGTGAAATATTGAGCGCATGGACAAAGAAGATTCAACAACTCCCATCAAGTTACCAGAAACTTGAGTGGAATCTCAACGGTGGACCTCGACAGATCACTAAATACTTGGTACAGTTAAGAGCATCCGGTGTCAGAGTAAAAGAACTGACAACAGCGCCATCTCTCGTAGCCATGACCTCAACACAAGTTCCAATTATTCCTTGGGAAAACCGCTACATGACCCCAAAAGAGTGTAGTAGATTGCAGAGTATGGACGTACTCAAGCATCTTCCTGAGAGGACGACTAAGGCATATGAAGCACTCGGAAATGCAGTCAACGTCACCGTCGTAACACAAGTTATAAAATCATTGCTTATTGATAGAGCGCAAAATGCATAAAGAAGAATTGACAATAAATGTCCGTCCTCCGGTAAGTGTGTACTCTACTTATCGCAGACTTAGTTATCAGCCATGGTATGCGATAGCAGAATTTGTAGACAATTCCACTCAAAATTATTACAGCCATAAAAACGAACTTCTCAAGGCGTTCAGAAAAGATGGATCAAAAAAGTGTGTAATTGACATTGAATATGACGCCCAGAAGAATCGTCTTGTGATTCGGGACAATTGTAACGGCATGGACATTGCTGAACTGCACCGAGCCGTACAATTGAATTCTCCTCCTGCCGATCCTTCCGGGCGATGCGAGTTTGGAATGGGACTAAAGACCGCTGCATGTTGGTTTGGTCGTAAGTGGAAAATTGAAACGACGCGCCTTGGGTCCGGAGAACGCTACAGCGTTTTCATGGATGTTGACGAACTTGCGCACCAAGGTAGTGAACTGCTTATCGTAGGTTCAAAGACTGCGAATCCCAACGAGCATTATACTATCCTTACAATCGATGACGTGTACAAACCAATGCACTCTAAAACAATTGGCAGAATCAAAGAGCAATTGAGCAGCATGTACAGACTAGACTTGGCGTCGGGAGAGATTGACATCAAGTGGAACAACGTGCCCCTAACGTTTACGCCTCCAAATGTTCTGGAAGAAGACAGGCCGGGCGGGAAGAAAACAATTTGGAAGAAAGACGTAAAGTTTGGAGTCTCATGGGAATCAGAAAATGTGCGACTTCCAGTACACGGTTGGATTGGCATAAGGGACCCAGGCAGCCAGCGAGACGCTGGATTCGTGCTTCTTCGAAGAGGTAGAGTCATTCTCGGAGGGCCGGATCGAGGATACAAGCCCGACGAGGTCTTTGGACAGGGCAATACGTTCAGATCGCAACGTCTCATCGGCGAACTGCACATGGATGAATGGCCCGTTACTCAGGCCAAAGATATGTTTGATTGGTCAGGGGGGCTTGAAGACAAATTTATTGAAGCTTTGAAAGTAGCATCAAAAGACTACATGGAGAAGGCGGAGATCTACCGAAAGAAGCAGTTACCCACAACAAAGAAAGATATGCAAGAAGCCGCAACAGAAGTACGTAAAATATTTGAAAACAAAGACTTCCTGAAAGCCATCCGTGCAGAACTCGCAGTTCCAACTCCACTTCCATCAGGCAAGCGAGAGGCCGCAGATCTTAAGAAAATAAAAGCCGAGAGTGACGGCCCGATCACATTCACGCTACAACAACCAAAGGGAAATCTTGTGTTTAAAATATATTGGCAAGGTGCAATATCTGATGCATCATGGATGAGTGTAGAATACCCCTCAGAGTCAGAAATATTAGTATACTTGAATTCGAAGCATCCCTTCTTCGAAAAATATCTGGGAAATTCCGAAATGTTGGAATTGATACAGAAGTTCATCCTCGCTCTAGCTCTTGCGGAGAAAATTGCGCGCATGACATCAAGCGACGGAAAGATTGATCCTGGCGATTTCCGCAACTACATGAATAGAGTACTCAGGATAGCTTCAGAAATCAAAGGCACATGATAACTAAAACTATGGAAATTGAAGCAGTTCAAGCTGAAGCTAACAGTTGGACTATTGATGTAGAATGTCCCGAAATTGAAGAATTGAGAAGAAGATATTCTCAGCATATGTCAGTTGATGAATTCAATCGGTCACTTTGGTCAGCCGCCAGGTTACTGGCTCACTGCCCAAATCCACGGGGCAGACCGATAAAGAGAACAGGATTAGCTATTGGGAAGATTCAGAGCGGCAAGACTCTATCCTTCACAATATTGATTGCTCTTGCAGCTGCAAACGGCTACAATAAGGTTATCGTGCTAGCGGGAACCAAGAAATCGCTTCACAGGCAGACAAGTGAAAGGCTCGATCGAGATTTGACATCAGGAAACTATGCTGTCGCAAACAGAATCACCATATTTCGCAATCCACGCGGCGGCGATGTAAATGGAATACGTGGTCACCTTGAAATGAATAGATGTGCCGTTATATCCGTGATGAAGAATGTAACTCACATTCGGAACGCTGCAAAAATACTAGAGTCCGCAGCAATTCCCAAAGGACCAACGCTGATTATTGATGACGAGGGTGACGAAGCTTCCTTGAACAGTTATTTCCGAACGGGTGAACAATCGGCGGTATATAGTAAAATTCAAGCTCTACGGCAAGCCGTGCCTTGTCATGCATATTTAGCCTACACTGCGACACCTCAATCCAATCTGTTGTTGGAAACCGTAGACAACTTGAGTCCCGACTTTTGCGAGTTGATAGAACCGGGTTCAGGGTATTGTGGCGGATCTCTATTCTTCGGGGCTCAATCATATACGAGGTTCGTTCGCGAAATTACCGACGTACCCGAGGATGGCACTCTATCGGTAATTCCAGAGAGCCTCCAACAAGCACTAGCCATATTTTTTGTGGGGGCGGCTATTCGCCATAGCAGATTACCCCGTAGAAAGCACTCAATGCTCATTCATACAACACATATCCGCGCCGGACATGAGCAAATGTGGACTGCTGTTGAGAACCTACTTGACAATTGGAAGACGCGGTTGGCGAGCCGCAGAAACGATCCAAACAGACAACAATTAATGACACAATTCAAGCAAGGATATGACGATCTCATAAGGACCGTTTCGAACCCACCGCCGTGGGATGAGATTCAGGAGGCTCTTCCGTCTGAAGTTACAGCGTGCCAACCCCATATGGTAAACAGTCTTCCTGAAGGCACCCAAATCGCCGAGCAGAACTTCACGCTTGAAAACAACATCGTGATTGGAGGGAACATACTCGGACGAGGTGTAACCATTCAGGATCTCACAACATCTTACATGGTGAGAAGAGCACGCAACACGAATGTAGATACTGTGGAACAAAGAGCAAGATGGTTTGGCTACAAGGCGGAGTACATAGATATCTGTCGAATCTTTCTACCTACTCGCGCGATTGAGGATTATCGCGGCATACTGGAACACGAGGATGACTTCTGGGACTCCCTCAGGCGCAATATCCGTCAAGGTATTCAGATTCGGGGATGGCCCCGTTTCTTCCAGTTAGATTCTAACTTACGGATGAATCCCACCAGAAGAAGCGTAGCACGCTACAAAGAATTCCGACCAGGGGGATGGGACACACAACGTACTCCAATTGAGGACATCGGTAGCGTATCGTCGAACAAAATCATTATCCAACGCTTCTTTTCACGCCACAGAGGCGCAGACGAAAATGTAGGTACAACTCACACATTTGTAAGGGAGTGTCCAGTCACCGAAGTAATATCCGAATTGCTCGGGCCGCTTAGTTTTACCGGCACTGGTTGGGAAAAGGAATATTATATTGAATATCTGACCCGACTTTCAGAGGCTGGACGACTCGGTTCAGTGGACGTAGTGTTAATGAGCAGAGGCAATGAGCGTCATAGACAACTTGATGGAAGCAACATCAACAATCTAATGGAGGGACGTCGCGCGAACTATCGTGGAGATAGAGAAGTTCATAACAACAAGGTACAACTACAAATTCACTATGTAACAATTACCGATGCTTCAAGAAATGATTTATTCCAGACCACTGCTGTCGCAATTTATGTCCCAAATAATCCCCAACTAGATATGTCCTTCATCGTTCGAGGGGAAACAGAATGAGCTTGAACCAAGAGTTTGATGCCTTGAAGAAATCCAAAGTTAAACATGACTTCAGCGTAATCGAACACTCAAATCGACAAGGAGTCTTGATTGGGGTTGACTCTCAAGGGAGACCCTGCATATTCATCAAGGCAGGAGAAGAATTGAATTCGCCTGCAATAAAGACCTCAAAGCTACAGGTTGACTTTGCAACTGAATTTCAGCTTTTTGTCAATGAGCGACGCAGCGAAACTGGTCGCTACCACAGTATTCGATGCCTTAGCACAGACGCTTCTGACTGGCGGACATTCATAACAGTGCTGGACTCCGTGCTTCTGGATCCAGGAATGGATTTGTCATCTTACTCTCTATCTCAAATGTTCTATTCGCTTGTGAGTCTATTCAAAATGGGAGCCGCAGCAGATCTAGCAAAAGAAAGACAAGGGCTCTGGGGAGAACTATTTTTCATGAAAACTACTGGTGGTTTCGCAATGTGGGCTGAACATTGGCACAGTGAACCGACTCGCCTATTTGACTTCTCAAAAGGCAATCACCGAATTGAAATAAAAACAACCTCGAAACCAGAAAGAATACACGAATTCTCTCACAGACAACTCTTTTCCTTATCATCAGAAGAAATTTCAATTGTCTCAATGATGCTGCGAGAAGAAGACGCAGGTCTGTCTCTGAGGTCGCTAATCGAAGAGGCAAAAAAGAACCTTCGAGCAACGCCTTACTTTATCAAGCTCGAGAAAGCCGTACGAAGTGCGGGAATGGACAATTCAAGTGATACTGGTCCGAGATTCAATGATCTTGAGGCATCACGACAACTAGCATGGTATGGCGCTGAAAGCGTTCCCCGGTTTAGAACGCAAGAACCAGAAGGCGTTTCTGGAACCCATTACCGCAGTGACCTTACCAATGCACCGAAACTCACGGCGGAACAAGTGAAGGATTGGATGCAGAACTGGGATCACGCCACTAGTCCGTAATGGCTTCTCTACTACACGTCGAACATAAATGAACGGCATAAATACTTCCATCGAATCCTGTGGCGCCATATTGAGGGTCAACTTGAGACAGCGCACCACATTTCTCGCACTTCATTCTTGGAGTCATAGGCCTAATGAAAATCCTACAGCTTTTAGATCTTTCGGACCTAAAGTACTCCAACGACTGTTCCGCAGTTCGGACACTTTCGTTCTTCCCAATCAAATTCATCGACAGGCATGAAGCAGTCTCTGCATCGTACCATTTTGTCACTCCACGACTGTCATAAGCCTTCGGCAGCAGTAGTCTTCTGTTGGATTGACTGATCCTTTTTCTCTTCCGCATATTTCGCATTCAACGTAGATCATAGGTTCCTCCATATCTCCGATCGATTCATTGCATGTAGGGCAGATGTAGCCCTGTTGTTGCCAGATGCTCATTGTGAACGCGGCAGTGCAGTTGGTGTTGAAGCAGCGCACCAAGTGGTCTTTCATTGCCATCCACAACTACATAGGCAGCAGAGTGCGTCATCGTTTTGGTGTAGGTTGTCGCCGCACGCGTGGCATTTTCTTCGTGTTCTTGGTCCGAGTCCTTCTACCATGTTTTTTGCCTCCTGTTTTTGTTTGCACAGCTGGATTGGCAGTTGCTTTTTGGGCCTTGTTTGAACTGCCAGTCTCTTTTTTGATCTGTCTCACTGCCTTGTCGTTCTCGTCGATATTTTTCGTCTGGCAGTTGGAAGTTAATTCATATAGAGAGGGGGAGGGTTTGCCTAGGCGAGTCTTGCAGAATTGTGGCAGGTCGTGGCGTAGCAGGACGTTGTTGCCGAACTTGTTTTGGTAGCGTTTGCGCCAGTGGTTGTATGCGATTACGAACCACCATCTGTTTGGATAGTGTGTGTTGAGGTGTTCGACTTTGGTAGCGAGGTAGTCTGGTCTGTGTTTGAAGTTGGCTCCTGTTTCAATTTCGAATGCGCACTTTTGTCCCTTGTCGTTCTTGAACGCAATGTCTGGGTTGACATCGTTGTTGCGCACTGTGCTGTTGAGCCATGCGTGTGGAGTGTGACGCAATATCTCTTCATAGACAGCGTGTGTGAGGTAAGTGTGTTCAGTGGTCGCTCTGCCTTCTTTGCGGACAAGGAACACTGCATAGTTGTTGGACCGAATGGGGACGTGCTTGCTTTGGATGAATCCATTCCGCCTGAGGTAGTCTATCTCTTCTGGAGAGAGGACACTCTTGCGGTAGAATCCTTTGGCGAGGTCGAGTTGGATGAGGACTTTCTTGACGGCGAGTGTGGTGTTTGGTGCGGTGTCGCCTTCGAGTTGGAGTAGTTCATCTGGGTTGGTTGTGATGAGTTCGTGTTCTTTCGGACTGGCGATGATGCGTATTTCGTGGTGGTCGTTGTCCATCATGAGCAGGCCTTCTCCTGGGCAGCTTGCCATGAGGTGTTCGCGTTCTTCGTGACTGAGGTGGAAGACTTCTTGGACGCTGTTGATGATGCTTGCTTTTTGTCGGAGGAGGATGGTGTAGCTGCTGTTGGCAAGGGTTGCCCGTCCGGCGTTGCTTTGGAGGAGGTCTGCGACGTCTTGGGTGATCATGAGGAGGCCGAGGTTGAATTTGCGGCAGGTTTTGACGATCTCGAAGATGTAGCTTTGGTCTTGTGCGTGTTGCAGGAGTGACCACGCTTCGTCGATGACGAGGAGTTTGCGTTGCCTGTCTTGCTTCATACGCATGTAAATGTAGTCGAGCAGGAGGAACATGATGACGGGCTTGACTTGTTTTGGCATGTTGCCGATGTTGAAGACGACGAAGTTGTTGTCGAGTTTGATCTTTGTCGGTCTGTTGAGGAAGCTGAAGACGCCATCGACGTACATGCTGAGTCTGTTCTGGAGGGTGGCATAGCTGCTTCGCTCGTACATTGTGCTTTGTCGTTTGAGGACTTCGAGTTGGTGGTAGAGGTCGCCGAGGGTTGGCGGGTCGGTTGGCGTTTTGGTGTCTTCGTTGATGGCTCGTAGTGCGTAGGTCTTGCTCACTGCGCGATCAAGGATGGCGCGTTGGCCTTCGGTGAGTTGGCCGAACATGATGTTGAACAGGTCAAGCAAAGCCAATCGTTTCTCGACAAAAGAGTGCCCAAGCAGGTCGAGTGGGTTGATGATTGTCTCGCTGTCTCTGCTGATGTCGATGACACTGCCCTTGTATTCCTTCGCGAGCTTGACGTATTCTCCTTGTGGGTCGATGACGATGACTTTGGTGCCGCTCATGAGGTAGCGACTGATCAGGAGTTTGGAAGTGTAGCTTTTGCCGCTGCCGCTTGTCGCTAGAATCGAGCCATTGGCATTGTTGAGGGCAAAGATATCTTTGATGATGGGCAGGCCGTTCCTGTTGAGTCCCAAAAACACGCCGTTGTCTTCAAGGACGAGGAAGGGGCTGGTGAATGGGAAGAATGCCCCGAGCGCTTGTGTCGTGATGAAGCGTCGTTGGGCGAGTGCGTTGTTGGCGTGTGGGAGCATGCTTTGGAGTCCTGCTGCCATGCGTAAAGTGGGAATTTTCGGGATGATGAGCATGCTGTTGAGGTAGGATGTTGCTCGTCGGGTTTGGGTATCAAGCTGTTCGGGAGTTGTTGCTTTGATGTCGAGGTAGAGGCTGACTTGGAAGAGGCGGTTCTCGCCGCGTTGGATGCCATCCAGCACGTTTTTCGTGTCGTTGTATTGGATGTCGAGGCTTGGCAGGAATTGTCCTTTGATCTGAGCTGCATAGAGGTCTGCGCGTTGTTTTTGGATCTCTCTGTTGAGCATCAGGAGTGTCTGGTCGATGGGGTAGGGTTCGATGTGGAGGCTGATGTCGAAGTTGCCTTCTGCTGTGATGAGTTTGTCCAGCCAGCCGTCCTCAACGGTGCGGGGATAGCCGTGTGCCGCGATGACTCTGTGCAGGTGGCCGTCTATGTCTGCGTAGGTTGGTTTGTTGATGACGTAGGTTGGCGTGAGGCCGTCCTGTTTCTTGATGTTGAATTGTCGTTGGAGAACAGAGGTGATGGCGGTTTTCGTGAGTCGTTGTGGCTTGAGGTGCATGCTGGCGAGCGTGTTTTGGACGACGGCGACTTGAGCATCTAGTGCGCCATCTTGTTCGGGCACGATGAGGTAGAATTGTCTGTTATGTGTCTGGCGCTTGCGCATGATGTCAAGTATGCTTGCCTTGTGACTCTGGAACAGATGCTCGTGACCTTGTGCTGTGCGTTGGCTGAGTTGCTGCAAGTACGAAGTCAAGTCCAGGGGGTCTGTGCTGATGAAGAGTTGGATCGGGAAGTCGAGGCTGTTGAGGAATCGTCGGAAGGATTTGATGATAGCCTCTTTTTCTTGAGTTGGCTTGATTTTATAGTTGACAGGTTCGATGCTGAGGATGGCTATGCGTCGTTGTTGCTTGCCCAGACGGACGGTGAGGTGATCTTTCTCTACAGAGATGTGTCCCAACCATTCCTTCATTGCCTTGGTGTACTTGGAGAATCTTCTTGTGCGGAAGTAGAACCAAAGGTCTTGCGCCCTTTCGGTGAGGTTGCCGAATATGAGCAGCAGCCCGACGATGAGCGGAATGCTTGCGATGCCGACGCGCCACCAGATATCGACGCGCAACCGGAAGATGAGGATGATGATGAAGGCGGTGATGCTCGCATAGACGACTTGGAGTGTGGTTAGCCCGAAGACGATACGTTCCTTGTATTGGAGTTCTTGGGGTATCTCGTAGGTCATCGTGGCCTCATTCCGGGATGGCTTGTCTCGACGGCCATCGCTGCGGCGAAGTGGCCTTTGATCATCATGAATGCCTGTGCGATGTCGCTGCGAAGGATGCTGAAGACGCTGCGGACGACAAGAAGGAGTACGAGGAGGATGAACCAGAGGTTGATGGTAGTGAATGCCAGGATGCTGAGGAGTACTTTCATCATGGCAAATGGTCCGGTGCTGGCGAGCAGGCTGGCTCCTAAGAGGATGAGACTAGCAAAGAATGGAAGAAAGATGACGAAGACTATGTTGGAGAGGATGAACTTGCCAACGTCGCGCAATGGTGGGATGAACCACAGGAAGATTCCTAGCGGAAAGAAGATCACGCCGATGCTTGACACCATGTACGTCAGTCCGAGCATGATGACGGTCAATGTCAGTGTCATCATGTAGAGCCAGCCAAAGACGATTTCCAACCCGATGTTGGGAAGGTTGTCGATGGTGAGCAGAAAGAATTGCGGATTGATGAGACTAATCACGCCTGTCGTGAGGCGGGAAGCAAGGTCTGTGATGAGTTGGTAGAAAAAGTAGCTGCCTTGGACGAGGGCGATCATGAGGATGGCGTTCTGTAGCCATTCTTTGGCGCGTTCTCGGCGTTCAGGGCTGTGGCCGCTGATGATGAAGGAAAAGCCAGCCCAGAGAAGGACGAGGCCGTAGAACAACGAGATGATGTAGATGATGATGGCCCAGATTGGCGCGAGTGGTTCTATTGTGGCAGGTTGCGTCAGGAGTAGTTTGATGGCGTCGAGTAATGGTTGTAGTGGCAGGTTGATGATCTTCAGGATGGCATCTCGCAATTCCCCTACCATGCATCCTGCAAGGTCGGTTATGCTGCACGTCATACTGCACCGAGGGCGAAGCGTGCTGCGCGCCACAGCACAAGAACAACAGGAGCCGCAGACAATGCAGCCCATACCGAATCCCATGCGCCGCTCTCGACACTGATAGCCTTCCATGCGTTTCGGCCGCCTGCTTGGACGTGAATCATAGAATGGCCTTGTGCGGCCTTCAGTGTCGCGTCTTGTGCGACTATCTGAACTGTGTCCGCATAACTGAGTTGGACACTATCCGCACCGTTGACATGGACGTGGACATCCTCTCCTTTCTGATAAAACGTCCTCTCAGTGGATATGCTCAACGGTTCGAGGTTCGCGTCAATAGCGCAGGACTGCGCGCGTGACGTGAAGTAATCAGACAGCTCGAATGAACATACAGATGGCACAACCACGATACCTTGATTGCCGTACCGCATGCCTTCGATACGCGTCCTGTTGACCGCTCTGACTCGCTGCTGAAACGGATAATAGGGGCCGGGACCAAGGAATGGCTCGAGCTCTGCTGATTGTTGTTCGAACACGGCATCACCCGCACGAAGAGTGTATCGCATCGCTCCGAGAACCACAGGACGAATCTCAACGCCTCCATTTTGATCCGCGAGCGTTTCGATACGTGCCGTGATTTTTGGTCTGTGCAATCGTGCAGAGAGACTGTCCGAAACGGTAACGACGTCCTTTCGTTGTTCGGTGCGTGAGTACACGCAGCGCTTGCCATCATCGTCGTACTGCCAGTCATAGTGCTTGACTGCCAATCGTATCGTAATCCTGAGTTCTGCCTGAAAGTCTGCGTCCGAGTCGACAGTATATGCACTAACTCTATCGTGACCGATGAGTTTACCATTCGCACGGATGTCAAGGGTAGACGTGTACTGCAGTGAGTATCTTGTCCTGCAGTCACCACGCTCGGTTCCCGATGGGGTCGTGATCTTGTACGAATGCAGTGTCAGGACTTCCCCTTGCGCTGGAATCAAGAGCACATCGCCGTCATAGGCGCTTGGCGTGACTGCAAGGATGCGGACCCATGCATTCCGCACGATTCCTCGGTTGATACCGCTTGTTCCGGCGGGTGGTCCTTGCGGTGTTATTGCGCCGTTCCAAGCGCGGGTATCGGCAATCATTGACGCAAGGATGCTTTGCGTCTCATGCTCGGGAAGGCCCGCAATTAACACGGCGCGGCAGCTATCAGGGTCGAGCGTACGCTCGCAAGGAAATGCTATCGCCGCGGTGGCGACCAGCAACCCCATTACGAGGTAAAGAGTTGCACGACGTAGGGTGCTACCCATATCACCACCAGGCCTATCACGACGTAGGCCACCATGTTCTTCGCGTTGTCCCGATCCCCTGCGTTGTTGCCGCTCATCATGTACTTGATGCCAGCAAACAACAATACCACGAGCGCGATTGCCGTCGCGATGTACCTGACCATGTTGTAGATCTTCCAGACAGGCTGGAGAACCTGGTCGAACTTCGCGATGTCAGCGGCGGATGGTGCGGGTGGCGTCTGCGCCAGCACTGGCATCACCATCGTCATCAACATCAATGTCGCCAGAAGCGGCATCAGCACGTTCTTCGTAGTCTGTCTCATTGTTTCCCTCCATCCTCCCTCGTAATCTCGTCCACAAGCTTTCGAATACGTTCATTCTGTTCGACCTCCGTCGTGTTGCCTTGGGCGAGTTCGAAATAGCACTCGCCGCACAGTCTCGCTTCGCTTTTGCGGAGCCGACGGGAGCATCGATCGCAAAACCGTCGCCTCCGTGCATTTTTCGCGTACTTCCATTTCTTGGCTCGCGCCACTTGATCCCCTCCATGTGTTGAGAGCTCACGCTAACCTGAATCATTTTCTCAGTTTACGCATGAGCGTTACCGACGTAGTTCAACGACACACGTCGCTGACAATCATACTGTGGTAAGAATTCTATAAGAAGTTTGTAGCATAACTGTGGCGACAATGATGAGAATCTACTTACGTTTCCTACTTCTCTGTTTCTTCTTCTTTCGCAGGGTGGTTACTTTCCCAGTAAACACACTCAGAATCATCTTTATTTTAGAAAGGAGTTCATCATACGCGATGATATCAACATTAGAATTGCTGTTCCTAAAAAGTTCGAATGACTGTTTCTGCTCTTTGTTTAAGTCAGATATTCTACCCGCGATGAGAAGACATTTCGGGTTAAAACCTACAAGATCCTTATTACCTTTGATAATTGATTCAAAATGTGTTTGGAACGTGTGTTTCTGGTGAAGAACTTGACTGATTGCTCCGGACAACTGTTTATGTATCGAAAAGCATCCATTTCGGTATTCTTTTGCATTCATGAGTGACGTTCTTTGCGTTTTGATTTCTATAAGCGCAAGGTTGCCCGTGAGTCCGCACTTGTAAAGGAAGTCAACGATACTGCCTCCTCTGTTATCAATGGTTGTTCCTCCGACAAATGCTCTATCTTTTACGAATACTGCGGCATACGCAAAAAGTTGTGAAAGTATCCAGCTATTCTCTTTGAAGAAGTCCTGCCATTCTTCTTCCTTGATATTTTTCCGACCTAGTTTGCTCTCGAATTCTTCCAGGATTGTTTCAATCAACTTAGTGTTGATCTGGTTTCTGGACCTAAGGACGGCAGAGTTTTCCCCAGCGCCTTTAACAGTGATGCTGCCCGCAATACTGAATATTTCCTGCTGGTCCTCTTTAGAAAGTCTCGCAGCAACGCTCTCATACTCGGTCAAAATGTCCTTGATCAAACCCGATGGATACGGTTCCCACGAATCCGAAAATTCGGAAGGCAAGATCTTAGAAAGATCCCGCTTCAGCTTGCAGCGGACTCTCGTAGAGTTCTGGTTCTGGCATTTGTATGTCTTCTTTTGAACCTTTTGTAAGTCTTCGATATTCAATGTGAGAATTCCCTTGCTGATTGAAGTCTTGCTTCGTGTTAGGACTAAAGCAGATATGCCCACGCCCTCGAGCTCAGTGATGAAAGGTCTGAATTTTTGTGTTGCGCCAAACTTATACTGACTTTTACTGAACCCGTCAGGGAATGTTCCTCCAAGACCATCTAGGGCGATAGAATGAATTTTCTTGTATTTTTGTTGAAATTTTCCTGTCCGTCTATTGAAATAGTAGGGGTAAAAAATCTGAGTATCCTTGCTTTTCAAGATCTTCTTTGCGAGAATCTTCTGTTTTGTCGCATGATGGATTGCATAGTAGTTGATGGCTTCAGCTCCGTCTTCGCTAACGAGATCAATTTCCCTTGCATTCGGGGTCTGTATCGGACTTACTGCCTGGTCAGAGCTCATTCTGACGCGTCAGAATGACATCCGTATTAATTCATTGCGCTTCCATTAAGTCAGGAACCGGCACACCTGCTAGCAGTTTCCGAAGCAGTAATTGTACTTGTGCATTACCTAGGAGACTTTTCACCATATCGTCTGATAAATCTGGCATCTTTCTGTCAACAAGTTGTATTGTGTCGACTGATGGCTGCTCATTCATCTTCAATATCGCCCCATCTAGGTCCTTTCCGGTCATGTGTATGTATGTGCTTGGCATGTCGCTTCCTTGGGTCCAGCCGAAGTAGTGGTTCATTTGGAACTCGGTGAGGTGGTTGGCGAGGATGCTTGCTCTGCTGTGTCGGAAGATATGCGGGTTACAGCGTTTGCGTATTCCTGCTGCTTTGAATGCGTCGCGGATGACTTTTGCGAGTGCTGCATATTTGGATGGTTCTCGGGGGTGTACTGCGCCGACGTTAATCCAGACTGCTGCGTCAGGGTTGTCTTTAAAGGGGTGGCAGTCGAGCCAGTTGGCGAGGTGTTTGACGCTTTGGACTATTCTGACACGTCTGGAGCCTGTCTTTCCAGTGACGTTTAGGATACCACCATGCCTGTCAAAGGAGACACTTTTGAGCGTGAGATTACCTATCTCGCCCACGCGGCAGCCGCTTTCGGCAAGAACTGCGAGAAATGCCTTTGATCGCGGGTGGTCCGCCTTGTTGATTGCACGATTGACTTCTTCTTCTGTGATGAGATCTTTAGGGGAAAGCAGCTGTACGTCCTTCTGCTTCAGGGTGGTCTTGATGAACTTGACCTCTGGAGGGTAGTCTTCATTGTTGCCTCGGAGCCACTTGTAGAACTTCTTGAGGATTGTCTTATAGGTTACTTTTGTCCAAGATGTCCACGTGTGGGTTTCGATCTGGCTCACGAGGTCTTTGAGGTCGTCATGCTGCGCCTTCTCAAGGTCAACCCGTAGCATGCCTGCGAGGGTGCGCATGCTTTCGATAAGCTTGATGATACGTGGTTTACTAAGGCCTTGCACGAAGCAATCGTCGTGGAAGCGTCGTATGACTGTCTTGTTTGCCACGCTCAACTTGCTCTTTTCTAGGTAGGCAAGTTCGCGTTTAAGGCGCGAAGGGTAGTCGTGTATATCTAGGGCGGTCTTGCGCGATTCTTGTCCGATAGAAGTGATGTCTGTTCCCATGTGTTCCTCCATAGGACTGGCGCGCATATAAGCCTCGTAGCACTTGTGTGCCCACGAAGGTAGGCGTATCAAAAACGCCAGAACGCCGCCGGCAGACGTACTGTTTCAGGTTCACATCCTACACCTGTAGGATCCGAACCCAAATTCATACGCCACCGGCAGGATTTGAACCTGCAATTCCTTGCGGAACTGGTTTGCTTGATGTTTTGTTCAAGACCAGCGCACTACCAGGTTATGCGACAGTGGCATTATGGTATCTTTGTCTGGATTTTCAATTTAAAGGCTTCGGTTCAGGGCATGCTCGTGCCTGTTGTTAGAGCAAGAACGTCATCAGCAGGATGCCGATGATGGCCGCGAGCGTGCCGTAGATGAGGCACGGGAGCGCGGTGGCGCGGATCACGTCCGATTCTCTGTGTTTGAGCCCGACGACGGCGCTCGCTGCGACGATGTTGTGCACGGCGACCATGTTGCCTACTGCGCCGCCCACGCTTTGCAGTGCGAGGATGATGCTTGGCGCGAGGCCCAGCGCGAGCGCTGTCTTGAGCTGGAACGGTCCGAAGAGAAGGTTGGAGACGGTGTTGCTGCCTGCGATGAACGCGCCGAGGATGCCGATGAAAGGGGATGCGGCGCTGAACGCGTCGCCAAGCAGTGTCGCTGCCCCCGCGAGCGCGTCAGGCATGCCTGGAAGTCCGAGGGGATTTGTGGAGGTCGCCAAGAATACGTTGACCATGCCGACCGCGCCTGTGAGGGCGATGAGCGGGTGGAGGAGGCGTGCGAGCGTCTTTTTCCCTTCGATGACTGCGTGGTGTGGGGGGAGTTTGTACACGATCGTGGCTATGATGCCGCACGCGAGGAAGATGAACGCCGGGGAATACAGTGGCAAGAACGTGAAGCTCTCGGTGCCGAGGGGGAACGTGATGGCGACGGTTTGGAGCCAGGCTTGGAGGGGCAGTTGCGGCAGGCGTGTGATGACGAGCAGGACTGCCACGAGCATGTAGGGTAGCATTGCAAGTGTAGGTGACATGCGGCCGTCGTGCACGTCAGGCACGTGGTGGCCCGTCCATGATTTGTCCCATTGCGCGCGGGGCGGGAAGCGCCACACGTTGCGCGGCACGAGGAATCCTGCGCGGGCGGCGATGATGACGATGATCATGCCGACGAGGCCGCCGATGATGCTGGCCAGTTCAGGGCCCAGCACGAACGCGCTGACGGCCATCGGGACCGTGAACGCCGCGCCGGAAAAGAGCGCGAACGGTGCGGCTTCCAGCCCGTCCTTCCACGACTTGCGCTGCCCGAACATGCGCGTCATGACCATGACGATCATGAGCGGCACGATGATGCCGACGATGCCGTGCAGCACGGACGCGTAGCGTGTGACTCCCGTGACGTATTCGTGGGCGTACGACCCGATGCCGACAGTGATGGGCACGCCTGCCGCGCCGAACGTGACGGGTGCGCTGTTCGCCAGCACTGCGACGATGACTGCTGCGAGCGCTGGGAAGCCGAGGCTCACGAGCAGTGGTGCGGCGAGCGCCTGCGGCGTGCCAAAGCCTGCTGCTCCTTCGATGAAGGCGCCGAAGAGCCACGCGATGATGATGGCCTGGATGCGGCGGTCCTGCGACACGGCGCCGAGCATGCGGTCGATCGTGGCCACTGCGCCGCCGATCTCGAGGATGCGCAACAGCAGGATCGCGGCGAAGATCACGTACAGGATGTTGACCGTTATGAGGAATCCTTTGGCGACCGCGACGCCCACTGCAACGAGGGTGATGTGCCACTGCGTGAGTGCGAGCAGTGCCGTGACGAGGAGCGTCATGGGCATGGCCTTGTCTGCAGGCCAACGATAGCCGACGATCAGCCCGAACACGATCAGGATGGGCAGTGCGGCAAGGAATGCGAGCAGGATGTGCGTCACCTCTTTCTGTGCTGTCACAAGTCCGACTCGTATATAAAGAAGGCGGCCGCCGTGGGACACGACGTATTGTGCGTAATCGTTATATACCGACGTGTGCGGCGGTCGACATCATGGCATCACCTTATGACGTCGGCTACGTGTTTCTTGCCTGGAACGGGAAGCTGACGGAAGACCAGCGTACGTACATAGTGACGCAAGCTATTGACATGTACTGCAGGAAGGAGATGAAGCGCAAGCTCGCGGACGACACGCTTGAGGGTGTGCTGCGCACGGACCGCAGCAGGCAGTGCTTTGTTTCATTCGTCGGTCAGCAGTTCGACGCCGAACTCGAGACTGACGCAGGCAAGGTCAAGGCCGCCTTCCTCGTGCTGGATCCGTCCAAGAAGGAGATCGCCGACCTCGTCGCGCGGAACTAGACGCGAGCGTTTTTATACCGATAGTGTTTTGTCGTGGGAAGAAAGAGGTGTGGCATATGCATAACTGCAATTATGATAAGGTGGCGCTCATGCACCAGTTGAAGCAGATCTGGTCCAGGCTGGATATGTATAGCAAGGACGCGAAGGGCGAGGACCATCCGCTCTGCGACAAGATGTACCAGGAACTCAAGAAGGATCTGGAAAAACACATCAAGAAGCTCGAGATGGCGGTCACCGGCCTTGCGAAGGAAGGCAAGTTCGCCTTCTGCGAAAAGTGCTGAACCGCAAGCCTTAAAGGTCTTGCGGTGGGCTTCCGTCGTGAACCGTGGACGTATGGACCGGAAGGTTTATATAGTGTGCGCCAAATTCTTATATAAGATTAGTTGTTGCGCAGCATCTATGTTGCGCTAGTGGGTTTTGGAGTTAGGGGGACGCGACCAATGTCAGAACACATGTTGTACGTCAAGAAGTGCCCTGAGTGCGCCAGCATCAATCTTTTCATCAATCGCGACAAAGGCGAGATCATCTGCAAGGATTGCGGTATCGTCGTCGAGGACAAGATGGTCGAGTTCGACCAGGAATGGCGTGATTTCGATTCTGATGGCGAAGCCGGCAACAGTGGACGCCGCACCGGCGCGCCCATGACCTACACACAGTTCGACCGCGGTCTCGGCACTGAGGTCGGCCAGAAGGCAGACCTTCTCGCGCTTGGCAGCAAGGACCGCAACAAGTTCTTCCGCCTCCGCAAATGGCAGTACCGCATCAGCACCGCCATCGAGCGCAACCTCAAACTCGCGCTCGCAGAGCTCAAGCGCGTCTCGTCCTTCCTCAAGCTGCCGCGCAGCGTCGAGGAAGAGGCGGCCATGATCTACACGCAGGCGGTCCAGCGCGGCCTCGTGCGCGGCAGGTCCATGGAGTCCGTCGTGTCCGGCGCGCTCTACGCAGCATGCAGGCGCCACGAAGTGCCCCGCACGCTCGACGAGCTCTCGGAAGCTTCCGGCATCGAGAAGAAGGAGATCGGACGCACCTACCGTTTCGTCACGCGCGAACTCGGCATCAAGATCCTGCCAAGCAATCCCGCTGACTACATCGCACGCTTCGCTTCCAGCCTCAAGCTGGCCGCCGAGACGCAGAGTAAAGCTGTTGAGATCCTTGAGCGCGCGCAGAACAGCGAACTCACGAGCGGCCGCGGCCCCACAGGAATTGCAGCGGCTTCACTGTACGTGAGCGCGCTCATCCACGGCGAGAAGCGCACGCAGCGCGAAGTGGCTGATGTCGCAGGCGTGACCGAAGTCACGATCAGAAACCGCTACAAGGAACTCCTTGAGAAGCTCAAGCTCGACAAGGAGATCAAGAAGCAGAAAAAGAAGAAGCGGTAGTCGAGCAGGGCTCCATGACTGGTTTCGAGATGGGTCCAACGCTCGCATGGTACGAACGTGCGGGTGTTTCTCTGCCTTGCATCTCAAAACAGCCATTGCCATTTCCCATCGAGAACACACAGTGCATCCAACTTGATGCCAATGTGCTTGGTGGATTGTTCGACCTCTTCCCTGCATCTGCGAGGAAGAGATCCATTCTCAGAAAGGTTGTAGGCCAACCCACAACGTGGTTTCGCCATGACTCATTGGACGGCCAGATAACGACGACAACCAAGGTTGATGATGCGCTGACGCCCACATCATTTGTTCCTTCATACTGCGACTACTCACCGTGGCGCGAACTCAAGCGTCCCACGGCAGATGTCTGGCTCTACAAGATGCCACAAACGGTGCCAGAACATCAACGCACAATCGTTCTCGCAGAAGGTTTTTTGCACGAGATCGGGCATACGCTCGCTCAACCCGCACTCTATGTCGATGATTACGCGCTTCGCTTGGGATCAAGCGGTCGTGTCGTGAATGGTCTGGAGTTCGTGATCGAATTTGCCAACCTTGCAGAAAAGCACCCGCCCATATCGCATTACGCGTCAGAATACAGATGGCAAAACAAGTTCGAGGGCCATCCGCGGCATGATCCCAAGACGTGCATAAGCGAAGAGCTCTGTGAGAGCATTGCCGCGTATTTTCTTGGTTTTTCCTATCGCGCTGATGATACAGAAAACCCGAATCCGTTCATCGAAAGGCCCGAAATCCAGCACTTTGTTGAAGAATTCCTGCTTGCAGAAAGGGTCGAGAGCACTAAGGACAGTTGATTCACATTCTTTAAAAGAAGGGGTGGTGGCAACGACACCTCATGGTCAAGGACACGCGCTACGCGCTCATCGCGGACATCCACGCGAACATCGTCGCGCTTGACGCAGTCCTTGCGCAGATCGACAAGGAAGGCATCGATGAGATCGTCTGTCTTGGCGACATCGTGGGCTATGGGCCCCGTCCGCGCGAGTGCATCGAACGCGTGAAGCAACGTTGTGAGCACGTCATCGCAGGCAACCATGACCGCGTCGTGATGTCGCGCGACCACGACGCGTTGCAGTTGAGCCTGTTCGACCATCACATCTCTCCTCGTTGGTACGAATCCTTCCGTTGGACACACAGGATGTTGTGCGACGACGATAGGGACTACTTGCGGTCGTTACCATTGCAACTCCTCTTCGACCATTTTGTCGCAGCACACGCCAAACCAAACGCGGGCGGTTCGTTCGCCGCGAGGAAGCAACGCTTCAGCAAGTACTTGATGTCCGATGACGGTCAGCCGACACCCCCGATGCTTGAGGTCCTTGCGTACGTGCAAGAACTTCAAGTAGCCAATACTGCCAGATGCATGACTGCGCCCTACGCCGCGGTCTTCGGCCACACGCACAAGCCATACCTCCTTGACAACGGGACGTTCTTGGTGCAAGGGAAAAGGAAGAGAACGCTCTCGTTCATGAACTGTGACGACCATCCTGTGCTCGTCAACGTGCCCTCAGTGGGGCTTCCGCGCGATGGCGACAAGCGCGCGGGCTACGCCATCATCGACGGCACCGGCGTATCGCTGGTCAGGATACCGTACGACGTCAAGGCAGCCGTCAGGATGATGTTCACGACGCCAGGGTATGACGTGAACGAACGCATACTCAGCCACGTCAAGACTGGCGTGTGAAGACGTGACGTTTTGATAAGAACTCGTTCACGCGACCCTTCTCGATCGCCACGCCTTCGTTCTCCAACAATTCGATTTTTTTCGTCACTTGCGCACCTGTCCGTGCGCCCATGAACCCGCCGATCGATCCATCTGATGCGACGACGCGATGGCACGGGACGGCAGGAGCAACGGGCTTTTGGCCCGTGCGCACAAAACGCCCGGCGTTTTGTTGCGCGTACGGGTTCCTACGCAACGCTTGACCGATCGCACGAGGAGAATCGATGCCGAGCGCGTGCGCGAGATCGGCGTACGTTGTTATCTTGCCCATTGGAACATCGCGCAGCTTCGCGTAGACGCGGTCCTGGAATGCGGTTGTGTCAGTCATGTGCGAATTTCTTGGTCCGATGCGGCCCGCCGCGCTTGAAGAACTTTCCGCTCTTGCGTTTCTTGTGCGTCTTGCGCTGGTACGGGAGGCCTTCGTCCATGCGGTCAATACGCGTTTCGCATACTTAAACCATTGCTGAATCACAAGTATTATCAGGCACTGCTTTTTTCGAGCGACGTATGCAACCTGACGTTCTCGTTGAGTATTGGTCGATGCTGCAGGGCATGGCACTGGCGTGCGCGAAGGTTGAGGGGTATAGCGCGAGGGTTTGGAAGGACACCGGAATAAAGACCCTTTCAGAAATGGTGCTTGGCCGTGATCATTGGCATCGTTATGACAAGATCATCGTCTGTCGTCCTTGGCTGCCGTTGGTGACTGACCGGGCGGTGATGACCATCGTCAATCGCATTCGGGATTCTGAGGTGAGGGTTGCGGTGGAGGAAGGGCGACTTGAGGGAGTGCGCTATGAACTCAGCGCTACCGTCCATGACATAAAGTATTGCGCTATCGCAAGAGACCATATAGACGCCTATGCCACGAAGTACGGTTTCAAGACGCTCATCGTTGAACCGAACAGGTAGTGGCGGGAAATTGCAAAAGTTATTAAGGCAGGGAGTGTTATGCTCTTTCATGAAATTAGGTGTACTTTCGGTTCTTGCGGTTCTCATGGTCGTCGCTGCGTGCGCGCCTCAAACGGCGCAACAGCAAGCACAACCCGCACCTGCCACAGTACAACCGACTGCCGCGTTGGCGCAAACGAGTGAGTCGATCATCGTGCCTGCAGGGTCGCGCGAGTGGAAAGCGGCTCCTGCATCGTTGCCGTCTGGCGCGTACATCATGGTCCTTGAAGGTAACCTGTCGAAGGCCGAGCCGTTCACGTTCCGCTTGAAAGTGCCGGTAGGGTACGTCATCGCGCCGCACACGCATCCTGCAGTCGAGCACGTGACCATCCTTTCGGGTGCGTTGCGCTTCGGCGCAGGTGAGACGATCGACAAGGACGCGACCGTTCTTGCAGAAGGCAGCTTCGCGGCATTCCCGACCGGTCATGCCATGTACGCGACCGCGCTCGAGGACAGCGTGTTCCAAGTGTATGGCGTGGGCCCCTGGGGCATCACGTACGTGAACCCTGCCGACGATCCACGGAAGAAGTAGAGACAGAATTCTTCAGCTAATTGAGGGTGTGGCAATGCTCTCTTGGCGTCCATAACGCTTTTAAGGTCACGTCCAGCGGCTGGACGATGATGGATATTGTCCAATTCAAGAATTACGAGCCTCCCAAATACTGCATTGCGGTGGGGCCGCAACACAAGGGTAACGGGCACTACATCATCGGACAAAGTCCTGCGATGGTTCAGTTGTTCCACCACATCAATATCCTGGCGCCTCTTCCTACTACCGTGCTCATCCGTGGTGAGACTGGAACGGGCAAAGAACTTGTTGCCAAGGCGTTGCATTACAATGCCGGAAGCCAACGGCCTTTCGTGCCGGTCAATTGCGCAGGCATCCCTGGAGAGCTGCTCGAGTCCATACTTTTCGGTCATAAAAAAGGGTCGTTCACGGGCGCGCACGCAGACAAACCAGGACTCGTCGAGGCGGCAGAGGGCGGAACGCTCTTTTTGGACGAAATCGGCGAGATGCCACCGTATTTGCAGTCGAAGATCCTGCGCATGGTGCAGGAACGCGAGATCACGCGTGTGGGTGACAACACCACGCTGCCTGTGAACACCCGCATCATCGCTGCGACCAACCGCGACTTGGAGAAGGCGATAGTGGATGGCAAGTTCTTGCGCGACCTCTTCTATCGTATCAACACGTTCCCGCTGCATCTGCCCTCACTACAGGAGCGGCGGCAGGACATTCCGCTCATCGCGCAGCACTTGCTGGAGAAGTACAACGCGAAATACGCACCTGCAGGACTCCATATCGATTCGTTCACGCCATCTGCGCTGGAACAACTGTGCCGTCATGAATGGGCGGGGAACATCAGGCAGCTCGAGAACGTCATCGAGCGTGCGATGATCCTCAAACGCGAGGGCTGCATCGGGCCCGATCAGATAGTGTTCGACGACGCATCGCTCCTGAAGGCACAAGTCAATCCGCCCTACGGAGTGACGGTGGTCGGAACAATGCCCGATCTGCCGCAGCCAAAAGAACAGCTGCCATTGATCAGGACAGACGCGGCGCAGCGCATACCTGCTTCTCCGGCAGCTAGCGTCCAGGTCATTGAGAAGGGCATGCATCCTGTCGTGTCGGACCTCTGGTATGGCCGGGGAGTGCTGCCGATGATGCTCGCAAGCATATGCCAACTGCCGGGTAGCAAGTGCCGCAAAACGCTGTATACTGTGGCAGAGAGGAATCTTGTGTACTCGGTCAACGTGGGTAGCGACAAACACGCATCGAGGTGCATGTTCCTCACCACGTCGTCGTTGTCTGCAGTATACTCGATATGGGACGACGTGGAAGGCTATCACCACCTTCATGATGAGATAGTTGGCGGACGGTTCAATGAAATTGTCCGAAAGCCATTCATGGTGTGTAGTTCCGCGTTGCTCGTAAAGACAGGGTTTTCGTTCGACAACGAGGAGTTCATAGACCAGAAGGTGAAGTCCACGAATGCATACCAAGCCCGCGGGATGCGAGCCGTTGGTTTTGTCTTGACTGAAGACCTGGCGCCCGAATTCGTCCACCCGCAGATGAAACAGTCCGTGCCGAAACTGATCGGGATGATTCATTACGCATACCAGCAATTCACGTCATGGCGACCAGGACTGCCTGCTGAAGGCAAGGTGTTGCTTCCTGCGACTAGTGTGCCAACGTCAGCACTCTCAACCTAGAAACAACGGAGTTCGTTACGGAGACTCCTTGCCCAAGATGTCCTGGACTTCTTTACGTAGCTTGGTATACTCTCCTTCACTCGCATTGAAGCGCTGTCGCTCAGCTTCTTCTGCTTGTTGAATTGCGTTGAGGACTGCCGGCCGGTCTACATTCATTAATTTGTGTGCCTCGAGCCACAACGGCATCGATATGGATAGATTTGTGTTGATCTCATCGACATAACTCTCGTTATAGTGCTGCGTCCGGGGCGTTCCTTGAGGTAGCTTCCAGTAGTCTTCAGGACCATCCGCGCCACTTCTTCTCAAGACCTCATCCATCGTCGGTCCAGGTATGCCGAATCCGCCACCTCCCTGCCAGCGTTCGTGGATTTCGAAGCGCTCGGCCCGTGTCTGTTCTCGCACTGGCACGAGTTTGTTGACCTGTATCGTGAACATCAATGAGAAGTCATTCATTTCTTCAGATGTGAAAAAGGTTCCGTCACGCAGCATGTACTTCCAGCGGTGAGCATACGTGTCCCATGGACACACGTCATACTTTTCTGCCGCTTTGTTGAAACGTTTGAGTATGTGGTTGCGTAGTGGTGCACCTGGAGGGTGCTGAAGAAACCCGGTCATTGACTCCGTGCTTAGTGCGGTAAGATAACTGCACAAGAGCGCACATGCGTCCCGCTTTTCCTGCGGAGAACCCAGCGAAAATATTCTGTCCGCTGCCACGCCCAGATACCCGAACATGATCGGGGGACCGAAGCAGCCGATGCTGCTGGCGCCGTACGTGTTGCCATGGATGTATTCTTCGAGATAGTCCTCTGGCACAGGCACTTTACCGCACACGTGTCCGGTCGTGAGCCCTTTCTCCTTCAATGTTTGGTCGATGATGTGTCCAAGATGCCTACCAATGCCATTCCAACTCACGTCCGGTATTCCTAGATACGCCTTGAACGACACATCAGGTTCACTCATATGACGCGAACGGGGGCATGGCAGCTTAAATCATTTATGCAACAAGGCGATATTCAGAAACAACAGCTCTCTTTTGTGCAGTACCTTATCTCGTGATAGTCGCGTGCAATCCTTTGATGTGGACGTTGTCCAGCGTTTCAGGGAGCCTTTTACGGACATCAAGCAGTTCTATGCCCAGAAGTTTTCCGTTCTTGTCAAGATCAAGCAGCGTGTTGGCATCGACCTCTTTTGTCCTTCCGAACTCGCCTTGCCGCAGCCGTATGTACATCGCATCCGCATCCTTATCGTACTCAATTTCCATCGTCAGCCCAGTAAAGGGTAATCACCTTTATATTGATTCTCTCAGACCAAATCATGTGCTTTTGTGCTTCTTTACGGAATCACATATGCAAGACGATATTCAGAAACAACAACTCTCTTTGTACCCGCACGTTTGGCAGATTGCTTTCTTGCTGCCTTTGAGCGCGTACATGTCGTTGCCGCACTCAGGGCAGGGCTGCACGTCGGCGTCAAGGTCAAGTGATTGTTTGACGATGTGCGGCTGCATTTTTTCAGGGCTTCTGAGGAGTAGGAGGTTCCACGAATTCTTTGAGCGTCTTGAGCCTCTCTTCAAGGGTGGCGATGTCCTCAAGCGCGCGATCCTTCTTGACAGGTTTAGGATGCCATGCTCCGCCGTCAGGGAGGCGGATCGGCAATGCCTGCACGCCTGCGGCAGTGCGGAAATAGACGAGGTTCTCTTCTCCCGCGACGAGCAGTTTGCCGCCTGCGGCGTGAAATTTCTCTTTTGTGATCACGATGCCGTATTCATTGTGGTTGATGAAACTAGCGTTGCGCGGAAATTCCACAAGAGTCCCTGGTGTGTAGGTGTCGGTCATGGTCGTTGTGTGTTTTATATTCTTTAACTTGATTTCGGTTCACCATCACTGATTTCTCTACTACCAAAATATTTTAATATGCATGCACAAGATTCAAACACATGAACGAAACCTTGACGGAAAGAAAACCTCGCGGGTATGATATTGGTGGAGTGCCTATGTTCTGCGTTCCAGTGCAGATTTTCCTACGGGCAGGACTCGAAGCCAAGTTCTTTTATGACACTCAAGGCAAAGATAAACGAGTCGATATTGTTGAGATTGGCAAAGAGCAACCACGTTTATGTCTTCCAGACAAGAGAATTCATATCGGGACGCGAAACGACCTATATGGTATTCTTGAGGAATACAACGCATATGGCTCGTTGGATGATCCGCATCTTGAATTCACCACGCTTGACGGCTTTTGTGTGCATGATTTGAGATGCAGTTCTATAGGGGACTTCAGGGTTTTTCCAGAGGACAAGGACTACCGTGCAAAAAGTCAGCCACTCTTGCCAGGGTTCGAATAAGTTCTCAACTATTTTTGAGATACCGGTTTTTATACAGTCGCACATCTCCCGCACGTCATGGAGGGTAGTCATGAGCTTGAGCGACAGATCGTCCTGAAATTGATCCATGCGCCGCAGGCGAGCTTCAACGAACTGTGGGCCAAGCAGGGTGAGAGCAACACGTTCGCGTACCACCTGCACGAGTTGGAGGAGCGTGGTGTCGTGGCAAAGAACGTGCAGGGCGCGTATCAGTTGACGGAGAAAGGCCGTCGGGACTCGGCGTTCATCGAGGGCGACACGGGATCGCGTGCGGAATTCCCGACGCTGAGCGACGTCATCCTCGTGCGCGACGGCGACAAGTGGCTCTGCCAGCGCCGTCTGAAACAACCGTTCTTCGGCTATTGGGGATTCGTGTCGGGCAAGATCAATTTCGGGCTCAACGTGTTCGAGTGCGCCACGCGCGACCTCGAGGAAGAAGCTGGCTTGCACGCGAGCGCGTGGGAGCTCAAGGCGATCGAGCAGGTCAAGACGTTCGAGGACGGCAAACTGTTGCATCATCATTTCTTGTTCCACGTCTACACAGAGAAGTTCTCTGGCACGTTCATATCCTCGACGCACAAGGCAGAGAACGCGTGGCTCACTCTCGACGAGTATAAAGCCAAGGAGACGTTCCCGAGCGAGAAGTTCTTCGAGCACATCATTCCGACGAAGAAACCGATCATGCTCGAGGCAGAGCGATTCATGGAGAACGGCAAATTCGTCGGGATGAAGACCGTCAGCGTCATGCATTTCTGAATCAGTGCAATTGGTTCATGATCAGTTGCAGGTGCGCCTCGCTTGGCGCGCGTGAATAGAGCGATGCGAGCTCGCGGAATTTTCTCGGCTCGACCACCATGCCTTTCTCTTCGAGGATGGGCGCGATCGCGCCGATGTACTGGCAGCATTGCGTCACGTTGTGCGGGCGGCTCGTGTGGTGTGCGCGTTCGAAATCAAGCAACACGGTCTTTTTCCCGACGATGATGTGCTTGTGCGGGTGATGCATCTCCTCTTTTTGCAGGTTGAGCTGGTCGAGGATGAAACACTGTCGCAGGACGTCGCGCAGCACGTCGATCGCTTTTTTCTTCGACGCATCCGGCAACCATTCCTTGATCGGCCGTCCTTTTGCGAACTCATAGCACACGAGATTCTCCGTCGAGAAAAGGAATCTCGGACCGATGTCCTTCTTGTTGACGAGTTTCAGGATGCGCGCTTCGTTGTCAAGGCGGCCGATCGCGGCGCTTTTCGGATTGTCGATCTTCAGCACCACGTTTTTCTTGCGGCGCACGCCGGTGTGGATGAGGCCGCGTTTTCCTTTCGTGAAATAGTGGATCGACGTCACGCCGTGCTTTTGCGCGTCACGTCGGACTGCATTCGGTTTGAGCTCGTAGACGTAATACGTCTCGAACGCGATATGGTTGGTGGCGAGCAGCGTCCAGTTGAGCAATGCGTGGTCGATGAGTTGGTGGACCATGTCTTTTTTTGTCAGCGACGTGAAGAGGAGCAAGATGCTTCCGTTGTCCGAGAGGTAGTCTGGCGCCGCGTCGAGGAAGCACGCGATCGTTTCCCATCCTTCCTTGCCGCCGATGGTGGCAGGATCATCCGGGAAATCATCTCGTGGCAAGTAGGGCGGATTGAAGAGGATGGTGTCGAACGTTTTTCGCGGGACCTTGGTGAAGAGGTCGGAGATGATGAATGTCGCGCCAGGGACTGTTTTCTTGCAGTGCTTGATCGCTGCAGCATTCACGTCAACGCCCAGGACGCTCGTGACCTTCTTGTTCTTCAATGCTGTTGCGCTCTGGATGCCTGACCCGCAGCCCATGTCAAGAACGCGTCCTTTGGCATGGTCGCGGACAACGGACGCGAGCAGAAGTGAGTCTTCGAGCGGCGGGTAGATTCCGGCAGGGATCATGAGCGTGCAGACGCATTCCTTGTTTATAAAGAAACGCCTGTCATTGCCGTTTTTTTCATCCCAATCCCGACGTTGTGGTGTTTTGGGTCCCCCGTCAGCCGTTTCTCGACGAGAATGTATTCTATAGGACACAAATCCTTATATATTTATCATGTGCTACTAATATACATAAAAGTATACCAGAAGCCCCATCTTCATGATGCCTAAATCCGCGAAAGCGGTTGGGCGCACGAAAACACTGTTTTCGTCGTGCCTAAGCTGACCGGGCTTGCGGCGCGGGAAAGAGAGGTGGTCGCGGAAATGGCTTCCGCGACAATGAGACAACGACCAACCCACGCCCGGCAGCTCCATTTATAGACATTCTCCATCATGAAGTAGTGAAGTTCACAATATTTAAGAGCTAGTTCGGTGGGAGCCAGCATCATGCCAAAGCACGTCATCATCGACATAAAGGAATGTGTTCCTCTTCTTATGGTCGCGGACCGTTATGATCACATCGATATCCTGCGCTTCTCCGACAGGCTTCCGTTTGCGCAAGTCTGCCGCTATCTGACAAACAACAGTCTTACGCCGTATCTCACTGGCAGCGCCGTGACCCTTGCGTTGCAGGGGCGCGCGGGCCACTACGACGATATCGACATCCTTGCGGTCGGACGCCAGGAGAGCGTTTTCGGTGTCGTTCAGCGTCTGGAGCAGTTATCCAAACAGTGCGTCAAGAAAAACGTGACGCTTGAGGAAGAAGGCAGCCTGTTCACGGTCACATCTGAAAAGAAACTTCGGTATTTGCACGCAGAAATGAACGCCCGTTATACGCTCCAGCCGGTGAGGCGTGCCACGCACGCGATAGACCTTAGCTTGATTGTCGATAGCGCCTTCGAGAAATTGGTCCGTTGATCTAGAACCGCAGGTTTTCTGGCATGAGGCCCATGCACTTGGTGTCTTTGTGGCCGCATTGTTCGCAGACGAAGTTGACGAACTTGGAATTGCCGCTGATCGAGCCGAAGCTCTTGCGCATCTTCATCGAACACTTGGGGCACTTGCCCTCGTCTGTTGCCTCTTTCATGTCGCTGATTATCCATCTGCTTCTATTTAAGGATTTGGATGCCCAGAAGCCGACATGCTCGTGCCGTTCACCGTCATCCACAAGCTTTTAGAACCCGTGCTTGTGCCATGGCTGCATGGCGGGCAACGGTTATTGTCTCATCGCGGACCCGGAGAGCAACGCGTGGCAGTACGCTGTTGATATCCACGAGAAACTCAAGGAGCGCAGCAAGCGATTCCAGCTGGGCAGAATCGACATCAAACGCTTCCGGGACGGCGAAATCAAGCCGAAGATCGGACGCAACGTGCGCAAGAAGGACTGCTTCTTCATCCATGACTCGAGCAAGAGGCCGGCGGACTGGTTCCTCGAACTCGCGCTCATCAACCACACTTTGAAGAATTCATCCGCGAACGAAGTCGTCGACGTGCTTCCATATATACGGTTCATGCGGCAGGACCGCAAGGATGAGTCGCGCGTGCCATTGAGCTCGCGTGTGGTGGCAGATAGCATCGGGAACTATGCGGATCGCGTCCTCACCATCGACATGCACAATCCTTCGACGCAAGGATGTTATGGCATCCCCGTGGATAATCTGCATTCGTTCCCTACTGTCGTGGCATACTTGAAGAGAAAGCAGCCAACGTTGCTTGAGAACATGGTCGTCATGAGCACGGATGCGGGCGGCGCGGCGCGCGCGACCGCGTTCGCGAAAAGGATCGGCCACGAGGACATCGCCATCGGGGTCAAGAAGCGTCCTGCGGCAGGCGAAGTCGGCAGTGTGAAGGTCATCGGTGACGTCGCAGGGCGGGACGTCTTCATCATCGACGACATCATTGATTCAGGCAACACGCTCGTGACAGCGGCGAACGCAGCACGGGCCGCGGGCGCAAAGAAGGTCTATGTCTACTGCACGCACGGATTGTTCACAGAAGGCACAGAGAAGATCACGAAAGCGTGCGATGCCATCTTTGTCGGCGACACGATCAAGCAGACGCAGCCAGGCGTCAATGCCATCTCGTTCGTTCCGCTGTTCGCGGAGGCGATCTACCGCGTGAGCAGCGGACCGAGCCTGAGTGCGCTGTTCAAATAGTGTCTGTACGTGCGGAATGTTTAAATATTTAGGTTGACTCAGGGAGCCTTACGTTTTTGGGGAGGTGCGGTATGGACGGCATGAAGCGCGCGGCACTCATAGAGGAGATCACGCATTCGTTGATGAAGAAGAACATCAGGTCGGACATAGCGGAAGAGATGGCGCGCCACTGGGTCATGATGGCGTAGCAGAGGTGTATGGCATGGCAGAAGACGAAACAGAGGACGTGGATTTCGACGATTTCGAGGAAGAGTTCGGCGACTGATCCGCCTGGTTGGTAATTACTTTGGATGATGACACAAGTCAGGGGAATCAGGCACTCGAAGAATTCTTGGTCGACACTACTCTGACGATCAAGGTGCTTGGCGCAGGTGGCGCCGGCAACAACACGCTCGACACGCTCGCGCAGACAGGCGTGCGCGGCGCGCAGCTCATCGCGCTCAACACGGACGCGCAGGACTTGCTCGACACCGAAGCAGATGGTAAGATCCTGCTCGGCAAGCACTCGACGCGCGGCATGGGCGCCGGCAACAACCCGCAGGTCGGCGAGTCCGCCGCACGCGAGGCGCACGAGGCCATCCGGCAGGCTGTCGACGGTTCTGACCTCGTCTTTGTCGTCGGCGGGCTTGGCGGCGGCACGGGGACAGGGAGTTTGCCGGTCATCGCCGAGATCTCGAAGGGACAAGGCGTGCTCACTGTGGCCATTTGTTCCCTGCCGTTCCAGATGGAGGGCCGCCGACGCTGGGAGAACGCCATGGGTGGCTTGCGCAAGCTCGAAGGCCATGTCGACGCGCTCATCCTTCTTCCGAACGAGAAATTGATGAAGCACGCGCAGAACATGCCCTTGCAAACGGCTTTCAAGCTCTCGGACACGGTCGCTGCCGAGGCGCTCAAAGGCATCATCGAGCTCGTCACGAAGCCCGGCATCGTCAACCTCGACTTTTCCGACCTCAAGGCGGTGCTCAAGGACAGCGGCATCGCGGTCATCGGCATGGGCGAGAGCGATACGCAGCAGCGCGCGACCGAAGCGGTGCAGCGCGCCATGAGCAACCCGCTCATCGAGGCGAACCTGCGCGGCGCGAGCGGCGCGCTCATCAACGTCATGGGCGGCACCGACATGACGCTCTCGCAGGCGCAGGCAGTCATTGAGGAGGTCAAGAAGTCGCTCACCGAAGACGCACGCCTCATCTGGGGCACGCAGCTCGACGAGTCGATGAAAGGGAAGATAAAAGTCCTGGTCGTCATCACCGGCCTCTCGAGCAAGGCCATGCTCGACAGCCAGGCAGAAGACGGCTACCTGCACGTCGACGAACTCATCTGATCATTCTTTCGCGTTCTTCCACAAGAGGTCGAAGAAGTTCCTGTACCCGCTCGCCATGTCCTTGTTGCGGATCACGATCGCGGTCGGCTCCTCTGTCCAGAGGATGAGCGCGACGTTGTCGCCATAGACGTTGATCGCCGCCGGGCCCATGTATTGCTTGGGTAGGAAGCGGATCTTTGCGAGCGGGATCCTGGGCAGTGTCTCGCGTGACGCGTCCTCGAAGATGAGCCGCACCGGCACGTTTGCTTTCTTGCGTCGCTCGTCGAACCATTTGAAGTACCACTTCAGCGACGCGTATGAAACGATCCCGCTGCTGACGATGAGGATCTCTTTCTTGGTGCGTAGCTGGTCTTCGAACACCGTCTTGAGGCCGCGCTTGCCTTCATACAGCACGGTGTCCTCTTTGCGCGTGGCGCTGCTCCAGCGCGCGTCGAGCTGCGCGACGATGTCAGTCATGCGCGCCCTACGCTCGTCCATGAGTTCGAGGAAGCGTGATGGTCTGGCTGCCTCAAAGAGCTTGCGGTTGTTGCGCGTGATCGAGCCGACAAGGCCTTTCGCGATGAGGCGGTCGATCGCGTCGTACGCGAGCCTGCGATGCACCCCTGCACGGCGTGACAATTCTCCTGCCGCGCTCGAGCCTCCTTCGACAAGAGCAAGATAGACCTTTGCCTCGATGGGCGTGAGGCCGGCGCTTTCGAGCGCTCCAAGAAGCTTCGGTTCCATGCCTTCGTACGAGCGTGCGGATACTATTTAGGTATTGTGGTGACACACGCCATCACAAAAACACCGGAAGATTAATATAGTTACAGCATATAACTATAGCTATGGCAACAACTGTTCAAGTGTCTGAGTCAACAAAAAATATGCTCGATCTTGTGAAAGACGAGCGACATCTGGCTACCTATGACCAGGTTATCAAGGAGCTGGCACAGCAGATGCTTGACGTCCCCACGTCGATGTTCGGTGCAGGTAGGGCAAAAGGGATTCGGTGGAAAAAAGAGTACAGGATGGACTTCGATGAACATCAAATACGTCGTTGAGACCTCGGCGTGGCTCGAATACTACTTCGGTGCTAATGCTCAGCTCAAAGAGCTGATTGAGAACAACGACGTGGCAACGACGGTCATAACGATAGGCGAAATCGTTGATGTTTTTTCACGAGAAAAGGCCGATCCGAAGGAGTTTCTTAGATTCATCAAGAGCATAGCATATCCACTTCCGTTGACGATCCAGTCAGCAACGGCAGGAGCCGAGATAAAAACGCAACGCCGACCCAAACATCATAAATTCAGTCTCGCCGATGGGTTTCACCTTGCCATCGCCAGAGAGCGGAAGGCAGTGCTGGTGACCTGCGATACTGATTTCGTCGGCATTGATGATGTTATGCTCTTCACGAAGAATTGAAAATTCAATCCACGATCGTCCCGTACCCGATGAGGCGCCAGCGTTTGCCGACGTTGCGTGAGATGGTGACGCGCGAGCCCACTGCTGCGCACACGGGTCGTTTGAGCTGGCTTTTCACGACGCCTTTGCCTGTCTCGCTGACAAGGCCCACCGTGGCCGCGCTGTTGACGTTGAGCATGAGGAATTCTCCCTTGTAGATGGGGTCGACGACGAGGCTGTCCTTGGCGCCGACGACACGTTCCAAAAGATGCGGTTCGAGTGCGAGCGTGGACCACACGGGCGGCATCTTGCCAGGGATGCCGATGACCGCGCCCACAAGCTTGTCGCTCTTGACGTAGGACGGGTCGAGTTCGGTCATCATTGCGATGCTGCCGCCAGGATGCGCGGTCTGCACTGATTTGCCGCCTGCCATGATGCTGACGATCTTGCTTGAGAGCGGCTTCCAGACTTTCTGGTTGCGCTCTTCCACTTCGTAGCCTGGCACGAGCTCGACCGTCATGCCTGTTTCGAACATGCCTTGCTTGACCGCGCCGCCAAGGACGCCACCGACCATCTTGTCGGGCGTCGCGCCTGGCTTGTTGACGTCGAAACTGCGCGCGACGAACATGAGTGGTTCCTTGTCCGGATCGCGGTGCGGCGTGGGTATGAACGTCTGGACTGCCTCGAGCAACAGGTCGATGTTGAGCTGGTGCCTCGCCGAGATCGGGATGATGGGTGCGTTCTCGAACGCGGTGCCGCTCAGGAATGCCTTGATCTGGTCATGGCTCTTCTTTGCCTGGTCGGCGCTGACGAGGTCGATCTTGTTCTGCACAACGATGACGTTCGTGATGCCCATGATGGTGAGCGCTTGTACGTGCTCGCGGGTCTGCGGTTGCGGGCATTCATCGTTGGCCGCGACGAGCAGCAGCGCGCCGTCCATGATGTTGGCGCCTGAGAGCATGGTCGCCATGAGGCTTTCGTGGCCTGGCGCGTCCACGAGCGAGACTTTGCGCACGATCTCGTTGGGCTTGCCTTCCGCTTCTTTTTGGAGCGTGTACTGTTCGGCGCCGCTCTTGCCCGGGATTTTGTAGATGTCGATGTCGGCATAGCCGAGCTTGATCGTGATGCCGCGCTTGAGCGATTCAGAATGCGTGTCCGTCCACTTGCCGCTCAGCGCTTGCACGAGGGTGGTCTTGCCATGGTCGACATGGCCCACCATGCCCACGCTCACTTCAGGCTGGCCGCAGGGCTCGTGCTTTGCCTCTGCTTTGTGGGCTGGTTTCTTCTCGGCAGGCGCATCCGCCTTCTTTTTAGCCATACGACGACGGCAGAACAGGTTATTTATAAATGTTCAGTAGGTTCGTGAACCAGTACAGGACGCGCGTGTACAGTGGTTTTGGCGTTTCCACCTTCACGGCAGGTATGATATGGGTTGCTGCTGCCATGGCTGGCGGCGCGACTGCAGGCAACAGTTGTGTCTTTGCACTGGTTGAGATCATCGGAACCGCGTGCTCAAGGGAGGGGACATCGAAGTCAACGTCGGACGAAGAGACGGATGCTTCCAGCGGCGTGGGTGCGTTGATGCTCGCATCAGGCCGGCGGAACGCGATGTAACGCGTGTCGTTCCCATAGTCGAGCCGACACACTCGCCGGGCAGCCACGAGGTCCTCGAGCGCTTGGTGCACCACATCTTCTTGTAGCCGCGTCTTGAGCGCGATGTAGGATGCAGTGAAGAATCCGTGGTGTTGCAAGAGGTCCTGGATGAGGCGATTTTGGGGCGGTCCGTCTTGGTCGTTGTAACGTTGGGACCACACGTCGTTGACCCACAAAAACGACGCGTCCCAGGACGCCAACTGTTGCAGACTGATCTTCCCGCGCACGTAGCCCGCGACAGCATAGACGTCCTGCGGCTCCTCCGGACTCCATCGCACCATGTACTTGCGCACCGTGTCGCAGAGCGTCATCCGGTCCGTCCCCATGGACGTGTCATACGCATGCATCGTTAATATAGTTTGTCGTCTCTGCGTGATACGCAACAAATCTTTTAAGACAGGGAGAAGATGGTTCTATGATGCGACAAGCGGAAAGCGCTCCTACCTACATCATCGTCGCGCTGGTGTTGTTCATACTCGGCGCCATCCACCTGTTCGGGATCTATCCGCTCAACACGGACAAGTTCAGCTTTTTCCTTGTGAGCCTCTTCGTCGCCGTGATGCTGATGCCGCTGCTCAAGCACCTCAAGTTCTTCGACCTCATCGAGCTGCGCAGGGAATACAAGCAGATGCAGAAGATGCTGCGGCGCTAGCGTCTACAGAAGGCGCTTGAACGCTGTCGCGATCGCGTCATGCGCGCGGCATGGTTTTCGTCCGAGTTCAGCGATGGTCGCGGCCACGTTGGCGCGCAGCGCCTTGCGCTCGGGATGGTTCAATGCTTGTTCGTTCAATGCCGTAACGAGCTCTTGCGCTTCCTTGACGAATCCTTCCCCCTCGTATGCCTCGATGAATGTGTGGCCGGGGACGACGGCAGAATATTTGGAGAAACTCAGGTGCTTGTTGACGCCGCCACTCACGTCGCCGAATGCGTCGACGCTGCGGATGAGCGTGTTTCGTTCGAGTGCTGCTTCGATGACGCTGGCGTCTACGCTCGACGTTTTGTAGAGGAGATTGCCGTGCTGGTGGGCGAGGCCGATGCGCGTGTGCAAGAACGGATCAAGCCAGGGGTGTTCGGGGTCGAATGTGTGCACGAGGATGAACGTGCCGTTGTTGATGTGGCGGTACGCGGCAGGCATGCCATCAAAGGCGACCTGGTCGACCATGATGACGCCGATGCTTCTGTCCTTCTTGATGGCTGCCTCTTCGATGATCTCGTAGCCGTCTTGGTCCGTGGTGCGCACCGCGCAGTCCTTATACTGGACGGTCTTCACGTCCTTCGCGTCGAACGCCATGTCGGCGAGCACGTAGGTGGATGCATCGACGAGCGGCAACATGTGCCGCACGCTGTTAATGGATGGTCCGCTACCGATGTAGAGCGCGCTGGCTGCGGGCGGCAGTATGATTGCGGGTTTGCGGGCGCAGAGCGTCTTGAGCTTGAATTCTAGGTCGTCGTGCGCAGGTATGGCGACCATGGGGATGTGTTGTTGAGGCGGAACAGGGTTGTTCTCGTGTTCTTCGTTGGTGATATAGGGCATGTTCGTTGTTCCAGACGCACACTATATAAATGTTATCACTGCATGGTGACTTCTTGGAGGAGGGATGGTTGATTTCGGTTCGTGATTGAAGTTACCATCAACAAGTAGCTAAAATACGAAAGTTTTATTAAATGCGACACATGATTCCACGGCATGGCAGAAGAGAAACCCTACGTTGCCTACCGGCTTTCGGCAGACGTGAAGGACAAGGGCATAGGATTTTGCATCAAGAAAGCCGTCACGACGTACTTGCAGCATAACAACCTGACAGGCAAGCTGTGTGAGACAAAAGCGACATCCGACCAATTCGAGGGTGTTCTGCACATCTATCCTAACGGCAATCTTGACCTCAACATGAACGCGCTTGTCGCACACATCGAGGGCAGCGGACGCATGCCGAGCAAGGAATCTCGCAAGCCAACAATCCATATCGAGCCAGTCATCCCCGCCGAATACGGACAGTTGGTCGAGCGGGCGCCGGTCGCTTCGGATGATCAATGGGTGAAGACCGTGGATCAGTTGCACACGGCCCACGCACAGGAGGTCGAGGGGTTCCAACAAAGGGCCTCCAGCCTCACGCATGCAGTTGAAGGACAGAAGCGGCTTCTCGAGGACAAGGACGGGAAGATCCGCTCACTTGAGGCTCGTCTCAAGACGATGAGCGAGACCGAATTCGACTCGCCTCTCAAGGCGGTCATCGATGGTTATCTCCGCAAAGGATTAGAGACGTTCTGGCCTGTCTATATCGATCATGAGATGATAACATCCAATGATGATGTTGATTTTTTCATTCGTTGTTCGGTTGGAGAACGCAGGCCGGCGTTCTTTGAATACATCAACGACAAGCACAAACGAACCTTCAAATCAGATGAGGATCTCTTTGAGTGGCAACAAAAGACTCAGACATATGACAGTTGGCGCGTGACGCCAAACGGCATGGCCGTGCTTGCAGGCTTCGCAGCGTATGAGTGCGATCTGCATGCGGTGCAAGCGGCCGAGAAGAGTCAGGCAAGTCCTGCGATGATCGACGCGATGCGCAGCGTTCTCACCAAACATGACGTGCCTTCCATTGAAGCTAAGAAGGTTACGTGCGAGCGCGAGCACGCAGAGGACCGTGCCATGTTTGGGACGCTTTCCTCGTTACGGGAATCGTACAGGGAGCTTCTGCAAGTACTTGATAATTCTAGCAAACGCAGAGAGGCGAAATCAGCCATGATGCTGTTGGTGCACCGTATCCAAGGGTCTGAATCCAAAGTGTCGGTCTACATGCCCTCGTTCGAGGCAAACCATGCGCTTCATAGCTGCCTCAACGAGGCAGTCACAAGGCAAGTGGCGGTTGGAGGAGACCGTGAGCGGGTCATTGAGGTCAAGGCGCGTTGGGAATCGACGCCGTATTCCAATGAAATCGTGCGGCTTGACTTCATGATCGAGCCTCAACTTGATACTCTTACGTTACACGGCCTGCATTCGACTGTCACAGAGGACATCATGCAATCATTCCCTGTCACTGAGCTTCCGATGGCGCTTGGTGTAGTACCAACGCCGATATTGCTCAAAGAGCAGCAAGGAATCATGGGATTCGGCGAGAAAACACCGCATGAGGCATTACAGGAATTCGTGGCCCGCCAAAACCAACAAGGCACTGCAGATCCAACGCAGTGATTACCTCAGATCGTCTTGTCCTATCTCGATATCATTCGTGAAATCGACATCACGCCTTTATCGCATTGCTCAGCTCGGCGACTTTCGCGTCCAAGAGCGCTTTCGTGTCTGCTTCGATGTTGAGTCGCAAGAGCGGTTCGGTGTTGCTTGGGCGGACGTTGAACCACCAGTCGTCGAACTCGATCGTGATGCCATCAAGGTCGGAGAACGTGCCGGTGCTGTAGCGTTCGCGCAGCCGTTGCATGACCTTTTGTTTGTCCTTGACGGTGAAGTTGATCTCGCCGCTGGCGAAATACGTGAGCAAGGGCGCCGCGAGCGCTGAGAGCTTTTGCTTGCTCGAGCACACGAGGCCCAGCATGAGGACGAGCGTGATGTCGCCGCTGTCCGCATAGCTGTTGGACGCGTAATAATAATGCCCGCTGAGTTCGCCGGCGAAGATGGCACCAGTCTCACGCATCGTGGCCTTGATGAAGCTGTGGCCCACGCGCGTCATGAGCGCGTTGCCGCCGAGCGTTTCGATGCGTTGACGCACCGCCTTGCTTGAACGCAGGTCGTAGAGGATCGTCGCCTTCGGTTTTTGCTTGAGCAATTGTTCGGCGATGAGCGCGGTGATGAAGTCTGGCTGGATGAGAATGCCTTTTTCGTCCACGAAAAAGACGCGGTCGCAGTCAGCGTCGTACGCGACGCCGAACTCTGCGTTATTCTTCACGACCGCTTTGGCCAGTGCGTCTGTCGCGCCGACAAGGAACGGGTTCGGCCCGCGGCCTGGAAAGTTGCCGTCACGTTCGAAGAACAAGGGGACGATCTCAATGCCGATCTTGCGTGCGATCTCGCCGACTGCGATGCTCGCGGCGCCATTGCCTGCGTCCACCACGACCTTCATCTTCCGGTCGATGCCTGCCGCGTACAACGCCACGTCGTCGACGAACTCCTTGAGGATGTCCATCGTCGTGACGCGGCCTTTCTTCTTCACATCAGGGAATTTCTTTTGCGCGACGAGCGCTTCGATCTCCTTGAGGCCGCTCTCGGAGCCGATTGGGACGGCGCCTTTGCGGCACGGCTTGAAGCCGTTGTACTCTTTCGGCGTGTGGCTGGCCGTGATCATCACGGCGTGCTCGCGTCGCGCCGCGAAATACAGCATGTTGGTCGAGCAGAGCCCGATGTCCTTGACATTGCAGCCCTGGTCAGTGACGCCCTCGATGAATTTCTTGTGCAACGCCGGGCTCGAGTGGCGCACGTCATAGCCGACGATGATGGTCGAGGCGTCGAGAAAAATGACGAGCGCACGGCCGAAGTCATACGCGAACTGCTCATCGAGCTCGTTCGGGTAGACGCCGCGGATATCGTATGCTTTGAACACTCCCATCAGTCACACCTATGTGCGCGTGGAGCGTGGTGGTTAAAAACGTTATGGCGCGGGCAATGTGCTGCTGTCCTGGCGTATCCACTGGGTGATATTGCTCAACTCGGCGGCGAGGGCGTGTTCGAGTCCTTGCTGTGTCGAAGAGAGCGGCCCAATGACCTGTCTGTGTTTTTTCCAGCCAGTGATGGCATTGTTGACGAGATGCGCTTGCGCAGCGAGAATGTACCTCATGTTGCCTGTTGTCAGGTCATCGAGGTGCTGTAACGCATACCATGCGTCTTGGAAGTCACACGAACCTGGCTTGCCACCGGTTGCAGTGTACGCACCATTGATGAGTTGCATGACGACGTCGCGTACCGTGCATTGATTCTGCGGTGGATCGTAGCGTTCAAGAAGACGGATGTACCTGCCGGCGAGGCCATTGAGACTCTTCAGTTGGTCATCCATAACAACACTCACTTCATTCACTTGCGCATGTGCAACGACGGCCATTCAAGGCCGTACTTGCGGGCGCGTGCTTGTTCGAGGCTTACGAGGCGACGGCATTCCACACACCACTTGCGCATAGGACTCAGGCTTTGTACTGGACCGCTGCACCGCTGGCACATGACCTGCACTGTTTGTTGCATGCTCTCCCCCGTCTTCCTCACCTGTGGTGGTGGCGCGAGGGGCGATTTATATTGATTTCGTAATTGTAGCGACTTGAGAGTGGTTATCGTTGATGAAACCGTGGTGCGCATATAGTTGCGCGCCATCATCAGCTTTAATAACGTTGCGGAACAGGACCTGCATTGTATGGAAACGACACTCCTCACCTACGTCGTGCTGTTTTTCACGTTCGGGCTGCTTGGCTGGGTCATCGACACGACATATCAACGCATCATCGACGGGTACTGGCTCTCGCATACGTACATCCCGTTCTTCGCGGTCATCTATGCAATTGGCGGCACAACACTCGTCCTGTTCTACCAGACAGTCACATTGCTTCCTGCCGCACAAGTCATGAGCGCCACCGTGATGCTGACGCTCATCGAACTCATCGGTGGCGTGTTTTCTGTCACAGTGCTCAATGTCAGACTATGGGACTATTCGCATCACGCACTGAATTTCATGGGGCACATCGACGCGCTGCACACGTTCTATTGGTTCCTGTTCGCGCTCGGCTTCAGGATCATCATGATGTACGTCTAGCCCCAGCGTTCGAAAAAGACGTGCTCGTGCGGCACGTTGAGCTCGTCAAGCAGTTCCTGCACTGATTGCACGAACCCTTGCGGGCCGCAGATGTAGAAGTGCGCGCCCTTCAGGTTCTTGACGTGTTCTTTGACCATGCGGGTGTTGATGCGCGCGCGATGCCCTTGCCAGTCGCTCTCGGCGGGCTCCTGCGTGAGCGTCTGCACGTACGAGAAATCGTCATGCTTTTGCGCGCGGTGCTCAAGTTCGTCCTCGAAGATGATGTCGTGCTGCGTCTTGCACGAGAAGATGAGCGTGCAACGGGATTTCTTGTCAGCGTCTTGGATGTGCCTGAGCATGCTCATGAGCGGCGCGATGCCCGTCCCTGCCGCGAGCAGGCAGACGTCTTGCGGCAACGGTTCGTTGAGGACGAACTTGCCGTACGGGCCCATGATGTCGACATGCGCGCCTTCTTGTAGCTTGAAGAATGCCTGCGTGAAGAATCCTTCCTTGCGGATGGTGAGCTCGATCGCGTCCTTGACGAGCGGGCTGCTCGACACGGAATATGGTTTGGGACCGTACTTGGTGCCGTCATGCTCGAAACTCAATGACACGAACATGCCTGGCGTGAACGTGATGACTTCGTGCTTGACTGGCGTGAGCGTGAACACCGCGACAGTCGGCGTGTGCCTCTCGACCTTCACGAGTTCGAACGTGCGCTTGCGGGCGAGCGATGCCATCGGAAGCCCCATCAGCGGTCACCGAATGCTGCGAGGACGTCGGCAGCGTGTCCTTCAGGGCTCGCTTTTGGGAAGATGCGCATGATCCTGCCGTCCTCGTCGATGAGGAAGGTGGCGCGCGTGATGCCGATGTACGTCTTGCCATACGCGGTCTTCTTGCCCCACACGCCGTAACGCGTGGCCGCGTCATGTGTCGGGTCGGAAAGTAACGTGAAGCCGAGGTTGTGCTTTGTCGCGAACGCGGCGTGGCTTGCCTCATCGTCCGGGCTGATGCCAAGCACCACGATATCCCGCTTCTTGTACTCGAGGGCGGCATCCCTGAACGAGCATGCCTGCGTCGTGCAGCCAGGAGTGTCATCCTGCGGGTAAAAGTAGACCACGACCCGTTTGCCACGCAATGATGCGAGCGAGACCTTCGCGCCCGTCCTGTCCTTGAGCGAGAAATCCGGCGCGTCGTCCCCGACAGCGAGTGTGATTGACATGCCTTCTGAGACCCGTCGGTGATATAAAAGGGTTAGGATGGTTTCATCCTTCTCGTGCGATGGCGCGTCCATACCCGCCGATGACGAGTTCGCACGCGTCACTGTCTTTTCCTGCACTGTGGACGGCGAACACGTCTGCCACATAGATGTAGACACCGCCGATACGCTCCACGTCACCTTTGTCGATCCAGGCGAACTCGCGCCCGACGCGCACGCCGCACCGCTCTTCGGACTCATCGACGTCGATGACCTGGACGCGGATGACGGTCTTGACAGGGACGGGTGTCGTTGGACTCGAGGTCACTGGCTGCATGTCTTGCGGGGCGGTGACGGTCTGGTTCGTCGCGACCACGAACGACACCGCTTCGATCTGGAGAGGAGCTCGTGGGACAGGTCCTATGGTGAGTGGCGTGCGGCCAAACAGCCCTATGGCAACCATGATGGCGCCTAGCGCCAGCAAGGTAATGAACCATCCTGAGGTAATGAACCATCCTGGCATACTCTTCATCCTCTTTTTCATAGGCGTTACGGGCATATGATGCTTGTGGGAATAAAAAGGTTGGCCGCGCAAAGCTTAAATGAGCAGCCGGTCCACCTGGTCGTGAGGTGCACCACAATGCATGAACTGCCGAAATTATCATACTCTTACGACGCACTCGAGCCGCATATCGATGCGAAGACGATGGAGATCCATCACACCAAGCACCACCAGACGTACGTGGACAAGCTCAATGCCGCGCTCAAGGACCATCCTGACCTGCAGAAAAAGACGGCCGAGGAATTGCTCAAGGACCTCAATGCCGTTCCTGAGGCGATCCGCGGCGCGGTACGCAATCACGGCGGCGGCCATGTGAACCATGCGTTCTTCTGGCAATCGCTCAAGAAAGACGTGAAATGTTCAGGGAAGATCGCGGAGGCGATCGACCAGAAGTGGGGTTCCTTTGATACGTTCAAGACAGAGTTCACCAACGCCGCCCTCAACAGGTTCGGCAGCGGCTGGGCGTGGCTTGTGAGCCACCAAGGACATCTCGAGATTGTGAGCACTGCAAACCAGGACAGCCCGCTCACTGATGGTAAAACGCCGCTGCTCGGCATCGACGTATGGGAACATGCGTACTATCTCAAGTACCAATGGAAGCGTGCCGACTACGTCAACGCGTTCTTCAACGTGATAGACTGGCACAAAGTCGACGAGAATCTCGCGAAGGCAGACTGACGCACTAGTTTCACTAGGGACAATCCGTATTAGTGGTCGCGCCTGTCATGGGATGCATGCCGCCGTCCCAGTTGCCGCCTGACATCGTGCAGTACCTCAAGACACTCACGCTCCACGACGGGTATTCTGATGAGAGCAGGGGATTCCAGACATGGCATTGCCGGAGTTTCGGGTTCGACGACACGTTGGACGCGTTCGTCATCGAGGACGTGGTGCACGAGTACCGCATCACGTCAGGGTGGGAGAAGGAACTGCGCTTTTACGTGCCTCGCGACCACGGGCTGCGCCTTGTACACGCGTTCCGTGACGATGGCCGGGCTGAATTGAAAGGGATGGGCGTACGCACCGAGCAAGAGAAAGACTGGGATGAGGAGGACTGCATGACGCCGGGTCGCATCATCGTGCAGCCGCATCATGCGGGTGGCGCGCTGGTCGTGCAAGGCGCCGCACTCAAGCTCGAGAAGCTGGTCTACTGGCCTGCCGGTATCGGGATGGAATGCAATGAGGACGGTGTCAAGGATGCCGTTGTGCAGGCGCTTGGGCGCCTGGTTTAGTGCACCGCACGCCACAAATCCTTTAATACGGGAATGTGGGCGTCGGTGTCATGAAAATAGCGGTGATAGGGACGCATTCCACAGGTAAGACCACGCTCTGTCATGACATCGTCGCCGCGCTGCGGCACGTGGGCAGGGACGCGCAGGTCGTCAATGAAGTGGCGCGCGGCTCGCCATTGCCTGTGAACGAGAACACGTCCTTCGACGCGCAGTACTGGGTGCTCGCCACGCAGATCAAGCACGAGATCGAGTACGGCACGCTGCACGAGACGATCGTGTGCGACCGCGGCGTGATCGACAATTTCATGTACTTGCTGCGACGCTTCCCGGACAAGGCTGCGTTGCTCACGCCGCTCGTGCTCGAGCACTGCAAACGGTACGACCTCATCATCCGCACGCTCATCGAGAAAGACGCGGAGAAAGATAGCTTCCGCTCGGTCGACCAGGGATTCCGGGAAGAGATCGACGCCATGCTCGGGACGTTCCTTGAGACGCACGGCATCCCGCACGTCACGATCACGGGCAACGACAAGGTCGCCAAGATCGTGTCGCTCATCCAGGAGGCGCCATGAGGACGCGCGTGCGTGTGCCGCTCAATGGCAGTGGTGCCGCTGTCGACTTCGATGACTGCCCGAACGTGTTCCTGCACAGGCACGTGCAGCTCATGAACGGCAGGCAGCAGCTCGCGCTCGCCAAGTGGCCCTTCCCTGACGCGCAGCACGCGCGCCTCGGCCACTGCGTCGGTTCAGGCTATTTTGCCGCGCAGCTGGGCACCGCTGTCGGACTGCCGCGCGATGAAGTGCTCGCGCTCAAGATCGCAGGCCTCACGCATGACATAGGGCATGGCGCGTGTTCGCACGTGATCGAGAGCATCACGAAACTCTATGGTGTCGAGCATCACGACATGACGCTCGAGAAGCTCACGGAAATGCAGCACGTGATCCAGCAATACTGCGACTATGGTCTCGTGCGAGCCATCCTTGAAGGAGAGCACGCGCTCAGCCCGTTCGTCTCCAGCATCGTCGGCGGCGACAAGGTGGACTATGTCATGCGCGACCGCCACCATTGCGGCTTCGAGACAAAGGTCGACCCTCGACACATCTATGCTGGCGCGAGACTCGTCGGTCCCGAGCGTCGCCTGGCGTTCGAGCACAGGACCAAGGCGCTCACCAACCTCTTGCGGGAATGGTGGGGCGCGCACACCGAGATTTACCTGCACAAGGAGGTCGAGATCCCGCGCGCCATGTTCAGGAGGGCGGCCAACTTCCACCACGACGCGACAGGGTGGGATTGCAACGACATCTATGACATGCTTGATTCCGACTTGGAAGCGCTGTTCCGTTCTTCCCCGAGCGCTGCGAGCGACTTGCAGCGGCACATCGATCATGGCGCGCAGTACCATGTGTATGGCGCGCTGCACCACGACATGCAGGAGCCGGAGAATGACACGGTAGTGACGTCATTGAAGCCAGGCGAATTCACGTTGCGTCACGCGTTCGCGCTCGAAGCGGAATTGTCGAAGGAAGCAGGCATCCCTCGCCATGGCGTCATCGTGACCGTGAGCGACGGCATCGACCGCCTCCACGCAAAAGGGAAGGCGAACGGCATCTACGAGGTCGGGCGTGATGGCGTGCCCAAACCGTTTGGCGACCAGCATCCTGGCGTGGTCAACGGGCTTGAGCACGACACGTACCGGCATTTCGCGCTGCGCGTCGTGGTGCTGCCAGAATACTGGGAGAAGGCCCGCAGCAGCCTGCCGCCGCTCGCGGAAATCAACGCAAGGGCAGAAGAGATGGCACGACAACCATACGACGCAGTCAAGCGCTGACGTGCTGTTCTCGTGCCACGAGCGCCATCTTCATGACTTTGTAGCCGAGCAGCGCGCACTTGAGACGCATGCCGCTGATGGGCACGTTCAGCATGGTGAGCACTTCTTGCTTGTCCATGGTCGCCGCTTGCTTGACGGTCTTGCCGACGAGCGACTCGGCGAGCATGCTTGCCGCCGCGAGCGAGATGGCGCAGCCACTGCCATCGAACTTGGCGTCGGTGATGGTGTCATTATCCACTGCGAGCGTGATGGTCATCTCGTCGCCGCAGGACGTGTTGACGTCGTGCGCGTGCGCGTGCGTGCCTTCGATGACGCCTTTGTTGCGCGGGTTGCGGAAATAGTCCAGGATGATCTCCTGGTACATCTGTTCGCTGCTCATCGTCCGAAGACCTCTTGGCAGTGGCGTAGGCCGTCGATGAGCGCGTCCACGTCTTCGACCGTGTTGTAGACGTAGAAGCTCACCCTGCAGCTCGCTTCGATGCCCAGCGCCCGGTGCAGTGGCATGGCACAGTGGTGGCCGCTGCGCACCGCGATGCCTTGGTCGTCGAGCAGCGACGCGACGTCGTGCGCAGGGATGCCTTCCACGACGAAGGGCAGCACGCCAAGGCGTTGCGAAGGGTCGTTGGGCCCGAGGACCGTGATGCCCGGCACTGCCGCAAGCCGCTGCAATGCGTACGTCGTGAGGTGGCGTTCGTGCGCTTCGACGTCCTTCATGCCGATGTTATTCAGGTTCTCGATCGCTTTCGCCAACCCGATGGCGCCTGCCACGTTCGGCGTGCCTGCCTCGAACTTTTGCGGCACGTCGTTCCACGTGCTGCCCTCGAGCGCGACCTCCCGTATCATGTCGCCGCCGACAAGGAAGGGCGGCATGCGTTCAAGCAGTTTCTTCCTGCCATACAGCACGCGGATGCCCATGGGCCCGAGCATTTTGTGGCCTGAGAACACCATGAAATCACAATCGAGGTCGTCGACATCGACTGCCATGTGCGGCACGCTCTGCGCTGCGTCGAGCAGCACGAGCGCGCCTGCCGCGTGCGCCTTGCGGATCATGTCCTTCGCAGGATTGATCGTGCCAAGCACGTTGGAGACGTGGGTGAATGCGAAAAGTTTTGGTTTGTGCTGCAGCAGTTCGGCGAGGTCGTCCTGGCGCAGCACGCCGTTTTCGTCGACGCGGACGTAGCCGATGCGCGCACCTGCTTCTTTGGCGAGTTCCTGCCAGGGCACGATGTTGCTGTGGTGCTCTGCCTGCGTGAGCACGATCATGTCGCCGTTCTTGACGTTCTGGCGCGCCCACGTGCGCGCGACAAGGTTGATGGCCTCGGTGGCGTTGCGCACGAACACGATCTGGTCAGTGTCGGTGTTGATGAATTTCGCGACTGTCGCGCGTGCGTTCTCGTACGCCTCGGTCGCCTTGACGCTCAAGGTGTGCACGCCGCGGTGGACGTTGGCGTTGAGCGTTTGGTAGAACGTGCGTTCTGCATCCAGCACGGAGACAGGTTTCTGTGATGTCGCCGCGCTGTCGAGATAGACGAGGCGTTTGCCATTCACGGTGCGTTGCAGCAGCGGGAATTGCTGGCGTACTTGCGCGAAGATGCGTTCGTTCATGCCGCCCTCCCGAGCGTCGCGAGCGCGCGTTCACGGAGCGTTTGACGTTCGGCGACGACAGGCCAGTTGTCGATGACAGGGCCGACGAACCCTTCGACGATCATGGCGCGCGCTTCGTCCTTGCCGATGCCTCGCGCCTGCAGGTAGAACACGTGCTGTTCGTCGATGGGCTGCACTGTCGCGCTGTGGCTTGCTTTGACGTCGTTGGCCTCGATCTCGAGGCCCGGGATGGCTTTCGCCCGCGCGTCGGGCGAGAGCAGCAGCCATTTCTCTGCGAGGAACGTCTTCGTGTCCTGGCTGCCAGGCAGCACGCGCAGCATGCCTGTCGCTGTCGCGCTGCCGCCGCTAATCACGCCGCATTGAAGGACGTCGCCTTTCGTGTGCCGCGCTGCATGGACGACGACGTTGTCGAGCGCGAGATCACGGCCGCCGACCACGAATTCTTTGTCGTCAAGGGATGCGCCAGGCCCGAGAAGCGTGCTTTGGCGCGTGTACGTGCCCGCGGCACCAAGATGTCCGACGACGAGTGTGAGTTTTGCGTCGTGGTCGATCATGAATTCCTGGCGGATGGTGGCGTCCGTGGTGTTGAGCGCGCTCAAGGTCGCATGCACGCCGTGCTTGATGAGGACGATGTCGAGCTCGAGCGTGGTGCCTGGCAGCGGCGTGATGTCCAGATGGCCGTCCTTGTCGAGGACGATGAAGCGGATGATGCGCTCGCCGAGCGTGCGCTGGTGCTGGTCAATGACGACCGCGTCTGCAGTGGCGATGGCGAGCAGCGTGTGCGGGTGCGCGGTGGGGCTGACCAGGCGCTCAAGCAGCGGCAGAAGTTCTTGCGGGATGTTGAGCGGTGCGTTATTGATAGCAACGGTGCCCAGCGTCCTCTGCGCCAATGCATGCGCCTCTTCCCGTACTGATGCGAACGTGCTGTGCATAGTGTCACCCGATGCTTCCTTCCATCTCGAGCTCGATGAGCTTGTTGAGCTCGATGCTGTACTCGAGGGGGAGCGCTTTGGTGAATTCCGCGATGAAGCCGAGCACGATGAGCGCCATGGCCTGCTCTTCGCTGAGCCCGCGTTGCATGAGGTAGAACAGTTGTTCCTGCCCGACCTTGCCGACCGTGGCTTCGTGCGCGATGGTGGCGTCGTCCTCCTCGATCCGCATCGTAGGATAGGTGTCTGAGCGGCTCGTGTCGTCGAGCAAGAGCGCGTCGCACTGGACGGTGGACTTGACGTTGCGCGCGCCTTTGCCGATGCGCAAGAGGCCGCGGTAGCTCGTGCGGCCGCCGTCTTTCGAGACGCTCTTGGAAACGATACGGCTCGTCGTGTCAGGTGCGAGATGGATGACTTTGGCGCCCGCGTCCTGGTGTTGATTCTTGCCTGCGAATGCTATGCTGAGGATGTCTGCTTTGGAATTCCTTCCTTTGAGGATGACGCTCGGGTACTTCATCGTGATCTTGCTGCCCAGGTTCCCGTCGATCCACTCGACCGTGGCGTTTTCGTGCGCGATCGCGCGTTTGGTGACGAGGTTGTACACGTCGCCCGACCAATTCTGGATCGTTGTATACCGCACCTTTGCGTCCTTGAGTGCGATGACTTCGACGACCGCTGCGTGTAAAGAATCTGTTGAGTAGACCGGGGCAGTACAGCCCTCGATGTAATGCACGTCCGCGCCTTCGTCGACGATGATGAGCGTTCGTTCGAACTGTCCCATGTTCTTGGCGTTGATGCGGAAGTACGCCTGCAATGGCACGCCGACCTTCACGCCCGGGGGCACGTACACGAAGCTGCCGCCGCTCCACACTGCGCTGTTGAGCGCCGCGAACTTGTTGTCGCCGGTCGGGATGATCGTGCCGAGATATTTCTTGACGATCTCAGGATGTTCCTTGAGCGCAGTGTCCATGTCGGTGAATATCACGCCGAGTTTCGAGAGGTCCTCGCGCAGGCTGTGATAGACCGATTCGCTATTATGCACAAGAATTCCTTCCGAGATGAAATTATGAGGTCCATCAATTTCAATATCATATACTGGTTCGATGCCAGCACGCTGAATAGATTTGATCCTTGCGAAACCAAATTCTTCGGAAGTATGTTTCTTAAAAGTAGAATTCCCCACATGCGTCAAATTGTGATGCCACTTTCGCTTATTCATCCTATCCACACGAGCAGGCGATCTGCATTTTACCTGATCAAAATTTCCACTGAGTTGCATTCTATACGCAATGACTTCTCGCGTGTGACCCTTGTAGGTGTACGGTTGCTTGAATTCATTAATATTTGAAGTTCCTATTCCTTGGCATGCGCAAAGGTAACGCACGCTTTGAAGAAGCTTTTTATTCACACTCGTCATGGATATATCATGATTCTTCTTCGCATCGCGCACATGTCCATCCGCATCAATATATCCCCCGAGAAAAGCCAGGACCTCATTTGCCGGCAAATTGAAAACCCAAGTAGGTACGTGCTTAGTTCTTGCTCTTCCATAAAATCCAATCTTCTGAATCCACCGCGCGATGGCCGTTGAACCAATTGTGACTCGCCATGCATCTCCAGTTTTTGCTGAATAATTAAATACTCTCTTAATGACTGCGCAAAGTTCACTCCTTAATGCCGTATCTTTCTCAGGTATCGCTATCTCAATCCGGCATTTTCTTTTACCCTTCTCGTTATGTATGAAACCATCACCAAGATAAAGTCCTAAAAACCACAACAAGTCTTCTGATGTCGTTCGTGGGAGACTGTATGTCCTGTCTCGAGATGATGTTTCAATGGATGGAAGATGTTGCGAAGACCCATCAGATGGGACTTTCTTCATGACTGCAATAAGGTCGCCCTTGGATAGTTCACTAAGGTATTTCCACTCACGTGAGTACCGTCCTCTCCGGCCTCCTTCCTTCTTGCGATGAACAAGTGCGAGGAAGGGATGATTATGTGTTGCCTTAATGGTCTTTGTCCCGACCTTCAATTCATACACCTGTCGTTTGCCTTTGTATGCGACACGTTTTACTTTCGTCCTTACAAATCTATTTGAAACTTCGTCAAGAGAAAATACTACTGTGTCAGGCTCAATATCCTTTATTCGTACAGGACCTTTTGGATTCGTGAATATCACCGAATCGCCACTGAGACATTCGAATTGCGCGCCGACGCCGCCGAGGAATTTGCGTTCCGCCTCGGGAATGCCAAGACGGTCGAAGGTCTTCTTGATGTGGTCCGGCACGTCGTCCCACGTGCGTGCGTTGTTGTCCGATGGCTTGAGATAGTACGTGATATTGTCGAAATCGATGTGCGAGAGGTCCGCGCCCCACGTCGGCATGGTCTTTGCGCGGAACGTCGCGAGCGCCTTGAGCCTGAAGTCCAACATCCACGCCGGTTCCCCTTTGCGTGCGCTCAACGACCGCACGACGTCTTCGGTGAGGCCTTTGTCGGTGCGGTAGACCGCTGTCTCCTCGACGTGGAAGCCGTACTTTTCCTTGTAGTCCTCGTTGATCGCTTGCAGGTCTGTCATGCGAGTTTGATGGCGGGCTTGAGCCAACCGTAGCCTTTTGCTTCGAGCTGGTGCACGAGCGTCGCGTCGCCGCTGTGCGCGATGCGGCCGTCCATGAGCACGTGGACGGTGTCGGGCTTGATGAGGGAGAGGATGCGTTGGTAGTGTGTCACGATGAGGCAACCGAAGCCCGGACCCCGGACCCCGTTGACCGCCGCGCTCACGACCTTCAATGAGTCGATGTCGAGGCCGGAGTCGGTCTCGTCGAGGAACGCGAAGACGGGCTTGAGCAGGAGCATCTGGAGGATCTCGGCGCGTTTCTTCTCGCCGCCGGAGAAGCCGACGTTGAGCGCGCGGTCGATGAATGACCTGTCGAGGTTCAGTGTGTGCAGCGCTTCCGTCAATGCTTTGTTGAACGCGGCAGGCGATGCGTCCTTGCCGAAGCGTGCTTTGTACGCGTGCAGCAGGAACGTGCCGAAATTCACGCCTTGGATCTCGTTGGGGTACTGGAACGCGAGGAAGAGGCCCATGCGTGCGCGCTCGTCTGGCGCGAGCGCGAGTATGTCCTGTCCGTCGAGCAGTATCGTCCCGCGCGTGACCTCGTAGTCAGGGTGGCCTGCGATGACGTTGCTGAGCGTGCTCTTGCCTGCGCCGTTCGGTCCCATGAGCGCGACGATCTCGCCTTGCGTGAGCGTGAGCGACACGCCGCACAGGACTTGCGTTCCTTTGACGCTCACGTGCAGGTCCTTGATCTCGATGGTCGACATCACTTGCCTCCCTTGCGTGGCGCTTTCTTCTTGCGCTTGCGTGCGTGGGCGTCGCAACAATCATGCGCTGGCGCCTGGGGCACCGCGCATGCTTCGCAGCCGCAACCGATCTCCTTGACCGTGCGCGGCGGCACGCCTTGCTCGTATTCTTCGAGTATCTTCATGGCTTCTTCGAATCCCATGGTCATTTCCTCTCGAAGCAGACCGCACAGCTCGTGCCCACGCTCTTGTCCATCTGCATGTGGATCTGGCACAGGAGTCCGGAGGTGGTCGCTTCCTGCATCAATTGCTGTAATTGCGTAAAACATGATTGCTGATCGAGGATGGTCTTCGCCGCCTCGGCCACGCGTTGCGTGAATTCCTTCGGGAATTCGACCTCGCTGCCGCGCTTGCCTGTTATGTACTGGCTCACTGCGGCGTCCGTGACGCCGAGCATGGCCGCGATGCGTTTCTGGTCATGGCCGTGCGTCTTGAGCGCTTTGGCGATTTCTTTGCGCAGCGTGGGAAGTAGATAGAACACTTCGACTTCCTGTGGTTGCAGCACTTTCAATGTTCCCATCAAATCCCCGGTTAACTATGGTGAATTAACCATGGTTAACTTATAAATGTTACGCATCTTCCCGACGGAACCGAAACATATATGAAACGTGGGACCATGGTCGTTTCAGAGGTGTTTCAATGGCAAAAAGAGATGAAGGCAAGGCATTACTGGATGGATTGTACGGCCAGCTCAAAGGCGTGATCAACGGCTCGTCGCAAGGTGTCTATTTGTACCTGGACGACCATCACCTGGTCTGCAACACGAAATTCGCGCGGATGTTGGGATACTCCTCGCCCGCAGCATGGAAGTCCATGGGGCGCACGGGCTTTCTCAACGCGTTCGTCGCACCATCGAGCCAACGGAAGGTGGTTGACGCGTTCTGGAAGGCGATGAAGAACAAGACGGCGTTCTGTGAGACTGTTGGTTGGAAGAAAAAGAGCGGCGCGACGGTCAGGCTCACGACAATCATGGTGCCGATCAGCTACAAGCACGAGATGTTCGCGCTGCACTTCGTCAGCAAGGCCTAGCGGCCGGCGAGCGCGCGCAGGATGCCGCACGCTCCTGTCTCGATGACGATATCGCTGTAGTGGTACCTGTCCGCGTAGAATTCGGCATGGCTGCGCACGACGTCCGCCACGCAATGGCCATTGACCTGCGGCGCGTGCACGATGAAACGCAACGAGCGGGTGCTTTCGGGGAAGTCGTTGAGCATACGGTCCATCTGCGCGACGTAGATCATCATCGGGTCGAGCCCGTTGAACGCGCGGTTGTATGCTGTCACGAGCTGCCTGGGTCCCCGGAACATGCCTTTCCACCAACGCGTATCGCGTTCGTTTATGTCGTGGAAGACATAGACTTTCTGGTCGTGCACACCCATGGTCTCGTCCACGCTGACTTTCTTGTTGCAGTCCTTGGCGCAGATCGCGATGTCGTTGGCCAACGCCTTGAGCATCGTGTGATAGTCGACGACGAGAGGCGGGATGCCTGGCTCGACGATCCTGTTGATGACGTGGACGTTCGCCATACATCGCGGCACAACGGGACCGCATAAAAATCTTGCGCACTCACTTCTTTTTGTGGTAGACGCGCAGCGCTTCCACCACGACGAACGTGACGATGACGACCATCGTGATGTCCCAGAGCTGCGGCAGGGATGGCAGGAGCAGCACTGCAGTGATGCCGATCGCCAGGCCGATGAGGTATGGCTTGAAGCGTCCTTTCATCAAGTCGAAATACGCACGGTAGAGCAAGAGGTACAGGATGACGCCATTCAGCAGCGCGACGACGATGTCCTTGAGCACGAGCGCGCCAAGCACGGCAAAGAACACGAGCGAAACGAGGAAGACGATCAGCGACGCATACATGCATGGATTTGAGCAGAGAACGTATATAAACACTGCGACGTGGGATGGACAATGCTTTAATACTCGAGAGTGGCGACGCGGCAACATGAACAATGCCATCCAGGAACTCCACTCGCTTCTTGCGTACAAAGAAGGGTATGCGCAGAAATTCGACATAGCGCCACCGCGGCCCTGTGCAGGACATGACTATCGTGCGTGGTTCAACGGCACCATCTGGGTCCCGTTCGGCGTCAAGTTCAATGCGCAGTACGCGCTCGACGACTTCAACAAGCACTTGTTCGAGCTCGAAGGCCACGACAAGGGCTGGGACAACATCCAGGGGCTGCGCTGGCAACATGCCAGACGCGCGTACCTCGATTACAACCACGTCCTCATAGTCAAGCATGACGGCACGGACAGGAAGTACGCGTCGGGCATGTGGATCGTGGGCGAGCATGGCGAGGCCATGCGTCCAGAAGTCAATGATGTCGCGGCCGTGCTGCAGCAAGTCCTCTATCAGAAACGACACTTCCACAGGGTCGGCGACGTCGACATCAGCGAAGAGATCATCCGGGCGGACTGACGATGACACTCAAGAAATTGTCGACGCTCAAGACGACCATCGCGCGCGCTTAGAAGCTGACACGAAGAATAGAGTATTAAACAATCAACAATACCCACAAGGTCATGAACCAACGTATCACGCAAGTGATCAGAATCATCCACGAAAAAATGCGGGGTAACCACATCATGTGGGTGTTGGTCGGAAGTACGAATCTTCAGTTGCAAGGAATGCACGTCGCGCCTCGAGACCTCGACATCGTCATTCAGCACAAGGATTTGGAGAAGGTACGTGAATTATTCTCGGAGTATTCTCCATCTGATGTCCAGGAGTTGAAAACACTGTCAGGTGAGCGGGCGTGGGACGTGCATACAACAATCAAGGGGATTGAATGCCAATTCTTTGGATGAAATGGAACTGACATTTATGTCAGCAAACTGCTGGCGAACAAGATAGTACTGATACGATTGGACGACATTGATATTCCATGCTTCACATTGGAAGCAGAGTCACAAGCATATACAGAAACACATCGTGAGCAGAAAGCCCAGTTGATTCAAGAATTCTTAAGGACACGTAAGAACGATGAGGCGTGATTTCCTAACTTCCGTGTAAACGTTTAAATATCGCGCCGTGCGTGGTTACGTCATGGATTTCCGTCAGAAGATCGCAACGCTGCTCAAGGATGCTGGTGTGCAGGGGGATGTCGTGCTCGAGGTGCCGCCCCAGACCGACGTTGGCGATTTCGCGTTCCCGTGCTTCCCGCTCGCGAAGCAATTCAAGAAAGCGCCTGGCGCCATCGCCGCAGATCTTGTGGTAACGATCGGAACGGTGGACTTCCTTGAGAAGGTTGTCGCGACAGGTCCTTATCTCAATTTCTTTATCGACAAGACAAAACGTACACGCGCAGTGCTGCACGATGTGTTCAAGCATAAAGACGGGTACGGTCACATTCCAGTTGGTGCAGGAAAGACTGTCGTCATCGATTATTCCAACCCGAACATCGGCAAGCCGATGGGCATCCACCATCTGGGCAGCACCGTACTCGGGCACGTGCTCGACAACATCCACCGCGCGCTCGGCTTCAACGTGGTCGCCGTCAACCACTTGGGTGATTGGGGCACGCAGTTCGGCGTGCTCATCGCCGCGTACAAGAAGTGGGGGGACGCGAAGAAATTGCAGGAAGACCCTGTCAATTACCTCCTGTCGATCTACGTGAAGTACTCTGCTGAGGAGGAGAAGGATCCCGCCCTGCACGAAGAGGCCAAGCAATGGTTCAAGAAGCTCGAGCAGGGCGACGAGGAGGCGACCATGCTCTGGAAGAGCTTCCGTAACTCGAACCTGGAATACTTCAAGCGCATGTACAAACGGTTCGGGATAGAGTTCGATTCGTACAATGGCGAGGCGTTCTACAGCGACAAGATGCAGCCCATCCTTGCCGCGCTCAAGGAGAAAGGCATCGCCGAGGAGGACCAGGGCGCGCTCATCGTGCGCATGGACAAGCCGGATGTCGCGCCGCTCATCGCGCTCAAGAGCGACGGTTCGTCGACGTACGCCATGCGTGACCTTGCCGCGCTCAAGTTCCGTTTCGACAATTACACGCCGCACAAGATCCTGTACGTGGTCGCGATGGACCAAGCGTTGCATTTCTACCAGCTCTTCGAGACGGCGCACAAGCTGGGCTATCCGCGCGACGCGCTTGTGCACGTCAGTTTCGGCCTGATGCGCTTCCCTGAGGGCAAGATGAGCACGCGCAAGGGCAAGATCGTCTTCCTCGAGGACGTGTTCGACCGCGCGGTCGAGGACGTGACGAAGATCATCCAGGAGAAGAACCCGCAGCTCGCGAACAAGACGCAGATCGCGGAACAAGTGGGCGTGGGTGCCATCGTTTTTGGTGCGCTGCTCAACGACCGTGTCAAGGATTTCGAGTTCGACTGGGACCGCATGCTGGACTTGCAGGGCGACACGGGCCCGTACGTGCAGTACACGCATGCCCGCGCGTGTTCGGTGCTGCGCAAGGCAAAGACGCCGCCCACGGACGTGATCGATGCTGGCACGCTGCAGCTCAAAGCAGAGTATGAGCTCGTGCGCATGCTGGAAGAATTCCCGGACGTGCTTGCGAGCGTGCTCAACGACTACAAACCTCACATCCTCACGCAGTACCTGCTCAAAGTGAGCCACAAGTTCAACGAGTTCTATCATGAAAGCCCGATCATCGGTGCCGAGAACGCTGACATCGCGGCCGCGCGCTTGCTGCTCTGCGACTGCAGCAGGCACGTGCTGCACAACGGCCTCAAGCTGCTGGGACTTGCAGCGCCGCAAGAGATGTGACGCGGCATCATAACTTCTTTAGAATACATATTACGTAACATATTACTCAATATATACCTTATAATGAGTAGATGAAGACGTATCCTTGTGCTCCTGACCGCAAACTAATTAAACCAGACCGTCTATAATCACATCTTCGTGCAGTAGGCAACACTATGGGCAGAATCAAGACAAAAATGATCAAGCGGCTCACGTATCAGCTGCTGGCACAACACAAGGATCACTTGAAGATGACGTTCGACGAGAACAAGGCCGCGATCAGCGGCGACCTCTCGGGCGCTTCGAAGAAGATCCGCAATGTCGTGGCAGGCTACGTGACGCGCAAGATGCGAAGAACCGAGAACTGAGCAGTCTAACGACGATTCAGTATCGGCAGTCGTTCACTACACGGGAGGTCGCTCCCGACCGCAACGCGGATGCCAGCCTACAGCGTCGTCTTCATAGGCGCGAAGCCTTTCATGAATTACGTCACAGGCGTCGTCATGCAGTTTTCTCAAGAGAACGCTTCTGAAGTCACGATCAAGGCCCGTGGCAAGTTCATCTCGCGCGCGGTCGACGTCGCCGAAGTCGCCACGAAACGCTTCTTGGACGACCAAGTACACGTGCACGACATCACGATAGCGTCCGAAGCGTTCACCACGCCCGAGAACAAGAACGTCCGCGTCAGCACCATAACGATCGTGCTGCGCAAGAAAGAACAGCAGGCGACTCGTTGAATTCTACCATGAACAGCGACAATCTCGAACGACGCGTGCGCAAACGACCGACTGTCGTCTTCGACCGCGCCAAGGAAGAGTTGTTGGAACAACAAGTCGACGCCCTTCGTGGAAAACTATATGCGGCCATAGCAGCGCGCTATCACGGCCCGCACAATGAGGGTTGCACGTGGCCCGAATTACAGAAAGGTATCCGTGATGGCATTGGGGGCGACGTCATGCTCGAAATACAACAACTCGTCAAGGAGAATCCAGGCGCCGACATGCCGATGAGCAAGTACTTCCACCACAGCGTACGGAAGTTCATCATGGAATACAGAGCGCCAGAACAACAGTCGCAACAACCACCAAACACTACGCTCTGACTACTTCTTCAACAAATTCTTGCCGATCGCCACGTAGATTTCGCGCAGCTTCTCGATATCAACCAAGCGGACAAACTCGTCGACGCCATGCATGTTGCCCTGCGGCACGCCGACCTCAAGCACAGGAATGCCTGCTGCCGCGAAGAAGCGCGCGTCCGACGTGCCGCCATCACAGCTGTACGCTGGTCGAATACCAGTCACTTTCCCGATGCTCCTCGACACCAATTCCCTGAATACGTTGTCGGTAGTGTGGAAGTGAGGCGTGGATTTGGTGATCTCCAGCTCATACGAAGGGACGTGCTCATCAAGCGTCATACGGAGCTTCGTCTCGAACTGTGCCGCAGATGTCTCTGGGCACAGACGCGCATCGAAGCGCAGCGTCGCGCTGCCTGGCACGACATTATAACTGCCATCGCCGCCTGACAAGTACGTCACGTTGCACGTTGATGGCGGGAAGTCCGCGTTGCCCTGGTCTCCGGGCAACGACTGCAATGCAGGAAGCAGGCCTCCGACAACACGCATCACATTCAACATATCGTGGGGATCCACGTACGCGGCATGGCCTTGTTTTCCTTTCACCTTGATCTCGCCCTGCACGACGCCACGACGCCCGACCTTGATCGTGTCGCCCGCGACGCTCTTGCTCGTCGGCTCGCCGCAGATGGCGTAATGGATCTTGTCGTTGTTGCGTGCGAGAAGCGCAGGCATTCCATCGGAGTACGTCTCCTCGTCGCCTGCGATGAACAATGAGACCTTCATCCCGAGGTCTGCGAGTTCCTTGCCTGCGATGATCTGCGCAGCAAGGCCTGACTTCATGTCAGCGGCGCCACGGCCATAGAGAACGTCATCGATGACGGTGGGCGTGAACGGTTTTGTCTTCCATCCCTCACCCGCTGGCACGACGTCGTAATGGCTGATGAAGGCAAGATGAACATCACCTTTGCCACACTGCGCAAGAAGGTGGTCTCCAGTGATAGAATCACACCTTCCTCCATCATTGACCCTGTCAACGATGAATCCTGCGTCATGCACCATCCGCTCAAGTCGCTTGATGTCAGCCGGCGAAATGTGCGGCCGGGCAGTGCTCAGCCCGATCAATCGCTTGGTCAGTTCTACTGGATCGTTTGTTGTTTTGTCCATACTCATTTGATATAGAGTTGTGCGTTCTTGGGCACGTCGGCGAGCGCCGCGTCTTTTGCGTCTTTCTCGAGCAGCAGGATGCAGCCCACGCCGAACTGCGTTCCTGATCGTAGGTACGTGCCGCTGATAGCTATCCTGCCCGCAGGGATGTAGGGTATCGCCATGCGCTGGCCGTTGACGTCCATGTAACGCGGTTCGACTTCTTCGTTGGTGCGCAGGTCGAAGATCTTCTTGCCTGACGCCATGACGACACCGCTTGCGATGAGCGCGCCTTCTTCGACGATGCCTGCGACTTCGCAGTTGGCGCCGATCTTGACGTTGTCTTCGATGATGCTTGGCAGCCTGCCCTTGGGCTCGAGGATGCCTTCAATGCCTGATCCTGCGCCGAGCTTGACACCCCTACCGACTTGCGCGCCGGTCGCGACACGTGCGCCACCATCGACCATGCAGCCATCCCCGGCGATATACGCACCCACGTTGACGATGCTGCCTGGCATGAGCGTTGTGCCCTTGCCGATGTACGCGCCAACGCGCGCGAAGCAGCCAGGGATGAAACGGACGCCTGCTTCTTTGAAGTCCTTCCCTTCCCATTCCTCGGTCTTGAGTGGCACTTTATCATAGAAACCACCAGCCATGACCTGCAAGTCAAACGCGGAGAATGCCGCGTTCATCGCATCGATCGCGTACAGTTGCGGCATCCATACTCCTTTGCCTGTGTTGATATCGTGGATCTTCTCTGCGCAACGGATTACACCACAGTCAAGAAGCGTCAGAGCCTCCCGTTTCTGCGTCTGCGAAGCTTCTCCACTCATGAGCGAGACGAAGAGTCCGGACGTCGTTGAAAACGGGGTTACATTGAGCGTCTTTCCCTGATGGTGCGCATGCACCAACAAGTCTATCGACGGGTGCTTGCCAGGGTTCTCGAGCGCCTCGTTGATGAGTGGTTCGAACACCGCGAGCGCGGCATTGATGCCATCAGCAGACAACGTGCCGTTGTTGGTGAAGTTCGCGTATATGCGCAACGAATTTTGCTTGCCAGGGACGTTCGGAATGATGCCAACAAGTTTGTTGTCGGCGTACAATCGCATAAGACCGATACCATCTATTGGCCGAACTTTCTTCATGTTCTCCGCGAATGCTTCACTGCTCGTACTCATTGTCCCACTCCTCCTATGAATGATTGTATCCGTCGCGCGGCTTCGCGCTGTCGTTCCACGTCGTGCACGAGCGCGATGCGCACGTGCTGTTCTGCTTCAGGATTGGCATATTTTGGCGTGCACAAGTACGCGCCTGGCAACGTCTTGACTCCGGTCTGCACGCATAACTCCTTGGCGAACGTCTCGCCGGTGAACCCTTGTGGTGCTTTGAACCAGATGAAGAACGTGCCCATCGAAGGCGTGTACTGTCGTCGGTGGACGATGTCACCGAACTCATTGATTTTCCGCGTGTAGAGCTCCCGATTCTCTCGTGCATGCTGATCATCAGACCATGCTGCGGCAGACGCCACCTGGATGTAGGTCGGCATGACTTTTCGTTCCAGCATGCGCACGCGCATGTATTGTTCGATGAGTTTCGGATCGCCTGCCATGAAGCCGGAACGCATGCCGGGCAGGCTGCTGCGCTTCGAGAGGCTGTTGAAGACCAGCACGTTGCGGAAGTCCTTGACGTCCATATCTTTGGCCACGGTGAGTGCGCTCAACGGACGCCCGGTGCCGTAGACATCAGTATTGAAGATGTCGATGTAGCACTCGTCCGATGCGAGGATGAAATCATGCTCTTGCGCAAGCGAGATCGCCTTCTCGAGCGTCTCGCGCGACGCATTTGCACCGCACGGATTGTTGGGATAGTTGATGAACATCAACGCGGCATCTCTCTGCACGTCGCCACGCATGAACGGCTTGAAGAGAGGCTGATGAATATGCTCCGCTGTCAACGCTTCGAACTCGGTGCGCATGCCTGCAAGGTCAGCGGCGCCCTCGTATGGTTTGTAGGACGGGGTCTGGAGGACGACAGTGTTCTTGCCTGAGCGGTTCTTCGCAAATAACGGCATCGAGAAGAGGCCTTCGCCCGAGCCGCAGAGCGCCAGGATGTTCTTTTCGGACAAGGACACGCCAAGGTTTCGCTGCGCGTAGCCCGCGATCGCCTCGGTGAGCTGCGGGATCTGCCGCGTCTTTGGATAGCTGCCGGCGTACTTGGCCACTGCCTCGTTGTGCGCATCAAGAACGAACCGGGGAGGCGCGTGCTGCGGCTCGCCGATCGTGCAATCGATATGGTCAGGGTGCGAGACGCCGGCAAAGAGTTTCTGAAGCCGCTCAAAAGGATACACCGCGATAGATTCAAGCCCCATCCTGAAGGGCGCTCATCGAACGCGATTAATAAACATATCTCCTTGGCAGGAGTGAAACGCCAGTCCATAACACATAAGAGCGGCAACCAAAGGCTCGATCGTATGCGTGTTGAAACATTCTCTGAAGGCAAGCCTGAGGGTTGCAATGAGGACCGCCATGGCTTCAACAACAGGGCACTCGTGGTCGCTGATGGCGTCACCAGTCTCACGAAGCGCTTGTACGATGGGAAGAGTGGCGGGGAGATCGCCGCCAAGGTAGTGGTGCAGCAATGCATAGCATGTGATGTCGTGGATGTTGATCTTGTGCAGATACTGACTCAGTCGGTCGACACTGCACACACCATTCTGTCTCCAGACCCTATTGCTGACGATGAACGGTTTGGCGCGGTGTTTGCGTCCGCGCGTATCAAGGGCGACGTCGTGCACCTGACCTATGTCGGTGATGTGGGCATCCGCATCAACGGACGTGACGTGCTGTGCGAACGACTGAAAGTCGATGACATCACAGGACACATGCGGTCACAATACATCGCACTGACAGGCGATGTCGAAGGAAGCCGCGCATGGGTGTCACCGCACATCGCGCAGTTACGCAAGAACGCTAACGACCCTACTTCCTTTCTCGGCTACGGCGTCATCGATGGAAGAGCCGTGCCTGCCACGTTCGTCAAGTATGTCGCGTTACCACGAGAGGACGTCAAGACCATCGAATTGTTCAGCGACGGGTATTACGTGATACCACAACAGGTCGAGATCGCCGCGTGGGAATGCGCCTATGAACAAGCGCAAAAGGAGGATCCGCAGCGCTGTCAGAAACACAAGTCGACAAAAGCCAAAGACGACAGGACGATCCTTATCGCGAGATTCTAGAATACATCACTCAGTATTGCAGGTTCGTTCAAGTATACAGTATCCTCGTACATGTTCAGATCCTAACGTGTGAGTTTTCAAGTTAATGCCTACAAATTGGATTTTTTGCAGCACCACGTCAGGATCATTTTGACTATCACCGTATGCGGTGGTTCCGTATGGGTTCAGGCTGCAAAATATGACATCGCAGTCCTTAGGTATGATCAACTGCGAACTAGGTAACCTCGTCCCTCCTTCCCACCTATACCCGACATAATCACTTCGCTCCAAGAAAATCCTGACTAAGTCTCCCTGTTTTGCATCTTCCGCCAATTGTTCAAGAGGCCTTAGTAAAGTCATAGAAGAATTGTTTTTCACGAAATATTTAAGGAAGTATGGTATGAAGAATATACCGGGCCTACGAGGATTTGAACCCCGCTCTGCCGGTCCGAAGCCGGCCGTACTATCCAGGCTATACTATAGGCCCACTGCGACATGCATGAATGCATCCGTATTAAAAGATAGCCGATGATTCTTCGTTTCCCCAGGCTTTTTGCGTAGCAAAAAGGCTGGTCCTGAAACCGCCGTACTATCCAGGCTATACTATGGGCCCACTGCGACATGCATGAGTGCGTCCGTATTAAAAGATAGACGCTCGTTTCCCAGACTCAACAAAGACAAGGGAGGTGACAATTTGTCCCCACCCTTCAGCTAAGGCAGCGTCTCGACCTCGCATTTTCTTGAGGTAATCAGAAGGATTGGATGTATCCGTCAGAGCTTGAATGACATCGGTAACGATAAAAAACCACTGATCATTATGCCAGACTCGGCGAATGTTCTTGCCTTCAAACACCACGAGCGCGTCTGTCGGTTCCATACCACTACACTGAGGCAACCTCGTTTATATAGTGTGCGGGGTGCTGTCCAGTGGTAAGTGCTGTTGCTATTGGCAGGATGTGCCAGATTCCTATCCGTACGAAATCACTTCTTCTTCATGAAGATGTGGCTGGCGCTGTAGATGCCGCCGATGCCGAGCAGGAGGTAGAATGCGCGTGTCGCGCCGCCGAGGAGTGCGAGCACGTCGTAGTTGGTCAGTCCTATGATGCCGAGGTCGAGTGCGGCGATGGTGCACAGGATCCAGGCTATGATGTCGAACGTCTTCATTGTTGCCATGTATGGTTCACCTCTCTTTTGGTAGCATGGTGAATGAATAGAAATAAAAAGCTTCCTTCGTGTCGCGGGGCCATGCAAGCAACCGACGTGATATGGATGGATGGGGCGTTCGTGGCGTGGGACGACGCGAAAGTGCACGTCATCTCGCACGCGTTGCATTATGCGTCGGGCGTGTTCGAGGGCATCAGGTTTTATGAGACGCCAGAGGGTCCGGCCATCTTCCGCCTGCAGGAGCATATCGATCGTTTGTTCGTCTCCGCGAAGAAAATCGGCATGCAGATCCCGTTCACGCGGGAACAGTTGGTGCGGGCCACGGTCGAGCTCATCGCGAAGAACAAGGTGGGTTCAGGCTACATCAGGCCGATAGCGTTCTTCGGTTATGGCGGCATGGGGCTCACGCCCAAAGGCGCTGCGATCAATGTGGCGATCGCGTGCTGGCCTTGGCCTGCGTTCTTGGGCGACAAGCCCATCAAGGTCAAGACGTCGTCGTTCATCAGGATCCATCCGAAGTCGACGCACGCGGACGCGAAGATCACGGGCCACTACATCAATTCGTTGTTGGCCGCGCAGGAAGCGCACGCGGAAGGGTATGATGAGGCGTTGCTTCTTGACTGGGAAGGGTTCGTGGCAGAGGGGCCTGGCGAGAACGTCTTCGCAGTCAAGGACGGCGTGCTGTACACGCCGCCGCTTGGCGCCATCCTGCCTGGCATCACGCGGGATAGCGTCATCACGATCGCTCGGGACCTCGGCATCGAGGTGCGGCAGATGACGCTCACCCCGCAGGACCTCAGGAACGCGGAGGAATTGTTCTTCACTGGCACCGCGGTCGAGGTGGCGCCTATCGGCGCGCTTGATGACAAGACGTTCGGGCCCGGGCCGGTCACCGCGAGGTTGCGGTCCGTGTATTCTGATGCCGTCCACGGCAAGGCGCAACAGTACCGCCGCTGGCTGACTATCGTCAGATAAGCATTTTATACTAGCGGCGCCTAGAACGGCACAACAAAGGAGGTATTCATATGGATAATGTCCAGAAGTCGTTCTTGTACTGGGGCATCATCACCCTTGTGGGTTTTGCGCTCACGTCGTTTCTCATCAGCACCCCGTTCTTGGGCGGCACGCTCGTGTCGCCGTTCTGGGGCGCGGTAACGGTCATCGGCCTCGTGCTGACATACTTCATCAATGACAGGCGCCACAAGGTGAACATGAGGATCTTCTGGGTCTGGCTCGCGCTCCTGGTGCTTGGCATCGTGCTCAATGACCTGGTCGTCTTTGGCAACGTGTCCGCACTCGCAAGCACCGTCTCGCTGGAGTTCTGGCTCGTCCTCATGGCGGTCGGCTATTTCCTCTCGGCAGCGATCGCCAAGTGGGACAAGGACCTCTTGATTGCCATGTCCGCCTGCCTGCTCGGCCTCATCATGCTGCTCGTGACAGGCATCAGTGACACGCAAATCTTCCTCGCAGGGCTCATCACAGGGATCGCGGGTGGCGTCCCTCTCATCTGGATGGCGCTCAAGTGAACATGATGTACATAGGAGGTGTCTGAATGGTGAAGAGTGTACAGGCGACATTTGCGACAGTGTTAGGCGCGGTCCTGCTCGTGGTGGGACTGCTCGGGTTTGCGATGAACCCCGTGCTTGGCGTGTTCGGCGTGTCAGGTGTCCATAACCTGGTCCACATCGTGTCAGGCATCGTCGGTCTCGCGGCAGGCCTTGCGGCGGCAGGCATCTACGCCAAGAAGTTCAACACGATCTTCGGCGTCATCTACCTGGTCGTGGCGGCAACGGGCTTTTTCGGCATCGCTGCCATCAATGACCTGCTCGGCCTCGCGAACGGCGTGCCGCTCGCGGACAACCTGCTGCACCTGGCGATCGCGATAGCGGCGCTCGGTGTCGGGTTCGGCGCAAAAGACTAAATACTAGTTTTTCTTTCTTTTTTATTCAACATATCCTTGTGCACAGTGAGTGAAGGGGTGCAAGGATGCAGCAGTGGAACACACCGTCAGGGTTTTTACAGTGGGGAGGCGTGCTCCTCATCGCGCTAGGCATCGTCGGCTTCTTCCTTCTGGGACCCACGCCGCAAGCGAGCGCGTTCGGTGATGCGTGGTGGTTTGACAACGTCGAGAACGCCGCGCACCTCGTCATCGGCACGATCGCGCTGGTCCTCTCGTTCGGCATCCGCAACCACGGCATCAACACGAAAGTCGCCTTGATCATCGGTCTTTTCGCCGTCTTCGCGGCAGTGTGGGGCGCGTTCTCGCCGGACTTTTTGGGCGCGCACCTCGAGATGCCTGGCGACACCGTCCTGCACGCAGCGCTCGGGATGTGGGCGCTCTCGAGCGTGTTCCGCAAAT
>CAYHOF010000006.1:0-43082 GCA_964358315.1 uncultured Methanosarcinales archaeon
TCTAGCGAGCGAAGCCACTCGGCAGAACTATACTTCATTTATGCAACACCGTACCCGATAGGCGAAATCTTTTAAAGCCGCCATCAGGAGAGGCGTTGTACCGCAACAAAAGCAAAGGCTTTTGTGCGCATGAAAGCGATGCTTTCATTGCGCCCCTGTAGCTCAGACCGCAGCCTTTTTGTGCTCACGCACAAAAAGCCTGGGGAAACAGCTTCAGAGAGGCACGCCCCTGTAGCTCAGCGGTAGAGCGTCGGTTTTGTACGCGAGGATAGGATCCCGCCAAAAGAACCGAAGGTCGAGGGTTCAATCCCCTCCGGGGGCTGTGAAGGACGGTCCGTAAGCCCACAAGGTAGGGCGAGCCGAGTCTCGTCCTATGCTCAGCAGACAACCTCTATCAAGAAACGTTGTGGCCACAAGTGGGCTACAAAGTTTAAGAACGAAAAATCCTTTATTTTTGTAGGGACAACTGAACGACAGAGTTCATAAGCGCAGTTGTCCTTAGGAGCAGGGAGAGGTGATGGGGGAAGTTCTTGAGTTCTGAGGTAGCCATACCGTCCGAGTTTTCGGAGGGCGTGATCGGGAGCGTGTGTGCAAGGGTCTGGAGACCCAGCATGGACACGACAGACTACCATAAGTTCGCCCAACAGTACAGGGCAGCAATTACGAGGCTCTGGAAGGCCACAATGCCAGAGGACGACAAAAAGCTCGTTGAGAAGTTCGCACGCGACTGTAGAGCGAACGGCATTGGCCTGGCGCGGTTGACCAAGCTCGTCCGTAATCTTGCTGTCATAGCCGAAATAATGCATGTGCCCTACAAGAACGCCACCGAAGAGGACATCAAACGGGTAGTGCATAACTTTGAGATGTCTGACTACTCGATGTGGTGCAAACACGACGTCAAGGTAATCCTCAAGCAATTCTACAAGTGGCTTGACGGCAAGGACTATCCTGAGTGCGTGAAGTGGATTTGCACAACTATTCCAAAGAAGGACCGTCCGCTGACCCAAGAGAATGAATTGCTCTCTGAGGAGGATATCAACAAGGTCATTGCAGCTGCTGATCACCCTCGCAACAAGGCACTGTTAGCTATTTTGGCTGAGAGTGGTGCGCGGATCGGTGAGATTGGCAATTTGACGATAGGGCAGGTCAAGATAGACCCTAACGGGACGGTACTGAATGTCTCTGGAAAGACTGGCAGGCGACGTTTGCGCATCGTGAGCGCAACGCCATACTTACTCCGGTGGCTTGATGTCCATCCCGAGAAAGACAATTCGTACGCGCCGTTGTGGGTGAATCATGGGACGTTACGGTATCACAAAATGATGACGTATGATGGAATCCGTGTGATGATAGTTGACACCTTCAAACGTGCTGGAGTCAACAAGCGGTGCCATCCCTACATTTTCCGTCACAGCAGGGCATCCCAGATGGCACGCCATCTGACCGAATTCCAAATGAACAGCTATTTCGGATGGGTGCAGGGTAGCACAATGCCTGCGTTGTACGTGCACATTTCAGGCAAAGATTTGGATGAAGATATTTTGCGCATGAATGGACTGAGACCAGGGCAGCCCTCCATTCCCTTCAAGCCGCAGGTGCGTATGTGTCCGCGCTGCAAGGAAATCAACAGTCCCAACGCCTTGTACTGCTGCAAATGTGCCGAAATAGTGGATCCGTCCCTTGCGCTCAAGACCAAGCTGGAAGAATCGCAACGCCACGCAGAGGTGATCAAGACGCCGTTCCTTGAGTGGGTGCAGAACGACCCTGAGCTGCGTGAATTGCTACGACGCAAGGGAAACGAATTCCGCATCCAGACCAGTCAACCCGATGCATAGCCAGACAGGAACGACAAGATAATACAACATCACTCGGCCTGACGAATCCTGTCGACGGAGAAAAGAGCGAGTCAGGCCGAGATCAAAAATCGTCAGGCCGGGCAGTATGGCCGTTATTCCCAGACGATTTTTAGTAGACTGAACCTACTGACTGAATTCCGGATAAATATCGGGATTAGTCTGTGCAACGTCTGGATCAGTCCTATATGCAGTTTGGTAATCTTCTTTTGCACCTGAAATGTCGCCAAGTTGCCATTTCGTTGTTCCTCGTTCGACATATGCTTCTGCAAATCTTGGTCTCAGAGATATTGCTTTGTTGAGATCTGCGAGTCCTTCACTCTTTCTTCCCGTATCGCGTAAAGACCGACCTCTTAGATATAGTAGGTATGCATCGGTCGGATATGTTTCTAAACCCCGTGTCGAAAAATAAATTACTGCGGTATCATTGTATGTGATAAAAAATTTGAGAACGAACTGTCTGAATTTGAATTGTTCGACACTTTTTACTTCTTGATATATTTCATGCGTACTCGTTCCTGCCAATGTTTTAACATTGTCTAGTGTAAGATTTGCATAAGGGTCAGTCAACGAATAATTCTCCACAAACGACTTCCATTCAGATGTTTTCATCCAGCTATCAGATGTTGATACCGGAGAAGTTTGGGTTCCATTCAGTATATCTGAATAGATGTAGTCTGGTACTTTCTCTTCTTGTTGACAGCTGGCCAAAACTAGACAGAGGCAGACAGCAACTAGTGTTAACTTATTTCGAGTATTCATCAAATCCACCGCTCATCAAACACACTTCACACGTATCGTATCTCGCACGTTCTGAACACCTGTTCATCAATATTCCATATCAACAAACATCTTCCTCTTGTTCTGTGAATGTTCGCTCTTAATCAGTTCTAGATTGTTCTGGAATTGCTCGATTCTGTGATGTAACAAATCGAGGGTGGCTTCTGTTTTGGCCTGTTCCGATCTGAACTTGTTCAGGACGCTCTTGTTATAGCGAGCATCTGAGAGTTTCTGCTCTGCTTCCTTTTTGATGTCCCGGTAGGCCTTGAACTTGGAATCTGCCTTCTGGATGTCCTTTTCTATGTTGTTCAGTCTGAAATTGTAGTCGGAAACCATCTGATTGTATTTCTCGGTTTCTTTCCTGATGTCGGATTCCTTCTGTTCAATCTTGTCCAATATCTTCCTGAATGTCGACTTGCTCGCGTATTCCGGATATTGTTTGAGATACTCTAGCATGGAATCATAACGCATTTCGTCGACGTCAGAATCCTTGAACTTCTGCTTGATGGTCATGGATTTGACTTTTCGCCCTTTCTGGGTCGTCTTCCACATCTTGTCTTCGAAGTCGGTCTCTTTTGAAAGGACGTTGTTCAGACTTGTATAGAGATCCGCCCGTTCCCTTTGATGTGCTTCGATGTTCTTCTTGATACCGGGCACTTTGGAAAACAGTTCTTTCAGTTCACTGTTCTTGGTGTCAACAAAATGGACCATGTTCACGATAGCGTCCCATGTTTTGTCCAATGCATCTTGATAACGGTTCTTCACAAAGATCGCATCATTCCTTCCGCTGAGCAGTCCTCCGAATGTAGGTCTTTCATTGACGGTCTTCGGCGTGTGTGCAACGTTGTTGTGTCCCATATTGGTTCCTCCTATGTCGTTTTCGACGAGTTCATTTGGTTTATTTGTGGCGACATCTTCGTAGTCGCTGTTTTGTTTATCGGTGAACCGTGCTAGTTCATTTCTGTCCGTGATGTCGAATGCTCTGAGTTTGATGAGGTTGAATAAAATTGCATTCCTTTGTCTTCCATGGTTCTTGGCGATGCTGTCAACATCCATTCCGCTCTTGAACTCTTCCTGCAATCTGTTTAGTTCTTCGTGCGTCCAGGGGGTATTATGTTTCGGTGGTGTGTTAGGGTAGTCATCATATCCGATACCGATCCTTGATGATATCAACCGGAACACGACCGCGTCTTCTTGCCGGCCTAGATCGGATGCGATTTTCCGTATGCTTTTTCCTTCCAGATACAGTTTTCTGAGGGCTTCCTCTTCTTGGAATGTCCATCGTTGTCCGTTTCGGTTGTAGGCCATCTTTCCCTCACTTGAAGTATTCTGTCTTGTCCACATTCTTTGGGTGGATCTCGACGTTGAAGTATCGGATCATTTTTTTGATCGCTTCCTGTTTAGTCTTTAGATTGCTCGAGAGTTTGTAAATCTCGACAATCTTGTCTTCATCCGGGCTCAAGTCGATTTGTATTTTTACCATGTTACTCCTTGATACAAGGTGATACATAGTAGTATATAAAGTTATCGGAAGTTTTGATTGTTTAATAGTAAAGTATATATACTATACAATTAAACAATGACTTATGTCTGTCAAAGAACAAGTGGATGCGAGCATTGATACTCCTGTAAAAGATCTCATTAAACTTCACGAGAGTGAGACATTTGATAGGACTGAGGGCGGACAAGATAATATCGGGAAAACAATTGCTGGGTTCGGTACCAAGAAAGGCGGTCTTTTGCTAGTTGGCCAGACGGATTCAGCACATGGAGACAATATAACGGGAATTGATGACGCACAGTTCCATGTTGATTTTAGTAACGCGATTGCCAACGTGAAGCCAGTACCAGTCACACGGACGAAGATAATTGTTATTGGTGCGAAGAAAGTCGCTCTTGTTCAGGTTAATGATGTCGGAGAGCTTCGACCCTGTACGTATAAAGGAAGATTCTACGAGCGCAAAGGGGATTCGACACGTGAACTACAACCAGAAGAAGTGCGTAAGTATCACTTGATGCACGGTTCCGTCACAACGGAAGAACTTCCCACGTCAGCGTCACGAGAGGATGTTGACAACACAGAACTTGAGGAGTACTCGCGCTTACTCAAGAAAGCCAAAGAGAACATTCTCAACTCAGTGATGGTTGATGGAAAGCTCACCGTGAGGGGCGTTGTCGTTCTTTCGAAGAATCCCGTGGCTCATCTTGAAGGTAACTTCATCGAGATTCAACGGTATGATAGTGTGATCGGAAGCCCGCCCTCACCTATCGGTCCGCCGCTAAAGATATCCAGACCTGCGAGGATGCTCATAGAAGAGGCAACTCTAGTCGTGTCTCAGAACATTTCCGTGGAACGAAAATATGAAGGTGCGAAGATGATTGAAACGCCCCTCATACCCTTGCCCGTTATTCGCGAAGTGATAACAAATGCAGTTGCACACAGAAACTATAGGAGCAATGAACACGTCAGGATCCGCATTTTCGCAGATTGTTTTGATATTGCCAATCCCGCTGTCGTCTCTGAAACGATGTGGAAAGATATAATGTCGACACATACTACCTATCATCCGAACCAAGGCATCTATACGTTCCTCAATCCCGCACAATTATATGAGGGAAGGGGAGAAGGAATTTGGAAGATACGCGAAGAGCTGCAACAACTAAGCATTGCACCCCCTGAGTTCAAGGTCATTGGTGATGTTCCCTCAACGTTCTACGCCAAGATAGGTCTCACGCGTGCTCGAACAAAGGACGTGAAACGCGCCAAGCTGAACACGCTTCTCTCGAAGCACAAAGAAATCACGTCATCGCACGTAATGAAGGCATTACATGTCTCGCGCGTCACAGCGATTAATATGCTCAATAGCCTCGTTCAACAAGGAATTCTGACCCACTCCGGACACACGAGAACAAGCAAATACACCGTGAAGAATCCAAACGTAAGTATCTCGCAGAAGAACGAAAAGTAGTTATCCTCAAAGCAGGTCATTTATCATAGATTCTTGCACAAGCGCAAGTTCCCATATGTGCTCACGTGCCGACCTTTACGTCCCATCTGGGGCTTTGATACTGAGCCGCAAACGAATATCCAAAGATCGAGTAGAAAAAAGGATTCACAATGCGATAGATCAAGTGTACAAATACGACTGGTATTTGCTCTTAAAAGATGCTAGTGAACGAAGTATTGTTCACAAGCTCGCTCAATATCTGGGAACATTTTTTGGCGATTGGGACGTGGACACAGAATATAATCGCAATGTCAGTAAAGCAAACGACCCGACCCCAAAAACGAAGAAGTTGATAGACACCGGGGAAAAACCACGCAAAGTATTTCCAGATGTTATCATCCACGAAAGAGGAGTGGAAAATAACTTTTTAGTGATCGAAGTTAAGAAGAGCGCCAATTGTAAAGGTAAGACCGATGATATTTTGAAATTAAGGAAACTCAAAACGCAAATCGGGTATGCATACGCTTATTTCTTAGAGATCAAAACAGGACCGAATTGGATGAAAAAACCAAAGTATACTCTTAAAGAAATTAAAGAAGAAAAGGTTCCGTAAGAACGTTTATTCTTGCAAACGTTATGTGTGGGTGGTTGATCTTTAATTGCCATGACCCCTCCAGTCGGGCAAGCTACATCGCATTGGTTTTATATACAACTGCACTTTTGGTGATACAATGAAAACAAAGACGTTCTTGATTGTAATTACTCTTTCTCTTCTAACGGTTGGTTGTGTCCAGCTGAACTCTGCGCCTGAAGCAGTGGTGATCCCGAGCGCAGAACAGCCTACAAAAGGTCAAATATCGGACGGTGGTGTTCAGAAATGTGCGCGGTGGGCAGCTTCCGTCATTCCTAACGAGATTACGTTTATCAAATATTCATCCGATTTTCCATATTCTCACTGGAATGATGATACTGTTATTGAGACTTCCTCTCCATACATTATATTTGAACAGGGTAGCGAAGCAGGCCAAAATATCAATAATTATTATTTGTACATGGATGCTCCATCGCATGGTGTTGCAACATTGATTTATCGTAGGAACGCGATAGATAGCATTGGAAACATTCTTGGTGAGAACTATTTTGAGATTAGACCTGTTGCGAGAATAGTTCCTGGCAGTGAAGACAGAACGGCAAACAATCAGCCAACGCGAAGAATGGAAATTATTGACTATGCGCTCATCAGTTGTAGAAAGTTTAATTGACGTACATTGCGAAAGAGTTTCAAACAGAGTTCAATGAAGTCCTTTTGGTCATTTCATTGTAGGATTTCAATCTATCTTTAGACTTAAGCGCCCATATTTATCAACGAGATGCCGCACCTTGTTTTTTGCCCGTTCTTTATCCATTTTAGTTAAATTTGAATTAAATCAAAGTTAAATGCTTAATTATTACTTTACGATAACGTAGTGCGGTGTTTAGTCTCAATACATTAAATTACGTTAATTTCGTTAAGCCTTAATGTATTTAACGTAATTATGGTTTAACGTAATGTGCCCCGCGGAATTTTCCGATTTTCCTTATTCTGCCTTGAATTACTAGTTCGTTTAAATCCTTGACAGCAGTGACTTTTGAAACGCCAACTATTCGTGCGTATTCTTCACTTCTGATTATTTCATGTTTTTCTAAGTATGCGAGCGCCTTTGTTTGCCTATCGTTGATGTAATCTGCTTGTTTTCGTTTTTTGTCGGAACTTGCGGTATATAATACGACGCGGAAAAATCCGCCAAGATCTTGGAACTCTGGGTCGGGTAGATTGTTCTTCCGGAGATCTCGATAAATAAGTTTAATGCCAAAACAAAGACCCTCTCCCCAACCCGCATCATTCAATAATCGATGGATGACTGGATTTCTGTGCCGTCTTGTTTCTACAAAATTCTTTAGTGTCTGACCTGGAAGAAGCCCGCCAGGGTTCGTTACTTGGACACGATCGTCGAATATCTCGATCAGTACGCAATTAGGATCAATGTAATCTCTGTGTCCAATTGCATTCGTGATGACTTCACGAATGACATTATGTGGAATAGTCGGAACGTCTTGCCGACGTCCATTAACGATAACAGACATTGTGCCCATTTGAGCGATGATTGTGTCGAAAGTGACTCGAAGTAATTCGGGGATTGTATCTATGAATCGTTTGTCGGTTTCTCTAAACTCTAATGAGCCCTCTTTTCCTCTGAATTTCACAATACGAACTTCGGAATTGCTTTGAAATTTTGATACCTCTTTTGCGAAGAATAGCGGGGCTGATTTTTTGATAACGAGTTTATCCAATAGTGTTGCTACCCCAAGACTGGCCAGCGCGGTTTCGATATTGATCGGCTTGTGATTTTCTGGTTCCGTTCCACGAGCGCGCATTAGCACGTGTATTTTCTTGATATCCAGATCTGGTATAGTTGCACCGGATGGTAATTCTTCAAATGAGAGCATCCCGCGCTCGCGTAGAAAGATAATGAGCTCATTTCCGGATACTTTTTGCGTAATGGATCCTTTTCGTTGGTAAACTGTGTGATTGTAGGTGCATACCTCGGTCAAAGGCAATGCATCGACAGTTAGAATTATGAAGGTCTTGCCCTCTAGCGTAATGGTTGAAGGAGTATAGCTGATTTGAGGACGAAGATTATTACGAATCCAGTTTTGCAATTCACGTGTGTTCTTATCGGTGTTGTCGATGCCGGCCAGCACCGGTGTTTTTCCTTGCTTATGAATTCCGAAGATTATTCTGCCTCCGCCTGCGTTCGCGAAAGCGCATATGGTCTCACAAATACGTGTAGCGTCTGACAGTGATTTCTTGAACTCAAGGGTTGAACCTTCGTCAATGAAAATCAGCTCCTGAAATGCTTTTGTATCCATACTTTCATTACGTAAACAATTAAAGTATTTAAAGTTTGTTAAAGTAAGCTATTTGTGGTCGTAGAAAAGGTACTTCCTGATTAGAAACCTTTATAAATGAATCCTCATCTGCAGGGGGTTATGAAGACGAAAGGACGTCGTCAGGAGCAGCGAGACCGTGCGGTGACAGCTATGGTTCTTGCGTTCTTGGGAAAGCCCAGCACGATAGCGCTCATCATCCTTGTCCTCTCAATCCTTGCGCTGGTCATCACATCCTATAACCAGAATATCAACCCTGCATTTTATACAACAATGGACACGATAATCAAGGTCGTGCTGGGATCGTTCGGCGGTACCCTGGTCCAAGAGCATTACCAGAAAGGGAAAGCAAAATGAGCGACGTTGAAGACATGGTGAAGGCCATAGTGGTTCTTGTAGTTGGTATTCTCGTGATCGCGCAGGCAAGTGCGATTGCAATGAACGCGGAATTGATTCAGATATTTATCAACCTAGGCACAACTCTCGTAGTTTTTGCGATAGGAATCATTGTCGTTTTTGTCGTCTCAATGGTCGTTCGTGCTTTCAGATAGAGAAAACGAAAACTACATTAGGGACTATCACTTTTCAAAACGTAGACTCTTGCACAAGCGCAAGTTCCCGTATGTGCTCACGTGCCGACCTTTACGTCCCGTCTGGGGCTGATTTTACATTAGTGAACGAAGTCGAACACCTCCTTTATTTCTAACAAGTATTGGTGGCTGGCTACTGTCGCTGTGGTATTGTCGTATCTGTGGTAGAGCTGATTATTTTCGTGAGTGTGCCATTGCTATCGTGGTTGTATTTGACCTACGTCATGGTCTTCGTGTTTACTGTAGATAACATCTGTATTCTTCAGTATACAAATGTTCATATAATGATGTTCACCGTAGTATACAAATGTTTCCTGAAGTAAACGCTGTGTTGAAGTTCATCTTGGACCATCCTACGACCAAGACGCATCTGCGCGAGATTGCACGACAGACCAGCTACTCGCCGGCCGGCGCCCGAAAGGCATTACAGCATCTGGTCAAACGTGGCCTGGTCACAGAAACCCCGGGAACAGCAGTGACCACGTACGCAGCGAACACCGCGAGTCCAGTATGGTTGCCGTTGAAGCGCACGACGAATCTGTTCGCGCTCTATGCTTCTGGTCTTGTCGACACCTTGGTCGAGCAATACGAAGAACCACGAGCCATGGTTCTTTTCGGTTCATTCGCACGAGGCGATGACACGGAGAAGAGCGATATCGATATCGGCATCGTGACGCAACACGAACATGAGCCCGATCTGCGAAAAATCGAGGCAAAAATCGGACACAAGATCAACATCATCACGTTCCAACCCGACACGGCAGAAAAAGAATTCCTCAACAACATCGCCAACGGGATCGTGTTGCACGGGTACTTGAAAATACTATGATACTTCCATTCCAGAACTACATCGACAACAAGGATGTCGAGCAGCAACGCTCTGACGCAGAACAAGCACGCTTCTTGATGGACAAAGCAAGACGTCGTTTACAGTACATCACGCAAAAAGCGGTCGATGAGTCCAATGCGGACTTCATATTTGAAGACGCATATGACTGCATGAGAGAAGCAAGCCACGCTATAATGGCGCTTCGTGGCTACAAACCATTATCACACGAACCACTCGTCGCGTTCTTGCGGGACGAAGAAGCACTGGACCAACGCATAGTTGAACGATTCGACAGCTTCCGCAAACTCCGCAACAAATCAGTATATGCTGCGAAGAAATTCGGCGCGACGATAGCAAAGGATTCGATCGCCTTCGCAGAAGAGTTGTTGAGCATCCTGCAATCCCGCATCAAATGATGATGTATCTAACCTGCAGATAAGAAATGCAAATGGAATGACGCTTGTCGCTTTTTATTTCATAGATTCATGCAGTATGGCACGAAGCCCTTTCTGACTGCGCGTCATCGTTCAAAGAGATTATATAGGCCCAACGTTGTAGTCCATGGATGCCTCGACGAACGCGCAGTGCCGTGCAGCAACTAGCAAGTCTTTTGGACCGGAAAAGAAAAAACGTTGCGTCGATCGGAGAAGTGAGAGAGGCTATCAATGTGCAGCTCCAGATTGCTCGTCCGCTCATGGATGAAGGCGATCTTGTCCTGGTGAAAGAGCTCGCAACGCACTTGACTGATCGTAATGAAAGAGCGATGCTGGAAAAGCTGGGCTATCTCAACATGAGCCAGGAGGCAGTGCTCATAGACTCACTGCGCAAGGACCTTGATGCGCTGCGGCAGAACCTCGGAGTTCTTTGTGCACTTCTCGACAAACAGACAACCACGAGCGACAGCACGAGATTGCTTGAACTCTTCGAGGAAGAATCGAAATTGATGGCGCAATTGTGGGTTGAGGCTGAAGAGGAGGATGCATTAGCGCTGAAGGCCGCAAAGCATATCGAAATGGCGTCTAATTTGGAGCACAAGGACTGGTTCAGGGCACTCATGAAGGGGACTGCACGACTCACCTGTCTTGCGCGACTGAACGTGACCGTCTTTGGCATGGAGAATATACCTTCAAGTGGTCCGGTTGTCATCTGTCCCAGGCATCTTCATCAGAAATATGATACCTCGATGTTGACTTCAATACTTCCTCGCAAGCTGTTTTGGGTGGGAGCGACGGACTGGATGAAGGAAGGCATGCAGACGTGGGTGGTGAACTGGTTTTACAAGTTGAGTGGTGTGGTGGGTGTCAACAGACCGGAGGCGGATAAACTTCTCAGCGAGGCTGGCATGAAGACATCGCAATACGGGAAGGCGCCGCAGCTGACAAAGACCTTTAGAGAAGTCACCCGATTGTTGCTTCTTGGACAGGCAGTGGTCATCTTTCCTGAGGGTTGGCCGACCATGGGGACAAGAGTGACGATCACGCCGGACGCATCCGGCGCTCTTGAGGTGAAGAAAGGCGTCTTTCATTTCGTGCATTACACTCAACAAAAGATGGGAGTCCAGATACCTATTGTTCCCATCGGTGTGAAACTGGAGGGTGAGGGACCCATCCGTCTCGATGTTGTTGTGAAGGTGGGTGCTCCTCTGTACGTACCATTGACGAGCGGCAGGATTGGTTTCGATGAAGATGCTAAGAAACTCAGCGCAAGGATTGCCTCGCTTTCTGTCTAGGTGAATCTAGAAACTCAGATTAACCACCATCACATTTCACTTCTTAGATTCCTGCAACCCAACACGAATCTCATTGTGCTTTCTATCCGAGCATCGCCTCAATGAAGCGCAAAGCGTTCCATGAGCACGAAGACGTCTCTTCGTTGCTCCCAACGGAGGCTTTTTGGAAACCGAGTCTCGATCCCTCTGTTTCGGGCCCAGTATGGGCCTGGAGAACAAGGCTGTAAAACCATCATAATATGCAGAATACTCGAAATATTCTTAGATTGCCTGTCAAAACGTGCAATAATGATCAAGAGAACGGTAACTAGCATATTTGAACGGGCAGGATTGCGAGTAGGTAGTTCTGACGCGGACGATGTTGTGGTTCATGATGGAAGGTTCTTTAGAGACGTGTTGCTGAAGGGATCCGTTGGTTTAGGAGATTCCTATGTTGATGGTGTATGGGATGCTACTTCTGTCGATTCAGTTGTATTTCGTTTATTGCGTTCTGGGGTTTACAGTCCGACAGTGGCATGGATTTACGATATTGGCGGTTCAGTCACTCGGCAAATAAGAAATCTGCAAGATAGAGCGGGCTCGCACAAAGTTATTGACGAGCATTATGATTTGGATTCCAACTTGTTCTTGTCATTTCTTGATAAGTATTGCCAATATACTTGTGCTTACTTCGGAGAAACAGATGGTCTTGACCAGGCTCAAGAAAACAAGTTAGAATTGATTTGCAAGAAATTAGATGTCCGAAACGGTGATCGTGTTCTTGATATTGGAGGCGGATGGGGCGGTTTGGCGTTATACCTTACTGAGAGATTTGATGTTGATGTTTCCATAGTGACTTTATCTGAACAGCAAGCGAAACACGCGAGGAAAATCTGTGAACAAAAGAAAGTCAGTATTCATGTTTGCGACTACCGCGACATTCCGGCCTTTTCTTCAGCAGGCAGCTTTGACAAAGTTACTGCGATAGGACTCTTAGAACATGTCGGTCACAAAAATTATCAACAATTCATGAAAATCGTGAACCACGTTTTGAAAACCGAGGGAAGATGCTTATTCCAAACCATTTACTCTCCGACTGAAAAAATACTGAGCAATCCCTGGGTGCGTAAACACATTTTCCCGAATCACGAACTACCTCCGCAAGACATGATTCAATCGGTCGCATCAGACTATTTCCAACCAGCAGATGAAGTTGCATTTCAAGACTTGACTCCTCATTATGTGAGAACATTACTTGCTTGGAACGAAAGATTGAACAAAGCCGTAGATACTGGGTCAATCAGTCTTGAACCAAAAGAACATCGAAAGTGGAATTTCTATCTGTTATCGTGTGCGGGTGCGTTAAGAGCAGAACAAATGAGAGTTGGACAGTTCGCGTATCAGAAAGAATAGTTTTGTTCGAACATCTTACTGGTAGTTCAGACCGTAAGACAGAAATACAACGACCACTTCTCGAAACAGAAGGCAACGAGGATCAATTCCCGCCGACAAAAGGATTGAATCTCAGGTTCTACAGCACGTTTGAGGCTTTCACATCCATTTCTTGATGTCTTTGAGCGCGAACGTGCGTTCTGCGTTCTTGTCGTGGTCGAAGGCGACGAGCAGCCATTGGGGTTCTGGATGGTACTCGGTGTTGCCGAAGATGATGTGCTTGGGCGTGATGCGGCGCTCGCTCGTCTCGCCGCGGTAGTTCGTGTAGATCATGCGCACAGTCGTGTCCATGCTTTCAAGATGGTGCGCGGATAATATATAAAAAGGCGAGCGCTCAGTGTGGATGTATGCGTCTTGCGAAAAAGAGGGTGGTCGTCACGGGTGGCGGCAGGGGCATCGGTCATGCCGTGTGCGCGGCGCTCGTGGGTCAGGGCGCGCTCGTGTTCAGTCTTGATGTCTCGCCTCCCGATGATCCTGTCGCGGGCGTGCGGTATCTCGTCGCGAACGTCACTGATGGCGCCAGTCTGCGGCGGGCGTTCAGACGCATCGGTAAGCTCATCAATGTGGTCGTCAACAACGCAGGCGTCATCCGGCGTGGCACGCTCTTCGACGTGTCGGAAGACGAGTATGCTGCGTTGTGGGCGGTGAACGTGAGGGGCTCATGGCTCGCGATAAAGGAGGCGCTGCCGTATCTTGTCAAGCGTCCGATGGTCGTGCAGATGAGTTCGTACCGCGCGCTGCACGTCTGCCGTGATCCTGCGGTGTATGCGCTTTCGAAGAAGGCGGTGACGGATTTCGCGCACGCGCTCCAGCTGACGTATCCTTCGTGGAGTGTGCGTTGCGTGTTTCCGGGACCGACAGACACCCAGATGGCGCGCTACGGCTTCTGCGGCAAGGCGCTCAAGCAGCGCCTGCGCATCATGCTCACGCCACAGGACCTCGCGGACCGCATCGTGCGGTTCATGCATTCAGACAAGCACGCGTTGGTGTATGACAGGAAGAGGAACGTCTATGCGACGCGATGACATGACGTGCTGCACGCAATAATGGCAGCCAACACGCTCTTGCGCTAGTCACGCTTCGTCAGTGCCGCACGTGCGGCACACCGCGCCTGTCACGAGGATCTGGTTGGCCTTGCTGCCGTACCTGTACACCGAGATGCCTTTGCAGCCGAGCTCATACGCCATCTTGTAGATGCGCTCGACGTCCTTGACCGTCGCGTCGATAGGAAGGTTGACGGTCTTGCTCACGGCGTTGTCGGTGTGTTGTTGGAAGACTGCCTGCATGCGCACGTGGTAGTCGGGCGACACCTCGAGTGCGGTGACGAATACGCGTTTGAGGTCGGCAGGGACACCGGCGATGTGCTTGATGTCGCCTGTCTCTTGGAGCTTGCACAAAAACGCGCTTGAGTAGAACCCTCGTTGTTTGGCGACGCGGACAAGGTCGGTGTTGACGTCGATGAGTTGTTTCTTTTCGAGGATGGTGTGCGTGTAGGCGAGCGAGAAGAGCGGTTCGATGCCGCTGCTGCACCCCGTGATGATGGCGATCGTGCCTGTGGGTGCGATGGAAGTACGCGTGGCGTTGCGGACGCGGTCTGTTTTCTTGCCGGTGTCGTAGATGCTTTCCTTGAAATTCGGGAAGACGCCGCGCTCCTTGGCGAGCGCCACGCTCGCCTTCTTGGCTTCGGTGTCGACAAAGCGCATGATGCGCTCCCCGAGCGCAAGGCCTTCTTTCGAGTCATACGGGATGCCGACCTTGACGAGCAGGTCCGCGAAGCCCATCACGCCAAGGCCTATCTTGCGGTTGCCGTGCACCATGGTGACGATCTGCGGCAGCGGGTAGCGTGACATGTCGATGACGTTGTCGAGGAAATGGACGGCGTCATGGACGACGTCCGCCAGGCGTTCGTAGTCGATCTCGCCGTCCGTGACGAAATTCGCCAGGTTCACGCTGCCCAGGTTGCAGGCCTCGTAGGGCAGGAGCGGCACTTCACCGCACGGGTTCGTGCTCTCTATCTGGCCGAGTTTCGGCGTGGGCTGTGTCTTGTTGATCGTGTCCAAAAACACCACGCCTGGATCAGCGGATTTCCATGCGGATGCGGCGATGAGCTTGAAGATGGTGCGTGCATCGTACGTGCCGACACGCTTGTTCGTGCGCGGGTGGATGAGCGGGTAGCGCGTGCCGCGCTTGACTGCCATCATGAACGCGTCGGTGATGCCCACCGAGATGTTGAAGTTGCGTAGTTGCGACTCGTCTGCCTTGACCGTGATGAATTCCTTGATGTCAGGGTGGTCGACGCGCAGGATGCCCATGTTGGCGCCGCGGCGCTTGCCGCCTTGCTTGATCTCTTCGGTGGCAGCGTCGAATATCTTCATGAACGACACAGGCCCTGACGAGACGCCTTCCGTGCGTCGCACAGGATCGCCCGAAGGCCGCAGGCGTGAGAACGAGAAGCCCGTGCCGCCGCCGGTCTGGTGGATGATGGCGGTGTCGTGCAGCGTCTTGAAGATGGCGTCGATGCTGTCAGGGATAGGGAGCACGAAACAACCGGCGAGCTGTTGCAGTTCACGGCCTGCGTTGAAGAGCGTGGGAGAGTTGGGCATGAAGTCCAGCGACGCCATCAAGCGATAGAATTCTTTGGCCGTGCCGCGCACGGTTTTGTCATTTTTTGCAGTGCGCAAGAACTGTGGCGTCGTCGCGACGTCGGCGAACTCCCGCTTTTTGAGCATCTTTTTCGTGCGCGGGCCGTACTTGAGGTCTGCGAGTGCGACGTTGTCCGCGACGCGACGGAACAGGTCTTCCGGTCGCTCGATAGGCCGTCCTTTGCGGTCCTTGCGCAGGTAGCGCAATGTGAGCACGGTCGTGGCATTCTGGGTCAGCGCGGTCATGTTCAGATGATTTTCTTGCCGGTCTTGAGGTTCTTGATGTGGATGACGTTCACCGGACACACTTTCGGGCAGTCCGCGCAGCCGATGCAGTGCGCGCGGTCCAGCGTCAAGTGGTAGCGTAGGCGTGCCATCCTAGTAGTCGATGCCTGGCTCGCCCACAAGCTTCTTGGGCCCTTTGATCATGACGACCTCGTTCACGTAGTCCGCGCGCAGGATGAGGCGTGGCGTCGCATACCTGCCTGTCATGTATACATGTACTTGTGGCGGTATCTTGTCGAGGAACTTGAGCACGTTCTTCTCGTCAAGCAAGCCCACGGCGACGGCGAGGACGATCTCGTCAAGGAAGAGGATGAAGGGCTTCTTGCGCGCGGCAGCCATGGCGAAACGCAGCCCTTCCTCAGCGATCTTCTTGTCGCGCGCGGCTGGCTTGTTGAGGTTGATCCAGCCCGTGCGGCCGAACTGGTGGATCTCGTATTCTGGCGAGAGACGCTCTCGGATGCGGTACTCGCCGATCGCGTCCGAGCGTCCTTTCATGAACTGGATGATGATGACTTTGTAGCCGTGGCCCACCGAACGCAGCGCGGCGCCAAGCGCAGACGTGGTCTTGCCCCAGCCAAGGCCTGTCCAGAGATAGATCGGCGCCCTCTTTTTGGCACGTACCATGCACTAGATTGTGACAGGCAGCTTATATATGCGTTGTGGTGGTCGCGCCGCCTCCAATGCCAACAATCTTTAAATACGGCGTCCCGGAAGCGACGGGTATGACATTCGACAAAGCATATGACGCTACGGCGCAAAAGCACAAGGTACCGACATATGACGAGCTCGCCGACGAGTTCGACCTCTCCTCCTGCGAAGGGGAGGAGTGCCCGCTGCGCCAGGTGCGCCAATGCATCAGCGACACGCTGCACTTCTGGATCGACCTGCTCGAGACCATCGTCTCGCCCGAACAGGCACGCACGTCCGCGCTCTACGAGAACCACTTCTTCACGGACAGCGAGCGCAACAACGTGTTCGCGCTCTACAAGCGCCTCATGCTCGTTGATCGGATGCTGATCGAGGCGGCCGTGCTCGCGAACCCGAAAGCGGATGCAGAAGCTATCAAGAAGGCATGGTCTGAATGGGCGAACCTCAAGAAAGACGTGCTCGTCGTCGTGCGCAAGATGAAGGACGCGTGGCAGAAGGACGTCACGCGCGATGACTACGTGGGGTATCTTGGATGATCATCCTCATCATGGGACCGCAAGGATCGGGCAAGGGCTCGGTCGCCGAGCGGCTCGCGCATGATGCAGGTTACGTCCACATCTCGACCGGGGACCTTCTACGCGCAGAGATTCGCACAGGGTCGGCGCTCGGCAAGAGCATCGAGAAGGTCATCGACAAAGGAGGCCTTGTCTCAGATGGCCTGATCATGCGGTTGCTCAAGAAACACCTCAGTGCAACAGCGCTCAAGAAAGGCGTCTTGCTCGATGGCTTTCCTCGCGACAAGGAACAGGCACGCGCGCTCGACAAAGAATTCAGCGTCGATTGCGTCATAGCGCTCATCATCCCTGACAGCATCGCTGTCGCACGCATCAGTAACCGCGTGCAGTGCACCAAGTGCGGCGAGATCTACGGGACGAACATCAAGCCAAAAAGGTCGGGCGTGTGCGACAAGTGCGGCGGTCGCCTCACGCAACGCGAGGACGACACACCTGCCGCCGTTCGCAAGCGCCTTGCGACCTATCACAAAGAGACAGAACTGTTGCTTGCCATGTACAAAAAAATCGTGCACCGTATCGACGCGACCGCAGACCTGCAGACCGTGGTCGATGACGTCGAGCGAGCGATCAAGCGTTGCCGAACGTCTGCCTGATGAATTCTGTGGCATAACTGCCTTTGCGCAGCGTGAACTCGACGAACATCTTTTTCTTGCCAGCGTTGCGCTCGTCCTGCTCGAGGCCGCTCGCCTTGAGGCCTTCTGCTTCTGCATAGAGCGGCCTGCTCCCGCCCTCCGCGCTCAAGTCCGGCAGTTGTCTGATGACGAAGTCACGCGGCGTTATGGCTTCTGCCTTGAGCTGTTCGCTGATGAGTGGGAATTTCGCGATATCATCATTCGTGGTGCCAAAGCCAAGGATGGGCACGTCCTGCTGGGACGTGCCTGCGTCCGCAAGCGCTTGTGCAAGGACGTTCCAGAGACCGCTCTGGTAGGCGTGCACGAACAAGGTCAGCAGCATGGTCGGGACGTGGCGCAGCGCGCCGAGCGTGTCCTTCGGATGCTTGGCAAGCGCTTGTCGGATAACTGATGCTCGTGCTGGATCGTGCGAGAGATGGTCGATGACGACGTCCCATTGCCGTTTCACGACCGCCCTACCAAGCGGGACGTTGTGCGTGCTGAAACGCTGGCCGCCGAAGAGGTTGATGAAGCGCGCAGTGATGGTCGGCTGCGCGTCAAGGTTGCGCACAGTGATGATGAACTGGTTGCCCTCGTGCGTGCCCAGACCCACCGGTCGTCCGCTTTGGCCCAGATACGTGAGCATGATGCCTGGCAGCGCGACCTTCTCGAGCGCGTCTTTCGTCACGCCCTTGACAGAGCAGACCTGTTCGGTGACTGCGGTCTTATCCTTGTTGCCTGAAAAACCGAAGGCGCGTAGCGGCACATTGAGCGTGTTGCCGACCGCCTCGAGCGCATCGATCGTGTTCCAGTCCCGCTTGCGCAGCACGAAAAAAGCGTACGGTCCTGCGCCTGAGGGCTGCAGCGAACCGACCTCCTTGACAACGAAGTCCTCCGGGACTGCCTTGATGATGTGCATGCGTCTTGGTCCTATGGCAAGCTATTTAAACGTTCTTCAGCCCGCTCGTCGATAACAACCTGCACGCGTAGCTCAGCTTGGATAGAGCGTCTGCCTCCTAAGCAGAAGGTCGGGAGTTCAAATCTTCCCGCGTGCGTAGCGTAGCGCGGAGCACGTGGGATTCACGAATCTTTATTAGATTCGTCGCATCCCGCGTGCGTATGGACCCAGCAGTGCTTACCGAAGGCCTCCGTATCGCAAAGCTTTCATCGGCACGCAAGAAGTCCGGCTGGAAGCGCTATGATGGCGGAATTCGTAAGATCTGCGATGCCATCATCGAGGATTGCTGGAACGGCGAGTTCTACACGGCAAGCGCAGGTCACTTCTGCCAGTTCTACACGCGTGACTTCGGTATCGCGTGCAAATGGCTTGATGCGGACAGGTGCCGCTCGACGTTGTCATACGCGCTTGCAAAGTTCCGCGAAGCAGACGCCGTGACGGTCGCTATCACGCCTGCAGGCAAGCCTTTCGACTTTCCCACGTTCTCCCCTGACTCGTTGGCCTACCTGTTACATGCACTGCGCGTGTGCAAGGCAGATGCTGTCGTCGCCGCCCACCAGGACTTTCTGGAAGCGCAGATCACGGCATGGTGCGGCCGCGTCATCGACGAGGACGGGTTCGTCCGACGGAACGTCCATTTCGGCGGCATGCGCGACCATGCGGTGCGCTCGAGCTCGTGCTACGACAACGCGATGGTCTTGTTGCTCAAGCAGGAAGCTCATACATTGGGGCTCAAGACTCCCCCGATTGCGCTCACGCCCGAGATTTTCATCAAAGAGTTCTGGGTTGATGATCATTGCAAAGACGAACGTGACAACGACGTCATCAGCGGCGATGCCAGCGTCGTGCCCTTCTGGCTAGGAATCATCGACGATGCGAAGATGGCGAACGCCATGCTGCAACGGTTGCATAGGATGAAATTGGACAAACCATTACCGCTCGCATACTCAGCACCCGGCCAGTCGCCGAAGATGATCTGGCAGAACGTGTTCTCGAATGGATGGGAGGCGGAGGCGAAATGGATGCAGTTAGGCCTCATGTACGCATCAATCGCCCGTCGCCATCACAAAGAACTCTTCGAGGAAATCAAGGACCAATTGGCACAGAACATCCTCACGAATCAGAACATCCTCGAGGTGTTCACGCCCAAGGGTGAACCCTACACCAGCACGTTCTACCACGCAGACGAGGGAATGCTGTGGGGCGCGGCGCTTGCGAGAAACCTATTGTCCTAATTTCTTCTTGAGCCGTTCGTTGACTTTCTGTCCTGGTGCCTTGCCGCGCAGCGTGCCCATCGCGATGCCGATGAGCGCGTTGTAAGGCTTGCCGGGGTTCTTTGTGATGATCTCGTCCAGCGCCTTGTCCAGGTCGTCGTCCGAGAGTGATTTGTACTTGGCGATGAGTTCCATGACTGGCTTGCGTTCTTTGAGGATGTCGAGCACGGCTTCTTTCGGGACCAGGTTGGCCTGTAACGATGAAAAGAGCACTTCGAAGTCTTCGGTTGTCGGCGTGATGTCGATGTTGAATTGGCGTTTGATCGTGCGGCCGCTCGTGAAGAACACTTCCGCAAGGTACGCTGGCTTGAGCGCGGTGAACTTGCGCAGGAAGTCCTCGAACTCGGGGTGTTCTTCCGCGCCTGCGGCAAGGTCTGCGAGGTCCTTGGCAAGGCCCAGTTTGACGTAGCGCGCCGAGCGCTCGTCGATGCGTTCGGGCAGCACGATCCTCTCGAGTATCTCTTTTGTGATTGTGAGTGTCGGGATGTCGGTCTCGGGATACATGCGTGCCGCGCCTGGCATCGGGCGCAAGAAGGACGTTGTGCCGTCGATGTTGGCCTTGCGCACTTCTTTGGGCACGCCCTTGAACGCCATGTTGTACCGTTCAGCGACGGCCGTGAGTGCTTTTTCCGCTTGTGCGAGTGGCGCCGCGACGAGGACGAAGGCGTCGCCTTGGCCGCAGCCGAGCGTGCTGCGGATCGCGTTGTTCTCGCCATCGCCGATGTTGTACTTGGAGAGTTGTTCGTCGGAGTGGATGATACCTTTGACGCCGCTTGCGATTTTGGCTGCGTCAGAAAGCTCGGTGCCGAAGCGCCTGCCTTGCTGGACTTCGCGGCCGAGCAGGCCTGTCGCATCGCACAGGCGCAGGCCGAGCACGACGCCTCCTTGTTTGATCACGGTGCCGATGATGCCGCTCGCGTTCTGGAAGGCGCTCGTGACGTCCTTGAAACCGTGCGTCGCGGATTTGCGCTCCTTGAGGTCCTTGGCGATCTGCAAAAGCGCGAGCTGTCTGTCGACTTCGAACTGTACCAGCGTGGGCAGCATTTTGAGTTCTTGTGCGCCTTTGATCTCGACGCGTTGCCCGCCGGCGATGCTGACGTTGAGGTCCTGCCTGATCGTGCCAAGGCCGCGCTTGACTTTGCCTGTGCTGCGCAGCAGCATGCCGAGGCGTTGCGCGACATCAAGCGCCTGGTCTGGATGCTTGATCTCAGGACCTGTGGCGATCTCGATGAGCGGGATGCCGAGCCGATCGAGCCGGTAGGTCACGACGTCCGCGGTCTGTCCTATGATGCGTGCGGCGTCCTCCTCCAGGCAGATGGTGGGGATGGTGATGTCGCCGCTGGAGCTGCGCAGCATGCCGTTGCGCGCGATGAGCGCGGTGCGCTGGAAGCCCGATGTATTGCTGCCGTCGATGACGGTCTTGCGCATCACGTGCGCCTGGTCGACGGGTGTGGCTTGCACGAGCTTGCTGAGCTGCAGCGTGGCCATCAGCGCGTCATGGTTCAGGGGGACTGGCGGCGCCTCGTCGAGCTCGACGAGCGATGTGCCGTTGTTGTAGTATTCGTACACGAATGAGCGTTCCTTGCGCATCTCTCCGATGGCCGCGACGTCCACGTGCCCTTCCTCGCCCGCGACTGCGCGCAGGCGTCGGACGATCGTGCCTTCAGGTTCGTCGTCGCGGATCGTGGTGGCGCAGTGCGAGAAGAGCTTCCTGCCTTCGAGTTGCTGGTGGATTTCGAGGCCGCATTTCAGTCCGAGCTTTGCGTAATCGTGTTGTGTCATTATCGTTCACCAGGGCACGCCAGAAGGGCTTCCGTCCCCTAATTCACCCACCATGTTCTGTGACCAGTGCGTGGCGATGTGGTCCTTGTGGTTGGTGAGGAGCCATGCGAGTTTGATGAAGGCGACGTCGGTCGTGATGTAGGTGCCGTTCCCCAGCACGCCCGCATCCTGGATCTTGCGGCCTGTGGCGTACACGTCGAGGTCGATCGTGCCGAAGATGGTCTGGCTTGTCATGACGACCGGCACGCCTTTTTTGGTGAGCGATGCGAGCGCCTTGAGGATCTTGGTGTGCTCCTTCGTCTCGTCGTCGATCTCGTTGATCGGCACGTGACCGAGGCCCGTGCCTGCGATGACGAGGCCGTCGTACTCTTCGTACTGCTTGATCTCGTCTGCGTGCATGTTGGGGTGTGCGTACAGGATGCCTATCTTGAGGTCCTCGTCGATCTGCATGACGACTGGCTTTGCTGCCGATCGTCGGGTATAATCGTCGCGCAGCAGCGTGACCTTCTTGTCTGTGACGTTCACGGTCGCCCATGCTTGTGCATTGACTGTCTTGAATGCGTCGCGCCTGCTGCTGTGCATCTTGCGGCAGTGCGTGCCTGGGATGATGACGCAGGTGTCGTCGCTCATGCTCGCGTGCATGCATGCCGCGACGCCGGCGAAGTCCGTCTGTGCGATGAATGCTGCAGCGCACACCACGTTCATGGCCGCGTCGCTCGAGCCGCGGTCCGAGCTGCGTTGTGCGCCGACCAGGATGACTGGGACCGGCAGCGGCCGCACCATGAATGAGAGCGCGGCCGCGCTGTAGTGGAGCGTGTCCGTGCCGTGCGTGATGATGATGCCGCTCGCGCCTTTCTTGACTTCCTTCTCGATCTCTTTGGCGAGGATGTTGTAGTGCGCGAAGCGCATGTCTTCGCTGAACATGTTGCGGATCAGGCGTGACTCGACGTTCACGATGGCGCTCAATTCCGGGAATTGCGCGAGCAGTTCCTCCGGTGAGAAGCGCGCGATCACGCCGCCGGTCTCGTAGTCGACCTTGCTGGCGATCGTGCCGCCGGTGTGCAGGATGCTGATGAGCGGCAGGCCTGGCATGTGCGTGTGGCCTGTCGTGCTCTCTTTATGCGGCTTGTGCGCCTCCACGACCTTGATGTTCTTGACGCTTTTGCGGTTGATGCCCATGTTGTAGCCAGAGTCGAGCTTGACGACGATGAAGTTGTCATCATCGGGCATGAGCGTGCCTTTGATCGTCTCGTCTTTGGTCGTGATGCTGACCTTGTCACCTGGCTTTGACATGGGTGCGCAAGGGTGACGGGGGACTTATAAAGGTTTAGTGGAGAAGTCCGCGCTCACTTGAGGTCGTCGCAGCGGATGATGTGCCAGCCGAACTGGGTCTTGATTGGCTTGCTGAGTTCTCCTTTCTTGAGTGTGAAGGCAACATCCTCGAATTCCTTGACCATCTGGCCTTTGCCGAACCAGCCGAGGCTCCCTCCACGTTTTCCGGAGGGGCACAGTGACTTCTGGCGTGCGGCGTCCTCGAACGTGATGATGCCTCGTTTGATGTCAAACAAAAGGCTGCCTGCTTCGAGGTCGGTCTTGACCAGGATGTGCGACGCGTTGACTTTGCTTGCCATGCGTGCACGTCACGCGCACTGCTATTTATGCGTTGTCAAGAAACGTCCCCTGTTTCATCGTCCATAAGTGTTAAATATGCTCGTAATGGACGGTATGGCATGAAGGCAGTCATCATGGCAGGCGGCAAAGGCACCCGTATGTTGCCTCTCACGCAGCACACCAACAAGGTGTTGATCCCTGTGCTTGGTAGGCCGTTCTTGCATCATCTGCTGACGCGTCTGCGAAAGGCGGGGTATGACGAATTCGGCGTCATCGTCAACTACAAGAGGGAACTCGTGCAGGAATTCATCAAGCGCGAGGGCTGGAATGCCACGCTCATCGACCAGCCACAGCCGCTTGGTACGGGCGATGCGGTGAGGTGTGCGCGCGAGTTCGTGGGAGAGGAGGACTTCGTCGTGGTGGGCGGGGACAATCTCTGGAGCACGGGCGATCTGCAGCGGATGCGTATCGAGGACGGCTACAATTATGTCATGGGCAAGCAGCACGCGCACCCGGAATTGTATGGCGTGCTGCAGACGCAAGGAGACTTCCTCACAGCAATCGTTGAGAAACCGCAACACTTCGTGGGTGACCTCATCAACACCGGGTTGTACAAGTTCAAGCCCGAGATCTTCAAGTCGCTTGACGAGATCACACCAACGCCAAACGGCGAGTACTACCTGACTGATGCTGTCTCGCTGCTCGCCAAATTTCACAAGGTGAAAGTGCTTGCGCTGCAGGACTACTGGCTGGACTTCGGCAAGCCGCAGGACGTGCCGCTCGTCGAAGCGTTTCTCAGGAACCACGCAGCGTAGCGAAGTCAGCTTCGATCGCGCTCGTGTCGAGGCGTGCGAGGCCGATATGCATGGCCAGTTCGTCCATGGTGCGCCCGTTCGCGCCCGTGCTCCACAATTCCATGAGGAACCTGCCTGCGTCTTTTGATGCGTACCAGCGCGTGCCGAACTTCTTGGTCAGCACGCTGCGCAGGTGCGCTTCGAGCATCCATGCACGCAGGTAGTCTGCGCTGTAGAACCCGCTGTCCACGTCGAGCAGCCAGTTGTCCTTGGGATAGTTGACCTTGCACGCTTTGGTGAGGATGTCGTTGTAGCACGCGGCCATCGTTTTGTATGATTGTCCTTGAATCGGTTCGAACCTGTCGTCGAGACGCGTCAGGTCGTTGCGGTGCAGTTTGAGCTCGTAGAGCAGTTTGGCGCAATAACGCCGGAACATGAACATCTTCTGCTCGAGCAGTTCGTGCGTGAAGTCGTGCGCGACATCAGGCGCAAGGTGCGCGATGTCGGTGAGCCATGCCTCGCTCGTCGTGAGATACTCGAAGAGGAACGCGTACGTCTCGCTCACCGCATGCCCGCCCATGTGCTTGAGTTCGTAGGCAAGGTCGTTTTTGGTGTGCGCGAAATGTTCGGTGTGGCCTGCTTCGTGCAGGATGGTCTGGTAGTCCTGTTGGCCGCCGCGCGGCTTGAGCACGAGGTGTATCTCGTCCGGGATGCGGATCGGGCTGCAGAACGCGCGCGGCACCTTCTTCGGTCGGTCCTCCGTGTCGAGGTGGACGTTCTTTTGGCTGTCGATGTCGATGCCCATGCCGTGCAGCGTCGTTTTCAACGACGACAACAAGTTCTCCTTCGGGAAGTGCGTGTCATAATGCTTCGTGCGCAGGATGACGGAATAGTCGTGCGATTCCGCTTGCTTGAGCGACACCTTGATGGTCTTGAGTCTGGCCTCCATCAATGATGTGAATAGCGCGTCAGTGCGCACCAGGAATCCGCGGAGCATCGTGCCCAGTGCATCCAGGTCGACGTTCTTGTGTTCTGCATAGTACGGGACGTAGTCCTTGCCCGAGAACTTTTTGAGGAGACGGTATGTCGTCTTGATCGCTTTCTTTTCATAACTCGTGAGCTTCTTCTTGACTGGTTTGCAGCGCTTCACGAGCTCTTTGCGCCTGGCACGCACAGATTCGTTCTGCACCAGTGTCGAGACCTGACGGAAGGGAACGTCCTTGCCGTCGAACTGTACCGTGGCGCTGGACTCATAGGTCGATTCTTCGTCGATGAGGTGTTTGAGCTTGTTGCCGATCACGCCATCCACGAGGAAGTCGAGAAGGTAGGTCGCGCGGCGTTTGTCAAGCGGCGCGGCCTGCTTTGCAAGATGTTTTTTGGCCCACGTCACCATGCGTGGCGTGAACAGATCGGTGTACTTGTCGTAGATCTTGGCGATCTCGAGCGTGTCCTTGATGCCCACGCTGTGGTTGAGGCTCTCGCGCGCAGTCTCGATGTCGAACGCTTCGACTTTAGAAATGACGTCGTTGTAGTCCATGAGAATGCCCCACGTGCGGCAGCATAAAAACGTTGCTAACCGCGTTGTGACATATTTGGCGGTCGTTCAAAGAACAGCATGGACCTTCAGGTGGTTTTGCTGATCGTCCAACTCTTGAAGCAGAAATCGATCCTGTCTTTCGGCGCTTCTTCGGGGAACATCTTTTCGGGAGGCACATCGCCTAGTTGGCCGGCGAACCACGTGCGGCACTGATGCGTGGGATCAAGACCGTTCGAGAGCACCTTGCCGTCCACCCCCACATGGACTGATCCTGCCAGGTTGGGATCACCAAGCCAGACCATCCCGCCATTAGGGGTGGAGAATGAGATGAACCGGCCTGACTCGGGCGGTCTCCCGGCGAGGGTCGGCCCGGCAGGCAGGTCTGCGAAGCTGTTTTCGGGAGTGAGATCACACCCGCCGACTTGGCACCCGAAATGCGCGTGGCTGATGATCGCGCGTGTCGGCGTGAGTGCGACGTTGTCTGGGCCAGCACCCATGCACTGGAGCGTCAACGACACGCGTATGCCGGATGTCACCGTCCGATATTCTCCTGTGACGAATCCGTTGACGTCCTTTACCGGCTCCTTGTATTCGTATGTGAGGATTCCCTGATAGGTGCCGTCATAGATGGAGGGGCAGCCGTTATCGTCGGATGAGGATGGCGCGACACCTGTTGATTCAGTGGGCGTGATGTTTCCCGACGGGCCGCATCCGCTCACGAAGAGAAGACCGACGAGTGCCATCGTAATCAATGGACAACGGACGTTAACCGCCATACTGCGTGGAATGCCGTCGACGCATTATAAACTTTGTCTCGAAAAAAGGAGGGGTGGTTGTTTTACCCGAAATAGATCGGCTTCTCGTGCTTCATCTCGGCCGCGTGCGCTTGCGTGAACTTGTACTGGAGCGCTTCGTATTCCTTCTCGATCTCCTTTGTCACGCTGGGGCGTACCGAGCGCAGTGCGTCCTCGAAGTGCAGCATGGTCACGACTTTCGCTTCCATGTCCTCGCGCAGCGCAGTCATGGCAGCTTCCCTGCAGACTGCGGCGAGGTCGGCGCCGACATAGCCGTCGGTGCGCTCGGCCAGCTCTTCGATGTCGACGCCTTCAAGCGGCATGCCTTGCGAGTGGACCTTGAGGATCTCTGCCCGCGCGGGTTTTGCAGGCACGGGCGTGAGGATGATGCGGTCAAAGCGGCCCGGGCGCAGGAGCGCGGTGTCCATGAGGTCAGGACGGTTCGTGGCGCCGATGATGACGATGTCCTGCGCGGGCTCGATTCCGTCGATCTCGGTGAGCAGTTGGTTGACGACACGCTCCGTGACGTGCGAGTCCGAGCCTGCGCCGCGGCGTGGCGCGAGCGCGTCGATCTCGTCGAAGAAGATGATGCAGGGTGATGCCTGGCGGGCTTTCTTGAAGATTTCGCGCACCGCTTTCTCGCTCTCCCCGACCCATTTGCTCAGCAGTTCCGGGCCTTTGACGGAGATGAAGTTGGCCTCGCTCTGGTTCGCGACTGCTTTGGCAAGCAAGGTCTTGCCCGTGCCTGGCGGGCCGTAGAGCAGGATGCCCTTGGGTGGCGTCGTGCCTAGGCGCGCGAACGACTCTGGATGTTTGAGTGGCCACTCGACCGCTTCCATGAGGCGTTGCTTGACCGACTCGAGGCCGCCGACGTCCGTCCATTTGATGTTTGGGATTTCGACGAACACTTCGCGCAAGGCGCTTGGCCGCACCACTTTGAGCGCGTCCTGGAAGTCACGCTTGAGGATCTTGATCTTCTCGAGTATTTCGGGCGCGAGCGGGTCTTCACTGTCGTACGTGATGGTGGGCAGCACGCGTCGGAGCGCGATCATCGCCGCCTCTTTCGCGAGGCTGCTCAGGTCCGCGCCGACAAAACCGTGCGTGACGGCCGCAGAATCGCGCAGATTAACGTCCTTGGCGAGCGGCATGTTGCGCGTGTGGATCTTGAGGATGGTGTGGCGTCCTTCCTTGTTGGGCGCGTTGATCTCGAGCTCGCGATCGAAGCGGCCCGGCCTGCGCAGCGCAGGATCGAGCACGTTGGGCACGTTGGTGGCAGCGATGACGACGACCTTGCCCCTGCTCTTGAGGCCGTCCATGAGCGTCAGCAATTGTGCGACGACGCGCCGTTCCACTTCGCCCTTTGTCTCTTCGCGCTTTGTCGCGATGGCGTCGACCTCGTCGATGAAGACGATCGAGGGCGCGTTCTTCTCGGCTTCCTCGAACTTTTTCCTTAAGTTTTCCTCAGATTGGCCATAATATTTGGACATGATCTCGGGGCCGTTGATGAGGATGAAGTGGGAATTGGTCTCGGCCGCCACCGCTTTGGCGAGCAGTGTCTTGCCCGTGCCTGGCGGGCCGTGCAGGAGCACGCCTTTTGGCGGCTCGATACCAAGACGTTCGAAGATCTCGGGGTGCTTGAGGGGCAATTCAACCATCTCACGGATCTTGTTGATCTCTTCGTGCAGGCCGCCGATGTCTTCGTACGTGACTTCGAGCACGTCCTCCTTGACCTCGATGGCTTCTGGGTTGAGCACGATCTCGGTCGCGTCGGTGATGATGACGGCTGATTTCGGGTTGGTGTCCGCCACCACGAACTTGAGGTCGCCAAAGCCAAAACTGAGCATGCTGCCTTCGTCCATCATGGAGAACACTTCGTCGAAGAACGGGCTGCCGGTCATGGTGGAGCGTCGCCTGCGCGTGCCGCCAAGCGATATCACGTCGCCTTTGGTGACGGCGCGTCCGAGCAGCGCGTGCTTGAAGATGTGCGGGCTTGCCTTGACCACGATGCCTTTCTTGGCTGGCGCGATGGTGATCTTCTTCGCGATCTTGACGTCCGCCTTGCGGATGCCGACCTCCTCGCCGATGCTGGTCTTGGCGTTGCGGCGCGAGAGGCCGTCCATGCGGATGATGTTGAGCCCGATATCGCCAGGATAGGCGCGGTCCACGATGGCGACCGTGGTGCGCGCCGCGATGATCTCCACGATGTCGCCTGGCCGCACGTCGATCTCGCGCATGAAGCCCGAATCGACGCGGACGATGCCTTTGTTGACGTCATCCTGCACGGCTTCCGCTACCTTGAGCTTCGCCTGCTTGATTGTCGGGCCGACTTTGTCAGTCATGCGGTACTACTACTGTTTTACTGCCGTCACTTTCGGCATGGGAATAGGTGATGGAAGACCCATCTCCCTGCTGAGCAAGAGCGCTTCGATGTTGCAGCGCGTGAGCAGGTTGTTGATGACATCCGTCGTGATGTCCTTGGGTGCTTTCTTATCCTTTTTCCAGTCGTTGAGAATAGATTCGATCTTGTCAGCTGCGGTGAGGTAGATCATGTTGCCGGACATGACGATCTCGGCGACCTTGGGCAGGTATTCCGTCTTGTACTCGAACTCGAAACGCAGTGCTGGCTGCTTCATGTTGCCCACGTTGAGGTCGGCCTTCGCGATGTCGCGGATCTGCACGTTGTTGTTGATCTTCATGTTCTTGGAGGGCGCTTCGCCGAGGCGCTGCACCAAGATCTTGTTGAAGCTTGTCGTGATTATTGGCATGTGTTTCCACTCCCCGATACTGATATATAAAGATTATGTATGGTGTGGCGGCAGCGGCACGGGGAATGTTTAAATATGTTCTCGTGGACGGGGTGCATGGCAAAGAGGCATCATGAACTTCGCAGCGTTCGCAAAACAGAGAAGGACGACGTATGAGTACAGCGTCCGCAAGCCTTCCGCGAGCGTGATCAAGGGTGTGCTGGAGGTCGCGCAATGGTCACCCAGCTGCCACAACCTGCAGCCTTGGACGTTCATTGTGGTGCGGAACAAGCGCACGATACGCGCGCTTGTCGACAGCTCGATCAGCGCAGGATTCGTCCCGCACCTTCCTCCGGTGGTCATCGCGATCATGTTGGATGAGCATTGCATCGAAGGTGTCAACAGATGCGCCGCGATTGCGGCAGACGCGGTCCCTGAAGCGCACATCTGCATAGGGACCGCCTCGCTCAACATATGTTATGCGGCGCAAGCCAAAGGGTGGCAGACAGGTCTGTTGTCGCCGGATCCTGGCATTGCCGCCAAACTCCTCCGCGTGCCTCGCGGATGCAAAGTGCCCTTGCTCGTCCTCTTCGGCAAGGAACGCAAGGGTGCCTACAGAAAGCCACGCCAGCGTAAATCCTTGCGGGACATCGTCCGTTCAGAGAGGGCGTGACATGCCGGCCGACGCCACAGGGTTCACGTGCGAGAGCGTGCTGCGAGGATGTACCTTGCTGACATCGGTGGCCGAAGACTACCGCCCTTCGTTCCTCGCGCTCGCGTCGTGCGTCTCTGGAAAGAAGGTGCTCTTCATCTCGCTCGCGCGGTCCCCAAAGTCAGTCGTCGAATGGCTTGCGCACAGCGGCGTACCGTCTCCCTCGATAGTGTTCATAAGCAGTTTCGACAGCGGCCTCTCCCGCGACGCATGCATGCCCTTGGAGGAGCAATGCAACCTCACCGAGATCTCGCTGATGATCACCAAAGCGGTGGGCACACGGCAACCCGATCTTGTGGTGCTGGACTCGCTCAACGTCATGTTGTCCATCTATGACGAGACCACGGTCCTCAGGTTCGTGCAGTTCACGCGCAACAAGCTGGCGCTCACAGAGACACCCTCGTTGTTCGTCGTGCGCGAGGGCGTCGACCCTGCGTTCATCCCGAACGCACGCCCGTTCTTCGATTCCGTGATAGACGGCCGTCGGTGAACCGCGTGCGGCGTTCATAAGGTATTTTTATATACTTTCAGAGGGTGTGTATGGCCATGGCACTGGACCCTTTTTTGGTGAGCGTGTTCTTCATCATGCTCAGCCTGATGTTCGTGTTCTGGGCTGCCGACCTGATCGTGCTCGGCATCACGAGCTATGCGCGCCGCCTGGGCCTCTCAGATTATATCACGGGGCTTGTGGTCGTCGCGATGGCGGCGTCCATGCCTGAAGTCATCGCGTCCATGACCGCGCTTGTGGCGGGCCGCGAGGACGTGCTCTTCGGCACCATCCTTGGCACGAACATGGTCCACATCGCGCTCGTGCCGGGGCTGCTCGCCGTTCTCGGTCGCAAGGTGGAGATCGAAAGCACCATCCTCGCCAAGGCGCTCCTGCCCTTGTGGGTCGTCCTCATGATACCGTTCGTGCTCATCGCGATCGATGGCGAGCTGGGTCGCACGGATGGCATCGTGCTCCTCCTGCTCTTCTGTCTGTACCTTGTCTGGCTCTGGAACCAGGAGAAAAAACTGGGATTGATGAAGAAAAGCGTGCGTGTCAAGACGCTCTGGCGCGACTCGTTCATCTTCCTCGGCAGTCTCATCGTTTTGCTCATCGCGGGCCAGACGCTCGTGTTCTCGTCCATCACGTTCGCCGGCATCGTCGGCATCCCTGCCTATTTCCTCGCGATCACCATCATCGCCGTGGGTGGCGCGCTGCCTGACCTGGCGGTCGGCATCAAGAGCGTCACGCAGGGCCATGGTGATGTCGGTGTCGGCGACATCCTCGGCAGCATAGCGATAGAGTTCCTGCTCTTCTTCGGCATGGTGGGCATCTTCCACCCGATACGGATCGCGGTGGGCGAGGTGTTCAACGTCATGGTGTTCCTCACCATCGGCCTCACGCTCCTGCTCTACTTCGTCCACAAGCAGGTGATGACGTGGAAGAACGGCATCGTTTTGCTCGCGCTCTACGCGTTGTTCATGCTGGTAGAGATCTATAAGGTCGTCAGAGTCTGAAGAGCTTGCGCGCGTTGTCGTGGAACACTTTCTGGTGCATGTCCTTGGGGAACACGCTCTTGACGAACTTGATGTAGTCCGCCATGCGCACCATGGGCCAGTCGCTGCCGTACAAGAATTTGCGCGGGTCGTCGATGTATTCCACCACGTACTGGAGCCGTTTCGTGTACACTTCGGAGAACTGCATGCCTGAGAAGAGGCCTGCGGTGTCGAGGTAGACGTTGTCGTTCTTGTACGCGACCTCGGCGGCGTCGATGAGCCACGGGTTGCCCATCTGGGTGATGATGAAGTTCGTCTCCGGGAACGCGACCGCGACCTCGTCCACATGCAACGGCCGCGCGTACTTGAGCAACGTGCCTTTGCCCATCGTGTCGCCGCTGTGGATGTAGAACGGGATGTCATGCTTGCCTGCAAGGCGGTAGTATGGGTGCAAGCGCTCGTCCGTGCAGTACACAGGGTAGTAGCGAGGATAGATTTTCAGCGCCTTGATGGTCCCGTCGAGGATTGCCTCTTCCGTCTTCTTGAGGCTGTCTTTCTTGGTCCGCAGAGGATGGACGATGCCGATGCCGAACATGGCGGGAAGCTGTTGTCGTTGCCGCACGAACTCTTCGACGCCGATGGGGGTCTGCCCGTCGAAATCGTTGTAGATCGTGCCGACGAAGTCGACCATGTTCGTCGCGCACTCCTTTCGCAGGCCTTCGAGCGAGAAGTCAGCACCGTTGCCTTTGGCGATGTCGGAGAAATCAGGATGCTTGAAGAAGGTGTGCGCGTGCACGTCGATGATGTGCATGCGCTTGCCAAAGAACGTGGTCGGGTTCAGCTGCATGGCATGGTTGCGTCGTATGTGCTATAAATAATTGTTGGATGATTGGTCGACAAGCATAAAAACCACAGGGACTCGGAGCACTGGATGTACGCCGACGTGCACTGCCACCTGAACCACCCTCTGCTCAAGCAACGGCTTGACGAAGTGCTGCGCAACGCCCGCGATGCGGGTGTCGGCCTCATCGTGACCGCCGGCGTGAATCCCGCATCCAACGATGAGGTCCTTGCGATGGCCCGTCAACACCCTGGCATCGTCACGTGCTCATTAGGGATGTACCCCCTCGACGCGTTGGGCCTCGACGTCGAGTCTGATGCTGTCGGGATGACGCGGCAACTGCAGCCGATGGACGTGGACGCCGAACTCGTGCGCATCGAGGGATTGGCGGATTCCTGCGTGGCGATAGGCGAGGTCGGGATGGACTTCAAGTTCACCAAGGATGCGCCCAGCATCGCCAAGCAGAAGGAGATCTTCACGAAGATCCTTGACCTGGCCGAGCGCGTCAAGAAGCCTGTCGTCGTGCACTCGCGCAGCGCCGAGCAGGAATGCATCGAACTGCTCGAGACCGCGACCCTTCCAGGCATCGTCATGCATTGTTTCGGCGGACGCAAATCGCTCATCCGTCGAGCGGCAGACAACGGTTGGTCGTTCTCCGTGCCGCCGGTCATAGCGCGCCTGCAGCACTTCCAGACGCTCGTCGGCCTCGTGCCGCTCGGGCAGTTGCTCACCGAGACCGACGCGCCATGGCTTGGACCCGTGGCAGGTCAGACCAACGAGCCGATGAACGTGCGCGTGTCGGTGGACGAGATCGCGAAGGCATTGCGTGCAGACCCGCAGCACGTCAAGGACATGATATGGAAGAACGCCCGTGCGATGTTCGGAGGCGCGTCATGAGACGTGATGTCGCGCTCATCATCCTTTATGACAGGGACAAACGTGTCCTCCTGCAGCATCGTAGCGTCGACGCACCACGGCTTCCTGATCACTGGGCTTTCTTCGGTGGCGGCATCGAGGAAGGGGAAACGCCTCTTGCGGCAGTGACGCGGGAAGCGACGGAGGAGTTGGGGTATGAACTTCAAGGCCCGAAACTCGTGATGACGCAGAAGTACAGCGACGACGACACCTTCGGCACCAAGTACGTCTTCATGGAAGCGTATGACTCGTCGCAACAGCCCGTCCTCAAGGAAGGACAGGACATGGGGTGGTTTTCGATCCCTGACACGCGTCGTCTGAAGATCGTCTGGCATGACCGCAACGTCCTCGTCACGCTGGAAAAAAAGTATTGACAGGCGGCCGGCCCTGGCGGACTCGATAATCTTTATATAGTGACCCTCGTGGCTTTGTGACATCACGAGCCCGTGGTCTAGTGGCTATGACGGCGCATTCACACTGCGCAGATCCCCAGTTCGAATCCGGGCGGGCTCATCCGGGATTGTAGTCTAACTTGGTAGGACACACCGTTCGGGACGGTGTAATCGGGGTTCAAATCCTCGCAATCCCATAGAGGTGGTGGACTCATCGTGGAACTGCGGACACTGCTGCGACGACACTGGTTCATCGTCCTGGTCATCTTCCTCCTGGTGTTCTCTGTCGGTTTGCGGTTCCTCAGCGCGGGCCTGATGCATTATGACAGCGTGCGGCTCGCGCAGACGATCGAGTCGAACCTCGAGACCGGCACGTTCCAGGGGATCTCCGCGGGCGGTCGGTACGGGATGGTGGTCGTCGCGAGCGCCGTCTATTATCCTTTCTTTCTTGCAGGGCAGAACGCCGATCTCGCGGTGAGGCTCACTGGTGTGCTGATGCTCGCGCTCAGCGCCGTGGCAGTGTACCTGCTCACGTTCGAGATCTCGAGAAGCCGTTTCGCAGGCGTCGCCGCGGCGTTGCTTATGGCCGCCACTCCGTTGTTCATCATCCCTGCGACATATGGCAAGGAGCACACGACCGCGGTGTTCTTTCTCGTCATGGCATGTTATTGCGCGCTGCGCGGGCACCGGTCGTACGCCGCGCTGTGGCCTATAGCTGCATCGTTTTTGTTCGTGTTCTCGTTGACGGTGCGTGAGACGTTCGTCCTCGCATTGCCCGTGTTCGTGTTGTTCGTTCTCTATCCGCGGTTGCGGCGCACAGAAGGCGGACTGCGCGTCGTGTGGCACTCGCAGTGGCACGTCGGGGTGGTTTCGTTGGTGGTGTTCCTCGCGCTTGTCGGCGGACTTTTCTTCGGCGCGCAGCTGCGCGCGGTGCTTGGCGACCGTGACGCGACCGCGCTTTCGTGGTCGTTGACGAAGGTCAAGGCAGGGATTTCGGACGTTGCGCGCAACGGCCGTTTCGTGTGGCCATTGTACCTCATCGGCATTGTTGCGGTGTGGCGCAGCGGCCGCGACTTCCTCGCGCCCTTGCTCGTGTGGGTTGCACCGTTTTTTATCATCGTGAACGCAGGCGGCTATCTGCCGCGGCTGCTCGACGTTGTGCTTGTGCCGCTCGTGATCATCGCGGGTTTCGGGCTGGCGTTCGTGTGGGCCCGCTCGCAGGTGTTCGCGTCCCTCGTCCTTCTCGCGCTCGTGCTCTCGACGTTCTGGACCGCACTGCCCTTCCTCGAGTTGCGGCACAACGAGAACACGCTGCAGGACATCGCAGGTCTTGTTGCCAATGTCACAGAGCCAAACGCGCTCATCATCGCCATGGACGAGTCTGCGTTCCTCGAGTATTACGGGTCCCGGCAAGGCACGAGCGTCTCGCCCAACGTGGAGAATCGTTTCGAGGTCGCGCGCTGGATCGTCTCGTTGCAGCGCAATGGCACGCCGCTCTACGTGCTGCAGAGCAGTTTCGACTACCCTGATGGCCTGCTCTTGCGCAACTTTCTCTACAACAATTTCGACACGACTGTCGTCGGTGCGCGCGTGATGGAGAACTATCACGACGCCGAGGCGGGCGTCCTTTTGCGCAACGTCTCCATTATCAGGATCGGTGCCCCCAAGTTCGATCCAGACCGGATGGGGTGGTATGAAGTGTATTGGCGTGGAGGTATCGATACGACCGAGGACAGTCAGGAACTCGCTGCCTGGTTGGCTGCCGGCCTCTCGTAGAAACCTATTTAAACCGCGCTGGCATGATCCAGAACGGTGAAAAGAGGATGCAGCTGACGATCGACACGTCCAAGGACAGCCATGATGACATCAGGCATGCGATAGCGATGCTGCAGTCCATTCTTGCCAAAGGCAAAGTGTACACGAACGACACGCGCGACATCTTCGCGCAGCCAACGCCCGGCGAGAGCGGTGCGGCGCCGCCATCACAGAACCTCTTCGCCATGTTCGATGCCGCGCCTGCGGCGCAAGCGTCGAGCGCCGACACGGGAGAACCCGAGCCTGCCGTGCAGGAGAACCATTCCATCGAACTCTACTGATCATGGACGGCTTCAAGAAAGATATCGTTGCCATCAAGAGAGAAGTGTTGAGGCTCACGCCGCCCCCGCACTTCTCGATGAAGGATATCGCACGCTCGTTCTTCGGCGCGCTGTTCTTGGCCTCCACGTTCATCTTTTCGTCGCAGCTAGTCCACCAGACCGCATTGCTCTCGAGCGGACACATCGTCGCGATCATCATCGCGACGGTCGTCGTGCTCACGGTCGAGATATTCTTCATCGGGTACGAACGCGTCCCTGACCGGCGCGAACGGCGTTTCCTCCAGTTCTGGGCAAAACGCGTCGTGACGTTCTATGCGGTCGCGTGGTTCGTGAGCTTCGGCTTGGCGTGGCTCTACGGCTTTGACCTCGTGTTCGCTTCCGTGGTGGACCTCCTGAAGTTCGCCGTCGTTCTCTCGTTCCCGGCAGCGGTCGGCGCGGCGTTGGGAGACCTGCTGCGTAGCTACTAAGCTTTTTATACCGACCCGCAGACATCCGTCGCATGAAATGGGAAATGATGAGTCATACCTCCGAGGCGAAGTTCCGCGCCTACGGCACGACCGATGAGGAGCGCTTCGCGAACGCCGCCCTTGCCATGTTCGACATCATGTTCGAGGTCGACAAGGTCCAGCCCAAGGTCATGAAGAAGGTGCTTGTGAAGGGCCGTGATCTCAAGTCGCTCCTGCACAACTGGCTCGAGGAACTGTTGTTGTTCCTGGATTCCGAACTGTTCATCCTGCAGAGCGTCAAGAAGATCAAGCTCTCGAAACTCAAGGAAGTCTACGCAGTGGACGCAACCATCCTGGGCGAGACCGCGACAGACGCGACGCCACGACGCGGCGCGGCGGTCAAGGCAGTGACGTATGATGAGATGGAACTCACGCCAGAGTTCGTGCAGGTCGTGGTGGACGTCTGATGGACATCAAGAAGATAGCGCCCTACGTGTGGGAAATCCCGCAGACAGGGAAGATGAATGTGCCTGGACGCGTCTTCGCAAGCGATGCGTTGATGGACAAGATCAAGCAGGACAACACGTTGCAGCAGACCGCGAACGTGGCGACGCTGCCAGGTATTCTCGGGTATAGTATCGCGATGCCTGACGCGCACCAAGGATACGGCTTTCCGGTAGGTGGGGTCGCCGCCTTTGACAGCAAAGAAGGTATCATCTCGCCTGGCGGTGTGGGTTTTGACATCAACTGCGGCGTGCGGCTGCTGCGCACGGATTGGATGGACAAGGATATTGCGAGCAAGAAATCAAAACTGCTCGAGGCGTTCATGAAAGGCGTGCCTGCAGGCGCAGGCATGGCCGGACGCTTGAAGATCACCAAGGACGAACTGCAGGAAGTGCTTGCCAAAGGCATCGACTGGGCGAAAGCCAATGATTACGCGTCCAAGGATGACAAGGCGCGCACCGAGGAGGAAGGCAGGATGATGAAAGCAGATCCTTCCCTCATCTCCGCCAATGCGCTTGCCCGTGGTTTGCCGCAGCTCGGGACGCTCGGCTCCGGCAACCACTTCCTTGAAATCCAGCGCGTCGACAAGATTTTCATGCCTGATGTCGCGCGACAGTTCGGCATCACCCAGCCAGGCCAGGTGGTCGTCATGGTGCATTGCGGCTCGCGCGGCCTGGGCCACCAGGTATGTTCGGACTACATCGAACGTATCGAACGCGAACTCGGCACCAAGCACCTCGCCGACCCCGAGCTCGCGAGCGCGGCGCTCTCCTCCGACATCGGGCAGGACTATTATGGCGCCATGTGCGCGTCCATCAATTTCGCGTTCACCAACCGGCAGATGATCTCGCACTACATCCGCGATGCGTTTGAACGCGTCATGGGCAGCAAGGACGGCATCGACTTGGTCTATGACGTGTGCCACAACATCGCCAAGTTCGAGAAGCACAGGATCGATGGCAAGACGCGTGAGGTGTGCGTGCATCGCAAGGGCGCGACGCGCGCGTTCGGGCCAGGCCGCACCGAGATCCCTGACATCTACCGAAAGACCGGTCAGCCGGTCTTGATCCCGGGCAGCATGGGCACCGCGTCCTACTTGCTCGTCGGCACCACGCAGGCAGAGGACGTCTCATTCGGCAGCACCGCGCACGGCGCCGGCCGCGTCATGTCACGCCACGCCGCCATCCGCGAGTTCCCTGCCGACAAGGTCCGTGCTGACCTGTTGCGCAAAGGCATCGAGATCCGCGGCGCGAGCAAGAAAGGCATCGCCGAAGAGGCGCCAGGCGCCTACAAGGACGTGGACGAAGTGGTGCGCGTCAGCGACGCGCTGGGCATCGGCAAGATGGTCGTGCGTTTCACGCCGCTTGGTGTCGTGAAAGGCTGATGCATAACACTTATCAACTAATTCTTGAAGATTGGATTTTATGTTGGACCACAACTGTCATCAAAATGCGGTGCCGATTGCTGCGATACAAGAAGGAAACGTCTTGTATTGTTCTCATTGCGACAAATTGGCTCTTGCGAAGACTGGGGATTTTAAAATTCCATCTTCACTCCCACTTTCTGATCTGAGTGCATTAGTATTAGAATCAATGCGCGGAAGCCCCCTACACACTTATTTTCAAGTGCCTTCACAATATCGCGGCCAAAAACTCTTGCTGCCACCTTTAGATATTAACATTGACGGTACTATTGTAGGATTAGGTTGGTGGAGAATGCATGGTACGTTCAAGCCAGTGGAGCCTACCTCTGTGTATGACACTCGCTTGGCAATCGATGACTGCATTGAGCTTGACGTTCCACAGTTCGCGCATTATGCTGCTGTGCATGCGTTCTTTGAAGATCCTGATAGAGACATCACGCCCCGCCTTGTATTATACTATGATCGTCTAAAGGTGTTTGGACGTGCACAACATCATTTTGGAGCAGGTGCAAGTGAAATATCATGGATCAACAAGATGTGCAAAGTCTTTGAGAGAACCTCGCCAGAAGGGTTTCATAGAATCGCTCCGGGTCCACTTGAAGATTAGTCTTTTTCGTCCCTCGATGCATTTATATAGCCCGTCCGTGTAAGAAGTTCACTAAAGAGGTGGGCGTTTGAAGTACATTCTCGCTGCTGACATCGGTGGCACCTATACACGCGTAGCGCTCTACACGCCTGCGGGCGTGCGTCGGGTCTATCATCGGTTCGAGAACGTGCGCTACCCGAGCGTGACCGCGCTCTTCCACGACTTCCGCGTCCGCCATGCCGTGCCGTTGTCGCGGGCATCGGTCGCTGTCGCAGGACCCGTGCACGAGGGCGACGCCAAGATGCCGAATCTCGCCTGGCACGTGAGCGAAGAACTGCTCAAGCACGCGCTGCTTGTCAAGGATGTCCGATTGCATAATGACGCGTATGCCGCGGCAGTCGGTCTTGGCAGCGTTCCCATCATGAAGGTGAAGGACGGTCGCGCAGACCCGAAGGGCACACGTGCCATCCTCGCGCCAGGCACCGGTCTTGGGTCATCGTATACTATCTGGGATGGCAAGAAGCATATCGCGCATCCTGCCGAGGCAGGGCATGCTGACTTTGCTCCTGTGACCGAAACGCACGCACACCTACGCGAGTTCCTCAAAGGCCGTTTTGCGCACGTGAGCAATGAACGCGTCATGTCTGGACCCGGGCTTGTCGCCATCTACTATTTCCTGCGGGAGCAGAAGGCCGCGAGCGAGTCCGACGCGCAGCGTCGTGCGATCGACAGCGCGTATTCGCCTGCGCAGGCGATCGTCGATGCCGCGCTCGCAGGCACGAGCGGCCTTGCGGCGCGTGCGGTGGAGGAGTTCGCCGCCATCCTTGGTGGTTATGCAGGAAGCTATGCGTTGTCGCTCTCAGCCACAGGTGGCGTGTACATCTACGGTTCGTTGTGCAACAGGATCCTGCCGTTCCTCAAGACAGCGGCGTTCGAGCATGCGTTCAACAAGAAAGGGAGGATGACGTCGTTCTGCAGCAGGATTCCCGTGTTTGTCGTGCGCGACCCGGACGTCGTGCTCAAAGGCGCGTTCCTCCTCGCGAAACGTTAGCGTTTCTTCACGACAGGTTTTTCGCCGGTCAAGTCCACGATGGTGCTCGGCGTGCCTGGCAGCGTCCCTTGGTCGATGACGAAGTCGACCGCGTCGATGATCGTCGGGTCTATGTCATTGATAGACGTCGCGAACGCTTGGCCGCTGATGTTGACGCTTGTCGTCACGAGAGGGACGTCTGCTTCTGTTGCAATCGCGGCAATCCAGTGGTCCGGGATGCGCACGCCCAGCGTCCCGCTGTCGTTGTTCACGGACGGTGCCACGCACCGGTCCTTGAGCTTCACGATGAGTGTGTACGGGCCTGGCAGGTTCTCCAACCATTTCTTGCCCTCCCGCGAGAGCATGGCATGCTTCATGATCCAGTCCTTGGATGGCGCGATGACCGAGAATGGTTTGTCTTCGCGTTGTTTGATCGTGCGGACGCGCCGGACGGCGGCATCGTTTGTCGCGTTGCACCCGATGCCGTAGATGGTGTCGGTGGGGTAGATGAAGACGGCGGCGTTCTGGATCAGTTCAAGGTATTCCTCTTTCTCATTGAGGAATTGGGTTTTCGTGAGCCTGCTCATATCTTGAGGCTCACGACCTTGCTGATGCCGTGGTCGGCGAGCGAGATGCCGTAGAGCGTGTCGGCTTCGGAGATGACATTATCGTTGTGCGAGATGACCACGTATTGCGCCCTGCCGCTGTATTGCGCGACGAGGTGGCCGAGTTTTTCGGCGTTGTGCTTGTCGAGCGCGGCGTCGACCTCATCGAGCACGTAGAAGCTCGCGGGCGCGTGTTCCTGGATGGCAAAGATGAAGGCGAGCGCGGTGAGCGTCTTCTCGCCGCCCGAGAGCGAGCGCAGATCCAAGAACTTGTTGCCGGTGAGGCGCACTTTGATGTCAAGGCCGCCCTCGAAGGGCAGTTCGGGATTCTCGAGTTCGAGCTCGACTTCGCCTTTGGTGGTGAGCTGGCTGAAGATGCGGCGGAAGTCGGCGTGGATCCTGGTGAGCGTCTCCATGAACAGTTCGGTCTTCTTGCCTTCAATCTCATTCATCATGGTCATGACGCTCTCCTTCTCGGTGAGGAGCGTGTTCTTCTTCTCCATCAACGACGCGAATTCTTTGGCCGCCGTGTCGTAGATGTCGAGTGCGCGCATGTTGACGCTGCCCACGTTCGCGCGCATCTTCTCGAACTCGGCGATCTCCTTCTTGAGCTGGTCTTCGCTCTTGTCGAGCGTGAGCGCGACACCCGGGTACTGCTCGAACTCGAATGCGAGGCCGGCATGCTCTGCCTTGATGCGCGCCTCCTCGATGGAGTACGCGTTGAGCTGCATCTCTTCCTTGCGCGATTCGTCCTCGTGCTCGAAGACGTTCTTCTCGTGCACGCTGATGTCGTCGTTGAGATTCTTGGAGCGCGCGAACAATTCCTTGAAGCGTGATTGGAACTTCTCCTGTTCTTTTTCCTTGAGTTTGAGCTCTCCCTCGATGCGTTTGAGTGTCTGGGCGAGCGCGGTCTCCTCTGTCTTGAACTGCTCGGCCTCTTTCTCCATGGCCTTCATGACGTCTTTGGTGCCGCTGACTTCCTTGCCCACGAGTTCGGTGCGTTGCTGCTCGAGATTCTTGGCTTCGGTCTCGATGATGGTCTTTTCCTTGTCGAGTTCGCGCCGTTTCTCGCTGAACGTGTTGAGTTCGGCCTGCAGGCGCGGGTTGCGCATGCTCGTGAGCTGGTCGATGAGGCGTTGGCGTTCGGTCTTGAGCTGCGCGAGCTCGCGCGTCTTCTCGGATTGGACGTCGACGAGCGTTTCCATCTCCTTTTCGAGTTCTTTGCCGCGCTTGTCCAGTTCCTTCTTGTAGTCCTTGGTCGCTTCGAGGTCGCTGGTGTCGAGATGCAATGATTTCTCGACCTTGATGATCTCGCCTTCAAGCGTGGCCTTGAACTCGCGCAGACGATTGATGCGCTCCTCGTTCTCCTTCTTTGCCCTGTCAAGCGTCGAGAGGCGTCCTTGGAGCGCGGCGATGGAGTCGTTGACTTTCACGACTTGCGCGCTGACGTCGTCGTCCTTGAACGCGCCAACGACTTTGCCACGGTGGCCGCCGACCATGGCGCCGCTGAGCTCGCACAGGTCGCCTTCCAGCGTGACCATCTTGGCGCTGCCCACGCCGATCTTGCGCGCGGTGGTGATGTTGTCGACGATGAGCGTGTTGCCGAAGACGTAGCTGAAGACGGTCTTGAACTTCGGGTCGAAGGTGATGAGGTCGATGGCCATGCCGATGACGCCTTTCTGTTCACAGAGCCTTTTGACGTCCTGCTTGACAGGGGGTGCGCTGATCTTGTTGAGCGGGAGGAAGGTGGCGATGCCCAGGCGTCCGTCCTTGAGGTACTGGATGCAGCGCGCGGCGGTCTTGTCGTCTTCGACCACAACGCTGTGGACGCGGCTCGATGCCGCGATCTCGAGCGCGAGCGAGTATTTCGTGTTGACCTGGCCGAGCTCTGCCACTGTGCCGTACACTTCGCCCAGTTTCGATCGGTTCTCGAGCACTTTCTTGACCGCCATGTTGCCGGCGATGCTTTCCTGCACTGCCGCGAGCTTCACTTCGAGCTTCGCGAGCTCCTCTGCCTGTCTGAGCGCTTGGGTGCGGCCTTGCGCGAGTTCTGCCGCCATGCGGCTGTCGTCGTTGAGGTACTTGTTGAGTTCGAGCACCGCTTTCTTGAACTCCTCCTTTTTCTGCTTGAGCGCGCCGAGTTCCTGCTCGTGCTCTTTCTCGAGGCCGTGCACTTTCTTGATCTGCTCGTCGATGGTCTGGAGCTTGAACGCGATGACGTCCTGTTCACGCATGAAGTTCTGGCGCTGCTCGCCCACGGTCTGCAGTTCGCGTGCCTTCTCTTCGCTCTTGCGGTCGAACTCGTGCACTTGTTCCTCGATCTTCGAGGTGTCGTCCGCGATGTTGTGCTTCTGCTTGAACTCCTTGAGGTGCTTCTCGATATAGGTGAGTTCCTTGGTGATGGACTCGAGGCGCGACGTGTAGGTCGTCTTGCGCTCGTCCATGTCCTTGAGTTTGACGTCGAGGTCGCCGAGGTTGTTCGAGAGTTGCGCCTTGCGCTGCTGCATGCGTGCGACTTCCTGCTTGACCGCCTGCACCCTGCTGTTCGATGACGCCTGCTCGACGCGCAACACCTCGATCTCCTTCTGCAACGCGAGCTGGTCCTTCTCCCCTTTCTGCTCGACCTCTGCGTTGATGCCGCCGAGTTCTTCGCGCTTCTTGCCGATCTCCTCGCGCAATTTCGCGATCTTCGCGCTCATCTCGTCGA
>CAYHOF010000006.1:43092-81514 GCA_964358315.1 uncultured Methanosarcinales archaeon
TTGCCGCTCTTTGTCTGCAGGCCGCCAAGCTCTGCCTCTTTCTTGTTCATCTGGAGCTTGAGGTAGCTTGCCTTGCTCGTCTTGATGTTGTCGCTCAGCTCCTTGTACTTGAGCGCCTGGTCGCGGTCTTTCTTGAGCTCCTTGAGGTAGCCTTCGCGTTCTTTGAGGATGATCTCGGCTTGGTTGAGGCGTTCCTCCACTTTTTCGAGGTCGCGCAGCGCGGACTGCTTGCGTTCTTCGTAGAGCCCGATGCCGGCGATCTCCTCGACCATCTGGCGGCGCTCGACCGTGGGCATCTGCGTGAACGCGATGATGTCGCCTTGCAGCACGATGTTGTGGCCGTCAGGATTGATCTTCGCAAGGCTCATCAAGTCCAGGAGTTCCTGGCGCGTGCGCGTCTTGTTGTTGATCTTGTACTTGCTCTGGCCGTCGGAATGGACGACGCGCGTGATCTTGACCTCTTCCTCGGGTGTCGGGAAGACTTTGGAGGTGTTGTCGAAGACGATGCTCACTTCCGCCTGTTTTGCGGGCGCGTGCGTCTTGCCGCCGTTGTAGATGAGGTTCGCGCTGCTCGTCGCACGCATGCTCTTGGCGCTCGTCTTGCCAAGCACGAAGCACACGGCGTCGATGATGTTGCTCTTGCCAGAACCATTGGGGCCAACGACGCAGTTGAAGTCAGGGCCGAACACGAACTCGGTGCGCTTGCCGAAGCTCTTGAACCCTTCCATGATGAGCTTGTTGATGCGCGTGCCCGCGATCTTCATGCCGGTCTTCACAGAATGATCAGGAACAGGCACTGGCTGAGTTGCGGGTGGCTGCGTGGCGACCACGTCACCCTGCGCAACGACCGGTGCTGTTGTGGCTTGCGCTACCGCTGTCAAGTCCCCCTCTGTTGGCGTGTTTTCGTCACCCATTTCCTAGAGCATTGCTCATGGCCTTTTATAAAGATGGTGGTGGGTCATTTATAAAGGAATTCGGGCTTTTATTCGTCGAAGATTCTTAGAATTCGCCAAGCCCTTTCTGGCTCTTTTTGTTGCCGATGCCTGCGTACCGCTGATAGGACGACCAACTGTGGCGGAAGATCTCGGGGTATTTGTTCCAGTTGTTCTTGAGGAAGTCAACGGTGACCGGATCAGCAGGGTAGCCTGAGCCGAAGTCGACGCCGATCTTCTTCTTGAGCGCCTCGATGTGTTCGTCGCGCGTGACCTTGGCCAGGATACTTGCGGCGCTCACGACAGGATGGTCGCGATCAGCATGGTGGGCGCACACGAGCGCCACCTGTTGCGGCCATTTGAGGCGTTGTTGGATGTAGGTGGTGAACGCGTCGAGGTTCGGGCTCGGACAGTCCATGTAGACCTTGCCTGGCGCAAGCTCGTTGATGATCTCTGCGGCATGGTTTCCCTCGAACCAGTTCAGGTTCATGCCCTTGCCGCCCACTACCGCGTCGATGTCCTTGGGATCAAGAACGACGATCTTGTAGCGCAACGCGGTCTTTGTGATGATGGCAAAGAGACGCTCGCGCTGTGCTGGTGAGAGGACCTTCGAATCGCGAGCGCCAAGGTCGTACAGCTTTTGGTGGTCTGCCTCGTCGATCACGACACCCGCCATGACCATCGGCCCGATGACCGGCCCGCGCCCTGCCTCGTCGATACCGCAAATCAGCATGGGATCAAGATGCATCCACGAACTTTTAATGCTTGCGCACAACGTTTAAGTAGAGCACTGCGCTGGCGTCAGGACATGGGACTCCGTTCATTCCTCAAGACGATCGGTCTTTTGACGGACACGCCCGAGGAACTCGCGGCGCGCCGCGATGTGCTCGTCAAGGACCTCACGCTGATCAACGACTCGCTGGCGTTCCACGAGACCAGGCGTGAAGAATTGCTTGCATGCATGGAACGGTATGTGACGCAACGGGACTGCGACGTGTTGCGGCAGCTCTTGGCATGCATCGATGACGACGTGCGGGCCGCGCGGACGATGCGTGGGGACCGCGGCACACGGACGGTCGAGGACAAAAAGGTCCTCGAAGCACGGCAGAACGACAACCTGCACGTCATCACCGTGATGGCGGATAAAGTGCGGCGCAAGATCGAAACGGAAATCGATGTCGTGCAGCGCGCGTTCGAAGCGGCTTCTCGACGGTGAATGCATGCGCTGTGCGGAAGCTATTTAAACGACCCGCTGCCGCGAAAATCTGAGTGAGTGAAGATGAACGATCTTGAAGGAATGCTCCGCCCTCTTACACCGCTGTCGCACGAGTTGCCAGCGCCGGGATGGGGCTTCAATGACATCGCACGATGGCAACCGGATGAGCGTCAGCCCTATGTCAGCAAGTTCGAGACCGTCGCGACGTTGTACGCGATCTTCTCGCCCGCGTTCCCGAGCCCGCAGCGGACGTGGATCCAGCTCGATCGTCCCGCGAGGTACGCGAATGTGTTGTTGTATCGCGGTTGTGCGCTGCCGGCATTGAAGGACCATTTGCCGATGTCCGACGCCGCGGCTGCGCTTGCGGACGGTTTCCAGTTGGGCGATGACGAGGACTGGAAGAAGTACTTCGACGACCTTGGCAAGGTGTTGAGCGGCCCGGGATTCCGACGTATCGTGGTGCCGTACCTGTACTGTTTCGGGATCAACGGCAAGCCTGGACGTTCGACGCTGGCGTTCTACTTGGAGGACGAACAGTTGCGTAAAGGCCTTGGCAAGCTGTTCGCGCTCGCGGCAAAAGAACGGATGATCGATGAGAACCACATCGTGTGCGTCCCGTACACACGGTAGCCGCAATGATTTTATAGGGTAGCGCTGGCCCGGGATATCATGAGCAAGTTCGACAAGCAGATCGTATGCGTCAACACCGCCGACCTGCTGGAGGGCCAGTACTTCCAGGGGTTCATGCCTGCGTCGCACAAGGCGTATGCGGAACGCATCTGCGCCCACATGCACGGCCGCCGGCGCGGCGACGTCGAAGAGGACCCGTCGGTCAAACAACTCGTGGGCTATGCGCTCGTCGTGCATCCGAACTCAAAAACAGTCTTCGGCTTCCAGCGCAGCGCCGACCAGACCAAGTATTCCGAGAAACGCCTGCACGGCAAGTGGAGCTGGGGCGTGGGCGGCCACATAGAGTCCATCGACACCGGTGCCGATCCTGTGGCGGCAGGGTTGCGCCGCGAACTCGCCGAAGAGGTCGGGCTCACTGACGGCTACACGCTCGAACTGCTCGGCTACATCAACGACGATCGCGACCCGATAGGCAAGGTGCACTTCGGCGTCCTGTACCTGGTCAAGGTCGACAAAGCGGACCTGCATCCAGCGGATGGCGAGCTTGCCTCGGGTGATTTCTTGACGATCGATGAGCTGCGTGAGGTGGCCGCCTCCCCGGACTGCACGGTCGAGGGCTGGTCGCATATCGCGCTCGAGCCCTGCGCGGCCGTCCTGTCCGGCAAACCCGCCCAACCCAAAAGTTTTTAACCATCCTTTCACAAGAGAAAGCATATGCCAAAATCCAAACACGTCCACCCGGTCGACACGTCGCACATCGTACCTGTCAGTGAAGCCGAAATGATACAGTACATCGGCCTCAAAGACCTCACCGACGACGAGCGCGGGGCGCTCGAAGAGGTGTGTTCCAAGCATTACGACAAGATCAAACGCCAGATGCACAACATCACATCGCTCACCGTCCACGTCAAGACGCACGGCAGCCACAAGGACAAGTGCCATGGCGAAGAGGAAGTCGCGGACAAGAAGAAGAAATATTCCATGCACCTGCGCGTCATCGCGCCCACCCACATCTTCGAGTCAGAGGACGCCGCCTTCGACATCCGCAAGGTCGCCAACGTCGTGTTCGAGCACATGATGAACCAGATCGAGCACAAGTTCCACCACAACGAAGGCGTGGCGAGCAAGCTCATCTACGACTTCGAGCACCGCCGCGGCGGCCACCAGACCGGGCATAAGTGAGTCGTTTATTCTTTGTAGTTCTTTCTTGAGAAAATGAACGGGCCCTGGAGCGGCCCGGATATAGCGGGGGATGGATATTCACGCCCTGTACGCGAAGCACATGGGCCTTTTGAACCATCGGTCTACGGGTTATGAGCCCGTCGAGGACTCCAGACTCCTCTACCCCGCTGTAAATACTGGAAAACCGTAATCGGTTTATAAGGGTTGTGGCGCCGTATCACGTCTCGGTACATCATGTTTGAGCGTTAATTTTCCGACGGAGCCGGAGGTTCTCACAACCCACTGGACACCTCCTCGTGAGCTATATGAATATCGTCGACGCGGGAAGATGCATGAACGCATTAGAGGCTGAATTCTGCGGTATGCACGCGGGCGACGGGACGTTGTACAGAACAAATGGCAGTTCTATTGTCTGGGAGTTGAGAGGCGGTCTGGATGAGACGGCGTATTATCATGAAGTGGTTGTGCCCCTTGTCAAAAAATTGTTTGGTATAGACCTTGTTCCCAAACATCGTTCCGGCGGGGGAAACGGTTCTTTTGGAGTGGTGTGCTGCAAGAGAAAACTCACTTCGTTTCTCCATTTGGATTTCCCTGTGGGAAGCAAATCAAGGATCGTCCGGGTTCCGTACGATGTCATGATGGGAACACACGACATCAAGGGGGCGTTTTTGCGAGGTCTTTTTGACACAGATGGTTCCTTTCGGCTTGACAAGAATCACACGAGCCGCTATTGCTATCCAAAGATCGAATGGTGCACTGCATCACCCGGCATGCTTGAAGACGTCCGCCAACTCTTGCGAGAACTCGGGATCGACCATATCACATGGGACAATCGTGGCTATCATATGATTTGCATCAATGGCTTGTCCCGCTTACAGAAATTTATGGACGTCATTTCTTTCCATAACCCCAAACATTTAAATAAGGTCGCGGCGGCGATGAACTTCAAGAGGGGGTTGTGCCTGGTTCGGGATCCCTCGATATGCCACCGTGGCACAACCTGGTACTGCGCGGAGGGCTGAAGGATTCGTTCCTCTCCCACGTAAGATTGCTAATCCCGTTTCCGAAAGGATTTCCCGGTTCAAATCCGGGCGGTGGCGTTTTATTTTGGCGTTGGTTTCTTGCCGGCTTTATGGCGGTGTTTTCATCGTGCGATGATTTTTAAGGGTTAGGCGCATCGCATAAGTAATGGGCCTTCTCGAGCGGTTGTTCGGTCAAGTCGAGCGCGGGAAGCTGCGTTCTGTCAATACGGTGCAATTGTGGAAGTCGTTGCAGGACCAGATCGAGCTCTGGAAAGCGTACGTGGCGACAGTCGATGAAAAAGCAGCGCTCGTCAAGACAGGCGCGCCTGACATGCGACGATTGTCCGAACTCGTGCGCATGGACATCGTGGATGTTGATACCATCACGACCGATGATGCGATCGTGTTGAAAGAAGTACACTCCTTAGGCACAGTCATGAGCAGGATGCGTCATATTAATCGGCTCACACGGGCATTGGAATATGAAGAGACGCGGTACACCTACGTGTACAGGCTTCTCAAACAACTCCATGAGACGCTTGTTGCAGAAGCCAAACTCGTGGGTCGTCTTGTGTCTGGCGCAAGCGATAAGAGCATGCTTGATGCGCTGAGGGTGCAGGTCAAGGTCGAGCAGGCGATCGTCGAGAAGATCAAGCGTATGGAGACCGTCGGTACGAGTCCTAACGCGAACAAGTTCCATTATCTTCTTTTGCAATTGCTTGGCGGCGCACGCGCTGCCGACCGTCTTGAGGAGCAGGAACAACGTGTCCTCGCGCGTCTTGCGCACATCCTCCCTGAAGATGTCCTCAAAAGCGGGAACGTTCCCAAAGGCATGGCCAAAAAATTCGAGAATTATTGGGTGAATGACATCTTCAGCGTGCTTTGGACGCGTTTGGAAGAGGCAATCGACGACGGCACGCTCGAAAGCCATCCTGATATCGAGTGGCAGTTCGTCAACAGCGCCCGGTTTGTCGCGCTCGCCAGGGAGTCATACCGGAAAGCGACATATAAGGAACCTGACCCTGCGCTGCTGCAGGCGTTCGTCACGTATTTCAGGAAGATCTTCAACGAGTCGCGGTAGTGTGTCAAACTCAGGGCAGTTCGATCTCTTTGATCGGTATGTATCAGTCGACGCACATGAACGATACAGTGCCGTTGTACACGTAGTACTGGCAGCCGCCAGAAAGGGGTTTCCACGCGGCGCAGTGCGCGGTCGCGATGTCGTCGTTGTCTGCGGTGCAGCCGCTCTCGCACTGGTTCATGTCCGTGCATGGTTTGCCGGCGTCAGAAGTCGGAAGCGCGCATGAGGATGTTGCGCGGAGCGTGTGCTGTCCCCATCTGCCGCCTTGTGCTTCGCACGCTTGCTGTTCGGGCGTGGCTGGAACGTCCGGGCCTCCGGTTGTTGCAGAGTCCACTTGTGTGATCTGGAGCGTGACGCTGCCGCTTGATTGTCCGGGCATGACGCCGCCGATGCCTGTCTCTGTCTTGAGGTTCTTGATGAGGTAGGCGCCGATGCCAGTCTCCTCGCCGACAGCGAGTGTTTTTTTGACGCTGCTGTTCTGCGCCTGCGAAGGGTCGGCAGTTTCGATGATGACTGAGAGGGTCGCTGCGTTCTCCGACACGCTGATGATGCCGATGCGCAGGTTCCCGCGGCGGTATTGCGTGCCTTGCGCGACGGTGACGACGTCCGAGTCAGGGGCGGTATTTTCGGTGTCGAGCGTGGGTTGTGGTGTGCAGCTGATGATGAAGAGCGTGAGAATGATGATGTAGGGAGTGGCGCGCATGTATGCCACGACAGTGTCCGTAGTTAAATACTTTGTTCTTTCCTCGTCGATGACGGCATACTATTAAATAACGCAGAAACTGTCACGTAGTCATGGTCTCCGCGTTGAAGGCGTTCATGGCCGATGTCGTGGTGCTCGTCGGCACGTTATTCGAGGTGGGAATATGACGGTGAAGAAAGGGCCTTCGCGCAAGGCGTCCAAGGTCAAGGAACCTGAGGTCATCCGTTTGAGCTTGTTCGGCAGGCCTGAGGAAGCACAAGAGCCGCGGCAAAAACGCGCGGTCGTGCCCAAGGACGTGGGTCCACGCGCGGAAAGGAAGATGCCATACTATGGCGAGCGGCATCCGAAATACGCGTACGCGCGAGGCGAGACCCCGGTCCCTCCAGGTGGTCAGCAGATCCCGCCGCAGTACGGCACGCCCGAACCCGCACAACCTCCCGCTCAAGTGCCTGCGCAGCCCTCGTCAGGAGCAGGGACGGGGCTCGTCATCACTGGGATCATCATCTTCATCGTCATCATATACGTGCTGCTGACGATGGATGATGGCGGGGGAGGGCTCGGCAGCTGTCAGACGAGTTGTGGTCCTGGCGACTATGAAGTGACTGTCGCTCCCCAGTGTTCCTGTCCTGCGGGCAGCAGGTATTACAACACGATATCGAACCCTCCGTCGATGGCAGGGTATAAACAATGCATCTGCGGGTGATACTATGGCATTCGTGACCGGACTGTTGTTGTCCGTGATGGCATCTTTTGTCGCATTGCTCATCACGTTCAAGTTCTTTCCCAAGTACAGGATGGGCTGGAAGGACAAGCTCGTGATCGCGGCAGCAGGCATCGGCTCGTTCATCGTGCTTATGTTCCTCGCGTACGTGTACGAGAGTTTCGTGGGCGCACTGGACACGAACACGCGGCCTGCGTTCGGCAGCGTTGCCTTCGAGAACACGATGGATTCGATTGGCCAGTGGATGCCCTTCGTCTTCATCGTCCCGATCGTGCTGTCCGTCATGGTGTACACGCTGCAGTGGTCGGGAATGGGGCAGAAGGATTCGCTCAAGGCCGCGCTAGTGTGGGCCCTCATCACGGCGATACTTTTGGCGCTTTTCGTGAGTGTGAAGTCTGCAGTTGGTGCGTGATGGCGAAACGGTCGAGAAATCCGTTCATTCCTGACACGCGCAAACTGGCGGTGTTCGTCGCGTTGTCCATCCTGTTGTGGTTCTTCCCGGTCGTGACGTCGAGCGTCTATGCCGCGCCGTTCGTAAACATCGAATCGTTCTGGCTAGGGCTATTCATCAACCTTGTCGTGGCGTATGTCGTGGGTTGTCTTCTTGTCGCGTTCTGGCAGAAGAAGCTCATCATCCTTGTCGCCGTCGCGCTCTTGTTTGTCGCGGTACCAAAAGTATCATTCTATAGTGTGGGTGATATCGGTGGCGCGAGCGAGAACTACTGCACTTGTCTTGGTTATGAGTGGGGGCCGACGTTGCAGTGTTGTTATTCCTCGGTTTCGTATTGTCAAGGGATCTGCGTGAGGGCTGAGCGGACGAGGTATTGGGACGGACAAGAGGTCTCGGAGGGTGTCTCTCCTGAACGCGGTGCGTGCAAGGCGCAGGGTGGCGTGTGGGAAGAGACGTATGCGGGCAGCGGCCTCTGTCTCATGCCGACGATCGACGGAAACACGTCATGCACCGACGCCAGCGAATGCGAAGGCCTTTGCGTGGGGTACCCAAGGGCGGGCAGGTGTGCGGAGTGGAACCCTCTGCCGCGCGGATGCTACGATGTGCTCAACAACAACACGGTGAGCAGGCTATGTATGGACTAGTCGGGTGATCACATGAGAAAGAAAAAACCAGTGTCAATGGTACGGGTAGGTGTGCTTGCGCTGCTCGGGATCGCAGTCATCGGAGGCATCTACGTTCTCTTGGGCCAAGGTTGCCTTGACGGTCGAGGGACAGATTCGTATTTCGTCAAGGATGAGTTGCAGAAGTTCCCTGACATCACGACGTTCTCGCTCGCACAGGTCACTGTGGTGGCGCAGTACGCGCAGTCGTGCGCGCTGGGCTCCCGTACTATCGAAAAAGAGGGCGTCCGCACGCGCGTAAGCAAGCAGGAATTCGGCGAGTGGCTGGCGGCGTACGACCGACAATGCGGCGATTGTCTCATCGTCCACCGTCAAGGATACCCATTCCAGGACGCCCTTTTCCATCGCGTCTCAGGCAGGCCGCTTTGTGACCAGCCAAATGGCAGGCAGTGGGAGAATTGTATGCCAATCGACGACCTGTTTACGTCTTGATCAAATGGTTCTGTTCTACAGAATGATGTCAGGCAACGCCCTGTCCTTGATGAGGTTCTTTCCTTGTGGCGGCACGACTGCTTCGACGACGTCCGTCTTGTAAGGTCGTGCGGTCGCATCAAAGCCGTGGTCTGCGAGGAATTCTTCGAGGCGGGAATGATAGGCGAGCGGCGGGAGTTCTTTTGCGCCGCACAAGCGTGCCACGAACTGTTCGTAATCCTTGTCGATCGCGGCGTTGCGCTCGCGCAGCAACATGCGCACGTCGTCTTCCGAGGGCGCGCGTGCGGCCACTGATGCCAGATACGTGCATGCTTCTTTTGTCGCTCGTGCGCAGCCGACGACGACGCCGTATGCATCGAAACCCGCGTATGCTATGTGCGCACGGAGATCCGCGGGCGAGGGCGTGCCAAGGCCGGGATGCGTGTGGATGTACGCGAACGCATCACGGTTAAAGTGGAGATAGGCATGGTCGTTGGCGCCGTGCTTGATCGGCAACGCCTCGATAAGACAGCTCTCTGATGAGACAGGATGCGCGAGAAGCACGAGCACGTGTTCGCGATACGAGCGGCGCGTCCGTCGGTGCATCGTGTTCAGAAGGTCGCGCGCGAGGAAGAACGCGTGCGCGTCGTTGGTCGCTTCGCCGATATTATGTAGATAATGCATGTGTAGGGTTACTACGCTGCGTCAAAGGTTTATCTACTTCATGCATTTGCATGCCTTGAAGCCGTTCTTGAACGCGACGAGGCGTGACTTGAACACTTTCTTGTTGGCTTTCTTGATGTTCATGGCGAAGGGGCAGTGCCTGCGGTGCACTTTCATGGTCGCGGTGCTGGCGACCCATTCGCGCTTGCGTGCGATCTTGATGATCTTGGGTCGTGTGTGCACGATCTTGCGGATGATCTTGGGCTTTGTGTGGATGATCTTGACTTTCTGCTTTTCGGCTTTGCGTTCCTGCATGATGCGCATGAGGTTCTTGGTGATGCCCACGAGTTCGTCGTAGCGTTGCTGCATGACCTTGAGTTCTTTCTGGATGGCGCTGTGGTCGAGCTTGTTCTCGCGGAGCTTGTCCATGGCGTGTTCGACGCTTTCCACGCGGTTGTAGACGCCGGCGAGGTCGACTTTGCCTGTTTTTCCTTTGACGGTCTCGAGCTTGTTCTCGAGGTCGTGTTGGTGTTCCTTGACGTCCTTGAGTTCGCCGACCTGTTCTGCGAGGTCGCGTTGTGCCTGTTGCACTTTGGCGAGTTGGATGCCGAAGTTGATGATGTCGTTCTTGCAGAGCCTGAAGGATTCTTTGGTGTTCTGCTCGACGATCTTCCAGTTGTCGCTTGCGTCAGTGGTTGTTTCCATGGGTCACCTGTGTAGTACTTTGATTGAGAGGGAGGAGCCAAATCCACTATATAAATCTTTCTATATTTAATCACTCCTGAGTGACAACATGAGTGCTAGCGGTCCTGCGCCCATAACCTATTTAAACGTCGGTGCCGGACAGTGCTGCATGCTGGACGTCAAGATTCTGCGCGAACGGCCCGACGACGTACGGGACACGCTCAAGAAGCGCCAGATGGTCGACCGTCTCACGCTCGTCGACGACTGGCTGCGCTACGACCAGGAATGGCGCGAGCTCAAGGGCGACACCGACAAGCTCCGTGCGCGCCGCAACGTCGTCTCGGAGGAGATCAACAAGCTCAAGAAGGCAGGCAAGCCTGCGGACGCGCAGATCAAGGAAGCCAAGGACATCCCGCTCAAGGTCAAGGAGAACGAGGAGCGCATCGCGTCGTTGCAGCTCACGATGAACGACGTGCTTGGCAAGCTTCCCAACATCCTGCACGAGAGCGTACCGCTTGGCAAGAGCGACGCTGACAACGTCGAGGTCGCGAAATTCGGCAAGAAGCCCACGTTCACATTCGAGCTCATGAGCCACGTCGACCTCGCCGAAAAGCAGGGCTGGATCGACCTTGATCGCGCCGCCAAGCTCGCGGGCGCACGGCAGTACTTCCTGCAGGGGGAGCTCGCGCGTCTCGAGATGGCGGTGTCCATGTACGCCATCGACCTGATCACCAAGAAAGGATTCAAGCTCATCGTGCCGCCGTTCATGCTCGGCACAAAGGCCTACGAGGCCGTCACCGACCTCGGCGCGTTCAAGGATGCGCTCTACAAGATCGAAGGCGAAGACCTCCATCTCATCGCCACAAGCGAGCACCCGCTCACCGCCAAACACATGGATGAGTCCTTCGACGCCGCACAATTACCCATCAAGATGGCCGGCTACAGCACGTGCTTCCGCAAGGAAGCAGGCGCGCACGGCAAGGACCAGAAAGGCATCTTCCGCGTGCACCAGTTCAACAAGGTCGAACAAGTGGTCTATGCGACGCCGCAGGACTCGTGGAAGATCCACGAGGAGATGATGCACAACATGCGTGAGTTCTTCGAATCGCTTGGCATGCACGGCCACATCATCGTGCTCTGTTCCGCCGACACCGGCGTCGTGATGGCAAAGACGTACGACGCCGAATGCTGGTATCCGGTGCAGAACGCGTACCGCGAGACCGGCAGCTGCAGCAACGCGCTCACCTACCAGTCCGCCGCGCTCAACATCAGGTACCAGAAAGGGGACGAACGCGGCTTCATCCACACGCTCAACAGCACGATGGTCGCGACCACGCGCGCGCTCGTCGCCATCCTCGAGAACTTCCAGAACGCGGACGGCACGGTCAACGTGCCTTCCGTGCTGCAGCCCTACATGGGCGGCGTGAAGAAGATCGGTGTCAAGGTCAGGTAGATGGCGATCCCATGGGCCGTGTGGCTGATCGTGGGCGCAGGCATGGCGTTCTGGTCGCTGCGCATCGGCGACAAGTTCCTCCTCTTCCAGTACGTGGGATATCTGTTCGTCATCATCGGTGTGGGCAAAGCGCTCGTCGGATTCGTGCTGCGACCGAAGAAAGAGGAAGTGCAGGCACAACGTATCATCCCTGCCGCGCAGACGCCGCGCCCGCAACCGCACGTCGCGCACCATGCGCACGCACAGCATCCTGCCGCGCCCCCGCAACTGCGCCAGACCCAGTTCTCATGCCCGCGCTGCAGGCATCCACTGAGCCCGGCAGGACGGTTCTGCCACATGTGCGGGCTGCAGATACGGTAGACGTTCAGTGCGCTTTCGACTGCAAGAGCTGTTTGGCGTACGTGATTGCCTTTTCCGTGTCCACGAACATGTGCTCTTTTGGCATCAGCTCCTGGAACTCCTTGTCCTTGAGCAATGCCTGCTTGACGTTGTTGCGCAGCACGAGAAGCACCGTGCTGTGCTGTTTCTTCCGGTCATGGAGGAGGCTGTTGAGTCGTTCGGTGCCCGTGCTGTCGATGAACGGGACGGCGGTCATGCGCAGGATCATGATCGGCAGCATGATCTGCATGTGTTCGTTGATCTTCTTCTCGAACACGTTCATGGCGCCGAAGAACACCGGGCCATAGATGGTGTAGACGCTGACGTTGTCGTGCAGCAAGGGATCGGCTGCGAGCATGGCGTTGATTTCGCTCGTGTTGTCATAGTCCGTCCGCGCGCGTATCTCGACGCTTTTGCTGAACCGATAGAACACGAGGAAGATCGCGAGCACCATGCCGACCTCGACGGCGAAGACGAGGTCGGTGAGCACGGTGAGCAGCGCGGTCGCGACAAGGACGGCCGTCTCCGCCCTGCTGATGCGCATCACGGTCTTGAGCTCGTCGATGTTGATCATCTTCGCCGACACGAAGATGAGCACGCCGGCGAGGAACGCCTTTGGCACGTAACGCACGATGGGGCCGAGTAGGACCATGTAGAGGAGGATGAAGATGGCGTGGATGACGCCTGCCACGCGCGTACGCGCGCCTTCACGGATATTGACTGCGCTGCGCGCGATGGCTGCAGTGCAGGGGATGCCACCGAGGAACGGGAGCACGATGTTCGCGATGCCTTGGCCGCGCAATTCCTTGTCGCCGTCGTGCTTGGTGCCGGTCATGCCGTCGCACACGACCGCGCACAGCAGCGCTTCGATCGAGCCGAGGAGCGCGATGGTGAATGCAGATGGTGCGACCTGTCTGATAAGGTGGAGGTCGATGCTTGGAAGGTTGAATGAGGGCAGTCCGCTCGGGATGTCGCCGACCTGCGGGATCGCGAGGCGCAAGAAGTATGTCGCGGCGACAGACAGGACGAGCGGCACAAGCGATGCCGGGATGCTGGCGAGATATTTGTTCCTTACGAAGATCTTTGGCAGGAGATAGAGCATTGCCACGGTGCCCAGCGCGATGCCCACAGCTGCGATTTGTGTGGCACCGATGTTGTTCGCTATCTCGCGTAGCGTGGTGCCGATGAATTCGTGGGCCTGGACCGACATGCCCAGTCCGTTATTGACCTGGCCAAGGAGTATGAGGATGCCGATGCCTGACGTGAATCCTGACACGACCGGCAGCGGGATGTACTGCACGAGGCGGCCCAGGCGGAACAGTCCGAACGCCAGTTGGAAGACGCCTGCAAGCAGCCCTGCGAGGACGAGTCCTTCGAATCCGTACTTGCTGACAGTGGCGAGGATGATGACGGTCATGGCGCCTGTCGGGCCTGTGATGGAGAAGCGTGAACCGCCGAGCACGGAGCCAAGCAGGCCCGCGATGATGGCGGTGTAGAGCCCCATCACGGGCGGGACGCCTGATGCGATCGCGAACGCGATGGCGAGCGGCAGCGCGACGATGCTCGTGATGAAGCCCGCTTTGAGGTCGGCAGAAAGCGACTCCTTGCAGTAACGCGAGATGTCGAGCTTCTTTTTCATGCGCGTAGGCAACAACGGCTTTCTTTTAAACATTCACGTATCCCTCAGGAAACCCACACATCGAGCCAACAATGTTTATATAGGGTCTCTGTCGTCGTGAAACGCATGGGGTTGTTCAAGGACATGTTGGGTGGGGGCGAGTCGCTCTTCAAGAACGAGGAGGCGCTCGACCTGGACTTCGTGCCGAAATTGTTGCCGTTCCGCGACCAGCAACAGCATCATGTCGCGCGCTGCATAAAGCCGCTCTTGGAAGGGCGTAACGGCACCAACATGTTCATCCACGGCGCGCCGGGCATCGGCAAGACCGCGGCCATCAAGTGGGTGTTCCGCGACCTCGCGGACACGACCGACGACGTGCACGTGGTGTACGTCAACTGCTGGCAGCGCAACACGTCGTATCAGGTCTTGCTTGGCATCTGTGACGAGCTCGGCTACGCGTTCACGCAGAACAAGCGGCAGGACGAGCTCATGGAGATCATCAAGGGCATGTGCAACAAGAAGGCGGTCGTGTTCTGTTTCGACGAGATCGACAAGGTCGAGGACCTTGATTTTTTGTACAGCATCCTGCAGGACATCTTCAAGCGCAGCGTCATCCTCATCACGAACTACAAGGAATGGCTCGGTGACATGGAGCAGCGCGTTAAGTCGCGCTTCTTGCCTGACGTCATCGAGTTCAAGCCGTACAATCGTGACGAGACCAAGAAGATTCTCCAGGACCGCGTCGGTTTCGCGTTCGTGCCAGGTTGCTGGAACGCTGAGGCGCTGGACATCATCGTCGACAAGGCCGCGCACGCGCAGGACATACGTTCGGGCATCTTCCTCATGCGCCAGGCGGCGCTTGCCGCGGAGAACGCGAGCAGCCGCAAGATCATGCCCGAGCACGCACAGTCCGCTGTCGCCAAACTCTCTGACATGCTGGTGCAGCGCACCGACGACCTCGAGGACGACACCAAGCTCGTGCTCGACGTGATCAAGGCCGCGGGCGGCGGCAAGAGCGGTGACCTGTTCAAGGTCTACAAGGAAAAGAGCGGCGAAGGCTCGTACAAGACGTTCGCGCGCAAGGTCGAGAAGCTTGCGAAAGCCGGTCTCATCAAGACCAACAAAATAGTCGGCGGTCCGGAAGGCACCACCACGCTCATCACGCTCTCCTCAAGCAAGAATCTGGCGGATTTCTGATTACGCCTTGAGCGCTTTGAGGTAGCGTTGGTTGAGCGACTTTCTGACTTTGCGACCGAGTTCTATGGCGTCTTCTTCTGTCAGTTCGCTATCCTTGGTGAATTCCTTGAAGAATTTGATGAAGGTAAGCCGTTTTTTGAACGCACTACGAGCTACTTCGGACCAGTTGATGTCGGCATGTTCTTCCATGTCCTGTTTTAGGTCGTCTGGGACCGCAAGTGTCATCGTCGCCATTGTGCACCTATATTATGTGTATTATGTGTATATATTTATAGTTTGTGGTTGCGTTCTCGTATGATCCTGTATATTTCACTGGTTGTGAACACGGGGACGTGCGGCTGTGCTTTGAGAGCGACGTCATTCGACCATAGAGGGATTTCCAGCCGTAGCGCGAGGGCAAGGTATGCCGCATCATTGGGGTCGGTGGTGATACGCGTTGCACCTTCCATGTATGGTGTCATGAAGGCATGTGGCAGAAGTTGCATCCGGCTTAGCGCGAGCTGGAGACTTATGTCCAACTGATCAGGAGTACGGTGGGTTTTTGATGAGATAGTCACGTGATGCTTGCGGAGTTCATCGACGAGGTGCTCAGGAGCGAACAACACCAACCGATCGTCGGCGAATAACTCTGCAGTAATACCGTCTTTGATGAGAAGCGCAAATACCACATTCGCATCGACCACGAGATCCATGAAAATAACATAGTCATCCGTCTTCAAGTGCGTATGGTCAAGGATTCCGGAAATGTTCCGGTGTATAGTCAAGAATTTCCGTTGCCGTCGTATCTCTCACGGCGTCAGGGCACAAAATACGTTTATTTTCCGGTTGTTCCGATGGCGCGTCATACCGGTGAAGGTATGATGATCATCGACTCACTTCGCGAATTGGGTCTGTTGCGTCTTGTTGTATTGTGAGCCGAGTTTCGCATCGCCGTATTCTTTCCCGACGCCCTTCGGGAAGTGGAACACTTGTCCGACGCCGAGGATGTCGCCGGTCTTGATATGCCGTCCTGTGAGCCATTTCGGTTGGCGTGAGAACCCACCGTTGTAGCCTGGATCGATCCAGCCGTCCGTGAGCGTACACATCTTGAGGTTGCCCACGACTGTTTCGATGTTGGCAGAAGGCATGGAGCGCGTGTTGTGGAAGTCCGACCAGTGCAGGTTGTCCCAGAAACGGATTCCCACGTGCGGTGAGAGCGCGAACTGTTCCTGTGTCTCGACGATGACGTGTTCGCCTTCTTTGACGGTGTACCCTTTCTTGATGAATAATGGCTCGAGCAACTCCTCACGGGAGTACGTGTCGCGCTTGTTGAAGTCGATGCCGTCAGGAACGCGCCGCATCCTGTACGCCACGTCGCCTGCGTGCACGAGGATCGCGCCGTTGCACGTGTGCAGTCGTGGCGTCACGCCAAGATGCCCGTCCTTATGCAGCCGACGGAGTTCCTCATTCGACGTCACTTCTGTGCCGGTATCCAACGATTGTATCTTCTCGCGGTAGTCGTGCACGGCTCTCGTGTTGCCTGCGCCAAGAAGGTACTCGCTGTAGGGTATGACGGTGAAGAATAGTTGGGCGATCCTGTCATTGGGTGCGCAACGGATATCATTCGGGCCGAAATTGCCCAGTTCAAGATGGGATCTTTTTTGGTCAGAGAAGAAATACGCGCCGTGGTTCTCCATGTAGCCGCCGAGGCGTCGAACGCTGCTGCGCGCCTCGGAGAACACGCCAAGCAGCCGGAGCCGGTCTGGCGTGAACTGCCCGAAGTCGACGAGTTCGCTCAAGTGGATCGTTGAGATATATCCTGCGCGCAGCGTGTGCTCCGTCCCTTGTGGGACGAACGGCGAATACCCAGAACGGGGATTGATCGGCGCGGATTCATCGACGCAGTGCAATTTCACGTCAAGGGACGCGGGCTGGATGCGTTTCGTGTCCTTCACCGGGTCGAACGCAGGCGTGATCCTGATGAGCTCGAGCGCCAGCGCCTTCCTGATGCCGTTGTCGCTGAGGATGCGCGTGGGCTCGCACGAGGCACGCACAACATAATCTGTCATGCCGTGTTGCCTTCAGGGGCTGTATAAAAACACTATGGACTTGATGGTCCACTCCCCACTGGACACCTCCGCGCGGACTATAAAAAGGGTCGTGACATCAAGATATCTATCGTCGGGTGGCGCATCCGACGAACAAGAGGTGATACTAATGATGTCCATGACGTTCAACAACAATACCATCGCGATGCTGCTCTTTGAGCAGTCCAAGGCACTTACCCTCGGCTACCGTGTGCCGGTCGTGCGGCCCTATCGCCAGCTGTCATTGCCAAGCCCGCTCAGACTTAGAAACCAGAGGTGACCCCATGAGAAAAGACTACCTGACAGAGAAAGAGATTGAAGAACTTGAGGAGCTCGAGGCGCGCTCCCAAGACGTTTACTATGCCCCGAACTTAGGTTTCATCGACACGCTCGACAATGAGGACTACGGCCTGAGTAGCGCCGAACAGGGCTTCTTGCTCGGCTACATGGACGCTTAAAGCACACAACGGGAAACATTCCCGTGTGCAAGCAATCACAATTGCTTAGCACCTCCCTTCCCCCTTCGGCTTTTGCCCCTTTGCCGTCGTGGGGTTTATTTTCTTTTCAATTCCAGAATCAGTTCTGTGATGCGCCCTGCCGTCGCATCCCATTGATAGTTCTGCTCGATCGTCCTGCGCGCGGCGGCGCCGAGTTTCGCGCTCTCGTCCGGATGCTGGAGTAGGAATTCGATCTTCTTGGCAAGGTCTTCCACGTCACGCCGTCCGAAGAACAGGCCATTTTTTTCGTGCATGACGTATTCCGGGATGTTGCCAACCGGCGTCACGATGACAGGAAGTCCGCACGCCATCGCCTCCATCGTGGCAAGGCTGCTCGTCTCGGTGAGGCTGGGAGAGACGAAGACGTCCATCGCCTGTAGGTAGGGTATGACATCGTTGGTCATGCCTGTGATGATCACGCCCTCTCCTTCCTTGATCTCGTTGCGCAGGCCTTCACCCACGATCAGAAGGACGGTGTCAGGGTTGTCCTTGCGCATCATGTCAAATGCCTGCTGCAACGTGGGGATGTTCTTCTCGCGCGCGATCCTGCCGACGAACCCGACGACATTTTTGTGCGGGTCGATGCCGACCGCCTTTTTCGCAGCTGCTTTGTCCGGCGCGGGCGCGAAGCGCTGCGTGTCCACGCCAAGCGAGACTTTCTCCATGCGCGTCGTGACGCCGATGTTCTGCAGCATGACCAAGATCTCAGGTCCTGGCACCATCAGCAGCCGGCACTTGTTGTACAGGTGCTTGGCCAGCTTCTTGACGAGGAACGTCGACACTTTACGCCAGCGCTTGATGCTTTTCGCCGCGAGCTCCCAGTCGATGCTGTGCGTGAAGCTCGCGACAGGGATGCCGTACTTCGCGGCCTCCCGGATCGTCATGATGCCGATCGAACCGATGCTCTGGTTGAACACGACATCATTGTTGAGCACGAGCTCCCGTACGGTCTTTATGCGGAACCGCGAGAACTGGATGTCACCCATGTGGAACGGAAGCAGAGGCAACCGCACGACTTTGACGCCCGGGATGTCGCTGCCTTCACCCTTGAAGTCCGGCGCGAGCACCGTGATCTCGAAACTCCTCTCAAGACGCGGGATGACTTCGAGCAAGAACCGCGTGATGCCATCCCAACGCGGGATGTAGCCGTCGGTGCTGATGAGGAGTTTGGGTTTCATCGTTTAGTTGATCCGGTAGAACACTTCGGCGTATTTGTGGCCGTAGTCCCACCCGCTGACGATGGCGCGTACGTAGATGTTCCACGTCAGCGACCATATCGCCGCCTTTTGGCTCTTGTGCACTTGCAACGCCCTCATCTTGGTCTTGAAGGAGTGCGTGATGTCGACGACCATTTTTGGTTGTTGGTGGCGTTTGACGCTCCAGATGTTCCAGATGTCGAAAGAGTAGGTTTCGACGTGGAATGGTAGTTCGTCGACCACGTTCTTGATGATGTTGTAGACCGCGCGATGGTCCGGGTGAGGGTCGTCGACGCTGTGCGTGAAGATTTTGATGGGCCGCTCCTGCTCGATGATGAACCTGACTTTGTCCTTGATGCCTTTCTTGGCGATCTCCTGCGGGAACTTGCTTTCGGTCAGGCCGAGGATGGCGACGCCGCTGCCGCCTAGGATCTTGTCGCTGCGGATGCTCTCCTGCACTCTTGTCTCGACGATGACGCGTTCCTTGAGGTGCGGGTGGCTTGAGCGGCCGTACGCGAAGATGATGGTCTTGAAACGGATGCCTTCCTTGACGTAATTGACCAGCGTGCCGCCTGCCCCGATGATCTGGTCATCATTGTGGGCGCAGAACACGAGCACCGTGCCTTTCGCTTTGTCATGCATACGCCTTCCTCGCCGTCGTATGTTTAAAAATGTTGTTCAGTGGACCTTCAAGAGGTCGCCGTTGATGATGACTGGCTGCATGCCGATGAGCTCGTCCGTGAAGATGTTATCCGGGATCGGGTTCATGAAGAAGATCTTCTTGTGCAGCGTGAACGCGTGCGCGATCTCGAGGAATACCGCGCCGCCGACGTAGTTGTGCTGTCCGTTCTTGTCGTAGTTGAGCACGAGGATGGCGTCGTTCGCCATGACACATTCACGATCGGCTCGCAGCATTGCAGCCTTCCATGCGGCATGGTCGCCGACGACTTTCTGGGACGCTTCCTGCTCAGGCGCGTCGTAGCCATTGGGCGGCATGATTATATGCCCTGATTGCTCAAGCGTGTGCTTGATTGCAGGGATCCTGTCATAGAATGCCTTGCTGCCGCAGAGGAAGATATGCATGACTGCACCGGCCGCGATTTGAACGCGGACAAACAGCTTGGAAGGCTGTTGTGCTACCGTTACACCACCGGTGCGTGTGTTGTGCGTCCGTCGCTACCGTTTATAAAACTAGCTCCCGTCGCAGGTTCTCGATGAAGCGGGGGAAGTCGTCTTTCTTTATCGCGGCGCCGCAGGCGTTCTCGTGCCCGCCGCCGTAGCCTTCCACGCCGACAAGCGCCTTCTCGAGTGCGGTCTTCACATTGACACCGGTAGGCGAGCGCAGGCTGCAGCGCACTTCGCCCTGGCGTTCGCGGCCGAGCACGATGACCTTGCGGTAGCGGTACAACAATTCGTTCGCGAGGTCTTTGGTGAGGCTGAGGTTGTCGTCGACGTAGGTGTACACGAGGAGCGTGTCGTTGCCGTCGATCTTGGCGAACGCCTTCTCGAGCATGGTGATGTACAACGCGTTGATCTTCTCGTATTGTTTGTGGATGAGCTTGCCGCGCGGCGTGGTCTGGTTGAGGATTTCGTAGGGCGACTCTATTTGCGTCATGATGTTGATGAGTTTGTTCACGTCGCTCGTCTTGCCTTTGAGCACGAACGAGAACGCCTTGACGAGCATGGAGACCGGCGTGTCGAAGAGCGCTTCTTCGACGGTTTTCACGGTGGCGGGCAGGACGTCCGGGAATTGTTCGCTGAAGTCCTTGGCAAAGGGCGGCAGGTACCAATCGCCGATGCAGCCCACGGTTGCGAGCCACAGGTCCTCGTGTGTCGCTTGACGGATGAGCGCGGGGGTGGGGACGTTCTTCTTTGTCGAAATGAGTGGGTTCATGTACGTGACGCGTTCGCGCTTCTGCGGCTCGTGATGGTCCACCCAGATGACAGGCACCGGGCACGCATCGATGAATTCCTGGTCGACCATGGCAATGTCGAGGATGAACACTTTGTCAGGCGCGATCTCCTGAACTTTTTGCATGAACATCATTGTGATGTGTGGCTGCGCCTTGACCACGACGCCTCGTCCTTGCTTGACGAAGTGTTGGCACATGATGTAGCTCGCGAGGCCATCCGGATCGTCATGGAAGAAGTACAGCGGGCGCTGGCTGCTCTGCAATTCTTCACGCAAACGCGCCGCTTCCTTGTCTGTGAGCATTGTATGAGGGCTCGCGAGCTGGTTTTTATAACCGCCTTACTGCCTTCATGGGAGCGAATGGACATTTGTTTATTTTTATATAAAAAAGAATACATCTTGAATAATTCTTATAAACACCAACAGAACACAGAACACCCATGGCCTCAGTCTGCGAGACGTGTCACTCATTCAAGATCTTCGGCGAGAAGTGCTGGTTCTTCTGGCAGGAGAAGAAATCCTGCAGCCAGCACAAGACCGCGCCAGAACAAGAAGCGACCTTCAAGACAGTGCACGTGCCATTGAGTCGGTTGAGATAATTGGAAACTCCTACGTTCAAGCGTGGACGAGATGATTTCTTGCAAACTCTCGCGAAATTTGACCAGACTTATGTGTGTGCATTGCTGGCAGAGATCATTCCTCCGCGAGGGACGCTGGAACGCACTCTCCGTGACGTGGACTCTGGCAAGAACGTGCTCAATGGGATGAAAGCAAAAGGTAACAAAGCACGACTGGCACGATCATATTCATTGCTGGAGGCCGCGTGCAAGAACTATGCCCTGATCGACGCACAAGGTCTTTTGAGCGCAGCAAAACAAACGATGTTGCCAAATAATTATGATCTAGGTTCAAATGTTTATTGCTGTCTTCGTCAGATGTCAAGCAGTGTTGCGTGTTACACGGCAATGGCAGATGGACATCAGTGTGGGTCACGGTTGTCTGGCGAGCTCATGGATTTTAAGGAGAGCTTGGTGGACTTAGAATTATGGCATGATAATCCTCACCTTCATAAATTTGTGGTTGCAACGGTTGTTTTTTCGAGACTGTTCGAAAGTGACAGCTTTCTATGCTCGAACGAAACGCCGGCGTACTATTGGCAGAGCCAAGAGATACCTTTTTGAGGCGGTAGCACCCTCCTGTGAGGATGGTATCTATGACGGCAAATCGTCCTTGTCTGCACTGCAAAGGCGCGCATGGCGAGAATGATTGTCCGTTGTACCAGAAAGCGCTCTCCCTCTACCGTGTGCAGAACGCGCTCGGCTCGTCCTCGTTTGCAGGATCAAGCCCGGCGCCCTTCATCGGCCGCTTCGGCTATCCACACGTCAACGTCGGACTTCTTGCGCCACCAGAACTTGGCGAACACGTCGCAGGCTATGACGATCCTCGTGGTTGGGGCGCGCGCAACGCACAGATCCCGGAAGTCGTGGGGTTCCGTTCTAGCATGGTGAACTCACGCACGAAACTCGACGTCAAGAATCGCTCGAACGTCCTTGATTTGGCGCAAGAGATCGCGCTCGCCTCCAAACCAGTCGATCTTGACATCGAACTGTTGAAGCGCCCGACCATCAACATGCAGCTGGATGGCACCATGGCGCCCATGGGCCCCTCCGCCGAACTCAAGAGTGTCGCACTCACATCCAACCCGTCCATCCATACGCGTGTGGAACGAGTGTTTGGTGACACCGACCTGAAAGCCGCGGAAGGTCTGACATCATTGTACGAGCACGGCATCGACGAGAACCACTTGTCGAAAATGCTCAGCACAGCAACGATGGGCATCGGCAAGAACCGCCGGCTCGTGCCCACGCGGTGGGCCATCACCGCGACCGACGACACGATCGGTAAAAACATCATCCAGGACGTCAAGGAGTGCTCGCTGCGCCACGACTACGCGTACTATTTCGACGGTTACATGGGCAATTATTATCTCGTTCTCGTGTTTCCCGAGATCTGGAGCTATGAATTGTTCGAGACATACCTGCCAAGCCAGAAACCGGATGGCGAGGCGAACTATTCAACAGACCACGAGATGTTCGCCGGCAGGAAAGAATACGCGCACAACACCGCAGGAGGGTACTACACCGCACGTCTTGCCGTGAGCGAACGCCTGCGGAAGCTCAAACGCCAGGCCAGCGCGCTCGTGCTACGATTCGTGACCTCAGAATATACCGTGCCACTTGGTGTGTGGGTGACCCGTGAGGCGTGCAGGAAGTCGATGGCGTCAGAACCGAGGTCCTTCGGGAGCAAAGAAGAACTCCTGCGCGGCGTGCGTGCCTTTGTCAGGCAACGGTTCAGTTTCGACGCAGACCGGCTCTTGCGCGTCAGCACACTGCTGCGGGAACAGCGGCAACCGACGCTGCGCGACTTCAGCAATACTTAAGAGTCACAGTGTTTATCCATCACACATGACACTCGAGACATTCAAGAAAGCGCTCGGCAACGTCCGCTTCGCCGTCGACAAAGCGCAGACCGCAGGCGTGTCGCTCCTGGACGCGACCCGCAACTCGCTTGATTTCAAGTCGCAGAAGAACGCGCACCTCGCGCGCGACGTCGTCGCGTCCGTGAACGTCCTTGAGAAGGAAGGCAAGGCGTTGCACGGCTTGGCTGAAGAGGACTCCGACGTCGAACTCAAAGTCATCGACATGATGAAGATGATCCGGACGATGAAGGAGAGCATAGACCTCGGCGTGATCCGTGACGGCGCACACCACCTGCGCAACGCCATAAGCGACCTTAGCGTCATCAAGAACGAACAATTCCACACTCTTGACGTCAAGATCCCCAACATCCCTGCCGACGTGCGTTCCGACATGGAACGCGACCTTGCCGAGATCAAGCGCTGCTTCGACGCCGAATGCTACCGCAGCGTCGCCATCCTGTGTGGGCGACTGCTCGAGATCGCGCTGCACCGCAAGTACTTCGACGTCACAGGCACTGACCTGCTTGAGAAAGCGCCAGGAACAGGGCTTGGCAACATGATCAAGAAACTCTCCGAGCACAGCGTCATCGTCGACGCAGGCCTCATGAACCAGATCCACGTCATCAACCAAGTAAGGGTCCACAGCGTCCACGTCAAACGCGAAGCGTACAACGTCAGCAAAGACCAAGCACACGCCATGGCGCTCTACACGGTCGATGTTGTGAAGAAGTTGTTTACCTGACCCAACCCGCCAGTTCTTTCTTGAATCGTTGGATGGTTTTGAGCACGTGGTCTGGTTGGGTCTGGAGCATGGCTGCTGCTTTCTCGATGAGGTTGCCCTCGCTGAGGGTGAGTTCTTTCTTCTCTTCAGGTGGAATTGATTGCTTCTTTTCGATGGCTTTCTTGGCTTTCTTCCAGCGGTCGAACAATTGTGCCGCGGCTGCGGGGATGAAGGGTGCGTCGACGCCAAGTTCTTCTGCGACCTGGAGCAACGTCTTGTGTTCTTCTTCGCGGACTTTGCGTGCGGCGTCGCCTGCGACGAACGTGAGGCGTATGACGCCGTCCTGCACTTTGCTTGACTTGATGATCTTGATCTCGCCGATTTCGTTCGTGTTGTGCAGGTGCGTGCCGCCGCATGCTTCCACGTCCACTTCCGGGATCTGCACGATGCGCAACACTTTGCCTGGCACGGCGCCGCCTTGGTAGATGTTCATGCCGAACGCTTGTTCTGCCTGCGTGCGCGGGATGAGCGAAAGTTTCGTGTGGATGCCTTCCTTGACGATCCTGTTCGCTTCTGTCTCGATCTTCTCAAGCTCCTCTTCTGAGAGCGTGTCATAGTGCGTGATGTCGAGGTGCGCCTTGTCAAGCTCCTTCTTGGCGCTTGCCTGGTTGATGTGCTGGCCAAGCACACGTCGCGCGGCGGCGTTCAAAACGTGCGTGGCGGTGTGGTGTTGCGCGAGTTGTCTGCGGCGCATCGGGTCGATGGTGCCGTGCACAGCGTCGCCTGCCTTCATCGTGGTTGTGCTATCGAGCACGTGCACGATGATGCCGCCTTGCTTGAAGACAGCGACCACGTTCTGGCCGCCGAGCTTGCCCACGTCATGGATTTGGCCGCCGGACGTGGGATAGAACGCGCTCTGGTTGAGCACGACGAATGTATCGTTGGCGTACAGGACTGTCGCATCGAACGACAACAGGTCCCAGTGGTCGTAATACATGATCTTGGTGTCAGGCAACGTGGGCAGTTCGATGCCTTCCTTCTTCGTCGCCGTCTCCTGCGCGGGCTGTTCGTGCCGCGCGGCGACGAGCTGGTAGAAGTTGTCAGGGATCGTGAGCTTCTTGCCGAGCTTGAGCGCTTCGGTGCGGATGAGTTCCGGCGAGATGCCTTGCGTGTCATAGAGCTCGATGAGTTGTTCGGTCGTGGGGTTCTGCGCAGCTGCCTTTGCCGCCACCGCGGCGATCTTCTCGCTGCTCGCCCTGTGCTTCTTGAGCTCGACGGCAAGGATGGTCTTGACGTTGTCAAGGCGTTCCATGAGTTCAGGATACAACGGTCGCAGGTACTCGGCGTGCCACTCGCAGATCTGCTGCATCGAGACCTCCCAACCATAATGGTCGATGAAGCCTTGTGCGCGCCTGAAGAGCACGCGCAGGTTGTACATACCCCCCACGTTGCTCGGAATGGCGCCATCGGCGAGCGCAACAAGTAACGTTCGTGCGTGTTCTGCGACGCTATACAGCGCAGCTTGTGGTAATACGGCAGATTTGATATTGTCGACATTCATGTTCAAGGAAGCGGCGACCTTGTGCCAGGCAGCGTCGAGGTTCTGCACTTCATCGACATTCAGGTAGCTCGCGAGCGGGATGAACTTTTTGAGGACGTCCTCGTCTGCTTGCAGTCCGGTGGTGTGCCGCAACTGCTTGAGCACGGTCGGGAAGGTGCTCTCGTACGCTGTCGCCCGTCCTTGCGTGAACCAGGCGTTGCGCTCGTGCCCCATGCCCATGTCGAGCACGCGCAGTTTGAGCGGTTTAGGCCCTGTGGGTGTCTGTTCGAACATCATGTAGACCTGGTTGCCGAGTTCCAGGCCGCGCGAGAAGAACTCCATGCACGGGCCGAAATTACCACCGCCTGCCCACGCATCCTCGTGGTAGACGATCTCTTCCTTGGCGATGCCAAGCCCTTTGGTGAGCCAGTCATGGATGTCGCCGAAGTATTTGGCCTGGTTCCAGTCCTTCTCGTTGTTGAACGCGTGCTGGCCGATCATGTCAAAGCCCGTGAAGTGCGCGCCCGTGATGCCCACGTTGTCGATGTCGTTGAAGCGCAGGCAGAATTGCGGGACGACAAGCGGGTTCGCTGGCGGCTCGACCTCGCCGCTCACTACATACGGCTGGAAGTCGTAGATGCTCGCTTGCACGAAGTCCGTGTCGCGACGCCAGCGTGCGACGACAGGGTAGCGCGCGATAGGCGTGTAGCCCTTGGACTCGAAGAGCGCGGCGAACCGCTGCCAGACCTGGATGTAGTCAAGCGGCTCCTTCGCAGGACTGTTGCCAAGGAAACGGAAGCCGCCTGCACAGTCAGGATCGTCGCACGTCGCGCGCTGCTTGACTGACCAGAAGTACTTGCTGCAGCTCTCGCAGTGCTGTCGTACGAAGCCCTCGCGCTTGAGCACGCTCGTCGCGTAATACTTGTCGGGGTCTTTCGACGCAACAGCACGGAACTCCTTCTTGACCTCCTTATCAGATGGCATGACGTTTACAGGACCGGCACTGCTTTAATAAGATTTCCGACTCACAGCCTTCCGTCCCATTCCTTGAAGAAACGGTCCAGGTACGCCTGCATGAATGCAGTGCGTTCTTCCGCGATGCGCTTGCCTGTGGCGGTGTTCATGCGGTCCTTGAGCAAGAGCAGTTTCTCGTAGAAATGGTTGATCGTGGTGCCACCCTTTCCTGGATGAGCAGAATATTGTTCAAAACTCGTGTGCAGTGTGGGTTGGGTTTCTGGGTCGTGCATCGGTCGGTTCTTATGCCCGCCATACGCGAACGTCCTCGCGATGCCGATAGCGCCAAGCGCTTCTATCCTGTCCGCGTCTTGCACCGCTTTGCCCTCGATCGTGCTCATAGGGGTCGCGACGCCCGCTCCTTTGTAAGAAATATGCGCGATGATGTCGCACACATGGTTGATCATGCGTTCATCGACGCCTTGCTTCTCGAGCCATTCCCGCGCCTTTGTCGGGCCGACGCTCGTGTCGCCACCATGGAACTTCCAGTCCGCGATGTCGTGCAGGAGCGCTGCGAGTTCGACCACGAACAGGTCCGCACCTTCCTCCTTGCCTATCGTGAGCGCGAGGTTCCGGACGCGATGGACATGCCACCAGTCATGGCCGCTGCCCTCACCTTCGAGGAGGTCACGGACATGTGCTTCTGTTGCTGTGAGGACACGTGCGTTCATGCCAGAAGAAGGCTGATGAGAGGTTATAAAGATTCAGCGTGTCGAGAGGAGGTCGTGGGCGTGCCGCAACACGGGGTCGCGCATGCCATTCTTGCTGAGATAATGACGCAATTCGTTTGCTGCCAGCTGATTGATGTGTTGGCCGTTATACACGATGCCGTGCGTCACGACGTGCGCGCGCAGGCGCATCAGTGTGCGTTGCATACGCGCCTCGAGGGTTTGACGTAGGAGTCCTTGTTCTTGCGCGAGTTCGGTTGATGAAACGTCGTCCCCGTAATGTCTGCGTAAAAGCTGCTGTTCATCAGGCCGCAGCGCAGAGCATATGGTTTCAAGGCACGCGGCAGTGTCATCTGTTTCATCCGTGGCAGAAGGAGTGGTGGCGAGGACTTCGGTCCCTGCAGTCCGACCGTTCTTGGAGTAGAGCACTTCTTGTGCTGTGCGTCGTGTGGTTTCGAGGATCTGTCGGACTTCATCGGCATCCGTGATTGTCGTCGCGTGTAATCGCTCGTATTTGCGTAGTTTCCGCACGTGTTGCGTGAGATAGTATGGGACGCGTGTTGCGCGCTGGTAATTTTCGAACATGCACCGGAGGACTGCGTTGCGGATGACGGGCGTGGCAAATGCTTTGAACGGTACCGACCCGTTGTATTCGCGTGCGGCTTTGTCGAGCGCGATGAACGCGTCCTGCATCAGGTCTTCGGGTTCTATGCCGGGTCGCAATGTCCTTTTGTAGGTCGTGTAGATGCCGCATGCGATCGCTCTCGCGTCTGGCAGCATGTCACGCACCAACGTGTCATACGCTACAGGTCGTTCTCGGGTTTGTTCCATGGTAGGACGTGTGGCGGTGTCGGTCATGGTCATACTTAAGATTGATGTCGAATAAAGAAAAAATAAAAGAAAAAGTGGTGTTGTCGAACTTACTCTTCGTCGGTGTCGCGCATGCGGCTGAGGCCGAGCACGATGCCGATGACGACGAGCAGGCCGATGAGCACGAGCAGGATGACTTCAAGCGCGGTCTTGATCGAGCTTGTCTTCTGCGTTGTGTCGACTGCTTGGACGACTGGCTGTTGCTGGACGACCACGGTGGTCGCGTCAGCGGTGACCTTCGGAGCGCAGCTGTCGGACTCGACGATCTCGATGGGCGTTGTCTTGCTCATCGTTTCGTGGTCGCGGTCGTAGCTGATCTCTGCCTTGAGCTGGTAGATGCCGGCTTTGGCGCAGGTGGGGATGCGGAGGTAGAGTTCCTCGCTGTCCTTCTGGTCGTCGTTGTCGATGTTGTCGATGTAGTCCGAGGCGCTGATGCCGAGTTCGGGGATGCTGACGGTGACTTTGACGTCTGTTTCGTCAAGCTGGCCCTGGTTCTCGACACGCACGGTGGTGAGCAGAGCGCTGCCCGGTTTGACGCGGGTGTCGCTTGCCACGACGTCAAGGATCTTGACGATGTGGCGTGTGCCTTCGATCTTGAGGTTGTAGACCTGGATCGTCTCTGCGCCGTTGCGGTCGCTGACGAGGATGCGCAGCTTGTAGTCGTCCGAATCGACGTCGTCAGGGAGCCTGAGGTTCAGGCGCTTGACGTAGTCGACGCCGGCTTCCATGTCGAAGAGCGCACTGCTGTCCGAGAGCTGGCTTTCCTTGTCGTCGTTGTACTCGTACCCCGAGATGAACGCTTCGATCTCGACGTCGTCGATGTCTTGGCTGGCGCTGAGGCGGACTTCGACTTCAAGTTCGCCGTCGCGTTCGAAGTCGATGCGATTCGCCGCATTGACGTCGATCACATCATCGTTGACCTCAACACGTTGGATCGTCACTGGAAGTGCGAGCGCGGTGTTGGCGATTGCAACGATGGTGATGGCCAGCATGGCTATGATGCCAAACCATTTTACTGCAGTATTCATTGTAGACTCCCAATCGCTATAGTCGATTGTGTTACTACCTGTCGAGAATGACCAGTATATAAAGGTTACGTAATTTGAGTACTGGAAAGTAATGATATTATCTCCGAGGACAGGAGGGCAGTCTTTATATAGCGCAGGGTGTGGCTCTCGTGTATGCTCCGCCAGCCTATCGTCGCCATGATGGGTCACGTCGACCACGGCAAGACCAGCGTGCTGGACAGCATCCGCGGTTCGGCAGTGGCTGCCAAAGAGGTGGGGGGCATCACGCAGGCGATCGGCGCCAGCATCATCCCGCTCCCGACCATCAAGGCGATCTCCGGGCCGTTATTGGACGCGCTCAAGATCGACCTCAAGATCCCGGGCCTTCTCTTCATCGACACGCCAGGCCACGCGGCATTCACGTCGCTGCGCAAGCGCGGCGGCAACCTTGCCGACATAGCGGTGGTCGTCATCGACATCATGCAAGGCGTCCAACCACAAACCCTTGAATGCCTGGACATCCTGCGGCTCTATAAGACTCCCTTCATCATTGCGCTCAACAAGGTCGACCTCATCAACGGCTGGCAGAAGGGTGCGGCACTCATGCAGAGCATCAACAATCAGGCCCAGTCCACACAGACCATGATGGACACCAAGCTCTACGAGGTCGTCGGCAAGCTCTTCGAAATCGGTTTCAATGCCGACCGCTTCGATCGCATCAGCGACCACACCAAACAGATCGCGCTCGTCCCTGTCAGCGCGAAGACCGGCGAAGGCATCCCGGAACTCCTCATGCTCATCAGCGGTCTTTCACAACGCTTCCTCGCTGAGAAACTCGTGATTCACGAAAGCGATCCTGCAAAAGGGACCGTGCTTGAAACGCGTGATGAAAAAGGTCTTGGCAAAGTGCTTGATGTAATCATCTATGATGGTACGTTGCACGTCGGCGATGATGTCGTGATCGGTGGCACAGATGCGCCTGTCGTTGGTAAGATCAAGGCGATGTTGTTGCCTGCCGCCCTCATGGACATGCGGGATAAGAAAGCCAAGTTCACGACCGTGCAATTGATTACTGCTGCAACGGGCGTCCGACTCAATGCGCCCGGAGCAGAAGACGCGCTCGCAGGCATGCCGTTGCGCGCGACATCCGCCAAGACCCTCGAGAACGACAAGAAGGAAGTCCAGAAGGAAGTTGGCGAGGTGCTGCTCGAGACGGACGACGAAGGCGTCATCGTCAAGGCAGATTCGTTGGGGTCGCTCGAGGCGCTCTTGCGCCTGCTCAAGGAACACGGCGTTGCCGTCAAGAAAGCAGGCGTGGGCCCGATCAGCAAAGGCGACATCGCAGCCGCAGAAGCGTCGTCGTCGGTCAACCCGTTCCACGCCGTCATCCTCGGTTTCAACATCCCGCAGCCCGAGAAGCCGCCTGTGAAGGTATTCACGAACGCCATCATCTACGCGCTCATCGACGACTACAAGGCATGGGTCGAAGGGGAGAAGATCAACCGCAAGAAGTCCGAGCGCGACAAGCTGCCCTTCCCGGCAAAGATAGCCTTGATGCGCGGCCACGTGTTCCGCCAGAACAACCCGGCGGTCGTCGGCGTCGAAGTCCAGCTCGGCTCGCTCAAGGCAGGCGTGCGCATGATGAAAAAAGACGGGGTCGCCCTCACCACGATCAAAGGCATCCAGAAAGAACAGGAGACCGTCGAGGCGGCCGAGCGCAACCAGCAAGTCGCGGTGTCGCTCACCGACGTCACGATCGGCCGCCAACTCATGGAAGCGGACACGCTCTACACCTACATCGACGAGAAGGAGTTCCGCGCGCTCAAAGACATCAAGGACCAGCTCAAGGAAGACGAGAAGGACGTGCTGCGCGAGATCGCGCTCATCATGCGCGAGAAAAACCCGGTGTGGGGCGTCTGATGCAGGACACGATCACGATCCTCAAGTCCAAGGAACGCAGGGCGTTCCTCGACATGGTGCACGACCAGTGGGGCGGTGATTGGAAGCCGGAAGAGGCGTTCGCGCAGAACACCCAGCATAGGATATTCTTGGTCACGCCTGACCTTGCGAAGATCGAATGGCAGCGCTTGCGCATCTCGAGCGTCGGGCTCTACATCGCCGAAGTGCACAAGGAACGCGTGCGGCTCAGCATCGAAGGCAGCCAGCTCATCGGGCCCACCGCGACCAAGAACATCGTCGACGTGGATCGCGACACTGCCATGCTCTGGCTCAAAGGCCACGACATCGAAGTCGCGGGCGAATTCATCGGTTACGTCATCGTCAAGTCAGGCAACGACTACTTCGGCAGCGGACCATGGAAGGAAGGCATGCTGCTCAACCACGTGCCAAAGATACGGCGGCTGCCGGAGAACGCATGATGAAAAAATCATTTCCTGTCTGCATTGATTTCGATGGTGTGTTGGCAGAGTATCATGGCTACAAAGGTCCGCATAAGCACGGTGTGCCGCTACCTGGTTGCAGAGAATTCCTTCAACGCTTGGTTGCTGCCAAGATTCCGTTTGTGGTGTTGACCACGCGGGATGAGAAAAAGGGAATCCTTGCCTGGTTCAAGAAGCACACGCTTCCGATGCCAAAGGACGTGACCAACAAAAAGGTCATCGCATTGGCGTACATCGATGACAGGGCAGTGCACTTCGATGGCGATTACAAGAATTTGTTGCGCACGCTCAAGAAATTTCACGTGCACTGGAAGAAACCACGCCCATTCAAGGATCTCTGATTATTTCTGCCACATCTTGTCCCCGATCCAGTGGACGTTCTTTACTGTCTTGCCTGACGTCGCTTTCGTCGCGTCTTCGCCGCTCATGAGCATGATGCCCACTGCCAAGGGCTTGTTATGCTTCTCGTCCACGACGCACACGAGCTGGTCCTTCTTGAGCGTCACATCGATGGCCTTGATGCCAGGACGCATCACGTCCGCGCCGCTTGTCACGAACTTCACCGCGCCCATATCGACAGGGATGGCGGGCAGGAGCTGGTGCTTGAGAAGCAGTTTGAGCGTGGGATAGACGGAGCCATCCGCGCCGTAGAACAGAGTGGGCACGCCCTCGATCGTGATATATTTGAGTCCGTCCTCCTCGACCAGTTCTGCGGGCTGTTTCTTCTGCAGGAATTCCTCGACGCCAAAACGCGTCGCGAGCGCGGCGTTGATTGCTTCCTTGTCGTTCTTGCTCAGTTGGCGTCTCATGCGAGGTCGAACACCTCGAACGTGCGCGGGTTGATGGCAGTGATCGATCCTGGCGTGAGGTTTCCTTGGTAGCCAGGATAGCTGTAGTTGCCGGTGGTCGGGTCCATCACGACACAGTTCTTGCCGTTGAGCACATAATGCGTGACGGCGATGTCTTCAGGCGGGATGAGGTTGTACGTGTAGGTCGTGTTGAACGTGACATCGATGGTCACGTCGTCCTGGTGCGGCGCGCCGATCATGAGATAGCCTTGCTCCAGTTGCGGACAGGAGATATCGATATCGGCGTCATTCTCGACAGAACATGCAGGGATGTAGCTGTAGCGTTCCCGCATCCGGTAGTTCTCGAATTCGTCCATCGAGGGGAAGAGGATGACGTCGATGGGCGCGCTGCTTTGGACGTGCATCCTGATGTCCTTGACCGCGATGTCCTGCGGCTGTTCAAAGGGCTCATAGATGCGCAGTTCGAGGTTGTCGAGCGTGTAGGAATCGTCATCGAGGAACGACGTCGTGACGACGTTGTGCGCACTGATGACTTCGCCAAGGCGATCAAGGTCGATGTTGCACGCGAGCGCGTACGCGTGATCGACCGTGAGGACGGTGTACGTCTCGACGCCAGCATTTTCCAGGTAGGATTGGAGCAGTGCGCCAAGATCCTCGCAGTCGCCGCCGCCATCGGCAAGGGTGCGTGAGGGCACCTTGATATCTTCTCCTTCTGTAGGATCCGCGATGTACTTGTAATTGTCGACGACGTGGTAGAAGAGCTTGGCTGCCTTGCACGCATCATTGTTGCACAAGCGCGTGTTCTGGCGCGCGGTGGCCTTCAACGAGTCGTCGTTGGTGCGGATGTTCTTGACATAGGGGAGCAGGTGAGACAGCAATTGCGCCCTTGCCACTGTCGCATTGTCGAACTGCCGTTCTTCAAGCACGCACCAGTTGTCAACGTTCCCGAGCGAGAGGGTGAATTTGTAATCGCCGAGTTCTGCCGGCACGACGAACGCTTCCCCTGTCGGTGTCTTGCCGCATTTGTCATTGAGGACGACGCAGCCTTTCGTGAGGTTGCCTACCGTCATGTCTCCAACGACCACAGTGCCATCAAGTTCTGGCGTGTAGAACCGTTCGCCTTCCTCGATCGTGAGGATGCAGAAATTGTAATGATCGGTCGCCTTCCACACCGCTTCGCGCAACGCCTCGGGCGAACAGGCTGCGAGAAGCAGCAGTCCGAGCACGCACCAGCGCGCGTTCATGACGTGTGCACCTCGACGACGTCGCCGTCCGCGAGCTTGAAGTCAAGACTGCGCAGTTGCTGGCCCGGGAACTTTGCGCTTTTGCCCCACACGCGCGCGAAGCGGAACTTCTTCACGAAGTCGCGATGGATGTGTTCGCACACGCTCTTGAGCGTCGCGCCTGTCGTGAGCACGAGCGGTATGTCCATGTCCGGCTTCTTGTTGACCTCTTTGAGGTAGATGCGGATGAACCGCAGGCCGTCGTAGATGACGTCCTTGAGCTTGTCGAGGTTCTCGCCGGTGTGTGCGCTCACGACAAGGTTTGGTTTGACTGCTGCGATGAGGTTGCGCCGTGTCGCGTTATCGACCATGTCGATCTTGTTGATGACAGTGATTGCGGGGATGTAGGACTTGTTGCCCTCGAGCGCATCGATGAACTCATCGACGTTGAGCTGCGAGCGGATGACGATGTCCGCGTTGCCGATGCGGAATTCCCGCAGGATCGCTTCCAACGTGCCCTTGTCGATCTTGAGCGACACTGTGCTGCTGATGCTCAGGCCACCGCGCGAGCGTTTCATCACGCGCACGTCAGGCGGGCTCGCGTTGATGCGCACGCCTGTCTCGTAGATCTCGCGCAGCAGCACAGGATAATGTTCGGGATGGAGCGCGTCGAGTAGGATGAGAATCATGTCCGCGTTGCGCACCATGGCAAGCACTTCCTTACCCCTGCCACGGCCTGACGCTGCGCCTTCCACAATGCCTGGCACGTCCAGGACCTGGATCTGCGCCTGCTTGTGTACGAGCGTGCCAGGAATGACAGTGAGGGTGGTGAATGCATACGCCGCCACCGCGCTCTTGGCGCCGGTGATGACGTTGAGCAACGAGCTCTTGCCCACGGAGGGGAAGCCGAGCAGGACGACAGTCGCGTTGCCGGACTTCTTGACGAAGAAACCCTTGCCCCCGCCCTTGGAGGCCATGCGCTTTTCTTGTTTTTCACGCAACTTTGCAAGCTGCGCCTTCATGACGCCGAACGCGTGCTCGGTGGACTTGTTGTACTTCACCGAACTCAGTTGGGTCTCGATTTCCTTGATCTTGCCCTGGATGTCCGCCATTGCTCGAGGATGGGCGCGCTCCCTTCATAAATGTTTTTAAGCACGCCCTTGTTAGGGCGTACAATGGCATCGCTTGTGGAGAGTCTTGGTGGTATACTGCGTCTCGCGGCAGGCAACGTGGTGGTCGCAGCCATTTTGCTGCTTGTCGGCGTCATCATCGCACGTCTGCTTGAACGCCTCGTCCACTACCTGCTCAAACTGCTCGAACTCAACAAGAACCTCATGAAAGCAGGGCTGCCCTTCGCGCTCGAGGAGACCATCGCGCACCTCGTCAAGTACGTGCTCTATTTCATCACCATCGTCGTCACGCTCAACCAGCTCGGCATCACGACACAGGTGTTCAACATCGTCGCCGCCGTGGTGATCGGCGTCGTGATCATCAGCATGTTCCTCGGCCTCAAGGACTTCGTGCCCAACTACTGGGCAGGCATCTTCCTCTACCGCAGGCACGTCTACGCCGTGGGCGACACCATCGAGATCAATGGCATCGAAGGCCAGGTCGTCAAGTTCGACGTGCTCGAGACAACGGTCCGCACCTCACGAGGCGACATGCTCTACCTGCCTTCCAGCCTCATGCTGCACTCGCAAATCCTCAAGAAGAAGCGTTAACGCAGCGTGTTCGCCGTGCTCTCGATGAGGCTCAGCACGCTCAGGAGCGCGGTTCTCGTCAACGGCTGCAGGTTGCATCCTTCCCCGAGCGTTTCGAGATCGTTCATCGCTTTGTTGAGCTGCATGCGCGTCACGTCCTGCGCTTGCAGGTTCGTGATGGTCTGGTTTATTTTTGACTTGACGCTGCGGGGCACGTCGCCTTCCTGCTCGAGCTCGCGTAGCGCGTAGATGATCTGGCCGATGTCGTTCATTGTGGTTTGAGGGCGCCCATGACTTGGTCTTGCAGCGCCTTTGCGTTGTCGCGTAGTTTTTGTTCCTGCTTCTCGATCGACTGGATGCGTACGTCGAGGATCTCTTTTTTCTGTTGGAGTTCTTTGAGAAGGCCGCTTGGTTGCGCGTGGACCATGATGCTGCCCACGATCTTGTAGGCGTTCTTCGCGTCTTCGAGCGCGCTCACCGCGCTCTCGAGCTCGAAGAGTTGCGCCTGCATCTGCTGGCGTTGTTGTTCGAGCTGCTGGAGGTTGTGCTCCATCATCTGCAGCTTGTTGATAGTCTCCTTCTGTTCCTTGGGAACGTCAGCCATCAGACTGCCTTGATCTTGGTCGCCATGGTGCGCGGCTTGAACAGGATCTTGCTGCCGCAGTACGGGCAGCGGACGCGCTTGCCGGACATGAGGTCTTCAGAAATCCTCTTGTTGCACAAGAAACATGCGTACTTCGCCATTTCAAGCAGCCTCCTCGACGAACTCTTCCTCTTCGGCGACCTTGACGTCTTCGACTGGCGCTTCTGCGAACGTAATTTTCTGTTTGATGGCGTACGCTTTTGCCGTGAATTTTGCCTTGCACTTGAAGCATTCGTAGACGCCGACCATCTTCCACTCTGCTGCGTGCTTGTTGCAATAGGGGCATTTCTGGTTGGAGCGTTGCACTTCCTCGATCGCCGCGACCTTGCGCTTGAGCGTCGCACCATAACGAACGCCGTAGCGTTTTGCACTGCCGAGACTCTTCTTCTTGTCTGCCATTGTTGTGATGGGGCTACCCAGATTTGAACTGGGGTCTCCTGGTCCCAAACCAGGAAGGATTGCCAAGCTACCCCATAGCCCCGTATGGGCGGGAGGCCCCGATTAACCTGCTGGGAAGATGCCCCCTTTAAAAAGGTTGTGGCGGGGACTTTCGGGATACCTGGGTGGGGGCTAGTTCACAAAGCTTAACAAGAATTCCCTGGGTGCCTTACCTAAGGATATCATGAAGATAATCGTCTACGGTGCGGGAAAAACTGGTATTTATACGGCTGATAGCATTCGTCGTGACTACCCAGAACATTCTATAGTTGGTTTTGTCGATGATAACCCTGCGAGTGCAGGTCCAACGCCGTTTCCTATGTTGGGACTTCCGGAGTCGTATTCAAAGTTGCAACAGGATCATGGAGTGGATGCAATGGTGCTCGGGTTCGTTCTTCCCGTGGCGCAAAGGCTTGAAAAGGCGAAATTACTCGCCAGCAAGGGCGTCTATTTTCCATCGTTGTGTTCTGATGAGGTGCGCAACACGTGGGGCGTTCGCATCGGCAATGGCGTTCTGATTCACAAGTCATCAGTTATCACGCCTGGCGTAACGATCGATCATTTTGTTGGAATAAACAGTGGTGCCCACATCGAGGAGTCCACCATCGGAATGGGCTGCATCATCACGCCCAACGTCTTCATTGGTGAAGGAAGCAGGATCGGCCAAGGAACGATCATTTATCCCAACACGACTGTACTGCCCAAAACGACCATTGGCGATCATTGCGTTATCGGCGCGAATGAAGTCGTGCACGCTGACATTCCTAGTGGTGCTCGGTACTTCAAGGGCAAGGTACACAAGGATATTCTCGTGACCAGAATTTGAACTGGCATCGTCGATGAACAAGGTTTAAATACCATCAAGAAGGGCTCATACGTATGGTCATCACGAGTCATCAGAAGTTTGATCTCAAGAAGTTCGTGAAGGAGATCGCGCCGCATAGGGGGCGCCATACTGAACTCGTCACGGTCTACGTGCCGCAAGGGTATGATCTTGTCAAGATCATCCAGCACTTGCAGCAGGAGCAGGGCACGGCGTCCAACATCAAGAGCGCGAGCACACGCAAGAACGTGACGGATGCGTTAGAAAGAATGATTCAGCATCTGAAGCTCGTCCAAAAGACGCCACCAAACGGTTTGGCTGTGTTCTCCGGTAACGTCGCCGAGCGCGAGGGTGACAGCGATGTGAAGGTGTGGAGCATCGAGCCGCCTATCCCGATGAAGCTGCGCATGTACCGTTGCGACAAGGCGTTCGTGACAGAGCCGCTCGAACAATTGCTCGAGTCGGATGAAGTGTACGGTCTTATCGTGATGGACAAGCGTGACGCGACGATCGGCGCGCTCAAGGGCAAGGTCATCCAGGTCTTGCTCAAGACGCATTCAGAAGTGCCGGGCAAGTTCAAGGCTGGCGGTCAGAGCGCGTACCGTTTCGCGCAGAACCGTGACTTAGCAGCGAAAGCGCACTACAAGAAGGTAGCGGATTATCTCAAAGAACAGTTTCTGATGATGGACAACCTCAAGGGCATCCTTGTGGGCGGTCCTGGCCCGACCAAGTACGAGCTGGTCGAGGGTGGCTTCATCACCGGCGACGTGCAGAAGAAGATCCTCGCGGTCAAGGACATCGGTTACACCGACGAGTTCGGGCTGCAGGAACTGGTAGACCGTTGCGCGGACGTGCTGCTCGCAGGCGAATTGATGGAGGAAAAAAGACTTGTCACGCGCTTCCTCGAATTCCTCGCGACAGACATCGGCATGGTCGCGTACGGCCTTGATGATGTGAAAAAGTCGCTCGAGGCAGGCGCGGTCGATGTGCTCATGCTGAGCGAGTCGCTCGATGAGAAGGTCATCGAGGACATGGAAGCCATCGCGCAACGCTTTGGCACGACCGTCAAGATCATCTCGACCGACACGCGTGAAGGCGTGCAGTTGCGGGACCTGGGCAAGGTCGCGGCGTTGCTGCGCTACAAGCAGTATGCATAAAAGTAGGGCATTCATCCTGCATTCTATGGTCGATCATTCCCAGCTCGTGCGTGATGCGTGGCAAGGACTCTATCCTGAAGAGGCCATGCCGTATGATGCCGAGTTGAACTACACCGGACGTTTCGCAGGGCTCAACGCGAACATACGGTTGTACAACCACACCTTGTCTGTGGGCATGAGCAAGAACTGGCGGCGCATCGACAAGGAGATCCAGAAAGGGCTCATCCAGGAATTG
>CAYHOF010000007.1:0-50425 GCA_964358315.1 uncultured Methanosarcinales archaeon
GTATTTTAAGGTGTGGCGATGGACGGCATGACGCGAACGCGACGGCACGTTGGGCACAAGCGGCGCATAGGAGAATGTTCATTCCCGGCAGGTAGTGAATACTGGCATAGCTTTATAAAGCGACTCCTGTGGTGCATAAATGAGAAATATGCCCCACGCCCAACCCATAGTGATGACTGCTGCGTTCGTATGGTCTGCCCCGCAACAGGGAATGAAGCGTCATGGTATCGATGTGAGTAGCAGGAGCTGGTCTACCTATAACAAGTTCAGCCCGTTCTATCATCATACTGCAAACGCCATTCCCGTGCCAGGATCAAGCATGCGGGCGGATTCGGTGGAGGGGATCTGGCAAGGGCTGAAGATCATTGGTGGCAAACCCGACCTTTCGTTGTTCCAAGGGCCACCTCGCAAACGCAAAGGCCACGTCGAAGGACACGTGTTCGGCGACGTGCTGCTCGACTACCGGGATGCCCGTGCGCACATCTTCGTTCCAGCATATGCATATCACGCAATCAACAACGTGCTTGATGACGTGGCGGACGATCTTGAGGTGCGCGCCGCAACAAACGACGTGGCATTGTACGATGTCGAGATGAATGGCGACATCGACGATCTCACAAGTCCTTACTCGCATGCCGCGCTTCTCGTCGACATCCTCAACCTTCTCAAAGACGCGCCGCTGCCGCCGTTCTCGAAGCAACACTTCCCGTATCTGCAGGACCAAGTAGAAGCAATAGTATCATACCGCCGACATCTTGACGAGAACGAGCGTGCGTTGCTGGACGATATCGTCACGTTCGCCTACCTGTTCTCGCCGCAGGACGTCAAGCAGGCATGCGCCCTGCATGCGATACGACAAGGGGTCCCGCACCAGGGAAGGCTTGCGCACTACACTCCTTGCGCATCGACAGCCGCGCTCTATGACGCTGTTCGCCGATGAATTGTCAATGACTTGATGTCATCTGCTGTGACGATGCCCGCAATCGCATAGTGGACGACCGCACGTGACGCTTTTATCCATACTCTACCAAGAGGCACAATGCTGGTGAGACGCACCTCGGTGTCCGCTGCCAACGACCCGAGTTCCCGGCGGATCTGCTCTTGCGGCCAGTCCTGCATCCGTCCTGACTCGCTGATGTACACGAAAGGATCGTTGAGCGAAGGCTCGATGCGCACCATCAATCGCAGTTGCGTGGCACGTTCCCATGACGTATAGTGGACGCCCGTGATGCGCACATAATCTCCTGCTATGACAAGCCCCTGCAGTTGCCTGCCCTCGACGAACACACCATTGCCCTGATGGATGAAGGAAAGACCGACCGCAGCAAGGATTCCCTTTGCGACGATATCACGCAAACGGACATAACCACCATGACCGGCACCGGGAAGAATCATGCCTCTACCATACAAGAGTCCGTGATAAAAACGTTTCTTTCCCTCCGGAAATCTTCCGGATTTTCTGGCGAAGCGCATTTGAAGGAATGAAGCATCAATGAAGGAAGGACAGCTGAGATGCCAGATAAGGCGAATACGTAAGAAAAGTATTTATACGTATGATACTTACAAAGAGATATGGTGAATATGACGCTGGCACTGCCAGAGGAATTGCACAACCTCATGAAACGTCACCCCGATGTGAAATGGAGCGAAGTGGCCCGGCAAGCGCTGTGGCAGAAGGCAGCGCAGTTGGATCATCTCGACAAGATTCTGGCGAAGAGCAAGCTGACAGAGAAAGACGTGGAGGAATTGTCCCGCAAGGTCAAGCGCGAGATAGCACGAGCGCACGGCCTGCATCCTCGCTAGTTGTCGATGCGAATATTGTGATTGCGGCCGCTCTGAGGGATTCCACGACGCGTCGAATCATCATGGACGGTAGTCTCACTCTGTTCACGGTGCAAGGTACGTTGGTTGCACTGCATAAGCACAAGGTGGAGCTAGCGGAAAGGGCTGGGCTGACACTGCAAGATATGGAGGAAGTGATTCACGACGTGATGGCCAACATCGAGGTCGTGTCAATAAAGGAGTACAGGCACAAAATGAACTCAGCGATCGACATAATGGCAGCTATCGATATAGAAGACGTTCCCTACACGGCCCTCTGCCTTGCGAAATTCCTACCGATCTGGTCTGATGACAAGGACTTTCAGCAACAGAGCGTTGTGAGAGTCATCACGACAAAGGAGCTTGTCTCAAGCAACTTCCTATGAAGAAGAATGCTTGAATTCTGCAACGCCGGAAGATTTCCGGATCTCGTGAGAAAGTTATTTATGCAATCAAGGCGATGCTGACAAAGACATGGCAACAGCAAACGAAGGGATCTCTTGCGCAAAATGCAAGATTCACATGAAGCTCGGCGTGCTTCCAAAATACGAGTACGAAGAAGGGTACCCTTTGCACAACGTCCGTGCCTACCAGTGCCCGAAATGCAACAAGACGTTCTTCACAGAAGAGCAAGCACACGAGATGGAAGCAAGGACGTCGGAAGTGAAAGAATACAGTTTTGGCTTCGAGAGGAAAGTCACGATCAGCGGCAAGAGCCTGGTCGTCGGGATCCCCGCAGAACTAGCGGACCATCTCAACATCAAACAAGGACAAAAAGTGCGGATCATACCGATAGCACGAGAAGGACTGATGATTAAACCGGCATGATCGGATGGTTTCTCTGCATCGATGCAGGCATCGACAAAGGTCCGTGGGAAGAAAGTTCGTGAACGCCTGGCTCGTCCATAACCTTTTATAAGGCGGACGATTGTTTCAAGCGCATGAGCCTCACCGAGAAGGAGAGCAAGATTCTGTATTCCATCCGGGTCGCGTCCGAGAACGATCCGTCAAAGCCCGAATTCCCTCCTGAAAACCCTTCGTTTCCCGCCACCCCGACGTACAAGATTGATGTGCCCGGGTTCAAGAACGTCTGGCTCAAGGACGAGAGCAAGAACCCGACAGGAACGCACAAGGACCGTCTTGCGTGGGAGATCGTCGTCACGTATCGTGATTTCCTCTTGGCGAAGAAGAACGGCCAGCCCAAAGAACGCCTGCCACAGATGTCGATCGTCACGTCCGGTTCTGCCGGCATCGCACTCCAGACCATGCTCAAGAAGTACGGCCTGCCGAACCTCAAATGCCTCGTCGACCTGGACCTGAAGGAGGAGATCGTCCACGCGTTGGAGGCGCTTGACTGCGAGATATACCGCACCGACTTGAGCCGCAAACCGCTGCACTGGAAGGAGATCCTCGAACTCACGGACAACACCGGCGGGATTGACATCACGTCCAGTGAAGGCCTTGACCCCATGACGCGCTTCTACGACTGGATGAGCTATGAGATCATCAACCAATCTCCGGATTACTGCTTCATCCCGTTCGGCAGCGGGAACCTGTATGAAAATGCGCTGAACGTCAACAAACGCGAGGTCCTCGCCAGCGTGCACGATCCCCGCTTCGCGGGCGACGTCAAAGTGCTGCGTAACTGCAACTTCATCGGCGCGACCGTGAACGACCCGAAAAGCAAGGCAGACAAGCTCTTCGCGCCGCACCGTCCGTTCACGATCTTCGACGAGCAATGGATACGGTGCTACCGGCTCGCGGGCTGTTGCGGCGACGAGTCGAACGTGCACATCCTGCAGGAGCGGTTCCTGGACCAGGCCATCGAGATCGCCAAACGGCAGAACATCGACTGCGAGCCTTCAGGGATCGCGGGCCTCGGCATGCTGTTGCAGATGAAGGACAAGGTCCACAAGGACAGGAAGATCCTGATCGTCAACACGGGAAGGACGAAATATCCTACGACATCTCGAGCAGCATGAAGTGCGATGTCGTGCTCTGGATGTAGCGGAGGATCATGAGCTCATTGGCGAGCGTCTGCTTGTTCGTGTTGTTCTTGTCGAGCAGGCGCATGACCTCGTCCGACAGCTTGTAGAAATGCTCGTGCAGGTACTTGTTGGGCTTCTTGCGCCCGACGGTGTCGTTGAAATACTGGAGCATGTCGTCCGCGAACGTGATCTCCGCAGGAGAATGTCTCTTAGGATGGTCTTTGTTCCGTTCATACATCCTGCGGTACTGCCCTCCGATGTTGGCGATCGGGAACACGATGTTGTAATAGGAGAAGTTCTTGTTGTCGAACAGCCTGTTCGTGAGCAGGATCCTGCAGATGATGTTGCGGTAGCCGAGCAGGCTGTGCCGCAGCGTCTGGACGTAATCATATTGGTCGAAGACGCCTGACTTCATGGACGTGACCGTAAGCTGGTGCAACGTGTTGGTGATGTGGACCATCTTCTGCATCATCTTCGGGATGTCGAGGTCGAAGGCGGCCACGATGTTCTTCACGAGCGCGGTGCGTTCGTCGAGCTGGAAGAACTCGTACGCGAGGCCGCCGGAGACGGCCTTCTGCACTTCCATCATGAGTTCGGGAGAGGACACGGTCACGTTGACCTCGTCAACCCCGCCTCGATACATGGAGTTGAGAAGGCTCCTGATGTAGAACCAGTTGCCGCCGGTGACGCTGAGGTCCGCGGTTTTCTTCTGCGTCGTGGCGCGGCCGCCGATGATGAGAGCGTCCCCTTGTTCCTCGACGTCGACCTCGTCGCCTTTCTTGATGCCAAGGCGTTGCGCCCACTTGCTGGGGAGGCTCACCGTGAGCGTGCCGGTGCCGACCGCATTGATCTTACGCTTCATGACGGCACAGATGGACGGGACATATATAAAATCAGCGAAACATAATTATGGATGAGAAAGATAATTACTTTTGTCCAGCGAGATGCAGCCCCAGTATCTGGCTTGTAGCGTCGAACATGTCGACGTACGCCTTGAGAATGAGGTGGATAATGCGTCGTTCCTGCGCAGGCACCTGTTCGAGGAGCTTGAGGTACGTGTCGATGTTGTCATGTTTTTGATCGAGCATGTCAATCATGCGCTTGTCGGTGTACCGATAGTAGAGATGGAAGAGCGACTCGTGGTAGTCGACCACGATGGAGAAGAAGCGCAGTGTCGCAGCACTCACCCGCACGGGTTTGCCGGGATTCTCCACGAACATCGCGGCCGCGTACCGGTATGCGTCCATGAGCGACTCGACCCGTGTCAAGAGCGCCATGAGCACGTAGGGTGCAGGTGAGACCCTCTGTCCCGCGATTGCCACGGTCCGCGCAGCATACAAGTACAGTTTGTACGGGATCTTCTCGAGCGACCTGATTGTGGCAAGTTGTTCGCGATCACCCTTGCGCAGCGCGTCGAGCACACTGTGGCCGATGCTCAGCTGCATGTCCCACATGCGCCGCACCATGACGCCGAACTCCTCGTGCGCGATGCTCGCCACGTTGCGCAACACGCATGACGTGGGTGTCTGCTCGACGATCTCAAAGCCGATCAACTGCCCGACACGTTCGGTGATGGTCGTGAGCGTGCGCGGGTCGTCGAAGGACGCCCTGATCTCGTTGTAACCGAGACGGTAACAATTGTAGAGCGTGCGCGCGACAAAGCGCTTGCCGCCGCGCAGCGTGACGCTGATCGCATCGCCTTTGGGGACGTCGACGGGTGTTATCGCGAGCTGTCCTTGGTGCTCGACGACCTCCACTTGGTCGCCGGCTCTTAATTCGTTCATTTTCGCCCACGCAGCAGGGATACTGACCGTGAGCGTGCCGGGCCCGTGCTTGACGATGCTGCGTCGCATACACACCTACGAGAAGTATACATATTTAAATTGCATGCATACATGTAACCATATAACCAACATGCATGGAATATATACAAATATTTCTGCGCCCAACACTACAAGCACGAGTGATTCCTCGTCTGATGGCAAGGAAGACGCATAATTATGTGTAATAATTATAATTGCATAGAATAATTATAATTGGTATTGTGAACAACAAGCATGGGGCTGAGAAACGTGTGCAGGAGGGTGATTGGCACGTCGGTGCCGTGGCACGTCGCCCGGCACACGCCCTTTGACGCCATCGTCGTCGACTTCAAAGACAGGGAACGCACAGCGATCCTGCGCGGGTAGGACGACCGATGGGACAGCCGCATCGCACGGGATATGATACGGCAATCACAGTCGGGATCCCTGTCTACAATGAAGAACGGACGTTGACGCCCTGTCTTGACGCTGTCGTGCGCGCTGCGACCCGGTTGCGTGATGCAGAGATCATCGTGTGTTTCAACGGAACGACGGACAACGGCCGGGAGATCGCACGCGGGTTTGCCCAACGTCATGGCAACATACGCGTGATCGAGGTCCCAAAGGGCAAAGCACGGGCGGTCAAAGCGATAGGAGACGCCGCGCATGGCGACATTGTTGTCTTCACCGACGGAGATGCTGTCATCCACAAAGATGCGTTGCAGCACATGATACAACCGTTCGCTGACGAGGCGGTCGTCGCCGTCACGGGCCGCCCGGTACCGTGGCCCAGCAAGGGCTGGTGTCACAACATCATCAACGCACGGATGATCCATCCTGATGCGGAGATCGCGCTGACACCGATCAACGGTATCCGCCAGAAACCGTTCATCCATGGGAGACTCTTCGCACTGCGCAGGAAGATATTCCACTCAGAATTGGATGGATTCGAGGACGCGCTCGGCGATGACACGTTTCTCACGTTGCATGTGCTCACCAAGTATGGACGCGACGCACTGCGCTGCGCGACAGATGCGCACACGTCGTACATGCCCGTGCAGTCCGTACGGTCATGGTGGCGCAAATGGTCGCGCATATGGAACGAGCTCGATACGTTATACTTGGAGCGGCCTGAATTCGCACGACTGAAACCCATGATGCGAACGAAGATCGACTGGCATTATGTGCGCCGCAGAGGCGCCGTGGTCACGGCATGCTTCCTGCTCGAGAGGCTGCTGCACACGGCAGGGAGAGCCGCCTATGACGTGACAAGGCCGCTGCGAACAGTCTCCTGGATACGACTCGAGGACACCAAGGTGGTCCCATGACGGATAGACAAGAATGGACGGCCGGGTTGTCGCTGACCGAGCGCTGCAACGAGAAATGCCTGCACTGTTACATAGGAAGGAAGAACATCTGGAAGGACGCGGGGTACGCGCCCATGGGCCTTTCGCACGGCCAGGTGATGGAGTTGCTGCCGCAATTCATTGAGGCGAACGTGACGCGCATCAACTTCGGCGGAGGCGAGGTCGCGTTGCATCCTCAATTCATCCCGACCACGAAAGCGCTTCATGCCGCGGGAATCAAGGTAAGTCTGACGACCAATGGCAGCACGTACCCTGTCTACCGCGACCACCTGGATCTGTTCAACGACATCGGCGTGAGCATCGACCTCCCGGCAGAGGCGCACAACAAATTCCGCGGTAACGACAAGGCGTTCGAGTGGGCACGTGGGACGCTTGAACAGCTCGTGCGGCAAGGTGTGAGGACCGAGATGGTGACCTGCATCATGAGCATGAACGCCGACATTCTTCCCGAACTGTACGGCATCGCGAAGGATATCGGCGTGGATATGTGGCGGCTCAATAGGTTCCATGCGTCCCGGAATGACAAGAGAAGGTTCGATGATGGCACGATCGCGGATGCCACTGATGATCTGAACGCGCAGCTCGCATGCACAGCACCTGAACTGCGCAGGGCGTACGAATTCCTCGCGTCTGTCACGCCGAAGGATATGGATTACGCGATCCCTGATCCTGTTTTCCGTGCACTGGTCCAAGGACACGGCGTCTCTAATGGCACACCGTATGGAAAGACATCGTTCCGTATCAGGAGCGATGGCACGGTCACCCCGAACGTGTTCACGGACCACGTGGCAGGCAATGTGTTCAAGGAGCGCCTTGTGGATATCGTGCAATCACCGCTCTTCAAGGAGTTCAGACAGATGCAACCAAGCGGTAAATGCCGACGTTGCGTCAATGTCGACCACTGTCAAGGCGGCGATTGCACCGACGCGTACTTGAACGTCGGCAACATGAACGCGCCGGATCCTTACTGTTTTCTGGACACGGGGAACGTGCGCAACGTCAAGATACTGCCCATAGAAAAGACCCGCCACGTGCATGAGTCATATCTGGCGACGATCTATGTGCCGATACGAGGCATGAAACCATGACGCACCTCATCGTCATCGAAGGGACCGAGTACGCCGGGAAGACAACACTCGCGAAGATGCTGGTCAATGCACTGATATACCGCGGGGTCGACGCGCGATACAACAAAGGCGTCCTTCACCCGAATGAGACCGCGTCTGAGCTGGAGCGCAAGGCATCGACAGCAGATGATGCTGTGCGCGAGCTGTTCTATACGACGGCGTGTGCGCTCGACAAGGATATCGACGTTCTACGACAACATGACTGCGTGGTCATCCAAGACAGGTACTGGCCCAGCGTCATGGCGTATGGACGCTACCTTAATGGAACCCGTTCGATCCATGCTTCGCTCGAAACGCACCGATTGTTCATCGAACCCGCATGCATCATCTACGCATACTGCAGTCTCGCCGAACGCGGAAGGAGGCATGAACGCCGGACGGTCAAATCCGACCTCGATCGCTTCTTGTTGGATGATGCGCAACGGATCGGTGCTCTCGAACACGAGATGCGAACCGTTCTCGCACTGATGCCCCGGACGCTGGCGCTTGATACTGCCGCTGAACATCCAGAAGCCACCTGCGCCGCGGCACAGAAGTTCTTGGTGGAAGGTGCAATCATATGAGGACGCTCGATGAAGTCATGGCACGCCCGTGGAACAAGGACTTCCCGAAGGCGGTCCAAGTGGAGACCGCATCGTATTGCAACGCGCGATGCACGTTCTGCCCGTACCCTGAGACGTCGAAACTCTTCAAAGGTGGCGTCATGAACGACGGGTTGTTCGGACGGATCGTCGAGGAGATCGCCGAGTTCCAACCTGTGCTTGTCGCACCGTATATGAGCAACGAACCGCTGATAGACAAGAAGATCGTGGGACGAATCAAGGCGCTGCGCAACGCAGTACCTGATGCATATATCGACATCAGCACCAATGCGTCGATGCTCACGCCCGGACTCGGGGAGCAACTGTTGAGCGACGACCTCAAAATCGACGAGTTCAAGATCAATTTTGCCTCGAGTGACGCGCAGGAATATGCGAGCGTCATGGGTCTGAACTATGAGCGATCGCTTGCCAATGTCAGGACGTTCCACGACCAGGCGTTGCGTTCGGGGTTCGAAAGGAGGTACAGGATCATAGTGGTTGGCGCCGAGGATGCTGAACGCGAACAACGGTTTTGGGAAAAGGAGGGAATCCCGGTGAAAATATACAGCAAAGTCAGTAGGGGTGGCGCCATCGCCACGAAGCATCAACCGCTCGAACGTGTCGTCGGCTGCAAGTACAACCGCGAGAAGGAGTGGATACATGTCTTGCACGATGGGAAGGTGACCTTGTGCTGTATGGATTGGTATCAGGAACACGTCCTTGGAGACCTCACGAAGGATTCGATACACGATGTGTGGAATTCCGAGACATACCGATCGGTCAGGGCGCGGATCGCCGACAGTGCCGACAAGGAGTTTATATGCAACAAGTGTGAATGGGGAAAACCATATCAAGCGAACGACAGTACGGGGGGTTGACATGGGTGCAGCTAAGACACGGGTGCGGGTCGGCGTCATTCTCATAGATGATGGCCGGGTGCTTGTGGTGAGAATGCATCGCGACACTGGCGACATTTATGTGCTGCCTGGCGGAGGTCTGGACCACGGCGAGAACATCATGGAATGCGCTGTCCGCGAAGCAAGGGAAGAGGCGAATGTTGATATCAACGTCGAGAGGATCCTGTACCTCAAGGAACTGTTCACGGACACCGAACACGGTCTTGAGATCGATTTTCTCGGCAGCATTGTTGGTGGTTCTGTCCGCAAAGGGTTCGATCCTGAGGAGAAGGGGAAGAACGTGCTCAAGGAAGTGGTATGGGTTCCGTTGGGCGCGCTGCCCACCATGAATTTCCACCCAAAACAGCTCAGGGAACGCCTTGCACGGGATGTCATTGTCGGCTTCAAAGATTGTCCGGTATATCTCGGACGGCATCAGTATCCCGAGTGATTCACCCTCTCATCGCCATGACGTTGCCTGATTCGTATTTTCTGAGTCCTGTGTAGAAGAGGATGATTGCGAGCAGGCTAAAACCAAGCGCGACCGCAATCGTGATGAACAACCATGGCCATGAGAACGTGGTGAGAAGTTCGACCGGGATGCCGGCGACAAAGCCTGAGGGGATGATGAAGAGCAGCACGAAGCGCGTCGTTCCTTTGTAGGCGGAGAAGGGATAGAACGCGAAGGTCTGCATGATGTTGCGTCCAGTCTTTGCCGCCTTCTCAAAGCGTCCGACGAAGAACGTGATGCTCATGAGGGCGATGGTGAAACTCATGAACACTATCATCGACATGAGCGAGAGGAAGAGGAACAGCGGCCATTGCCATAGTGAAACGGCGAAAAGCGCCATGGTAAGCCCGAACACGAGGTCGCCGAAGTCCGAATAACCGAAGCCGAGAATGGTATACAGCAACACGTTCTTGGGCATGGTAAGATAATAGTCGAGCCTGCCTTCTTCCACATAGCTGGCGATGTGCCTATAATGTGTGAAGAGGACGCCCGCAAGGCCGAACCCTGTGGCGAACACCGCGTGGAGGAGCACTATTTCGTGGAATCCCCAACCGTTGACATCGACGAATTTCTGGAAGAAGAGGAACCAGAACAACACCCAGAACATGTCGTTGATGAACATGCCGACGCTCTGCGTGAGGAAGTTGAAACGGTATGCCATGGCTGCCGCGAGCTCCACTTTGTAGATTTCCTTGATGAACGCGAGGTGTGCCTTAACCCCCATGGACGGTCACCTCTTTGACACCCGCACGATAAACGAGCAGGAGGATGACGAGTATGATGACGATCCAGATGAGCTGGCCGACGAGCACGTACACGAACTGGTCCATGCTGAAGTGCACGAACAGCTTGGCTGGCAAATACATCATGAACGTGGTGGGCAGGTATTGCAGCGCGGGCTGCAGCCATGCAGGGTACATGTCAAGGGGCATGAGCATGCCGCCGAGGATGAAGACGATCTTTTGGTAGATGAAGTACGTGCTGCTCGCGTCCTCGAACCAGAACGAGGAGAGGCCGAGCGCCATCACGATGAGAAAACTCATGGCGGCGGCAAGCAGCAGGATGGGCACGATGAAGAGCAAGGACGTGATTGTGACAGGTAGCGCACCGACCAGGGCGTACGTGATGATGAACGCGACGACACCGAGCGTCAAGTAGCCATAGATGAAGTTGATGAGGAGCACGGAGAATTCCCGACCAAGGTAATGCATGGGCCGCAGCAGGTACATGCCGATCGTGCCGTTCTTGACTTCTGTCCCTATCTTTTCGATGAAGTCATTGCCTGTCGTGTTGAGAAGCACTTCGGCGAACGCCAAGTACCAGAGCATCTGCGTCATGGTGAATCCTTCGATCGTCGGCTTTCCTGCATAGACTGCCGTCCATATCTGGAGGAACACCCAGATGATGACGCCGATGAACGCTGCCTGGAGCAATTGGTTCCACACGTAGGAGACGTTCTCAAGCACGTCTGCCATGCCCATCGCGACGTACTTGCCGACGTTCATCGGTAGAGTCTCCTGATGATGTCCTCGATGGGCGGGTCTTCGATCACGATGTCGATGACGTGGAACTTCTTGAGGTAGGTGTCGAGCACTTTGCGGATCGGGACCTTGGTGCGGTCGACCTCGAGCGTGATGGCGAACTTCTCTTTCTTCACGACGCGCACATTCGTGAGGGCAGGCAACTGCTTGAACTCTTCATCCGAACGCAATTCGAGCACTTTGGTCTTGAGCTTGCCGCGCAACGTGTCCATGCTGCCGTCATACAGTATCTTGCCATGGTTGATGACGATGACACGCGGGCAAAGCTCTTCGATGTCGTCGAGATCGTGCGATGTCAGGATGACAGTGGTGCCTGTCTTGTTGAGCTTGCGGATGTAGTCGCGCATGTTCTGTTTGGCGATGATGTCAAGCCCGATCGTGGGCTCGTCAAGGAACAATACCTTGGGATCGTGCAATAGCGATGCGACGAACTCGCAACGCATACGCTCACCCAATGAGAGCTTACGGACGGGCGTGTTGAGGTACGGGGTGAGCTCGAAGAGCGTGACGAGTTCCTTGAGGCGTGCCTTGTACGACGCGTCAGGGATCTCATATATCTTGGCGAACAGGTTGAATGAATCGATCGGCGGAAGGTGCAGCCACAACTGCTGGCGCTGGCCGAAGATCGTGCCGATCTCGTACGCGAGCTTCACGCGTTCGTTCTGCGGGTTGCGTCCGAGAACAGTGATGTCTCCTGATGTCGGGAACAGGATGCCGGTGAGCATCTTGATCGTGGTGCTCTTGCCTGCGCCGTTCGGCCCGATGAAGCCCACAAGCTCGCCTTGATTGATGCTGAACGAGATGTGGTCGACCGCGATGGTCTCTTTGCGTTCAGAAGAGAACAACGACGTGAACGCGCCGACGAATCCTGGTTTCTTGACTTTCGTCGAGAACGTCTTAGTCAGGTCCTTGACGACGATGGCCTCTTTCATGGCGACGCACAGCGCAAAGCACCTATTTAAGAGTTGTTCGGGCCTGCATGGTAACGTATACGTCACCGTTAGCTATTGTTATAAATATGGAGCAATGCCATACCACGAGACCATGAAGAAAAGTAAATTACTACGGATGGTCGCCACAGGCACAGTGCATAGAGTGCCGCCGGATTTACGGAAAGCGTTGATGTCGTCCAAGACAATGCTCACCGTATGGGAAGATATCACGCCGCTTGCGCGCAATGAATGGATCTGTTGGGTTGAATCAGCCAAGAAGTCGGAAACGAGGAGCATCAGACTCGAAAAGATGCGCTCAAAAATCGCAAAAGGAATGCGCCGGCCTTGTTGTTGGGCGGGTTGCCCTCATCGTTAAGATGAATAGTCAAGACAATATCATGATCCAAAAAGAATCTGAACAATATCGCAGCGAATGGCGCAGTAGGCGACGTTAACGTACCAGCTCATTCGGCCGCCTTCTTTATATACTGCTCCGTCCATAGTGACGGTATGCAAAATAGGTTGATGTACCTAGCTGTGCTTGTGTGCATGCTCGCTGGCAGCGTCGCTGCGCAGCAATGCGTGCAGCCCACGAACGGCCAGCGCATCACCACCGACACCTTGTTCTGCGAAGGGACGTACTCCTTTTCTTCAGGCATCACTATCGAGGCTGATGTCGTGCTCGAATGCGCTGGCGCCACGCTGCGGGGCAGCGGCACAGGGACAGGAATTGCTGTTGTCGGCGACGACGTGCAGGTGCGCAACTGCGGCATCCAAAATTACGCGATCGGCCTGCTCGCGCAGAACGTGCAAGGGTTCGTCGAGTCCGGCTTGAGCTTTTCAGGCAACGTGCAGGACCGCGACATCGGAGTGGGCGAAGACATCACAGTGTCACCACAAGATCAGACCGAACAGACACAGCCAACATCACAACCATCCGGGACGCCCGAGCCCACCGGCGGTCGTCCCGGCCGGGACCAGCCTGTTACGATCAACCAATCCAATACATCACAAACCGACCAGACAGCGCCACGTGCGCCGCCGCTCATCATAGAGGGCATCAAGCGCAACACGAGCATCTGGCTTGTGGCCGACATCAAGAGCGAGGCGCTCTTGGAGAACGCGCTCTCGTTCGAGTACAGCTCTGGCGACGTGCCCGAGGAGGTCCTTGCGAGGCGCATCGCAGAACTCGAGCAGACGTTGCAGGACGTGAGGATCCGCAGGGAGTTCGTCTACGTCGGCGGCGTGACGCAGGTGCGCATCATGGTGGTGCCACAGAGCGGGTTCTTCAGGCGCGTCATCTTCGAGAACGTCACGCTCTATGAATACATCCCGAAATGCTTCGCGCAGCTCGTGGATGAGGTCGTGTTCGAGGGCGAACAGCCCACCGTGCTCGAGCGCGACCCGCTGCTCAAGAAAGTGATACGGAAGGGCGAACCGTTGCAGTTGTTGTATGGCGCGAAGAACCTCATCAGTCCGCAATGCAAGGAATTGTTCCGGCTCGTGGCGGTCGGCTCGGGCAAGCGGGTGGACACGCTCAGCAGCGTGCTGGCTGATCGTGGCGTCAAGGCCGTGCTGCTCGAGTTCCCGCTCGAGAGCGCGACCGTGGTCGTGTTCTTCAGCACGATCGCCGGCATCGGTGTCTGGTACAAGAGGCAGACGCATTTGTTGAAACGATGAAACCTTCCAAACTCGCGGTCTACATCATGGCAGGCGTGCTTGCGCTGCTCAGCGTGCTGAGCTTCCTCACCGTGCTGCCGCCCTTGGGCGAGTTCGTGCTTCGCGCGTTCGCCATCGTGTTCCTCTGCATCCTGCTGTATTACACGAAGATCGCGGACGTCCTGTTCGGGGTGGACAACAAGCCCGTGACGCTCGCCATCATCGCGAGTTGCCTGCTCCTCAGCGTGCGGCCCATCATCGAAGGACTGCTCGCGCCACTGCCCTCAGGGTTCTTGTACACGCTGCTGTTGTCCATAAGCAACAGCATCAGCGACGTCACGACCTATGCAGTGGGGACGGTGGTGTTCGCCGTCCTTGCTGTCGTCGTGACGCTGACGATCACGCCACGCGCACCGAGCGTGCTCGCAATGATGGGCGAACAAGGCAGGATCAAGCGGCTCGACGGCTACGCCATCCGTAGCGTGCTCGTGTTCTTCGTGCTCGCAGGGTTCTACATCCTGGTCTTCGACATCATTCTCCAATGGGCAGGCATCATCGCGAGCAGCGCGACCATCATCGCCATCATCGCGTGGCTGCTGCACACCATCCTCCACCCCGGCAGCGCAGGCACGACGCTGCGCAAGTTCGTGCTGTTCATCGAGAGCATCGACGAGTCCATCTTCGGCAACGTGGTGCGGCTCTTCCACGACAGAACAACCGTGCTCTTCGGCATCGCGGCATTGCTCGCGTTCTATCCGCTCTCGGACCTTGGCGTCTTCCTCATCCCCTACATCACCAACATACCGAACACCCTCTCCTCCACCTTCACGCTAGGCACGCACACGCCGCTCGCCGCGCTCGCCTATGACGCGTTCAACGCAGGGTACGTGCAAGGCACGTTCGCATCGGTCGCCTACATCCTCAACGCGCTTGCCGCCGTGATCGTGCTCTTCCTCCCCGCACTGTATTGGTACCGCATGTTCCGCAAGCGCACGCTCACCCTCACGCCCATCGCGAGCGCCATCTTCCTCGCGGGCGCGACGTGCTTCTTGCTTGCGCCCGCGTTCACGCTCGGAAGGTTGTCGACGACAGACACCAATCTCGTGGGCGTCGACATCATGACGCGTCCGCTCGCAGGATCGCCAATCGTCGCTGCGGTATTGTTCGCACTCTGCGTCGGCGCCGCTACCTACCTGCTCGCGCGCCGCTTCACCGTGCAGCTCTCGCTCGCCGCCATCGCGCTCACGCTCGTGTTCTTGGCGCGCTACATGATGCTCTACTTCCTCGACGTGTGGCAGGAACTGTTGCGCGAGGCGCTCGGCTTCCTGCACAACATGTCGGCGATATCGCTGCTCGCAGGCATCCTGTTCATGTGCTTCCTCACCATCTCCGTGATCTTCTACATCGGCGCGCTCGCCGTGTACTTCTACGAGATCTGGGTGAGCCTCTGGCACGAACACCACCTCAAGAAAAGGACGTTATGGCTGCATTGATCGTCAAACGGTCAAGGACGGGTAGGGGTGTCTTTACGAATGAGGCAATCAAGAAAGGCACAGTATTGTTTCGACCACGAGGAAGGATTTTCAACCGCAAACAATACGTGCGACAAACGAAGCGGGTACGTGACCATTCTGCCCAGATCGGAAAGAATCTTTGGATGGGACCTGCACACGATATTGAAGATTACGTGAATCATTCATGTGATCCTACTGCAGGACATAAAATACGCGGTAGAAAATCTCGGTTTGTCACCATCAAAAACATCCGGAAAGGGGAAGAAATCACGTTCGATTATTCTACCATAATGCACCAAAGCGGAGAACGTATGAAGTGCACGTGTGGAAACAACAAGTGTAGAAAGATAATAACCGATTTTAAGTATCTTCCATCGCGCCTGCAGAACAAGTATATTCGCCTCGGTGTTGTTCCAAACTACATCATCAACGATTTACGGCATCAAACCAGCAACTGATTTATAGCAGTGCCGCGGATAGACTGTCATGCGCATCATTCTCGCAAGCGAGTCGGCTGCCCGCAAGCACGGCATGGACGTGCTCGGGGTTCCCTATGAGGTCATGCCTGCCAGTCTTGATGAAAAGGCGATCCGCGACCCTGACCCGCACGCAATGGCGCAAAAGCTCGCTGTTGCCAAAGCAAAAGCGATCAGTGAAAAGGAGCGCGACGCCATCGTCATCGCAGCCGACCTTTTCGTCGTGCATGACGAGAAGATCATCGAGAAGCCGCTCGATGTCGCAGAGGCGAAGCGCATGCTGCGCACGCTCTCAGGCGCGACGCACGAGATGGTGTCAGGCCTTGCCGTGTACGACCCGAAGAAAAAGAAGATGCACGCGACGAGCATTACATGCAAGGTGACGTTCCGCACGCTCACCGACCACGAGATTGATGACTATGTGACCAACCATCACGTCACGCGCTATGCCGCCGGCTTCGAGCATGACGGCCTGTTGCGCTTCGCGACACATATCGAAGGTGGCTACATCTTCCGCACAGGCATGCCGATCGACCACCTAATCCTCTTCTTGCGCGAATGCGGCGTGAAGGTCTGACGCGAATAGGTTTATATCTTCCAAGAAGAGCATTCTCTGGATGAAATTGTTCGAAAGAGGTGAGCTGCGTCTTCTGTGGCCGTTCTATCTCGAAGGGTTCATCACGCTCGTCCTGTTCTTCGCGCCGGTGTTCTATGTGATCTACTTCAAGCAAATCGGCTTGAGCCTGTTCCAGGCAGGTCTCGTGTGGGCGATGGCGCCGCTGTTCTCGCTCCTGACAGACATCCCGACAGGCGCGATTGCCGACCTGTACGGCAGGAAGTTCTCGGTGTTGGTGGGCAACCTGCTGCAAGCCATCTGTTTGTTGTTAGTATACTTCACCACGGACTTCTATGCGCTGCTTGTCATCTTCGCCTTGCTTGGCGTGGCCAGTACGTTCGTGTCAGGTGCGTATGAAGCATGGACGACCGAACTCGTGCGCAAGCATGACAAGAAACTTCTGCATCCGTTCTTCACCAAGAAGATGAGCATCGACAGCGCAGGATTGTTGCTCGGCGGCCTTGTGGGCGCAACTGTCGTGAAGGTGCTGGGCATCAGGGTGATCTGGCTTGTCGCCGCGGCGGCGTTCTTCGCCGGATTCGTCATCCTGCTCTTCGCAAAGGAACAGTTTACGCCAAAACGCGCGCACGTCGGCGAAGCAGTGCGACAGTTCCACACCCAGATGCATCGTTCGTTGTCGTTCAGTTTCAGGCATCACGTCATCGTGCACTTTTTGGCCGCGAGCATCTTGCTTGGCATCGGCTCGAGTTTCCTGACGTGGACCCCGTTCCTGCAAGGGTTCGGCATCCCTGATCACGTGTTCGGCTATATCTGGTCAGGCTTCGGTCTTTTGGGTATCATCGGTCCGCTCGTCGCGTCGAGGTTCTACAAGAAAGGAAAAGAACGCCCATTGATCATCGTTGCGATCATCTGCATGGCGCTCGCGTCGCTCGCGGTCATTGCGATCTACAACGCAATGCTTGCGGTCGCAGCATTACTCACGCTTGTCTTCTTCGAGAGCGCCAAGCGCCCGACCGAACGCGTCTATTTCCACAGATTCATCCCGAACAAGATGCGGGCGACGATCGGCTCGGTCGAGAGCATGCTCATCTCGCTCGCGGTCGCCATCTCGCTGCCCATCATCGGCATCGCGGTCGACGTATTCGGGCCACGCAACATAATATTCGCATCCGGAATTCTGATGCTTGTCGCGCTCGGACTCTATCTCAGGATCAAAGAACGGTAGGCCACTCCCCACTGGACAGTTCCGCGCAGGGTACTTAAGCACGTCGCGCGTGACAAATATCATGTCAGATACGGCTGAACAACGTGCTTGTGATGCATTTCAAAAGCATCGCGGGGAAGGAAATATTTATAAGTATGTATCTAATAGTTATCAATTGATAACTATGCCGCGACGTATGCAGAAACACGCAGAACACAGCCCGACGCTGGCGACCGTCCAGATGGTCGAAGATACCATCCGCCAAGCAAAGCAAGTCATGGCAGTCGCCGAACTCAAGCGTCGGCTGCCCCGAAAGGTGAACCACAACACGCTCAAGGTCATCCTTTCATATCTGCAACAAAGCGGCAAGATCGAGTTCACACCGGATGGCGTCGTGTGGGTTTTCCTGCCGCGAGAGGACATTGCAACCATTCTTCGCAAGGGCAGGACGTGGACTTGAAGGACAAACAGAAAGTCGTCAAGGTGATAGGTGCGGCAGACGCTGCGCTCACACTGCTTGAAGAGACCGTTCACGCACTGCAGGCACGCGGCCGCACACCTGCGAAAGCGGATGCGCAATTGTTGCGCAGCATTAAGCGGTCATTAAACGCGTTAAAGTCAAACCCATTTGCAGGACAGTCAGTGCAGCATGCGTTGTGGCCCGGAGAGTTTAGAGAGCTGCCGAATCTTTTCCGGATGGAACTCTCAGGATTTTGGAGATTGCCGTATTATGTGACCGGCGACGAAGTGATGATCGTGAGCGTCGTATTTGAGATCTGCGATCATAAAAAGTACGACAAGATCTTTGGCTACAAAAGAAGGTGAAAGGAGGAAAACACGTGGGAACGATACGGATCACCATACCTGAAACGCTCCATCAAAAGATGAAAGAATACAATGTTGACTGGAATCGGATCGTCTGCCAAGCAATAACAAGAAGGATTGATAGACTTGAAGCCATGGAACCATACCTTCTCAGCGAGAAGACGTTAGCGAAAGACTGGGACACACCCGAAGAGGACGAAGCCTGGAAGAATTTGTGAAAGGCGAAACTGTTCGACCACCGTGAACCATACAACTATAAATGGACTGCACGCAAACACGTATCCATGAAACTCCGCATCATCTGTGTCGGGAAGCTCAAGGAGGCGGCGAGCAGGGACTGGCTTGCCGAGTACCAGAAACGGCTTGGCAAGTATGCTTCTGTCGAATGGGTCGAGTTCAAGGAATACACTCCTGTCGAAGAGGCAAAAGAAATCCTCAAACGGATCAAGGACGAGTACGTCATCCTTCTCGACAGAGTCGGCGTGACGGTCTCTTCAGAAGAATTCGCGTCGCACCTCAAGAAGCACACGATGCAGAAGGACATCGTGTTCGTCATCGGCGGACCGAGTGGCGTGACGCAGGACGTGAAGAAACGCGCTAACCTCATGCTGAGCTTCGGGCCCATGACGTTCCCGCACCAGCTCGCACGAGTCATGCTCGCAGAACAACTCTATAGGGCGTTCACGATCATCAAGGGCGAGCCGTACCACAAATAGCTATGCTGCACCTAATGGTGTGTGCCAAAAAACGAGACGCTGGTATGCGGGCGTGAGCGCGCGATGGATCTTCTCGATCTGCTTCCGAAGCCGTTGCTCATTGACTTCGAAATCCATGCTGAGCATACTTGCCCATTCTGTATAAGGATGGTGTTTGATCGTGGCACCGTGCTTGCCGAGCACAAACGGGAATGCTGGCGTGACCAATACTTGTTGCCCAGCATAGTTGCCAAACGCAGGAAGAGGTGTTGTGTCGATGCCAAGCTCCAGCTCCCATCGCGGCGCCATGCTGCCTGAAGTCCACTGCCACAATCGTTTGGTCAGTGCGACAGTCACAGTGCCCTCATTGCCTCGTCCGACAAGGTAGTACCCTTCTGCGTCTTCGGCAGCGAATCCTCTTGATGATTCTCCTTCTGGCGTGGCTTTGTGTTGTATGCCAACCACGGATTGAAGATCAACTAAGTCATAGAACTGTTCCAAGAAGGTTCCTCCCAGGTCCGCATTGCCATGAATGACTTCTTTGACAGAAGCCGGGCTGCTCTTCTTGCCGTACACGAGCGCCTGATGCCGCCGGGTGGCTTCATCGACGACTCCTCGCAGTTGTGGAGTGGAAGGGATTCTGCCACTGCTGGTTTCTTCCTCGACCTCGTTGACGTCAAAGAGCGCGTCGCGCTGCATGAGACCATCAAGAATGCCGACAAGGTCCTTTGGAACGCTCGTCCTGCTTGTTGCGAGATTTGGAAACTGCCGGGAATGCATACAATCGTGTTGAGGGTTATGAAGGACCTGTATGATCTCATACATCTCGTCACTATACGAGCGATGCAAATATGCATCGGCATACGTGGTGCTGCTCGCCAGGATGGCCATCGCCCGACAGGTGTCCAGGACTTGTCGACGCTGTTCAGGTCCATGATACTTCGGAATATAGGAACTGACAAGGTGGCCCGTGTCGGTCTTCCGCATATCGCTCGCGTAGAGCCTGTGCTCCCCTCGGGGCAGATCATCAACGTCGACAGTCGGAGCGAGCTGCAATCCTATGCCAAAGTCCCTCCCGTTGTCGATGGCGACAGGTTCCACATCAACCTCATATGCACGGTACAGACGTGGTTCTGCTTTGGCAAAGACGCGCATACAAATCCATACAAGGGACATGAATAAAAACTCTTTGGTGTTCTTGATCTATCGTGCGTTCACGATCATCAAGGGCGAACCGTACCACAAATGAGAAGGTAAGAAAAAAGAAAGAACTACTTCACCAATCCTTTGAGCGCGATCAGAGCGCCGATCACGAACACGAGCGTGCCCGCGTAGATGCCGCCCAGGTGCGCGACCCAGTCAAGCGTGAAGCCGCCCGTCCAGTGCATGGGCAGCGCGACCGCGAGGCCGACGACCGGTGAGACGACTCCTGCGACCAACGCCCACATCTCGCCGTTGCGCACGCCGTACCATGCCAGTGCCGCGACCGCGATGGCTGTGGCCGCGATGAAACCCGCCACGGCGACGTGCAAGTGGTTGATGTAGTACATCACGCCGGGATTCAGGGCGTTGAGCTGCTCGATCGTCACGCCATTGAGCGTTTCGACGCCGAGCTCGAACCCCGCTCCCGTGAATGCGCGGAAGAAGAATATGACCGCGTACACGAAGAACACGATTGCACCGACGACCATCAATGATGCGCCAGTACGCAACGACTTGTTTTCTGCCATTTGATCACCTCGTTCTCTGTCCTTCTCTCAGAACTCTACTTTGACATCTCTGCGTTCTGCTTCGCTGGCCTTGAACATCTGTTCAGGGGTCGTGTAGCCCATGCGTTTGGCGACGATGCTGTCAGGGAAGCTCTGGATGCGGATGTTGTACGTGTTGACCGAGTCGTTGTAGAATTCGCGCCGGTCCGCGAGCTCGTTCTCGAGGCCGCTGATGCGGTTCTGCAACTGGATGAAGTTCTCGTTCGCCTTGAGGTTGGGATAGTTCTCGGCGACGGCGAAGAGTGTCTTGAGCGCGCCGGTGATGGTCGCGTCTGCCTTGGCTTTCGCGTTCATCGTGGTGGCCTTCATGAATTCGGTGCGTGCCTTGGTGAGCTCGGTGAGGAGTTCCTTCTCGTGCTTCATGTAGCCCTTGACCGAGGCGATGAGTTTGGGCAATTCGTCCGCGCGCTGCTTGAGCAGGACGTCGATGTTGCTCCAGGACTTCTGGATGTTGTTCTTGAGCGCGATGAGGCTGTTGTACAGTCCTATGATGTAGCCGATGATGCCTATCGCGAACAGCGCGACGATGACCAGAATGATGATTGCTATGCCGATTGCCATGTGTGACCCCCTATCGTTGACTGCCTACAACAGTCCGAGATATTTAAAGATTATGACGAGGCAGACGACGCTCAGCGCTCCACCGCCGAAGAGCCCGCCGCGTATGCGCCAGCCATACCCTGCCAGCACATCCTTCTCTGACTTGTCCGAAATGTAAAAGAGCGGGCCCCCGCTCTGGATCATGACGTCCTCGACGCCCTGGACCGCGGTGGCCTCGCCCACGTGCGGGTTGTCGGCGGCAGTGCCCATGACGAACAATGCGTCTTTTGGCGCGATGTAGTATTCAGTGAAGCGTAATTGCCTGTTGAAACCAAAGAGTGCTGTCGCGCTGATCCCTTCTTTCACGAGGAACTTCTGCACAGACGCAGGAGGCGCTGCCTTGAACGTGCCTGTCTGGAACTGGAAGTCGGCAGGGATGTCGATATGCGCACCCTTCGAATCCACAAGCACTTGCCCGGTCTTGTCCTTCACGTAGAACGGGATGCCTTTGACACCGTCCTTGATCGTCACCCATCGACTGCTCTTGCCCGAACTGCGGTATTCCTCGACAGAATACCTGTAATACACGCAGTCCTTGCCTGTGAGCGGGCTCGTGAGCGTTTTTTTCTGCGCAGGCACGACCTCGCCCTTGACTTCAACAAGACCCATCGCGATGCCGCGGATGTTCGACGTGGGCGTGTTCTCGATGAGGCGTTTCTCGCGCTGCCAACAAAACCCTTTGTAGAAGAAGTACAACCCGATGAAGACCCCGACCACGGAATAAAAGAAGATACGATCCAATTCCATGGCGGGTGACTTGTTAAGACCAAGCAACACGATGACGAACATGACACAAAACACGGCAAGGATCGCCCACCGTGCAGTCTTCCACATGTCGTGCAGCATGCCGACGACACAGGATGACTGATATATTAATCCATTGCGACGTGCAAGTGCAGAAGGAGAATCCATTTAAACTCAGGTCACACCGCTTGCCAACAATGAGTGAGACCGTGGGTGAGGACGTAAAGATAGCTTCGCTGCAGCGCAGGCAGCTTCTTGAGGCAGTGATCTATTTCGCGACCGTTCCAAAAGACGGCGTTTCTGAGCGCATGCGCGCCGTCGTCCCGAGCACCGGCAAACTAGTCTATCACGAGATGGTGCGTGCCGTCGTCGAATACGTGCGCGGCAAAGCGATCGAGTACACGCACAAGCCCTACGGCACCGCACCAGATGGAAGCCAGATGTGGGATCCGGAGAACGATTATTTCGAGGAGAACCTGTGGCGCCATCTCGATGCCGAGTTGAAGGTCCAGCCAGGACAACTGCCTGTCGAGCTCGAGACCATGATCAAGGACCTGCTCAATCCTGATGGCACGCCTGCCATGAACGGCGAACGCGATCGTTACAAGTCCGAGCTGGAAATGCATTTCCACGGCAACGGCACGGCAGGCATCTGCGTGGGATCACAACAGGACGCGTTCCTGCTGCCAAAGGGATTCTTCGAACGAGTGGAACAAACCGTGCTGCCCGCGATCCCGCAAGCGCTGCGTCACGATATCGAAGCGATCGGCTCGTACGTGCGCAAATACATCAACAAAGACCTCGACGCCGCGCGCAGCCACAAGTACCCGTGGAAAGGGTAGTTCTGGGTTGAAAAAAAGAAAGTAATTCTCAGCGCAGGAATAACGGCATCATCACAAGCGAAATGATCGACATTAGTTTGATGAGAATCCCGATTGAGGGTGCGCTGGTGTCCTTGAAAGGATCACCCACCGTGTCGCCGACGACAGATGCCCTATGTGCATCGCCACCTTTGCCACCGTGATGACCCTTCTCGATATGCTTCTTCGCGTTATCCCATGCACCGCCGGCATTACTCATCATGATGGCGAGCACGACGCCTGAGACAAGCGCACCAGCAAGCATGCCGCCGAGCGCGTGGACGCCGAAGACCATACCCATCACGACAGGCGCCAGAACCGTCATCAGGCCAGGGAGGATCATCTCGCGCAATGCGGCTGACGTCGAGATGTCAACGCAACGTGCGTAGTCCGGCTTCGCAGTGCCTTCCATCAATCCCTTGATTGTGTGGAACTGGCGGCGCACTTCCTCAATCATCGAGTTCGCTGCCTTTGCTACAGCGCGCATCGCGAAGGAACTGAACAAGAACGGCAGCATCGCGCCGATGAGCAGGCCGATCATGACCATGGGGTCGGTGAGGCTGATCTCCTTGAGTTGTGCTGCCTTGGTGTAGGCCGAGAAGAGCGCGAGGGCGGTGAGCGCGGCCGAGCCGATGGCGAAGCCTTTGCCCATCGCGGCGGTGGTGTTGCCTGTCGCGTCAAGGCTGTCGGTGCGTTTGCGCACGTCTTTTGGCAGTCCTGCCATTTCGGCGATGCCGCCTGCGTTGTCCGCGACAGGGCCGAACGCATCGGTGGCGAGCGAGAGCGCGAGCGTGCTGAGCATGCCGACCGCCGAGATCGCGATGCCGTAGAGGCCGGCGAACTTGAACGAAAGCAATGTCGCCGCTGCGATAACGAACACGGGCAGCACCGTGCTTTCTTTGGCGACAGCGAGGCCGTGGATGATGTTGGTCGCGCTGCCGGTCTTGGACGCTTCCGAGATGCCTTTCACCGGACCGAAGTCGTACGACGTGTAATACTCGGTGATCATGCCGATGAGGATGCCTGCGACGACGCCTGCAACGATCGACCAGAACGCGCCAAGGTCTGACATGTACATCTTGGTGAGAAAATAAGATGCGATGATGACGAGGGCAGAGCTGATAAGGATGCCCCTGCGAAGTGCCGCGTTGATCTTGTCCTCGCGCTTCGTCGTGACGAAGAACATGGCGATGAAGCACGCGATGATTCCTGCGCCGGAAACCACGAGCGGCAGCAGCACGCCGCCGGTGCCGACAGTGATGAGGCCGATCGCCATGGCTGCGATGATGCTCTCGACATAACTGTCGAAGAGGTCCGCGCCCATGCCGGCGACGTCCCCCACGTTGTCACCGACGTTGTCGGCGATGACTGCGGGATTGCGCGGGTCGTCCTCAGGGATGTTCTTCTCGACTTTGCCGACAAGGTCCGCGCCGACATCGGCTGCCTTGGTGTAGATGCCGCCGCCCACGCGCGCGAAGAGCGCGACAACGCCTGCGCCGAAGGGGAAGCCGAAGAGTATCTCGGGGTCACCGTACACCATGTACAAGATGACGACACCAAGCAGGCCGAGCGAGACGACAGAAAGCCCCATGACCATGCCTGACGAGAACGCGACGCCGAGCGCCTCGGTGATGCTGCGTTGCGCGGCATCTGCCGTGCGGACGTTCGCCTTGGTCGCGATGCGCATGCCGATAAAGCCGGCGAGCGCGGACGCGAGCGCACCTGCGATGAACGAGACCGCGGTGGGGATGCTGATGAAGATGCCGAGCAGGATCGTGATGATGACTGCGAAGACGGCGATGACCTTGTACTCGCGGGTCAGGAATGCCATGGCGCCTTCCCGGATGGCGCCGCTGATCTCCTGCATGCGGGCGTTGCCAGCGCTTTTCTTGGTGATACGCATGGACAAGAAGCACACGTAAAGAAGCGCAAGAACACTGATTGCAATCAAGATGTATAGTTCCATAGTCCTCACTCACCGATATTGACTGTTACTGGGAAAAATTCAGAAGGCCAGCAGGTGGTTTATAAAGATTACGAATGGGGCTCGTCGTGTGGAAGATAGTCGTCACAGTGCCGTATGTTCTCCGACCTCTGCAAAAAGGGGGCGGGATTGCGTCCGCGAAGTTTGCCCGAACTGATACATAAAATTCAAAAGATGCCATCAATCCTTGAACATCATGGCATATTTGCTGCACGAAGATAGAGATTCCAGGGTCGAACGTGAGGATGGTCTTGTCAAGAAGATCGTGTATAGAGCAAACCATAGTGGTCTACGAAGAGATGTACCATCCACTGAGATGGTAGAACGAGAAGCAAGAGCATTAGAAATGGTTGCCGACATACCTCATGTTCAGAGGCTGGTGAGGAGAGGAGATACGCCCGATTCTTTCTATTCAGAGTATATCCCGGGGATCCATTTAGCGAAGTATCCAGAAAAGCTTCCTGAAGAATTTTTTGATGAGCTACAAAAATCATTAAGGCTCTGTCGTAGGAAAGGAGTGTACAGACTGGACAGGTTCTTACACGCACAGAGAGACATACTTGTCAGACCCGATTTGACACCGGGCATTATTGATTTCGGGGATGTTCTGTTCTTAGATGATCCGAGAGCCAGGATTCCGGGAATGAAAAGTCTGTTGGAAGTGTACGGGTTCGTACAAGTCAGTCATCTGAGAAGGACGTATCAATACAATCCTGGATGAAACCATTCCCTTGGAACAGACTCACGCAGCGACGGCGTACTGCGGGACGGGGACCGCCGCCCCTTGCGGGGCAGGGGTCACGACGTTCTCCGTGTACGTTTTCTGGAGTTTGCCTTCGGCACGGTCGTAGACGCGGTGCACGCCGATGAAGCGTTGCGGTTCCTCCGTGTCGCGCTTGAAGTAGAATTCCTGCACGACGCCTTCATGAGTCAGGTGCACGAGCTTGCCCATGCCGCTGTCGCCGTACGCGCTCTTCTTGATGAGAAAGACATGCACGTGGTCATAGCGTGTTGCCATATCGATAGCGGATTGTGTGCGCGTTCCGAGGTTTTCACCAGAAGGCGCTTCAGTCCCATCGCGCGACAAGAAATCTTGGGGGAGGAACGCTTCGTAGTCGATCTCAACAGGATCATAGAGTTGTGGCGCGAAGACCGCGGCGATGCGCTCGGGCAACGTGAGGTTCACTTTGTTAGAATTGAACCTAGGGACGCGGAACATGAGGCGGTTATCGCTGTCATAGACGTATCCTCCATCCTCGTGCATTGCCATCTGGAGTGCGAGGTAGTCATTGAACGTCTTTTCTGACGTCACTCGAGCGATGACACCCGAGGGTTTCTTTTTGATGATCTTGTCCGCGTACAATTCGTCGGCGATGCCTGCGCCGTTCGCGACGAGGAACATGGCGTCGTAGGAATAGTTTTCCTTGCCTTCAGGGATGGGAACCGTGGTGTCGTGCTCAAGATAGCGCTCGAGATTCATCCAGTGCATGTTCATGAGCCACGAGAATGTCCTGTCATGCGGGGATATGTGTTGCGCATGGATGTCGTTGTGCTGCGTCTGTGTGTTGCCGTGGACGCGCCCGTACCATTGCTTCAATTGTGAAACGAAATCCGTCATTGCTAGTGTTATTCCTCCTTGTTCTGGGCCAACACGGAGAAAGAGACGGGAGACAACACCAGTATACTAATCCGTATATTTATAGCTTTCGGTTATAAAGTCTATATGAAGGGCGTCAGAGCCGCACGAGGTCCTGCCACCAGTCCGTGCTGCGGCGTTTCTGCAGCGCCTTGACAAGACGTTGCGCGGAGCGCGTCTTGACTGCCTTGGCGACGTTGTCGATCCACACCTGCGCGATGGCGTGTCCTTGCTCGAGGTATTCCTTGGCGGTGAGCGCCATCTCGAGCCAGTCGGCGTCTTTTGCGAGGATTCCTGCCGGCGTGTCCCGACATTCGGTCTGTCGCCACAATGAGAATATCTGCTCGCCTGCCGCTCCGAGCGGCGCGAGTTGTTCGCGCACCGCGCGCTCCTCGTCTGCCTTGATGTAGCCGTTCGCGATCTTATGGATGTCGCCGACGCGGCACTCGCCGATGTCATGGAAGACGGCCATGGCGCACACCTCAGCAGGGTTTGCATATCCTTCGAGGTGCGCGAGGACAAAGCCGATCTGCGCCGCCCGCAACGAATGCTCGCCCACGCTGTCAGGGTGCTCGACACCTGCGAGCGTCAGGCCTTCATGCCGCACGCGCTTCAGCTGGCCCCACTCATAAAAGATATCAACAGTCTTCTTCTCATCCATAGCGACGCAGTGACGATAGGCGCAATAAAAATGTTACCGTCGCGACTTCGCCATGATCCTGTTGATGGTGCGCAATTGCCGATCTTCCCGCGCGCTCACGTGCTCGAGCTGTCGCACGTGCGCTGCGAGCTCCTCAAGGACGTTCCTCAATTCGGGATGCATGCGCTTGTCATGGAGCCGGATGTGCCTCGACGCCTTCTGCGCCAGGCGCTGCACCGCGGCCATGCCCTCATGCTCCTTGCTCGTGATCTGGTTGAGCGTGTGCAGTTCCTGCACGATGTCACGGATGATGCCAAGCTGTTGGTCCTCCTCGTCCTTGGTCTCGTCCAGTTCCTTCTTGACCTTCTTCTCCTCGATGAGGAGCTGGTCGAGTTTCTTGTTCATCTGCTTGGTGCGGTACAACGACAGCATGAGGAGCGCGAGCGTGACGAATGTCATGACGCTGAGCGCCACGATCACCTCCACGATCGGGACGTCATACCCGAAGAGGAACACCATCAGGAAAACACCTGCAAGAACGACCGTAGGAAGCCCATGATCGTGAACGACGTGGGCAGGCGCGTGTGCGAGAGGTCGACGCTCGCGTGCGCCTCGGCGACATGGTATCCCTGGGAGAACAACGAGCCGTTCTCGAACATGTTCGCGCGGACGCTGTACACTTTGGGCACCTCGATATTGCGCAAGGAATAGTCATGCGCGGTTATCAACGTTTCGTTCGGTTCGACGCGCAACGGCGAGATCAAGTCCACGATGTGGTCGCGCTGTTGGTCATAGACCTCGATTTCCACCTCGAGGTTCCGACGCCGTGGCTCGCTGTTGCCCACCACGACGCACGTCCGCAATGATCCGTCGCGCGGCGTGACAAGGACACCCACGGGCGGTGTGCGCACAGGCCGTGTGACCGTCGTCTTTTCGCCGACCATGCCGCTGTGCGCGTCGAGCGTGAGGCCGATGTCGCGCGGGATGTCGGGAGCAGGGACTCCTGTCGGTGGGCAGAACGTGTTGGTGAACGCCACGGTCACAGTGCGGGATTCGTTTGGCGCCAGCGTCCCTATCAGTTCCTGCTCGCCGCTCCATCCGCGCGTGGTGTTCGCGTCGAGCACGACATTGGGCAACGTGACGTCGCCGATGTTGGTAACGAGCGCCTCGACGCCGAACTGCTGGTCGGTCGCGTCAAGGTGCGCGGGAAGATCGATGATCCTCACGTCCAATTGCGGCGTGGGGCAGTCAGTGTCACGCGGCGCGCATCCCTGCCTGCAACCATCGCCTGCGGCGCACGTCGCGGCAGGATTGGCCGCGGGAGTCGCCTGGACGAGTGCCGGCTGGCCGGCGCCTTGGACGCACGCGTCGTCGATGGCGCCATCACAATCGTTGTCGGCGTCATCGCACAGTTCGGGAGAGGGACCCTTGGAGCCGTGGCACGCGGACCATGCGCCGTCCTTGCAGGACTGCTGGCCGCCGCGGCATTCGCCGACGTCGCTGCCGCAGCGCTGGACCAGTCCCTCGTCCGTCCTGCCATCGCAGTCGTCGTCGATGCCGTTGCACGTTTCCTGGGATGGCGCTGCCTCGCAGGCGCCCCATCTGCCGTCGTCGCAACGCTGCGTGCCTGCACCACAAGAGCCGGCGCATTGTCGCACATCGCCAGTGCCGCACTCACACACGGCCTCATCCACCGTGCCATCACAATTGTTGTCGCGTCCATCACAGACTTCGACAGAAGGATCAAGATTGCCCTCGCATGATGTCAACGAGCCGTTCACGCATTGTTGGGCGCCAAGACCGCAGGGAGGCGTGGCGCTGATGCCGCAGGCGAGAATGATCGCTTCGTCTGCCTCCCCGTCACAGTCGTCATCGACGCCGTTGCAACGTTCTGTCGCGGGTTGCACACCACCCGCACATGCGCCCCAACGGTTGTCCGTGCACGTGCGTGTGCCTTTGACGCAGATGCCCACATCGGTGCCGCAGTCCTCGACCGCGCCCTCGACGCAACCGCACCCCTCGTCGGTCTGGCCGTCGCAGTTGTCGTCCACTTCATTGCAGGATTCCTCCACAGGCGCCACGCTCTCGACGCACGACGCCCACGCGCCGTCTGCGCATTGTTGCGTGCCTGCCTGGCACGCGCCGACGTCCGAGCCGCACGTCCGCAAGAGGCCCTCATCGGTGCGTCCATCGCAATTGTCGTCCTCCCCGTTGCAGGATTCAGGTGTCGGGCCGCGCGTGTCGCTGCACACACCCCACGTGCCGAGCTCGCAGTACTGGATGCCGCGCATGCATCCGCCTGCGCCGCATGCGCGCGCGATGGATTCGTCGATCTGGCCGTCACAGTCGTCGTCCACGCCGTTGCATCTCTCCTCGGAAGCGTATGCGGCACCGGCACACTGTCCCCATGCGCCGTTGCTGCAGGTGCGCTCACCCATAGAACATGCGCCGATGTCTGGGCCACCGCACAATTCCACGACGTCCTCGTCGATGCTGCCGTCGCAGTCGTCGTCGATGCCGTTGCATGCCTCTGCGGCCGCACGCACACCACCTTCGCACATGCCCCACCTGTTCGCGGCGCAGCGCTGCACGCCGCTCTGGCACGCACCTGTGGAAGATCCACATGCTTGCGTCTGTCCGTCCTCACACGTGCACTGGATGCCCTCATCCACGTCGTTGTCGCAATCGTCGTCGATGCCATCGCAGCTCTCCGAAACCGGCCCGACGTACGATCCGCCGCATGCCGACCACGATCCTGCACTGCACACCTGTGTCCCGACGATGCACGCGCCATCGTCGCTACCGCATGCGCGGCGCAACGTTTCATCCACACGGCCATCGCAGTCGTTGTCGAGGCCGTCACAGACCTCGATGTCCGGCTCGATTGCGCCTTCGCATGCCGTCCAGTATCCTTGTTTGCATTCCTGCATGCCTTGCCTGCACACACCTGCCTCGGAGCCGCCGCAGCTGCGCGCATCGATATCATCGATGACGCCATCGCAGTCGTTGTCGAGGCCATCGCAGCCTTCTTGGATCGCATAACAACCGAATCCTTGCACTTTGAACTCGTTGCGGGCGCTCACGCCATCGATCTCGAGAGTCACGTGATAATTGCCGCCCCACGCCGCAGGTATCTCGAAAAGAAGCAATCCCTCACCACCACTGACGTCCACCGTCAACGTGCTTAGGACCGAGGTACCTTGCGTGAGGGTGATGGTCGCAACAGCGGTCAGGGGGACGCCGGCGCGCCGTGCGTCATCCACGACGATGCGCAGGACGTCGCCCGCGACGATCGCGCGCGCCTGTCCTTGCGAGCCGGGATTCGCCGTGCCCACAGGGTCGTCACCGGCGTAGAGCGAGACGTCGACGTTGTCAGGCGCCGCGCTTGCCGCTCCTGTGATCCATGACCACACGTCCTGTTGCGTGGCAGCGACGCTTGTCGAGAGCAGAACCAACACGACCAGCCAGGAGAGCCGCATCCTAACAGGGCCTGATGTCCTCGACGATCGTCTTGGATTCCGTGCAGAATTCTTGGTTCTCATTGACGAGGATCACGGGCGTGAGGGTCACTTGGGACACTGTGCCGATGGCGCCATGGTTGATGACTGTCTTGATAGCGCTTGCGGCTTCAAGCGGCGAGGCAAGGATGTTCTCTGCCAAAAAGACGCTGTCCGCGCCGAGCACACGTGCCTTGATGCCGACAAGGCGTTGCGGTCCGCTTTCCACGAAGAGCTCAAGCGTGTTGTCGCGCTCGCAGATCTGGATCTGGTCCTTGACCTTGATGATGGTGACGAGCGCGGTGTCGCAGGGACCGCCCACTTCGGAACGGCCGGAGACGAACTCCGCGCGCTGTTCGATGTACGACTCGCCCCAGCTCATGACGACGGCGCCGAGCGCGACCGAGAAGGCTATAAGCAGGACGGTCGCGACAAGTGGTGAGATTCCTCTAGTGCCCTTGAACAACGATGTCACCCTTTTTCTGCTTCATCGCGTCTTTTCAACTATATAAAGGTTGGCGTGCGAGCCACGAACTATAAATACCGGGCAAGACATGGTGAACGCATGGCGCTCACCGAAGAGGATCTCAAGAAGATGTCGCCCGAGCAGTTGCGGCAGCTGCAGAAACAGCAGTGCATCTTCTGCCACATCATAGCGAAACGCGTGCAGTCCAAGATCGTCTACGAGGACGACAAAGTGCTCGCGGTGCTCGACATCAACCCCGCGAATCCCGGCCACGTGCTGCTCTTGCCCAAGGAGCATTACAGCGTCTCGCCGCAGGTCCCTGATGAACTCTTCGCGTACATGGGCATGGTCGCCAAGCAGATGAGCAAGGCGCTCTTACGCACGGTGGGCGCCGAGGGCAGCACGATCCTCGCCGCGAACGGCATGGCTGCAGGCCAGCGCGCGTCGCACTTCATCATGCACGTCATCCCGCGCAAGGAAGGGGACAAGGTGGGCTTGATGCTGCCGCCGGGCGACATCACCGAACAGCAGATCGTGCAGGTGCAGAAGGCGCTCGCGCCGCTGATAGCGAAGGCGTTCGGCAAGGAACCGGTCGCGATCGAGGAAGTCAAGGAAGCGCAAAAAAAAGAAGCGAAACCCGAGCAGACGCCACAACCAAAACACGGACCTGAAACGAAGAAGGAAGAGTCCGCACCCACGACCGAACCGGCAAAGAGACCTCAAGAACCCGCTCCACCACAACCGCAAGAGTCGCCTAGCGACCAAGGGACGAATCTTGATGACATCACGTCGCTCTTGCTCGGAGGCAAGCGATGAGCGGCCTTGTCACGCAGCTCATCACGAGCCGCAAGGGGCTGCTCTTCGAGGGCAAGCACGTCGTCGCGCTCGTGGCGCCGAGCCCGAGCGCACCTGGCCACGTCTGGGTCGTGCCCAAGGACGAGATCACCATCCTCGAGAACGCGCCGGATTACGTCGTGGCCGAGATGTTCGTGGTGGCGAACCGCATCAGCATGGCGCTCTTTGAAGGGATGCAATCACAGGGCACCAACATCATCGTCCAGAACGGCACAGGCGCAGGGCAAGTGCTGCCGCATCTCATCCTCCACATCGTGCCGCGCCAGGAGCAGGACGACATCAACCTAAGCTGGGAAGCGCGGCAGCTCGACGAAGAGGCCATGTCGACCATCGAGCTCAAGCTCAAGGGCGAGGCGAAGAACATCGGCGTGTTCGAGAAGGAGAAGCCCAAGCCCATCGAGCAGCCCAAGCCGCAGGAAGTCAAGCCCGACGAGGAGAACTACCTGTTCAGGCAGCTGCGCCGCATCCCTTAGGGCAGCAGGAGCAGCATCAGGTTGCCCGCGGCCAGCGTGACGATGAACGCGAGCAGGAACGAGGGCACGAACGGGATCCCTTCCTTGATGAGCACGGTCTTGATGCGGCCTTTGCGCGCGAATTCCACGAGTTGTTTGATCTGTGGGACGGACACGCCAAGGTCGCGCGGTCCCACGATCCGCTTGCCGCCCACCACGATGTCCTTGACGATCCAGTCCCCTTCCGTGAGCCGTTCAGGCGCGATCCTGCGCAGCATGCATCCGAGCTCGACCGCTTTGATCATCACGCCGATGATCGTGAGCGCAGGGACGGAGACCGCGAGGAGGACGAGCGACAACCGCAGCTGTTCGGGGACGACGAACGAGAGCACGGCGAGCATGAGTGCCATGACCATGACGCCGCCGACAATCTGGCGCAGCGCGCCGTGCGCGAACATGATCCGCACGTGTTTCGCGAACGCGCTCCAGTGCGTGAGAGCGAGCGCGGCGGACCACGCGATGCCGTACGCGGCGCCCACGAGCAGGCAGTTGATGAAGAACGCGATGCCGATGGTGTCCAGTGAACTGGGCTCGATGCCAAGCAGCATGCCCAGCGCGAGGAGCATCTTCGAGTCGCCGCCGCCCCACTGGCCCAGATAGAACATCGCGTACGCGATGGCGAGCGCGGCGCCGAAACCCATCGCGCCGATGAGCGAGTACGACCAATCCCCTGTCGCAACCGATGCGATGATGCGCGTGCCTGCGCCTGCCGCGATCGCGGCGAAGTTGAGCCAGTCAGGCACTTCACGCCAGCGCAGGTCGGTGTACGTCCCGACGACGAGCAATGCTCCGCTCCACAACAGGAGCAGGGTCAGGGGATCCATGATCCACACGTGCCGACGGTTGCTTAAAAACAATTTGCTACCGCTCGCCGAGAGTGAATGTTTAAATAATCTCGAGCCGTGGGAAAGTCCATGGGGAGCGTGCGGCATCTTGCCTTCATCGTGGGCGGCACCAAAGCGTACGTCGCGCAGGAAGGCGTCACGCTCGAGCAGGCGTACGCGTGCAAGTTCGATAATGTCAAGCGCGTGGTCGAAGAGTGCGTCGTGCTCGACGTCCCCGTCATGACGTTCCTGCTCTTGCCGCAACACATCCAGAGCCACAATGACTATCCGACCGTCGTGGATTCGCTCACGCGCTTCCTCGACGACCTGCGGTCGTGGCCGCTCCTCGGGCAGCATCGCATCAAGGTGGCGGTGTTCGGCCACTGGTACAACGTGCCTGGCCGTCTTGTCGACGCGGTCAAGAAGCTCATCGAGGAGACCAAGGACCACGATGCGTTTTTCTTCAACATCTGCCTCAATTATGACGGCAAGCAGGAGATGGTGGACGCGGCGCGCATCATCGCGCAACAGGTGCGCAGCGGCAAGCTCGATCCTGACGGGATCAGTGCCGCGACGATCAAGGACGCGATCTACACCAGCGCGCTCGTGCCGCCGGACATCATCATAAAGACCGGCATGTCAAAGACGCTCTCTGGCTTCATGCTCTGGGACGGCACCGAGGCGCACCTCCACATGACCGGCAGGCCGTGGCAGCAGTTCAGCCCGGCGGCATTGCAGGACGTGATCAAGGAATACGCAGCAACCCGTCACTGACGGAGCTTCCACCAATAATACAACCACACGATGTGGAAGACGAGGAAGATGCAGAACGCCAGCCAGGCCGCGCTCGCGTATCCTTCGAGGATCGACCACAGGATGCCGAGCGTCGCCGCGAACGACCAGATGACTTTCAGCGTGAGCATGGCACGGTACGTCTCGACCGATTCTTTTGCACTCAGAAGCGACGTGATGCCGATGCCGAAAAGCGCTGCGGCGACGATGCGCGTGAACAACGGGTCGACCGTGACGACGCCAAGGAGCGCCAATGTCCAGCGGGGCGCGAAGAACAGCGGCAACGCGAACGCCACGTCGGCGAAGAAGTGGAACACGAACCACGCACGCAAGGACTTCGGGACGCGCGTCAGTGCCATATCACGATCCGCAACAGTGACAGAACATGGCTTCTGCGGTCTTTGTCGCGCACGCGATGGGCTGGTAAAGCGTGTCGTTTGGCTGCGCAGGCAGCGTGAAGCGCGCGCCCGCGAGCACGCAGACATTCCTGCCGCACAAATCGTCGCAGCTGCGCTCCCTCGGTTCTTTGGCGACCTGGATGGGCTGGCACTGTTTGAACTTGTCGAACACGTCGTGCTGGACCGCCGCGCTGCTCTTGATGCCTGCGCTCGAGATCGCGTCGGCGATGACGACACCGACATCATCCCGCGTCAAGGACGGGGTCCGGATGAGCAGCGCCCATGCGATGACGACGATGACAAGGATGAGAGCAATCATGCCTGCGGGTTCTTTGTTGAAGAGCGCCTTCCAGACTTTCATGCGCCCTCCATGCTCACCCGTGCTATTTAAACATTCACAGAAAGAATTTATAGACTGGGATGGTCGCCACTCAGTAATGGATATTCTGCGGGAGTGGGTGGACAACAAATATCTCGAGCTAAGAGACAAACTCTTTGACGAGACAAAGGACGATCCGGAACGCGCACACCACATCGCCATCGAGTACGCGCAACGGTTGGGATGGTGGGGCGACGCGTCCTGCGGCCTCCTCCCGTGGCTCCTGCTCAATCACGGCGACAACCACAGAAAAACGAAGGTTGAGATCTGCAATGCAGCGGGGATGAACAAGAACGGCGAGATACCGCCGAAGATCCTCAAACACCTCGGGTTCGACCGCGTCGTGATCGGCACCGTGACGCTCGATCCGTGGGAGGGCAACAAGGAACGCCCGCGCGTCTGGCGCTTCCCACCACAATCGCTCGTCAATTATCTGGGATTGCCGGGCGTCGGGGCGAAACGGGTCGAACAGACGTTGTTACAGTACGGCCACACAGGAGTGCCATTGATCATCAACACCATGAGCACGCCCGGCAAGGTAGGCGACGAAGCGGTCCTTGACATCCTTGGCACCATCCACCACCTCAGTTATTTCACAGAAGATTTCGAAATCAACATCTCGTGTCCCAACACGCACGCCGTCACGACGAACTACCAACGTTCGCTCGATGACTTGCTCCGCCCTATCTGCCTCGACCTTGCCACGCGCGGCAAGAAAGGCTACCTCAAAGTATCACCGGACGTGGATCACGACGGAGTGCGACAAATCCTCGCAGTCGCGTCACAGTACGACGCCATCAGGGGTTTTGTCGTCGCAAACACGACACGGCAGCGCATCGTCAACGGCATCCCTGAAGACCAAAAGCTCGGGGGCGCGAGCGGCGACGCGGTCTACGCAATAGCGCTCAAAGCGCAATGGCTCTTCGCAGATGAGATCGCGACGAACTACGCGCACAAGGACTGGGAAATCCACGCGTGCGGCGGCATCCGCACAGCAGAACGCGTCAAGCAACGCATGGACATCGGCAACGTGACGCGCCTGCAAGTGTACACGCCATTGATTTATGAAGGACCAGGACTGATCCGCACCATACGGAAGGCGGCGGCATAAAGGAGGGGTATAATGGTGAAACATCTGAAGGTCATCGATCCACACGTCCACTTCCGCTGGGAAGAATATCCTGACAATAACTACCTCAAGCTCGGGTTCGAGCACGCGAAGGCAGTGGGCATCTGCGCCGTCGTCGAACAGCCCAACACGAAACCTGGCCTTGAGAACCTGGATGCCATTAAGAAACGCACGGAACTAGCAGATGGCTACCGTGGCGATATCAAGCACAGAATCCATATCGGCTTGACGAACAACCGCGACCAAGTCCGTCAGGCGCTGTGCGCAGTCATGGACGGCGCCTATGGCCTGCGCTCCTGCAAGACATTTCTCTCAGACTCGACCGGCGATACGGGAGTGAAGCACTGGGATGACCACAAAATGATTTGGGATGAGGTCGCGGATATCGGCTACAACAGGATCTGGAAGGCCCACTTCGAGAACGAGAACCTGTTCGTCGGAACGTTTGATCCGAAGGATCCCATCACGCATTCCTTCCATCGACCTGAAACGAGCGAAACGACGCAGTTCGAGGCACAAGCGCGGCTTGCGTACGACGCGAGATTCCAGGGCACGATGTACGTCGCGCACGTGTCGAGCACCGATACCGTGGATCTCGCGAAGAACTTGCGGAAGTTCGTGCCCTTCGAAATCGTGCTCGAGACGACATGGCACCACATGTTCCTCAACTGGAACGATTACAAGTATCATGGCAACAACGTGAAGATGAATCCACCGCTCAGAAGTCCTGAACAGCAGGAAAAACATCTGGAGTACGTCTTACGCGGCGAGTTCCAGGTGATCGGTGGCGATCACGCACCGCACACGCCCGAGCGAAAGCAGCATGCCGAGAAGCCCGCATCAGGCGTGCCGACGCTCATCTTCATCCCGAAAGGCATCGAACGGCTGCAGAAACACGGCATCAATGAAGCAATCCTGAACAACATGCTATTCCACAACGCGAACCGTTTGTTCGAGTTCGGGATCAGACCACAGGAAGTGGAGACCCGCTATGACCCGTCATTATGGGTGCCGTATGGGTACAATCCCTTCGCACGGATCGACGGATCAGGTGAGCACCTCAAACTGGTCCACACACGCTAACGATACTAGATCAGCCGCTCGCCTGTTTTTTTATTCTTGATGTGGATGACGTTGACGGGACAGGCTCTTGCCGCGTCGAGGTTTTCCTGCAGTTCTGACGCCTTGATGACGAGTTTGCGCACTGTCGCCTTGCCATCCTCTGCCATGACCCAGTTGTTCTTGGCGACTGCCGCGCACGAGCCTGCGCCGATGCAGCCGTCGCGGTCGTACTCGATCTCGTATTCCTCATTGTCTGCGGCAGGAGACTGTGACTTCTGATGTTCCATGACGTTCTGGGGCGCTAGCTGCTATAAAAAATCATGCGCTCAGAACGCCTGGTAACGCTTGATGCCAATCATGCCCAAAACCCTGAATATCAGGATGTGCCTGCCGACGTACAAGAAATCCTTGAATGACAACGACGCCGGACGTGGCGTGCATTTTCCGTTGCGGATCGCATCCAGCACGTCCTGCACGCGCAGTTTGGCGTCGACGAGCGTATGGTGCTTGCCGAAGAAGCGGAACGAGTGCGCATCGCTCGTCGCCACGAGCGGTTTATTCAACACGCGCGCCGCACGTACCGCCCTCTTGTTGTACGGCATCAGCCCGTAATGATATTGTGAGATCTCGATGGCGTCGAACAGGTCAGGGTGTCGTTCAAGGACCCTTCCGACACAGACGCTGCCCGGATAGAACGCGTGCGGCGCGATGACAAGAATTGATTTTCCGCGACGTTTGCGCAACGCACGCAGCTCGTCGAACGTCGTGACTGCCTTGCGTTCTGTCTCTGTCACGTTGTAGATCAACACGTCCTTTCCTTCGATGCTTGCCTCGCAGGCAGGGATCAAAAGGAACTTCTTCGAACGCGCGTACGTGCCAAGCGCAGGCGTGTAGGCAACCTGCTCATGGTTGGTGATCGCGATCGCGTCAAAGCCCAGCGCAGAGGCACGATCGATGAGCATGCGTGCATCGTGCTTGAACCCTTTGTCGACCGGGTCCTCACCAGAATGCATGTGCAGGTCGACTTTGAGCATGGTCACTTCCCTCGTCGCATGACGTGTCCTGTCTTGCTTAGTTGCTGGATGCTGCTGATGCCCTCAAGCCGCCTGCTCGCAGGCATGCCCGCGCGGAACATGAGGTAGAACACTTTCTGCAGCCATTCGACCCATTCAACATCGTAGATGTCGTAGAAGACGTGTGTTTTCTTCTCGAGCTCGCCGCTCTTGTACTGTTCGGGGCTCTTTGATTCTTTGAGCCGTGCATGCGTGCCGTCGATGATGGTGCAGCGCAATGGCTGCTCCGCATGCCTGACCTCGATCGCTTCGCGACCGAGCTTGTCGTTGATCTCCTGCACGAGCGCGAGATTCTTGAGTGAGGCGATGTCCACTCTCGAGACGATCTTGATCGGGATGCCGGCTTTCGCGACCTCCTCGAGCACATCGATGATCTTGGTCGTACCTTGTTTGGCATTCGCCCACGACAGGTTGCCGGAGAAGATGATGATTCTTTGTTGCGCGGCGCGGAACATGCCGATGATGTCCTGCGCGATGCGTACGTTCTCGTCGTCCTGCATCTCGACGAAGGCGCGGCGCTTGTCAGGTGCTACGTACTGATAGATGTCGAATGGCGAGAAGTCGAATTTCTTCGTTCCTGCAAGGATGCGCTGCAGCAGGCGCTCCTGGAATTCGGTGCTTGCGATGCGTTCGCTGTTCACGTAATACACGAGCTTGAGCGCGCCGCGCGTGCCTTCGCGGAAGATGCGCGTCGCGATGCTGCCTTGCTCTGTCGCGATCTGCTCGACATACCGATCCGCTGTGCGCCAGTTCTTCTGCAAGAGGTGCGCGATCTCCTGGATGCTGCGGGGCTTTGCCTGCACGAACCCGACGACCTGTTTCACCATCGCGCTCTCAAGCATACAACACTATGACTATTTCTTTGTCAGTGAATTATAATTCAACTACAACTATAAGAGTATATCTGTGGCCAAGTACATCATCACAGGCGGACCCTGCACCGGGAAATCGACGCTCATCAGGGCGTTGCAGGCACAAGGATACCGTTGCGTCGATGAAGTGGCGCGGCAACTCATCGATGAAGCAGAACGCACAGGAAGCGACTGCCATCCTGCGAGAGACTTCCATCTCTTCCAACAGCACGTCGTGCACCGCCAGCTCGCGCTCGAAGAATCCGTCAAGCACGAACCGCTCGTGTTCTTCGATCGCGGCATCCCTGACGGCATCGGTTACCATTGGGAACGTGGCGTCGACGTGCCCTCTTACATCGCAGACCTCGCACAGACCAGGGGCTATGCAGGCGTGTTCGTGCTCGCGCGTTTGGGCGTATACAAACAAGACGCACAACGCTTCGAGGACGCCGCGCAAGGCCAACGTGTCCACGACATGATCTGCAAGGCCTATGCAGCATCACCATACCCTGTGCACCACGTACCTATCTTCGACGCAGACCAGCACACCAGCGTCTGCCTACGCGTGTCGTACATCAAGAAACACATCGGAGGGGATCAGAATGGAACAAGACCGGCTTAGCGAAGCCTTGACGAAAACCAAGGGAAAGATAAGTTTTGACGAGAAGAAAGCGCGGACCATGCTGGAAGCCATGGCGGCGAACTTCCTGCTTCCCTTCGATGAGGACGCGCTCGAGTGCGCAAAGAATTATGCGGGCGCGTGGTTCACGCGTCGACTCGCAGAGAAATATGGTATGATCTCACACGAGATCTTCCAGCTGACACGGAATGTCCGGAATGAACGACGGTACAGCGAGGATAAAGAGATCCCTGTCCCTGTGATCTTCAGAGTACCGATCAACGGGCTCGTGCGAAACCCTGAAGAAAAGACCACCAAAGTCCACGTTACTCATCGCAATGACAACTATGATGTCCAAGCCGAGATCCCGCCCTTCACGCGCGAAGCGCAACGCGCCTATGCGAACGCGCTCACGACGTGCCTTGACCTCGAGGATGCCGCGAACAACGATCCTCTCTTGAGGGGCATCATCCAAACGACGAATGCCGCCACACCTTCCGACGCGTCCTACATCATGATCTGGGCGCCGGAGACCGTCAAGATCGAGGAAGTGGCGCCCATCCCAGACGACCCGGCGCTCTTGCTGCAATACTGGGGCTCGCATTTTCTCGTCCACACATGGGATTGCTTTGGCGAGCGACCGCTTGACGCCATGCTGCGCGAGTACGGCGAATCATTCCCGAAAGCGACGATGAAGAAGGTGTGAACATGGGCCGAGGATATTACATGTCATGGGCCGAGGAAGAGCAATTGAGGTACGGCGACCTGCCACAGACAATCGATGCAGCGATCACGAAATTCCAGGCGACACGAGTAGTGCAAGACCTCAGGGACGCGCATGCGTTGTTCGTACGAATACATACGAACGGGTTTGTCCGCAGGATCCTTGCAGGCCAGAAAATGCCCCAAGAGTTTCCGATGCTGGAATACGAAATGAAATTCGATGTGCGCCCGGCAAAGAGGAACAGTGCCGAGGAACCTGACATGAAGGAATACCTCAACGCGTTCAAATTCCCGCCCACGAAGAACGCGCGCTTCATCAAGGACCAGCTTTATGTCAGCGCAGACGGAACCAACCGGTTCTGGGGCAAAGGAAAAGAGGAATCGTTGGTCGTGATCGAGCGTGACGACAAATCATACGTCAAGCTCAAGAACCAGCCGATGCGGCTTCCGCATGTCGCAGGCGCGTCGATGATCACCAAACGCACCGAGGACCGGCACGAGGCGACCATGGACGAGATCCTCAAGAGGATCGAGACCGCGACGCTGGCAGGCGCGCGCTACCAGGGTTGCATCCGCAAGGAGAAAGCGGATGCCTACGTCATGGACATCCAGCACGGCCGCGTGTACACGTTCACGTTCTCGCGCGCCACCATCGATGATGCTATCCAGCGCCAGGTCGAGATCGAATACGCAGGATACATACCCGGACTCAACGGCCATGAACCTGAGAACGAGCGACAACTCGTGACCGACATGGTCGCGCTCGCGAACCACATGAAAACACACTATAATACTGTGCCCGTGATGCCCGGATGGAACGTCACGCTCACGCCAACGCACGAGCGCAAGTACGATTTTGTGCGAGAGCATACGCATTCAGTTAATGGATCGAGTGCTTCGAACAAACGCTCATCGCCAACACCAACGACTATGGAGGCCTGACATGTCGCATGACATGGATGAGATCGTTCTCAACGAGATCAGGGCGGTGCGTGATCAATACCATCGCGGGGTCGGAGCGCATGAGGTCAAGATGCGCTTGCTCTTTCCGCATTATTTCGGTAAGTGGACGAGCCCGCAACCGAGCGAGAACGACATAGGCCTGGCGATCTTGAACCTGCTGCACAATAAAAAGCTTGAATTGACATCACGTTATTTTCTCAAACCAAAAGGAGAGCAAAGCTATGAGTGAACAAATACTACAATCATTTCAACGACCAACGATGACGGAGGCATGACATGGGAACGTTCCCGCAAATAGACGATATCGTGCTCGACGAGATCAAGGCAGTACAGGAACAGTATCATCGTGGCGCAGAAGTGCACGAGATCCAGATGCGCTTGGCTCACCCGCACTATTTTGGCAAGAACACAAACGCGCAGTACAGCCCGAGAGACGTCGGCTGGGCAATCATGAACCTTATCGATTATAGAAGTATCGAGCTGGACAGACGAGGTCTGCTGAAGCATAAAGGAAAAACCGGCTGAGTCACGCCGGGATGGAAGATCACATTCACGTCAACGCACATGCAGTTGATTGTTTACATCATTCAAAGAATATGCGTAGTTATTTTTTCATACTTCAACTCAGCCATTAACTGTAGGTTCCGTATGTCGAGTTTTGCCATACCTTAGAAATTTAAGCAATACCTGACTTGAATCTGCGGTTCATACTTATATAGTGCGGGTGTAGTTTTCACGTTCAGACCGGAAAACAAAAAATGCACCAGAAATAAACGTCGATTTGACTAATTCGCCCGATAAAATACGCATGAAACAACTAACTTTACGCGACATGATTTTAATTGCCAAAGGACGTGGCGGTCGCTGCCTATCAAAGAGGTACTTGAACTCAATCACGAAACTACGATGGCAGTGCCAAGCTAATCACATCTGGTGGGCTACACCAAGCCACATCGACAGTGGTAGGTGGTGTCCAAAGTGCGGTCGCAAGCGAGCAGCGGATTTACAACGTGGCACTATTGAACAAATGGTACTTCTTGCCCAAAAAAACGGTGGAAAATGCCTTTCGAAGAAGTACGTCAACAATCACACGAAATTGCTTTGGCAGTGCCATACAGGACACGAATGGCAAGTTACGCCCGCAGACGTAGCTAGCGGATACTGGTGTCCACACTGTGCCGGAAACATTAAACAAACGATAGAAATGATGCGTAACCTTGCCCGAAAACGGGGAGGAAAATGTCTATCCAGAAAATATGTAAATTCTCAGACCAAGTTATTCTGGCAATGTCATGCGGGACATAAATGGCAAGCAAAACCGACACATATAACTTCCGGACAATGGTGTTCTACCTGCTCCGCAGGAATCAGTGAACGTATCTGCAGGTACTATTTCGAAAAGATATTCCGAACTCCATTTCCAAAACTCTGGCCGCAATGGCTGAAAGGAAAAATCGGCAGACCACTACAACTAGACGGTTATTCTGAAAAACGTCACGTTGCGTTCGAGTATCAAGGCGCGCAGCACTTTCAAAAGATTCCACACCTACAACAAGCGTTCAAACTCAAAAAGATACGTGAACATGACGCCATCAAGCGACGACAATGCAAGCAGCACGGTGTAACTCTCATTGAGGTACCATACACAGTGCCCCACGATCAAATTGCTGATTTCATAATTAGAGAATCTCGACAAAGGAGTATTTCTTTTCCAAAGATTGTCAAGATTTATCCGCCCTCAATACGTAATCTGGGCGTGACGCAAAAAGTTGAAGAATTGAAAAGAATTGCTAAGTCACGAGGGGGCGCTCTTCTTTCAATGACGTACCTTGGAAGCAATACAAAACATGAGTGGCGCTGCGCGGAAGGTCACCTGTGGGATGCAATTCCAATGCATGTAAAACGCGGCAGTTGGTGTCCATACTGTGCCGGTAACTTTAGACGAACAATAGAAGAGATGCGCGACATTGCACGGAATCGCGGAGGAAGATGCATATCAACAACATATCTAAACTGTCAGAGCAAATTACTCTGGCAATGCCGCGCAGGCCACAAATGGCAGGCTACACCTAACAACATAAAAAATGGGCGCTGGTGTCCGACGTGTGGCCATAAGGGCAGTGGCGGTTCATTGCGCGGCTCCATCAAACAAATGACACGCCTTGCCCGAAAAAACAAAGGAAAATGTCTATCACAAAAGTATGTTAATTCAATCACGAAACTACGATGGCAATGCAAAGAAGGCCACACATGGTCGTCCAGACCTAGCAATATAAGCAATGGACGATGGTGTCCGACATGCGCGATCAGAATGCGTGCGAATTTGCTTCGTGGAACAATTAAAGAAATGAATCAAGTTGCTCAAATGCATGAAGGAAGATGTCTATCAAAAATATATGTGAATGATCGTACAAAACTAAGATGGCAATGTAAAAAAGGCCACATCTGGAGAGCTGTGCCAAGCAATATAAAAATTGGAGAATGGTGTCCGACGTGTGGTCACAAGCGTGGCGGAGAATTACTGCGTGGAACTATCAAACAAATGACACGCCTTGCCCGAAAAAACAAAGGAAAATGCCTATCACAAAAGTATGTTAATTCAACCACGAAACTACGATGGCAATGCAAAGAAGGCCACACCTGGTGGACTACACCCACCACCATACAAAGTGGTTCATGGTGTCCACCATGCGCAATCAAAAAAAAAGTGCCAATTTACGTCGTAAAAAAAACATACCTGATAGATTGATACGGAGTTCATAGCCTAACTGCGCAGATTCAGCAATCTCCAATATTCCACGACGCATTATACTTACCTAGAAATGCCATCATGTCGTCCGTCCAAATGTGATAAACAGATACCGATTCTTACCGGCACCTCATTCGCGCAAGGATCTGAATTCTCCTTTCAGCGGAAAGAGTATGTGTATGTCGGGAGCACAGTTCATACTTTCCGCCGCAACCTTTATAAATAACCCATCAGGATTTCTTGTTATCCGATGACTCGATGATGGTCTGGAGCCAACGCTTTAGGCCTGAGTGAGGAGATTCATTTCTCACAGTGATAGGGTATCGGGAGGATACACAATGGCAGACGAACACACTGAAAAAGCATTTGAGGCCATCGAGATGGCAAAGACGAGCGGCAAGATCAAGAAGGGCGCGAACGAGGCGACCAAGGCGATCGAGCGCGGCACGGCGAAACTCGTTGTTTACGCCAAGGACGTGCAACCCGCAGAAGTAGTAATGCACATTCCATTGCTCGCGAAGGAGCACGACATCCCGTGCGTCGCGGTCAACAGCAAGGAAGAGCTCGGTGACGCTGCAGGCGTGGGACGCCCGACAGCAGCAATCGCCATCATCGAGGAAGGCGAAGCCAAGAAATTGATCGAACAGATCAAGGGGAAATAATCACATGGCAGAACCGCAGAAGAAACCGCAACAGCAACGCCCGCAGCAGGACGCTCCTAAGGCTGCCGAAGGCGGCGTGCGTTTCACGCAAGCGGTGCCCGGACGTGTCGAAGAGATCGTCAGCCGCACCGGCATGCGTGGGGAAGCCATCCAGGTGCGCGTGCGCGTCCTTGAGGGACGCGACGCGGACAAAGTCATCAGGCGCAACTGCATGGGTCCGATCCAGGTCGGCGACATCGTCATGCTGCGCGAAACAGAATTCGAAGCCCGACCGCTCAGCAAAGGCGGACGCGGCGCCGCATGAGGTGAACAATGGTACGATGCTCATACACAAGGAAAACGATCGAACCAGGCACAGGGACGATGTACGTCAAGAAGGACGGCACCGTCTATTGGTTCATCAGCCACAAGGCACAGCTCAACTTCCTCAAGCTTGAGCGCGAGGCCCGCTTCATGAAGTGGACAGGCGCGTTCAAGAAAGGAACGGTGCCCAAGGCAAAAGGCGAACACGCTGCTCCTGCAGAACAACCCGCAGGTGAAGCACAATGAGCGCGAGCGCGATGGAACGGACGCTCGTCCTGATCAAGCCGGATGGCGTGCAGCGCGCGCTCGTCGGCGAGATCCTCTCGCGTTTCGAGAAGCCAGGCTTCAAGGTCATCGCACTCAAGCTCGTGCACCCCACCGCGGACATCGCGGGCACGCACTACGCTGACGACCAGGCATGGCTCACGAGCGTGGGCGAGAAGACCAAGGGCTCGTACGAGAAGCGCGGCATCAAGGTCAAGGACGACGCGCTCACCATCGGCAAGCGCATCAGGCAACAGTTGATGGACTTCATCAGCATGAGCCCGGTCGTCGCCATCGTGCTCGAAGGCCACGGCGTCATCGAGAAAGTGCGAACCATCGTCGGCCCCACATCGCCTGCCGCGGCAGCGCCCGGCACGATCAGGGGCGACCTCGCGCTCGACAGTTACGGCCTTGCCGACGAGAGCGGCAGACCGATCCAGAACCTGATCCACGCGTCCGACTCGCACGAGAGCGCGAAGCGCGAGATCGCAATCTGGTTCAAGGACACAGAACTCTTCCCGTACCAGCGCGTCGACGAACCGCTGATCTACCGGAAAGCGAAGAAATGAACATAGTATAATATTACTCAAGGTGAGAAAGAATGGCTGCTGAAGAAACAAGGATCCAGAGGATGAAACGCCTCTCCTCGGACCAGAAGAACATCCGTAACATCGCGACGAGCGCGCACATCCACCACGGCAAGACTGCCTTGACGGACAACCTGCTCGCCGCATCAGGCTTCATGTCCGAGGCCGCGGCAGGCGACCTCGACAAGGGCATGGCGACCTGGCAGCACGCGGACGAACAAGAACGTCTCATGACGGTCGACGCTGCCAACGTCTCGATGCCGCACACGTTCGACGGCGTCGAATACCTGGTCAACCTCATCGACACCCCTGGTCACGTGGACTTCGGCGGCAACGTCACGCGCGCGATGCGTGCGGTGGACGGCACTGTCGTGCTCGTGTGTGCCAGCGAAGGCATCATGCCGCAGACAGAGACCGTGCTCAAGCAGGCGTTGCGCGAGCGCGTCAAGCCCGTGCTCTTCATCAACAAGGTGGACCGCCTCATCAAGGAGATGCAGTACACGCCCGAACAGATGCAGGCGCGTTTCCTCGAGATCATCACGCACTTCAACAGGCTCGTGCTCCAGATCGCGGACCAGGAACTCGGCCCGAAATGGCAGGTCGACATCAAGAATGGTTCCGTGTGCTTTGGCAGCGCGCGTGACAACTGGGCGGTCAGCGTCCCGTACATGCAGCGCAAGGGCGTGAGCTTCAAGGACATCTTCAAGATCTACGATCTTGAGGCCGCTGAACGAGAGAAGTTCGTGTGGGAAAAATGCCCGTGCCACGAAGTGCTGCTCGACATGGTCGTCAAGCACTTGCCCGACCCGCTCGAAGCGCAGAAGTACCGCATCCCGCGCATCTGGCACGGCGACTTGCAGTCGCAGCTGGGCCAGGACCTGATAACGTGCAACCCGAATGGCAAGCCCGCGTTCGTCATCACGCGTATCCTCATCGACCAGAAGTCCGGCCGTGAGATCAGCGCAGGACGACTCTACAGCGGCACGCTCCGTGACGGCATGCAGGTCTACCTCAATAATGCCAAACAATCGCAACGCATCTCGCAAGTGCTCATCTACGCAGGTATCAAGACCGAGATCATCAGCGAGATCGGCGCAGGTAACGTCATCGCGGTATCGGGCATCTCGGGAAGCGCTGGTGAGACCATCACGCTCGAGCCCGAGCAGCCTTTCGAGGAGCTCAAGCACATCTTCGAGCCGGTCATCAGCAAGGCCATCGAGCCTGCCAAGCCGCAGGACCTCTCGAAGCTCGTCGAAGTGCTGCGCAAGGTCGCGAAAGAAGACCCCTCCATCAAGATCGAGATCAACCAGGAGACCGGCGAGAACATCCTGCACGGCATGGGTGAATTGCACCTCGAGATCATCGAGAACCGCATCATCACCGAGAAAGGCGTGCAGATCAAGACGTCGCCGCCCATCGTCGTGTTCAGGGAGACCGTCTCCAAGCAGAGCGCGGAGATGGAAGGAAAATCGCCCAACAAGCACAACAAGTTCTACTTCAAGGTGGAACCGCTGGATCCGCTCGTCGCCAAGATGATCAAGGACGGCGACATCCCGAGCGGCCGCAGCAAGAAGAAGGACATCGAGACGCGCGACAAGCTGCGCGCGCTGGGCTGGGACACGGACACTGCCTCCTCGATCAAGAACGTCTACAACGGCAACATGCTCATCGACGCGACGCGCGGCATCGTCCAGCTCGCAGAGTGCATCGAGCTCGTGCTTGATGGCTTCGAGCAAGTCATGGACGGCGGCCCGCTCGCACGTGAGCCTTGCTTTGGTGTCAAGGTCACGTTGACGGATTGCAAACTGCACGAGGACGCCATCCACCGCGGCCCTGCACAGATCTATCCTGCCGTACGTGAGGGCATCAAGCTCGCCATGGTCAACGCAGGCCCGATCCTCTTCGAGCCCATCCAGACGCACGTCATCGAAGGACCGGTCGAGAGCACCGGCGACATGACCAAACTCGTCATGAACAAGCGCGGCCAAGTGCTCGAGCTCAACCAGGAAGGATCGTTGACGATCGTCAAGGCAAAACTGCCTGTGGCAGAAATGATCGGCTGGTCCAGCGACCTGCGCTCGGCCACAGGCGGCCGCGGCACGTCAGCGCTCGCCGACCAGACCTTCGAGAAGTGCCCAAGCGAACTGCAGCAGAAATACACGCAGCAGATCATCCAACGCAAAGGACTCACTGCAGGTATGCTCGGCGCATAAATTCTCTTTCTATTTTCTTTATTTTTTCTTAGGGATCGAGCCAAAACGGGCGTAAGGAATCCAGCCTACGGAGCCGTCGCCGGAGATTATCCGGATTTATCGTCGAAAGAAATATATAGCACAGATGAAACCATGATGGCATGGCGCAAGCAGTCCAGATTCATCAGAAGCCCACAAGGAAATTTGATGCTGACGAGTTGGAATTCATACAGCAAATAGAAGACAGTCTCCAAGCGCTTAAAGAAGGCCGGATTCGGCGCGTTGCATAGAGGCCGCGAGTTCTCTGAACCTCTGCAACGACGACAAAATCGTGTCGATAACGTCTTGCTGTTGTTTCTTTGTACTGGCTGCTACAAGGAGTACACTTCCTATATCATCATAGATCAAGTAATACACGCGTTTGGAACCAAGACGTTTTTCACGGAAGAAGGGCACACGCAAATATCTTCCCACGTGGGGATTGGTCGTCAGTTGTCTCTCGATGTTTTTCAGAGCCCGCATGTCATCCTGCGAAAGAGTCTTAGAAGCCTGAAGCTCGAATGGTTCTGTCCGAAATACTTTGTACATGACATACACAAGACATTGTGATTTAAAATGTCCTCGCCTCAAAAATCCGAAAAGTCTACGGCATCGTCGAAAAAAACATATTGGCGGCCGTGAATTCTCCGGATTTTCGTCAGCAAGATTTATAAAAAATCATTCGATCTAGTGATCACATGAAATGCCCACAATGCGCGACAAAACTCAGAAGGGTGGCAGTGTCTATCTGGGGAGCAAAGAACAAGGCACTCAGCGACCAGTGCCCGAAGTGCGACTATTTTGAGTTTGAGCCGACATCATCACAGCGCGTCATTGATGAACTGAAGCGCAACGCCGGAAAGATCAAGCGAATGGGTGCCGGACTCCGAACAAATACAAAGGATGAGTATGCCGAGATTTGCGGTTGCGGACGCGAAGCGCAAGAGAAGGAAAGACGTCCTCGTCTCCGTGCCTGACAAGAAGCACATCCTGATAGAATTAGGCGGCTAGCGCCAAACATTTATTAGTCACATCCGCGTTTGTCCGCCCATGCACTTCCACACGCTGGATCGGATCAAGCACGTCCTCGTCAGTCCGGCGCACTTTTTCCAGACGGTGCGCAAAGAAAAGGGCATGCGTGAGGCGTGGAAGTTCTACGCGATCATCGCCCTTGTGGGCGGCATCCTGAACCTGATCTCGAATGCGTTGTTGCAACAGTATTACCAAGCGTTCCTGCAGCAGATGTTCAACATAACGCTCCCGGCGCCGGAGATTGGTGGCATTCTGGGCGCGGCATTCACCACGTTCGCATTCATCTTCGGCTACTTGCTGAGCCTCGGCCTCGTGTTCCTCGGCGCCGCATTCCTGCACGCGTGGTGCATCATCTTCGGCGGCAAGGGCGAGTACGAACACTCGTTCAAGCTCGCAGTGTATGCCGCGACACCGAAGCTGGCGCTCTCGTGGATCCCGATCATCAACGTGTTCACGTGGGTGTGGGACATCGCCCTCCTCATCATCGGGACGCAGGCATTGCATGCCATTCCACGACGACGGGCAATCCTGATGTACGTCATACCTGCAGCGCTTCTCGTGCTGTTCTTCATCTTGATGGCCGTGTTCTTCATCACGCTATTGCAGAAGAATCCTGGCATTTTCCAAATGGCGCTCGCGCAACGCGCACTGACCTACGGTGTTGCATAAATGAAGTATAGTTCTGCCGAGTGGCTTCGCTCGCTA
>CAYHOF010000008.1:0-33204 GCA_964358315.1 uncultured Methanosarcinales archaeon
GACTTGCGCCGCGCGCGCTGGGACGGCATCCCCGCGGTGCAGCACAATGACGATGCTGTCGAGAACCATATTGCCTGCATCCTGCGCCACGTGAACGTCCCGATGATCAAGTCGCGGCGTTTCAAAGTGGCGCTGGACTGCGTCAACGGTTCAGGCGTGGACGTCGCGTTGCGCCTGCTCGCGGCGCTTGGCTGCGAAGTGCACCCGATCCACTGCACGCCAGATGGCCTTTTCCCTCACTATCCTGAGCCGAACTTCATCAACCTGCAGGACTTGCGCAAGCACGCGGCACAACACAATGTTGATGTAGGATTCGCATTGGATCCCGATGCAGACAGGCTCGCGCTTGTCGATCAGACCGGACGCTTCCTCGGCGAGGAGATGACGCTGCCGTTATGCGTCAAGCACGTGCTTGCGCAACGCAAAGGATCGGTCGTCGTCAACATGAGCACGTCGCGCATGACGCATGACGTGTGCGATGCCGCCCTTGTGCGCTTCGAGCGTGTTGCCGTCGGCGAAATCAACGTGGCTGAACGCATGCGCGAGATCGGCGCCGTGATCGGCGGCGAGGGCAATGGTGGCATCATCGATTCGCGCCTGCACTACGGCAGGGATGGGTTGATCGGCATCGCGCTCGTGCTCGAGGCCATGGCGTACGCGAACAAGAGCGTGGCAGCGCTCGCGGACGAGATCCCGCACTATTCGATCATCAAGTCCAAGTTCGATTGCTCGCGCGAGCACGCCAACGCCGTGCTTGACATGCTGCGCGCGGACGCGTCAGATGCGCTCGTCAACACGCAGGACGGATTACGGCTCGACTGGCGCGACTCCTGGGTCCACATCCGGCCCTCGAACACGGAGCACATCATGCGCGTCATCGCCGAGGCCAAGACCGAAGAAGCGGCGCAGGCGCTCGTCAACGATTATTCTCGACGCGTCGCACAAGCCCTTGCAGTCGTGGCTGGCCAAAGAGTTGTTTGAGCGCGAACGCGGCGTTCTGCGCGTAGTCCGGCGCATCCTTGACCATGCGGTGATGCTGCACATAATCACTGCACGTGAAGCTCTCGAACGCGAAGTTCTGTGGCTGCGTGAGAGTCATCACCGTCATGAGGTCGGCTGGCTTGCATATCATGCCCTCCTGCCGGATGACGTTGGCGACATACGCGTCGAGACGTCTATCGACCAATGAACATGACGCGCGCGGGAATTTCTTCACGGCACGTTCAGGAACGAACGTGAAGGGAAGGATGTCCATGAGCTTGAACACCTTGACCGCCGCCTCCCTGTCAAGGCGCAAGTTTCTACTGTGCGCGTCGATGGACGCTTTCTGCGCGTACCGCCTGCAACTGCCTTGGACGTAGACGCTCTCGACCTTGTTGCGCAAAATGTGCGGATGAGAATCACAGACGCGCGCGAGGTCGGTCATGGGCGCGCACATCACCACACGGATGCCTTGGTTTTCCTCTATGGTCCTGGTGATAGTCTCGACGACCGGATCCTCGGTCGCGACCTCTTGTTGTGTCGCAGGATCGAAGTAATGATAGGTGCAGTAAGGCGAGGTGCTGCCGACAAGCACCTGCGCCGTGCTGCCGAAATAGCCGAACATGGCGTCGATCATGCGTGCTTTGAGCTCGGCGTCAGGACCACTCGCGACGACGAGCCGCAGGTCAGTGGCGCGCGCAGCATACGCGACAGCGACAAGGTCGCTGATGTCGCGACCAAGATCTGTGAACAGGATTGTCTTCACTACCATGATTACCCGGAACGCCGCACCGCATTTAATCCTTCTGGACCAACGTTTATAAATCAAGAACGACATGATGACCGCATGGACGTCATCCTGTACATGGCGATGTCAGTCAACGGCATGATCGCCCGGCCACAAGGCGGCGTGGACTTTCTCACAGACGCAGAATGGAAGAGTTATGCGCGTGCCGTCAAGGGGACGGATTGCCTGATCGTCGGCAGGAAGACCTTCGAGATCATGCGCAGCCACGATGAGTTCTCGAAGATTGCTGCGAAACGGATCATCATCTTCTCCTCGAAGCCGCTCCATCACGACATGCCTACCGTCGCGGTCGTCAACGACAGACCTGCGCGGGTGATCGATGCATTGAAGAAAGAGGGCGTGGCATCGGTGCTCGTCGCCGGCGGCGCAGAACTGAACGCATCGTTCATGAAAGCAGGCCTCATCAATGATATCATCCTTGATATCGAGCCGATCATGCTCGGCAGCGGCATCCGACTCTTCGCGGACAGCGACTTCGAAGCGCGCTTGGAACTCATAGGCACGAAGAAGCTCTCAACGAACGAGATCCAACTACACTACAAGGTCAAGAAGTAACGCGGCGCTCAGATATCCAATTCTTGCACGTCTTTTGCGCAACGAAGCAGAGCTTCGTGCGCAAGGATGTTCAGATGTCTAGCTCCTGAACATCCTTTGCGCAACAAAACAAGGTTTTGTGCGCAAAGACGTGCAACTCTCAGATATCTAACTCTTGCACGTCTTTCGCATGTTCGAGGATGAAGTTCTTACGTGGCTCGACTTCGTCGCCCATGAGCATGCGGAAGGTCTCGTCGGCGACGACGGCGTCTTCGATCGTGATGCGTTTGAGCGTGCGCACTGCCGGGTCCATGGTGGTTTCCCAGAGCTGTTGCGGGTTCATCTCGCCGAGGCCTTTGTAGCGCTGGATGCCCACATCCTCGCCCATCTCCTTGACGATCTTGTCTTTCTCGGCGTCAGTGTACGCGTACGCGGTCTTCTTGGCTTTGGTGAGCTTGTAGAGCGGGGGTGTCGCGAGGTAGACGTGGCCGCCTTCGATGAGCTGTCTGAGATAGCGATAGAAGAACGTGAGGAGCAAACATGCGATGTGCGAACCGTCCACGTCCGCGTCTGTCATGATGATGATCTTGTGATAACGGAGTTTCTTGATGTCGAACTCGTCGCCGATAGACGTACCCAATGCCGTGATCATCGTGCCGATCTCGATGTTCTCGAGCACTTTCATCAGGCGCGCTTTTTCGACGTTGAGGATCTTGCCTTTGAGAGGCAGGATGGCCTGGAATTCGCGGTTGCGGCCGGATTTTGCCGAGCCCCCCGCGGAATCTCCTTCGACGAAATAGATCTCGGATACGACAGGATCGCGTGATGAACAATCGGCAAGCTTGCCTGGCAGCGTGCTGAACTCGAGCGCGCCTTTGCGCCGCACCAGGTCGCGTGCCTTGCGTGCCGCTTCGCGCGCACGACTTGCTTCAAGACATTTTGTCAAGATGGACTTGGCGGATGCGGGCGTTTCTTCGAGGAAGGTGGCGAGCGCGTCGCTCACCACGCTGTCAGTGATGCCTTTGACTTCGCTGTTGCCGAGTTTGGTCTTGGTCTGGCCTTCGAACTGCGGCTCTTTGACCTTGACGCTCACGACGGCGACGAGTCCTTCACGCACGTCCTCTGAGGTGAGCTTCTCCTCTTCCTTGATGAAGTTGTGCTTGATCGCGTAGTTGTTGAGTGTGCGTGTCAGAGCAGTCTTGAACCCGACGAGGTGTGAACCGCCCTCGTGCGTGTTGATGTTGTTGACGAATGTGAATACTGCCTCGTTGTAATCGAGCGTGTATTGCAATGCGACTTCAACGACGACATCACTCTTGAGTTTGTCGACATAGAACGGCTTGTGCAATGGCTGCTTGCTCTTGGTAAGGTGTTCGACGAACGACTTGATGCCGCCTTCGAACATGTGCATCTCTTCAGTGCCGGTGCGTTCGTCCTTGATGGAGAGCTGGACGCCTTTGTTGAGGAAGGCGAGTTCGCGGATGCGGCTGTTGAGCACGTCGTAGGAGAACTCGTTCTTCTCCATGATGGTGAAGTCGGGCTTGAACGTGATGATCGTGCCCGTGCCTTGCGCTTCGCCAACGACTTTGAGGTCGGTTTGTGGCTTGCCGCGCGCGTATTCCTGGCGGTAGATCTTGCCGTCGCGCTTGATCTGCACGATGAGGTGTTCGCTGAGCGCGTTCGTGACGGTGATGCCGACGCCGTGCAGGCCGCCCGAGACTTGGTAGCTGTCCTTGTCGAACTTGCCGCCTGCGTGCAGCACGGTCATGACGACAGTCACTGCAGGTATGCCGAGTTTCGGGTGGATGTCGACCGGGATGCCGCGGCCGTTGTCGCGGATCGTGATGTAGCCGTTCTGGTGGATGATGATCTCGATCTTGGTGCAGAAGCCTGCGAGCGCCTCGTCGACCGCGTTGTCGAGCGCTTCGTATACCATGTGGTGCATGCCGCGCAGGTCGGTCGTGCCGATGTACATGCCCGGGCGTTTTCTGACAGCGTCAAGGCCTTCGAGCACCTGGATGGACTGCGCGCCGTATGACTCCTTGGATTGCGGTTCTGCCATGTGAAAGTCGTCGTTTCGAGAAGCTCCGTTTCACCCTTTTTGAGACCGGAGAATCTTCCCCACTATGACAAAATCGAGTGCCACCAGTATAAAAAACTACCGATTACGGAATCTGTTTATAGGCGCCATAAAGTATATTTAGTATGTTTTAACGAGGTGCGTGAAAACCTGGAAAAACCGTGCTAGAACGTGCGTGGGGGGAACATATTTATGGGCAATCGCGTCATGCTCAGAGCATGGCATTGCGCAGGGCATATGGGCCGTTGCAGTTGACAGAACAGGAGTGGAAGCGCTCGCTCGCGTCCGACCAGGGCGTGTTCAGGCGCATCGCGACGCCGCTCGCGCAGTTCAAGGGGCCGCGCCTGCGGCCCAGCGGCGAGGTCATGGGCGACTTCTTCTCCACCGAGACGCTGGCGTTCGACAAGGGCGCGAGCATCGAACAACGTGAGTTCTACGTCGCGCTCACGCGCAACAACGCTCTCGCCGCGATGGAATACCTGCTCACGATGACCGGCGCGATAACGATCTGGAAAGAGGATATGGTGCTCCTGCAGCACGTCGTCGACGATCTCGAGAACGAGGAGCGCGCGCTCAGGGACGAGGAGAACATCCTCATCGGCGAGGGCGCACGGTTCAAGAACGCGTCGCGACTGCTCGAGGCGTTGCGCCGTCACCTGCCTGAAGTGTTCAACGACAGCGACCTTGACGCGCTCGATCTCGGTAAATTGATCCAGCGTATCGACGAGGTGCTGGTTCGCCTGAGTCCGCGGAAGAATTATCTCAAGGAATACCTGCGTATCAAGCGCGCCGAGATGCCGTTCTTATTCGGTTGAGAGCATCTTCGGCAAGTCCGCGTCCCACATGCCGTCTTGCAGCCCGGTCTTGCCGCCCTGGACGGCATCCAATACTTCCTTGAAAGGCAATGGTCGCACGTAGATGTGGCGCTTGTATGGAAATTCGATGTCTTGCGTCTCGCTCGCGGCGCCATTCTCGAAACCAGGCAGCACGATGTCGTGCCCGATGAGTTTCTTGGTCTTGATGATGTGCCACGTCTCGACGCCGACCTGCTCCTCGAAGATGGCGTAGCCGAACTGCAGGTACCCTTCTTCTTTGGTGAATGGCTGCATCACGAGCGGCGTGTACGCGCACAGACCTCGCAACAATTCTTGCAAGCTTTCGCACGCGACAACCGGGGTTTTTGGCGCGACAAGATAGGTGGCCTCGTCGACCAGGATAGCATTGTTGAAGGGACGCGGCACGTACGGCTCTTGGGCCTGTTGCCGGACCACGACAAGATCAGTGCGTTCCCGCAACTGCTCCTCGATGCGCTTCATCAACGACATACACATATTGCATGCGGCGCCCTTTTAGAAGATTGTGAATCGGTGAGGGGCATCCTATTCAAGGAATGGCTCGAGGATGCGTGACACGCGCTCCTTCAATACTGACACGAGTTCTGGCTGCATGTACCGGTACATGTCAGGAATGTCAAGATTCAGCACGCGTTTTTCCATGCATTCTTGTGGGAAACGTCGTGCGAGTTCCTCGCGTTGCGCTTCTTCCATCACGACGATGATGTCAGCCCACACGAGGTCGCGTTGAGCCACAGGTCGTTCATTGTACAGACCGGCGGACCTGGTGGCGAATGACGAGCGGAAGAGCTCTTCTGCAGTCTTGCTACGATGCAGGTTCTGGTTGCAGATGAAGAGGACGTTCATACACTGACGATGGAACAAAGAGAAGATTAAGGTTACGGTGATGGATCATATCTTTTCGATCGCCGCGCACACGTCGTCGATCGTGATGGTATCATTGCGGGGTCGATTGACGAGGTCTCGTACGATCTCGCGCAGCGGTGCGGGCAGCGTCGTGGCTCGCTCCTTTGTGTACGGGGGCCGTTTGGTCTTGAGCCTGGCGAAGGTCCGGTCCGAGTCCATCCGTATCCAGCCGTTGCCGGGATTGTACACGTGGTCGAGCATGAGCGCGAAGCTCTCAAGGTCGCCGGTCATGGTCGGTTCGGGGTATTCGTGGATGAATTCCTCGCAGAAATAGCCCTTGCCATTCGCCCGCAGGACCCAGTCTCCACCCTCGCGCGTGATCATGTCCGCGTCGATGAACGTGCACTTTTTATCAGGCGTCACTATGATATGGCTCCAGTGGTTATCGCACATGATCAACGCGTTGTTGTGGAGATGACGCAACACTGACGCATACGCACGCACGCATTCCTGCGTTACAGCATCCTGGGGAGGGTGACGCCGGATGTGCTTTGTCGCGCTGATGCCACGCACGCGGTCGCTGATGTACCACGCGTCGTTGCCAGACCACCCCTGCTCTGCACAGAACGCGACGTAGCGTGCGAACATGCCTGACGCATTGAGCATGCCGCTGAGGCCACGCACGTTGTTGACGAGCCGGTGGTTTGTGACGCCAAGACGCTCAGTGTTGCCCCAACGGACTTGCAGTGATTCGGGATGGAACAGTTTCAATGCGTACTCATGACCGTCCTTGCCGCGCGCCAGATAGACGTCGCCGAACGCACCCATGCCAAGCAGGCGTGTGGTGATATCAAGGTCGGCGAGCGTGCCTCCCTCAAAGGGCCGATCGCCCTCATCACCGATGATCGTTTTCTTCCAATCAAGGGCGTAGGGCGGGATGCAGTGGGAGGGAAGGCGTCGCAGCGTGCCGCCGCGGGCGCGCAAACGCTTCTCGACATCATACAGTTTTTGGCAGATCTTGTCGCGCCGATCCATCTCGGCGACAAAGTGATTCTTGATCCAGGCACGGTCATCCTCGCGTAGCGGCAGGTCCAGGACGTAGCGGAAGACGTCGCGGCAGTACGTCCGCCAATCATTGTACTTCTTCCTGTCCGGCATGAGGCATGCAAAACTGTCGATGCCAAGCTCAAGCCGCGGGATCTCGTGACAGCGAGGATGGTCGAAGGCGCGCAGCAACCTGGGCGCTTCTGCGGCGCGCTTGTCCGCAGGAGTCTGCTCGAGCTCGCGGACGATGTAGTTGTGCCTCACATCACGGTGCAGTGTCGCGACATCCATGCACGGCGCGGCACAAGCGCCCTTTTAGAAGCTTGTGAATCGACGCATTCAGGGCATCTGTTCTGGTCCGAGTTCTGCTTTGCGTTCGATGAGCTTGTCGAGCACGATCTTGAGGCGCACCACGTCGCGGATCGGGAAGCTCTTCTGGTACTTGGTCTGTCCGCTCATGTCCTTGCTGACCTTGTTGAGCGAGAACGTGTAGAACGTGATCTTCTTTCCCTTCTCGCCCCACTGGTTGGGCCAGACAGAGAGGACGATGTCCTTCTCCTTGATGACCATGACTGGTTGTGTTCGTTCTTCTCCTTCATCTTTCGGTAATCTTGGCATGTTGTGTCTCCAGTGTGATTGCACTATCCGCCTCTGCGGCGATTTGAACGCCGGTCTCAGCCTTCGGAGGGCCGCGTACTATCCAAGCTATACTACAAAGGCACATACACGGGCGAGAGTGTGCGCCTTAAAAACCTGGCGTACTATCATTGTCCTGTTCGCGCAGCTGGTTCTCAAGGGGTTTGGCTTCACGCAGGGTCTGGTTGGCGTACCGCAACACCGGGAGCGACATGCTGCAGATGTAGCGGCCGTATTCGGCGGCAGCGATGAACATGGCGCCGACGGCCGTTGATGTTGTGGCAGCGCACGTCATGCCGAGGATGAGTTCAAGATTGGGGAAGACCTTGCCGTAGAAGGTGAACAAGCGCTCTTCCTTGTCAAGGCGCGTGATCAACGAACGGCACTGGCTGGCGTCAGGTTCGTGTTCGCGGTAAAAGTTCCTTTGGCGCTCGTATTCCTTGTGGGTCTCTGTGCCGAAGAAGTATTCGCCGAGCATTGTCGTGAGTGGCATGACGAGAGTGGTGGAAACGTCCTCTTAAATCAGTTATGAATTGAAAGAAAGAAAAGAATGATGTAAGAATTTACGCCTTGCCGATGATCCTGAAGACCTTCGTGCCGCACTTGGGGCATTCTCCCTTGGCTGCCTTCATGCCGTTCTTCATGATGGTGTCCTTAGGGTTCTTCATCTCGACTTCCATCTTGCACTTCATGCATCTGCCTTTCACCATGTGTGTTCCCTCCGCGATTGGTACCCGATTTTCATGAACAAATCCAGATGTTGCTTATAAGCATGTTGTTTTTGTCGACGGAAGCACTCACGAAATGATTATATTTCAATATAGAAACTTGTAGAGAGAAAGACGATATAACCAGCGCATAGCGTGACAATAGCCGATTATACGCAATCAGAGCGTTTTGGGCACTAGTTCTCGACGAAGATGTAGTGTTTCTCTTGCCCGCCAAGCTCTTGCAGGATGCGCCGCGTGATGGCTTTGAGCGGGTCAGGGATGAGTTTCGCGCGCCCACGCAGGTCTGCGAAGTCAGCGAACGGCTTTTCCTGCCTGCGCTCAAGCACTTCCCACATGTGCTTCTTGCCAAAGCCTGGCAAGAGCTCGAGGCTGTGCGTGCGGATCGTCAGCGGCCCTGCCTTGTTGAAGAACTCCACGTACCGCGCCGGGTTCTTCTCGACGACATCCTTGATGACGAATTCAAGTTCGGCCCTCGCGGTGGGCGTGAGTTGGTCAAGATTGAGCTTGCCAAGGATGTGGTGGATCTTGTCACGCTTGCCTTCCCCAATGTACACTTCCTCGTACGGCTGCAGGAAGACTTCCTTGCGCGGCGCCACTTCCAAGAGCAAGAAGTGCTCTTTGCCCACCACTTGTGAGAGCGGCACTTTGCGATGGCTCGGGCGGGTGTCGTTAGGGTAGCCGTTTGGCAAGAAGTCTAGGACGATAGCTGACTGTTCTTTGGAGTGCTTCTCCTCGAAAGGCGCGTGTTGTTCCATAGTCCCACTGATATACCCGTGATACCCACTGTGAAATTCCTTACATCATGCTAGAATAAAAAGGTTTGCCCGCAGAAGGATGATCGCTCACTTCGCAGGCGTGTTCTCGACGATGGTGTCGGCGATCTTCTTCATGTTCTCTGCCGTAACCGTCACGGCGAAGCTTTGCAAGACGATCTTGACCTCGGCTTCTGTCGTCGGAAGAAGGTCGGTGAGCTTGATGAGGTGTTGTTCGCGCAGGCGCGGGACCTCGAGCTTGGTGAGCAGCGCGAGCAATTCCTCGGCTTTCTTTTTCTTGAGCGGCGAGAACTGTTCGAGGTGCTCGAGCGTCTTTTGCGCACGGAAGTTGAGCTCGCCCTTTTCCTTGAGCTTCTCGAGGCGCTCGCGCACCTCGGCCATCAGGATGGGTTGTTCTGTGATAATGTCGAGAGCCATTTATTGCACCTGGGCTTCATGCACTTGCACGTCCTTGCGGAGATGAATGGGATGGACGATGAAGATCTTCTCGAGCTTGCGGTCGAGGATCGAGACTTCGTAGCATGCGCCGCGCTTGTTGCCGACGATGCCTTGCTTGCCCCAGTAGCGGGGATGGAACATGCCTTTCTGCACGGCAGGCTCGCCGACAAGGAAGACGACGTCGCCTTTGCTGTAGGGCTGGAAGTAGCGGCGAAGGCTGATCTTGCCTTTGCTACGGACGTCCTTTTTCATAAGTCGGCGCGTCTTGCGACGACTGCCACCGATGCGCATTACCATTACGATGAAGAAGAAAGCCACCCCTTTAAAAAGCTAGCGGTCGACTGCTTGTCAAAGTCATACCTCAATACACCGAGCGTCGTTCACAAAGCATTTATCCTGATGCATGGCCGCTGGCATCATGCATCTTCAAGATCTGTACAACGACGATTTTATGCGTGAAGCAGCTGCACGATTGCAGCCAGGCGGATCAAGTCCTCGGCAGTGCACGACACGTATCGACGCGCCCGAAGTGGTTTCGGAGCAGCTCGCATGCAACTGGGTTGCATTCAACTACACCTGGGCTCTAGGGTTCCGCAAGGACGGTTCGCTCATCCTTGGAGAGATTGGCGGCATCATGCCCTCTGTCGGCGACAGCAAAGTGTTGGCGATTGCCACTGCAAGTGTAGACCGTGTGGAGTTCGGCATCCAGCAGCTGGGCACATATGATAACGACCCGAAGGACGACACGCTCAGGACACTTGAAACAAAGATAGAACGACCACTCGAGCAACGCAGTGGTGCCACTATCATCAATGGTAACATCAACGTAGCACACTATGATTTCATAACGAAGGCAGCATGCACGCCTCATAACATGCTTGTCACGAATGGGTATCTTCTGTGGCAGGCAATGGGAGCACATGTGCTCTCACAAAAAGCGTTACCAAATGAGATGTATGTACTGACGACGCCCCACAATATGGTGCTAGCCAGTGCACTACACGGGATGGGACCTGATCAGTGGGAACGTAAGCATGACATCATCAAAAAGAACAAAGGGATCGTGCTTGATGGAATAACTGTCATCGGGATGCATATAACATATGACTCAATCTCCGTCACTGTTCGGCCAGTCATTACAGAGCAGGTGGCAGACAATAACGCAATGGTACTCAAAGACAAAGGAATGGTACCGATGCGCTCACATGTGCAACATCTAGGTCAAAGCGATGCGTACGGAAACTTTGGCGTCTTCACACACATCCTGTGACCGCGCACGACCGCGTAATAGCTAATACTCAGAACCATGCTTAGAACTACTCAGTAAGATACCGGTGGATGCGCAGCTGCTCGAACGCAGGGAGCACGTTGCCTGGCTTTGCCGCGCGCAATTCTTTGTCGAGACGACCATACATTCCCTTGAGGGAGTCCTTGTCTTCTTCGAGCAGGCGCGAATATCTGCGCGCGAAGCTCACGTACTCCTCTGCGATGCGGGCGAACAGGTCGGGCGCCGCGGTCCGTGCAGCGTCCTCGACCGAACGGTACATGCCGTTCTGGAGTTCGAGGATAGACCCCTCGAGATTCTTTCTCACGTCCTCGACAGAAGGCAATTCTTCACCCTCTTGCTTGCGCTCGCACAGCGCGAGGAACGCATCGCAACCGTAGTGGACGATATTGCCGAGTTCCCTCGACGACAATTTCATGTCGTCAGCATGCTTTGCGATGATGGGCGTCAGTGGAGAATTGTGCAGGAAGTGCGCCACGTAGTTCTTCGTATGCGTCGCGAAACCGCGTTCTGCCTCGATGCGTTCGATGAGCGTCGCACGTTTCTTGTCGAAGAAGTTCTGCCAGCGGGACTGCGTGTCAGGCGTGGCACGTGCGATGTAGTCATGCGCGGTCGTCTCAAGATCGTTGACGCGGGCCTCGCGGTCGTAGCTGCGATCGTCGACTCTGAAAAGGTCGTCGTGCGGGAATGGTTTTCCTGCGGCGTCGAGTACCGGCTCGTTCGCCGCATCAAAGAGGACGTGCGCCCACCAATACTGCTGCTTGAGGTCGGCGACGGTCTGCGGTACGCGGAAATGCAACTCCTTCTTGACCGCTTCGACGACGTCGTTGGCGATGGAGAAGTTGCGCACACCGACAGGCTCGTCTGCGAGCTTGCGCGCAGTGCTGCACAATGAGTCATACGCACGCTTGAACGCACGGTCTTCCTTCGCGAACAGCGAGAGTTCGTCACGCACGTCAGCGGGGAAACGGTCCATGAGGAAAGGAATTGCACTCGCATCACTCTTGGTCATATGGAAAATGACGCACGTCCTTTATTTAAATCTTTCTATTTGTAGTAACTAATTAGTAGTAACAATTGCAGGCCATGACATACCGGACGCCATAATAATGGTCCGCGTCCCCATTCCACAATGATGAAAAAAACCGAAAAAGCATAATGTTTATATAGCGGCGAAAGTACCAATCTCAAAGACGCAATCGTCGAGCAAGAGAGGTTCAGAAGGAGGAGAGTGGCATGAAGAAATTTTTCTCGAGCATCAAGGACAAGTTCATGGGTCCGGACTACGAGTCCGACGAGCCGAAGTCGGAGACAGGCTATGTGGAGATCGACTCACCGCAGAACGCGAGCGGCTCCAAAGTGCTCGTGCGGCCGTTCCAGCTCGAGGACTTCGAGGACATCAAGCCCGTGCTCGACTCGCTGCGCGAAGGACGCACCATCGCGCTCGTCAACATCCGCCCGCTCAAGGAAAGCGACATGAGCGAGCTCAAGCGCGCGATCAACAAGCTCAAGAAGACCTGCGACGCCATCCAAGGAGAGATCGCTGGCTTTGGCGAGGACTTCATCATCGTCTGCCCGCAGTTCGCGACCATCCACAAGAACGCGCAGATGAGCAAGGTCAGCGAAGCCGAAGAATAATTTCTTTCTGTTCTGTTTTTTTCTTATCGTAGCAACGACACCATCACTGAGTGCTGCGCGGTGAGTAATGAGTCTCGACACTAGGAAGGCCTACCAGTTCCCGGTATTTGTCGACGATGACAGGAATGGCTGTTTCGATGAGCGGGAAGTGCTGTGCACCATGCGCGATGCCTGTCGTCGATAACAATTTCTTGTCACATGCCGCGAGCGCGTCGTCGATGCACGAGACATCGAGTGTGCGCGGCTTCCCGCAGATGTCGACCTGCTGCGAGAGGAAGCGTTGGAACGGAGAAGAGCACGTTCCTGCAGTGCTGACGTTGATGTGTATGATAGAGTACATCCCCTGGTTGTCGTGGACGGCGATCTGCGCGCGCGACATGGGAACGCGTCCTTCAAGGACAGGATTGTAGGACAACCACAACCTGATACTGTCCATCGCGCGATGATTGATCGCTGCAAACGCATCGATGTCGTTCGCGAGCGTCCCGATACAGGCATCGAGAGTGGCCATACCATCATGCATGACGGGTCCTATGGAGTCCGCCACGAATCCGTGCCCGGCAATATAGAATGTCGGCCTTGACGAACAAGACCCTGCAGCGTCCATCGGTGCGGCATCCCTCTGTGAACCATCGACACCTGTGTCCGGCGTGCGAGCGCTAACAACCATGTCACGGAGCTGACGTAAGCTGTGCAGTGTCGCTGCCCCCTCACCCACATACGGCCAGACTTCACTACGGCCAATGGCCTGCTGTAAGTACTGGTGGAGAGCGTCGACGAATGGGGGGATATCGACCACAAAACCGCGTGAACTATTCTTATGCAATGCCGCGATGTGCGCGTGCAGTGCACGATAACCTTGTGCACTGTCGTAGAACAACTTCGCATAGTTTGGCACATACGGAACATCCGCACTCATCGTCCCTTGCACAATGAACATGGAACGACGCCCATCATGGCCGTTTAAGAATATTATGCACCAGTGCCGAACGTGCTGCACATGCCATGCCCTGTCGTCCAGCTGTGCACGAACCCCACCGTAATCCTTTTAAACAATGATGAGGTCATCAAGCGCATGACTGACAAGGCACAAGTCAAGCCGTTTGGCACCGTGAACACGCTCGAGGGGGAGACGTGTCCGGTGTGCGCCAAGAAGGAGCTCACGCTCTCCGAGGCAGAGGATGACATCCCGTATTTCGGCAAGGTGTTCATGTTCGGCATGCGCTGCAACGCGTGCGGTTACAACAAGAGCGACATCGAGGCCGCGGAACAACGCGCGCCTGTGAAGCAGACGTACGAGGTCAAGTCCAAGGACGATTTGAACGTGCGCGTGGTGCGCAGTTCTGAATGCTCGATCAAGATACCGCATATCGGCTCGATGGAGCCTGGCGCTTCGGCAGAAGGTTTCGTCTCCAACATCGAGGGCATCATCGAGCGTTTCAAGAAGCAGATCGAGACCATCCGCGATTCTGCCGAGGACGACGAGGACCGCAAGAAGGCCAAGAATCTCCTCAAGAAGCTGCAGCGCGTGCTGTGGGGCGACGAGACGCTCAAGATCACGCTGGAAGACCCGAGTGGCAATTCCGGCTTTGTCACACAGAAATGAGTCCGCGTTCTATTTCATCCTGACAAGGAACTCGTGGTACATGCGCAACCGTGGCGGTAACTTCTCCGGAGGGATTTCATTCAGGCCGTCGAGCAACGTCAACAAGCGTTGCGCGCGCGTCTCTTTGCAACGCGAGGCGATGAAGAACGCTTCTTCGGCCGCGTTGAAGTCTTCGCTCGCGCGCAGCATGGCGCGCAGCGCACTGTAATCATCCATCAACTGTTCTGACGCGTCGTCGCCGATCATGGGCGCGATCCGATCGAGCGTGCATCGAGCACGGGAAAGCTTGAGCGCGTCCGCCTTGATGCGGCGATAGCCGTCATTGACAGAGGTGCGCCCGCGGTTGTTCATGCCGACGTCGTAGACCATCAGGTTGTGCGCCTGCAGGAGTTTCTTGTCGAGCGCGAGCTGCGACTCGTACGCGGGCGCACGCATCCTGATGAACGCGTGTTCCGCAGCGTGGACACATACCTCACTGCCTGCCTCATAGAGGCAGCGCCGGATGTCGACGGTCCATTGGGAAAGGTCTTTCCAATGCGTGTATTGTCGTGCGACCAAGAGACTCAGCGCAAGATGGTATGCGGTCTTTGCGCGCGAAGATGAAGCCGGGATGCCGGTGAGTGCGGGCGTGAACTCGCCCAGCGCGTCGTGCAGGCGCACTGCATCGGTCACGAACGTGTAGTCGTCACGCTTGCTGAGCGCCGAGCGCGGATACGCTTTGGCAAAGTCGCTGTCAAGCAGGAGGTCGTAGCTGCGCCGGAACTGCGATGACTGCATCGCGCGCTTCCTATCACGAGTATCGTGCAGAAGCTCTTGTGATGTCGTGTAGCAGTCGATGCCTACAAGTTCGTCGTCTAATGTCATGCTTCACCCACGAAAGGACGCTGCCACGCCCATGAATATAAAAGTCCCACGCACAATAAGTAACCACCTCCAAGTGGTCAATAACAATAAAGCTTAAATAGAGGCAGGAGGGACGGTGCCCAGAATCAGAAAAGAGTGGGGACAATGGCATTCAACACCGTGAAACTCGCAGCGACGCTCTCGAAGATCAGCAAGCAGGCCCTCATCGAGGACCAGCTGAAGCTCGATGACATCAAGCAGATCGGCGCGTTTGACTGCAGCATGGTGGGCCGCACGCTCGTGTGCGCCGCGATCGTGGTCGACGCGAAGACCTTGCAGGTGGTCGAGAAGAAGACGCTCACCAAACCCTCACCACTCCCTTACATTCCGGGCTACACCGCGTTCCGCGAAGGCCCGCTCATCCTTGAACTGTACTATTCTCTTGAGCACGAGCCCGATGTCCTGATGGTGGACGGTGAAGGCATCGCGCACCCGGACGGCGGCGGCCTCGCCACGTACGTCGGCGTCGAGCTCGCGAAGCCCACGATCGGCGTCAGCAAGTCCTTGCTCTGCGGCGAGATCGTCAATGACGACATCATCCTGGATGGCAAGGTCGTCGGCAAGCGCATCAAGACCAAGGAGCACGCGAAGCCGCTTTTCGTCTCGCCCGGCAACCTCATCGGCATCGAGACAGCGGCGCAATTGTGCCTCGCGGTCGTGCGGCCGCCGCACAAGCTGCCCGAGCCGCTGCACATCGCGCACCGCGTGGCGGACAAGGCAGTCGAGTTCGTGGGCAAAGAACCGCTGCACGAAGAACCCGTCGCGTTCACCGAAGAAATCCACCTCGAACAATGAGATACACGTCCTGGGAACAGGTCGACACCACGCATCTTCGCAACATCGCAGACCTTCCGCTACCCGAGAAGCGGAACGGACGCATCCATATGTACAGGCACTTGGAGGAACGGCTCGCCGCAGGCGATCCTGCACTGCATCACGATGCACCACAAGGATGCAGACTACCGTATCTCGTCACCGATCTCTTGCACCTCCAGCACAAATCTGTCGAAGAGATCGCCGCATCGTTGTCGACGTTCACGGACAAGACGGTCTACGAGGATCTGGTCCGCAAACTGATCAAGGATTACAACGTGCCGAAGATGTCGTTCAAGGAATCATTACAGGGAAAGAGACACACCCCTCAGCATGACGTCCTCGCACGGGAACAAGAACAACTAGCACGCATGGTCGGCGCGTATGACGAGCCGGTGCGGGAACAGGCACACGCCATCGGCGTCCGGCTGCTTGACGAAGTGCCTCTGCGCGGCAATCCCTACAACCACTGCAAACGCGTGCAGCGCTATGTCCTCATCGAGCACGCGTTACGACGGGAATGCATGGGTACGACGCTGCCGTTGTGGCTTCACACCGCATACCATCGCACAGGTAAGACCCGCGAGCAGATCGCCGCAGACCTAGCCGCAATCAGCAGCCAACCAACGAGCGACAAGGCCGTGTGCGACATGTTCACGGATTTCGGGATAGTGCGCAAATCGCGTGCTGACGCACTCCGTGGCAAGACCGCAGGCAGACGCAAGCGCGTCGATCAGTACCAGCAACGCATCGCTGCCCTGCATGCCGTGCTGCCAGAACAGGATCCGTCGACCAGGGCGTTGGCGCGCACGCTCAAGGTCTCGTTGCTCGACGAACTCGTGGACTCCCGCACGGACGAGCGGCAGTACACGCATGTCGCACGCATGGAGACGTACGTGCGCTACGAACAGGCACTCAAGACGTCGCTACCCATGTATGTGCACACGCAGCACGTGCTCGAGGACACGCCAATCACCCACCTCGCAGCAGAACTGAGCGCGCGCTTGGACGATGACGTCCAGCCATATCATGTGCAGCGCATGCTCAAGGACTTCAACATCCGATCGCGCGGCAGGGGCGCGTGCCGCAAACGTAACGCAGATGGAACGTTTGTCGGCGCGCAGCAATCGACGGAATCTCAGTAGTCACCAACAGGTAGTAACTAATAGAAAGATTTAAATATGACAAGATACACTCCACCCCCATGACCTACCACTCTTTGCCGCGGAACTATCTCAGTGCCCTTCTTGTCGCAGGCGCGCTCGCGCTTTCTGGCTGCGAGAAGGCCAAGAACATCGATAATCCGACGCTGCGCTCACCGCCGCGCGTGGAAGCAACTCCTGCACGTGACGTCAAGGGCCGCCCGCCGATCAAGACCATCGATGGCGTGATCGAGATGTACACCACCAAGGAACACGTCCAGCGGGCAGGCACGATCTTCCAGGACGTCCACCGGGTCGAGCGCTTCGTGCTCCGCACCGCCGATGGCGCGCTTCTCATCAAGCACCCCTACCTGAGTCCGCGCGACTATTTCGAAGGCGACCGCGTCAGGATCGAGTACGACACGTTCCAGGACGAAGCGACCCAGATCAACGCCCGCAGCGTCAAGCGCATCAAAGACTAAGGCGTCTTCGCTGGCTGCGCGTACTGCTGCATGGTTTTCTTGAAGATGAACCCGAGCTTGTAGTCAGCAGGATTCGATGGAGGCCTTGCCGCGGCTTCCGTCTCCAGCGTGGGAAGCGTCTTGGTCTGCAATCCCTTCTCGCCTTTGAAGAGCATCTGCACAAGCTGCTCCTTGACCGCGACGGTCATGGCGTCCACCTGTGATGCAGTCACCGTAAGTCCCAACGAGGACGACGCCAATGGCTGCTGCTTTCCGGCGCCATAGACGTCAGCCTTGACCTTCACTCGCGCCAATTCCACCACGGCGGCCTTGATGTCGCTCGTGAACTGTTCTTGGTCGAGGCGCGCGCGGAATTCCTGCGGCGTCACTTCGATGCTGGGCGTGCCACCGAAGAAAGATGTCACTGCATCCAACGCACCGGCCTTCTCGGTCCCTATGGCCTTCAACGCATTCTTGGCCGTCATCGTGACCTTTTCCATGCCTGCGCTCGGATCCTCATTGTCCAGTGTCAGAGTCACCTTGGACGCGAGCGTGCCCGGCGCCAATTGCGTGCCTGCGTCGCTCACCACCAGCGGCAACTGCGTGATGAGCGGCGTGAAGCGCGTGTCGTCCGTGAAATCGCTCACGAGCTCAAGCACGCGTCCGAGCGACGCTTGTGCGCCGAAACCGTCACGCAGCTGCTTGCTCAATTCTTTCTGCACGATGTCGCCAGGATTGCCGTAGAACGGTATCGGCTTGAAGCCCGCCCCGAACCCGAGGTCGGCCGAGATCACGAGCTTCCCGTCGCTTGTCGGCTCGACGCGCAGCAGGTCGAGCGAGTCCGTCGTGGCGTACTTGGTCGCGTAGTTCGAGCCCATCCTCACGACCTCGCGCGGATTGATCGACGCGACGAGCGCACTGCCCTCTTGCCGCAGCTTGGTGTTCACGAAACCGACCTTGTCTCCCTTCTGGTTGACAAGGGACGTCCCGTCATACGTGACCTTCTGCGTCCCGTACTCAAGCTCGAATCCTTTGGATGGCGTGCCGACATTGCCCGTGACCACGAAGGGCTTGATATCCTCCCAACTGCTCTTGTCGGCAGGCAACGAGAGCCACGCCTTCTCGACAGTGCGGGCGTTCTTGTCGAGGGTGGTCATGTCGACGAAGTCGACGGCGAAGTTCTTGCCCTCGAACGATTCGGCATCATAGACCCTGCGGCCGTCGCGGTCCTTGGTCACGCGCGGCAGTGCGTCGCGCCACTTGTCAAGATCGTCCTTGCGCGCGTCAAGCTGTTTGCCAGGCGCTTGCTTCTTGGCATCGGCAAGCCTCTCTTCAGCCGCCCGCTTCGCGTCATCATATGTCTTTTTGATGGCGTCACGTTCCGCACCGGCGCTTGCCAGTTTGAGGTTCATGTCACGCGCCGCTTTCTTTCCCTCAAGCTCAACCTTGATTTCCGTCTCGATCAGCTTGATGCGTTGCTTGAATTCCGCCTCGAGTTGCTTCTTGTTCTTCTCATACTCTGATTTGTCTTCATCGAACGCGAAACGTGCTTGGTCAAAGACGATGAATTGATCTTCGGCATCCTCAAGGGCGGCCGCGCGGATGCCGCCTGTGCGCAGGCTCAGCACGCTCACCTTCGGTCGTCCCGAAGGGTCGCTAGGCTGATGATCGAGGCCGACCGACATGCCATCGATCTTGCCATCCAGCCGGGTGCGCCTGGCGTCGTTGTCCACGAACACATGCGCCCTGTTGTTGAGGACGACTTGTGGCCCATCAGCAGTGCTTGTCGGAGGAACGATCTGGACGGATTGGGCGTGCTGCGGCAATGGCGGGTTGCCCTCACCCAACCATACCGAGAGTTTTTCGCGCCCCGCAAGCAGCACGTCGAGCGCTTCGGAACGTTTGCCTTGCGAGAGCAGCACAGCCGCCCGCTTTTCGACCAGTGCGTTGGTCGCCGCCAACTCATTTGATAGCGAGGCCTGCACGTTCCCGAGACGTGATGCACTCGTGACCTTGATGTCACCGTCGATCTGCGTGCCACGCTCGAGCGTGAATGCGGTCATCACGCCGAAAGGCGCGATCGTAACGGTGGCATGTTTGTCCGAGCCGGCGTTCTTGAGGAACACACTATACGGTGCAGGCAGCGTTGCTGGCGTGTGCACGATCACGCTGCCGCTGGTCGCTTGCACGCGGACATCGACCGGTGCGTTGGTGCCGTCCTTAAGCTCCACGCCGCGTGGTATCGACCATTTCTGGCCGAACTTGCCGACGAGCAGGATGCGCCCCGCGTTGACGTCCGCTTCGCTGAGCGTGAACGGGTCGAACTCGATCTTGGCGCCTTCCTTCTCGAGCACGAACCATTGCGTGGTGGGCCCGGACGCGCTGACCGTCCCGCCGGCAGGGACGATGAATGTCTGTGCGTCGGCAGGATTCGTGGACGCCGGGTGCGGCGTGACGATCACGAGCTTGCCAGGGACGTGCGGCTTGCTCGGGTCCGGCAGCTGTGTCGGCTGCGTGAGGATCTTTGTGCCTTGCGGCATGTTCTTGTCGATCTTGACCTTGCCGCCGCCAGGATAGCTCAGGAAGTAGTCGTTGCCGACCTGCGTCAATGTTGGCGCTGCCACGCCAAGCGATTCGGAAAACGACACTCTTCCTGCAGATGTGCTCGTCGTGAAGCGTGAGGCGACCTGGCCGCCGAACCCGTAGTTGGTGAGGTAGCGGGCTGCAGCAGGTCGTGTCTGCGCGAATTCCTGGTCCGAGAGGCTCGTGAGGAACGCAGGGAATTGGGGTCCTGCCACTCCCATGATGATGTCGAGGGTTGTGGGTTCCATGGCCTGCAACAGAGGCAATACCTTCGCCTTGAGCGCCGGATCAGTCGTCGCAGCAGTGATGATTTCCAATGGATCGCTTTGCAGCGCTTCTTGCGTACAATCAAGCCTGTACTGTGACGTGGCTTTCTCGTCGTCGGCAGGGGGCGCGCTGCTGCAGTCAGCGGCAGCGATGGACGCCGCGCACAAAAGCGCGATGAGCACGAAAGACATGAGTCGTTTCATCCGACCTTCACCTCGATGATGGCTGTGTCGGAGCGGCTGAGCGCGTCTGTCGCGATGATCGTCGCAAGGTACGTGCCTGACTCGACGTCCTGCGTGTCGGCGTGCACCACGTCGTCCTCGACGTACAGCCAGGGCAGGTCGTCATCGTACACGACCGCGAAGCCCGCAGGATTGTCGATCGTCAAGTCCGCCTTGGCGTCCGCGCTCTGGCCGAGCAGGACTGCCTGCGTCAGTATGCGCGGGCCCGTGGTCGCGCGCTGGATCGGGCGTTGGCGCACCGCGACGTTGAACGTCTCATCCCCTTCTCCGAGCGAGACGACCGCGAACTCGCCGATCCGCGTGACTTGGTAACCGCCTTCGAAGAGCGCGGTGGTGGGCAGGCCGTCCTGCTGGATGACCTGTTGTGCGATGCTGAGTGCGCGCTGGCGCAACAATGCCGCCTTGCTGCCGATGCTGAGTGCGCGTGACTGGATGGTGAATGACATGACGCCCTTGACGAGCTGTGCAGGCATTGCGATGACCACGCTCACGCCCGCGTCGCCATAGACCGCGTCCACCTCGGCAAGTTCCGGGCTGATGTCGATGCCTTGCGCTGTCGCGAGCGCACGGACGTCGTCGTAGCAGTCGAAGAGCTCGAGCGGCAGCTCTGCTTCGAAGTCTGCTTCCATCTGCGGCAGTGTCGGCACCGCGATGCCGCTCGGCCGCACCGCGACCCCCACAGAGAACGGCGGCACCAGCACGGCGTCGATCGGGTGCAGGATACCTCCTGCCGCGAGCTGCCGGCGCAGCACTTCTGTCGTTTTCGCGTCGATGCATGATGTGAGCGCGCCCGACACCTCGCTGAACTGTTCAGGCACCGGTATCGCCGGTGCCGGCCGCTGTTGCGCGTAGAGCACGAGCGCGACACCGATGATCACGACCATGCCTAGTAGAAGAAAGATGCTCAGCTGCCCTCTTTTGAACATGCGCCGACAATGCGAATGTCACTATATAAAGCTATTCTGGAGAATCCACTAGAGAATCCGCGACGTCGTTATTATGCTTCGACCGCTTTCTTCTTGCCAAGGCGTTCGATGATGATCTGGCAATGGCAGGGGATCTTGTATGACGCGCGCTTGAGCGCCTTCTTGGCGGTGTCGACGTGCTCGTTGTTGACCTTGACGGTGAAGAGCTTCTTGCCCTTGCGGATCTGGGCGGCGACGCCGATCGGCTTGCCGAACGAGCGCGCCATGCCTGTGCTCATACGGTCTGCGCCCGCTCCTGACGCAAGCGGGTTCTCGCGCATGATGTGATGCGGGTACATGCGTGTCTGGAAAAAGTAGGCCTCCTTGCCGACCGTGCCTTCGAGGACGCGGTTCGCGCTCATGCGCGCGCTCTCGATCGCGTTGTCGCGGATCTGCAGGTCGGTCGTGGCGATGAGGTGTAAGTGGTTGTCGAACTTCTGGTCGGCGTGGCCGACGGTGTAGTTGACGACCTTGCTCACAGGGCGGACGCGCACGTAGTTGAGCTTGCTGTACTTGCTGAAGCGCGTGTTGGGCCTGCGATCCAGGCGACGGTACGCGCAGAACTTCCTGATTTTTGCCATTGTAGTATAGGTAGTACGTTACTGTCCTCTATGCCCCCAGCAAGGACTATTTAAAGCTTACGTTCGTCCTCACCGGCCCACGTAGCGTCAACGCTGTTCCTTCTCGCTGAGCTTCTGCACGAGCGCGCTCACGTTCGCGACAGGGATGTTGTACTGCGTTGCGACGTTGGCTGTCACGAGTTCGATGCCGACCGCGTCCTTTTGTTCCGCGAAATACCTGAGCATTGCGACAGGATCGTTCTTCTTGATCATGCGGCTGCGCGCGTCATCGACCACAACAGGCATGTTGCGCGCAGTGGCGAATTCGTACACTGCGCGAGGATGGTTGTTCATGGCCATTGCCGCGACTTGTTTGGCTCCGACCGCGTCAGAACGATCGACCCAGTCAAGCCACATATGGTCGCGTTTGATGCAATTTTTCACGATGCTTTGGCGCAGCGCGCTGACGTACACGTCATCGTGCGCGCCGCCTCCCTCGATCCACAGGTCATACGCCGCTCTGAACTGCCAGTGAGGATCATCGTTGTTGCCAGCGAGCGCGTGGTACTTCTTGCTCAGCGCGATCATCTTTCCCGCGTCCTTGACGTGGCGTGCTATCTGCGCTTGCACATCGATGGTTGCTGCGTCGTAGGCGGCAAGCATGTGCTTGTTGTCGACGTCGTATACTCTCAGTGCGTTGTGATATTCAACCTGCTTGCTGTCGGATTGGTTCGCAAGACCTGCAATGACTGCGTGCGTGACTTCCGCGCCGTCGTACTTTTGTTCGCGGAAGATCGCATACGCAGTGGCAGGCTCACTCTTCGCATGGATGCGTGCCCATTTCAATCGGACTGCCGGCGTTCTGATTGCGGCCGGCCTACGATCAGGCTCAGACCGATCGATGTTGCGTGGCGCGATGTCGTAGCGGCTGTAGCCCGCCAGTGCGAGCGCTTCAAGTTTCGACGCGTCATCGGCGGTCAGCGTGAACTGGTGCTTGTCGCGAAGCTCATACAACGTCTTGGCGTCGTTGTGGTGCGCCTGGTCGTTGATCGCTCGCGACAGGAATTCCTCGGTGACCTCTGAGAGGCGCTTCAGCCCACGAGCATCGCTTGGTTGCAACAACGTCAACGCAGCATGGAGAGCGACGGAAAACGCTGAGGTGCTGCGGTAGTCGCTCGTCCCTCCCTCGCACTGGTACTGCGCAAGCGCACTTGTATAGATCACTTCCGCGTCAGCCGCACGTCCTGCCTTCATGAAGTGGCTGAGCGCCTCGTTGAAGTCGCCCTTCTCGCGCGCACGCGTGCCGAACAGGGCATGGAGTTCGTTGCGTTTGTCAGGGGCGAGATCCTTCTTGAGCGCGGCCGAGAACAACGTGTCAGCGTCCTCGTCTCGCAACCCTGGTGCGAGCGCGATGGCGCAGATGTCCTCAGCGCCCCAGTTGTGCGTGAGGATCTCCAATGTCTGCTCATTGAGACAGATCCCTTGTTGTCGTGCGGCAGCGGCTTTCACCGACGCCTTGAGGCCGTCCCAGTCGCCGTCGAAGAGTCCGCGCGCAGCGCTGTTGGGCGTGTAGACGAGCCGCAATGCTTTCTGCCATCCGCCTTGCTCGACGAGTCCTTGGATGACGCCTTTGACGAGCGATGCGCGTTCCATGAGCGGGCTGTTGGGCAGCACGCCGTTCGCGAGCACGCGATCCTCGAGTTTCAACGCGGCAAGAAGACGTCCTTCATCGACCTTTTCCTGGACGAACTGCATAGATTGCGTAACTGGCATACAACACCCCGCGGCAAGCCGCACATGAAGATGATTCTACTGAGTAGTTATAAAAGCATTTCGTCGACGAAGGACATACGTGCACCCACACACCCCACTGGACAACACGCCGCAAGATTTATATACAATGTGCACATTGTATTACACATGCTCGTGGTCAAAGATGCTATGGTGCTGATCAACCTCACAAAGATGTCGCTCTTGCAACAGAGCTGCGCGTCATTCGAGAGCGTCCTGATCCCTGATGCGGTCTACGACGAGGTGTTGAAAGGAGAGGAACGCTACCCGCACGAAGTGCAGCAAGTGCGAGACGCTATCAAACAGAAACAGATGCGGGTCGCGACGATTCGCGACAAGAATCTCATCATAAAGGCCAACATGTTCAATGTGTATCGAGGAGAATCAGCCGCAGTCGCGCTGTACTGGCAAGAGGGCGCGGACGTCCTAGCGACCGATGATGACAATGTACGACGGAAAAGAGATGCGCTCAAAGTCAACGTCATCGGCACACCCGCCATCGTGATCACATTGCTACGCAACAAAAGTATCGACAGAAACGCCTACATGAAGGCGGTGAAGAAACTCAGAGAGATAGGATGGTTCAGCAGCACGGTGTTCGACAAGATGCTCATGGAGATGGACAATGACTGATGCAGTAGGAATCCGGCTGGACAAAGAAACGCTTAAGGCGGTGGATCGCTTGGGTGAAGAAGAATCGACAGACCGCAGCACAATAATACGGAAGCTCCTCAAAAAAGGTTTTGAAGAATACCACAAAGAACGGGCTGCGCAGGCCTACCGCGAAGGAAAAGTCACGCTCACTGAAGCGGCGCATCGTGCAGGCATATCATTGTGGGACTTCCAGCACTACATGGTCGACAAGGGATTCGTTTCTTCATATTCCATCGAGGACATGATGGACGAGGTCCACGTGCTCGGGCGCTGAACGCCGCAACGATTATAAATCACGCACCGAGAAGGCCGTCCATGGATCATGCGCAGGACATGTTGCCGCATCGGGATTACATGGCGCTCTCGCAGGAAGTGCGCGGCTTCCTCAAGTCGCAGTCCTGGTGGCAACTGCATGGTGTCGAGGTCGGCATCTTCCTCGCGCGTGTGGCGCTCTTCGCTGGCGCGCTTGCCGTGTTCGCGCAGAAAGGCATCTGGTACAAGATCATCGGCTTGATCGTCGCGTCGTACGCGTACTTCGGCATCGGCATCACCGGCACGCACGAGGCAAGCCATGGCTCGTTCGTGAAGCACGCGTGGACGAACCGCATCTGGGGCTATTTTTTCGCGGACTTCCTCACGTCGCAGAGCAGCAGGTGGTGGTTTTACCGTCACGTGCAGGAGCATCACGTGTACACGAACGTGCCGAGCAAGGAGCCGCGCATCGCGGACTTCCCGTGGCTCAACAAGCACGTGTACTTTTTCGTCACGCCGTACTTAGTGCAAGGCTGGCTCGTCTTTTACAGTATCACGTATCTCAAGAAAGACGTGAAGGAGCTCATGCTCTATCTAGTCTTACTCGTCGCTGGCTGGGCGTTCAACATCTGGCTCTTCGGCCTCTTCGTCTCGCTGCCTTACGCGATCCTGTGCACGTTCATCCTGCGCAGTCTGTGGGCGCCCGTGTTCGTGCACATCGCGGTGTTCAACCACATCGGGCTCGAGCACCCCAAAGAAAAACTACCCTGGATCCCGCACCACACGATCACGACACGGAACCTCAAGAAGCACTGGTTCGTGAGCGGCATCGGCGGCAACGCCTTTGTCGAACGCCACATCGAACACCACCTCTTCCCGACCTTGAGCAACAGGATGCTCGCCAAGATCCACCCCGTGCAGCGCCACCTCAACAAGCGCGGGTACAAGTACACCGAAGAGGGCTACCTGCAGTGCCTGCGGAACTGCCTTGACAAGTACGACACGATGTTCTTGGACGCCGATTTATAAGCGAATGGCGGAAAGTCTTTTAAACATCGTGGGCAAGTGGTACGAGGATGGCCTCCCTGCCGTCACTGAAGTCACACATCGCACAGGAGCACACGCTTGGCGTGACGCGCACGCTTGCGTCCGAGCTCAAGAACATCATCCTTGGCGGCCAGGACGGCCTCGTCAACGTGTTCGGCCTCACGCTGGGCGTGGCGGCAGGCACCAACGACACGAAAGCCATCCTCATCGCGGGTCTCGCAGGGACGTTCGCGGAATCTATTTCGATGGCAGCTGTCGCGTACACGAGCACGAAGGCGTCCTCGCACTATTATGAGAGCGAGAAGGAGCGCGAGTTGCGGGAGATCCACAGCGTGCCCACGCTCGAACGCAAAGAAGTGCGCGACATCTACGCGAAGAAGGGCTTCCGCGGCAAGCTTCTTGCCGACATCGTCAAGCACATCACGTCCAAGAAGAAGGTGTGGTTGCAGACCATGATGTCTGAGGAGCTGGGCCTCACGACCAACGGCCACGACCATCCCTTGCGCAGCGCGATCATCGTGGGCGCGTCCGCCGTCGTCGGCTCGCTCATCCCCATCGTCCCGTTCTTCTTCCTCAGTCCTGCCGCGGCGATCCCGTACGTGAGCGTCATCTGCACGCTCGCACTCTTCGCTGCCGGCGCCGCGTCCGCGAAAATCACGGTGGGTTCATGGTGGAAGCGCGGCATCGAGATGGCGGTCATCGGCATGGCCGCCGCTGCGACCGGCTATGTCATCGGCGCGTGGCTCGGGAGGGCGATCTGAATGGCCAAGAAGACGATGAAGAAAAGCGTGAAGACGCCCGCGAAACCAGCCAAGAAACAGAAGAAGGCCGCGCAGAAGTCGTTCGCGGACCTGCTGGGCATCAAAGAAGGACACCAGGTGGTGTGCCTGCATTGCAAGGACCAGTTCATCTCGAAATTGCGCAACCAGTTGCCGACGTTCTCGCGCCTCTTCAACGTCGTGGCCGACGACAAGTCGCCTGACATGGTGATCCGTTTCTTCAACGAGCACGCGGACTTCGACGCGTCGTTCCGCTGGCTCGCAAAGCGCCTCGCGCCCGGCGGCTGCGTGTGGGGCGTGATCCCGAACAAGGCAGCGCTCAAGAAGGGCCAGAAACATCTCGAAGAGGCCATGGCTGCGGCGGCAGTGCGCAGCGGCTTTGTGCAGGGCAAGACCATGCCGTTCTCGCCGCTCGAGCAGGGCATCAAGTTCTGCCTCAAGAAGGAATGACACGTCCGTAACTCTTTTAAGCAGCCCTTTGTGCGTCCGTCGTATGGGGACTCCTCCACTGATCATCGCGGCCAGCTACAACAAGGAATGCGACGGGCCGCAGGGCATCATCACCGAGTACAAGACCGAGGTGGGTCGCGGTCGCGTCTACCCCAACCATTACATCAAGCGCTGGAACACCGAGGAAGTCAAGTTCTTGTGGCACTTGTGCGGCGTCCCGATGGTCGCGTACGCGTACGTGAGCGCGCTGCGCAGCGAAGAAGCGACCGACATCGCGATCGTTGGCAACAAGGCAGTGGGCAGCCTGGTCGAACTGCTCAACGAGGAGTTCAAGCCGCAGGACAAGAGGTTCGTGTTCGCGCACGAAGGGGATAGCTGGAGCTTGCGCTCGACCGTGACAAAAGGCGTCGAGGCGGCCATGATCGAGAAAGACGGCGGCTACGGTATGGTGTGCGGCGACATCCCGCTGTTCTATGATTACGACGCGCTGCTCTCGGACACTGACGCGGACACGTATGACGCCGTGCTTGACCTCAACGGTTTCGAGAACATCTTCAAAGGGCAAGAATGGCCTGGCCACTTCCCGCGCTACTATCATTGGAATGTCAACACGCCAGACGGGGACCGCGCCGTCAAGGAACCCAATTGTTACATGTTGCGGCGCGTGCAGCCAGTCATGGACATCATGGAGGAGACGTACGCGACGCGCAAGACCGGCCGCTCGAGCGGCATCGCGGGCATGCTGGCGCGCGAATGCCTCTGGAAGCGCCGTGCGGAGACGTGGAGTTATTTGTGGGCGCACGAACGTCGTAACCTGTTCCAGCTGGCCAAAGACACCGTCCCGTTCCTGTTCCGCAAGGCGTTCGATCCTGACGTGCGTTTCAGCGGGCGCAACCTCAACCCGACCGAGGACACCGTGTCCTACCTCTTGAGCATCGGCACTGGCGCCACGATGCGCGTCAAAGCGCGCCATCACGACCCGGGCCGCATCGAGGATGTCGACTCCATCGAGGACTGGATGATACTGCATGCGATGCTCTCACGTGACAACGCGGTCTATCCTCATATGGAGGACATCCACCGGGTCCGCAGTGAAGTCATGCCGAAACTCAGTGGCACGATGTTCGACGGCTTCCCGACGTACGCGAACGAACTCGCCATGAAGCTCGGCCTTGGTGTCCCGCTCTATGACGACGGCACGTTCTCCGAGAAGTTCTTGCAGCAACGCACAAAGATCACGCAGAAGATGATCGAGAACGGCGTTGCCTGCCACAAACGGTTCAACGAGAACCGCGCGATACGAACTGCTTAGCGCAGCGCGGGAAGAAGGACGCTCGATTCCATCGAGCGGTGCATGGCAAGCGTGTCGTTCATGCCTTGCAGGCGGTTGATGGCGTGGTCGTTGTTCGCGCCCACGATCCTGCGCAGCGTGTCTTCGGTCTTCTTGACGTTGCTGACGACATCCGCGAGGTCCTTGGCCATCTTGAAGCGGCGCTTCTTCGACACGTCCTGCATGGTCACAAGGAGTCTGCGTTGCTGTTCGATGAGCGTGTGCGCCTCGCGGAAGAACTGTTCCATGGCGCGCGTCTGCTCGTTCTTGTCCTTGCTCTTGACCATCTGGTACTGCTCGACCGCCTCGCGGGAGAGCACGCCAAGACGGGACTTGTTCTGCAAGTACGTGCGGAACGATGATGAGAGCGCAGGGTCCAGAGCGCTCAGGCCGCCAAGCAATTCCTCATTGGGCGACAACTGGACCTCTTTACCGAGCAAACGGTCGATGAACGACATGCCGTTGTGGCGGATGCACAGGAATTTAAGCTTTACTGTTTCAGCGTGGTGACGTTTCAGACTATGCTTCTGCCGGAAATCCTCCGGATTCCGCGCGTGAACGCACTTAAAGGATTCTTGCATCAGTATAACGATGACTGTGTACTATTCCGACACGTCGATCTGGCTGGATATCATAGAGGAACGACAACCTCACTATAGTTGCACAATGGAGCTCGTGGCAAAAATCATCCTACGCAATGACACTGCACTGCTAAGCGATGTCCTCATCAAGGAATTCACGGCCCTAGGGTATTCCATGATACAAATACATGCCATCATGGATACCCTTGGCCTGACTGTGAAGCGCGCACACCATACTCGAATGGAACTCGAAGAAATGCGACGCGTGGGGCAACGCGTCGATGTCCCAATGAAGGATATTCTTCACGCAATCGTCGCACGCGATAACGATGCCATTCTCGTGAGCCGCGACAGGCACTTCAGACAGATTGCTCACATAACAAAGGCGTTCATTCCAGAAAACCTAGAGTAGCTCGCGTTCTAATTCTTCCACCGCTTTTTCCCCTGCGGCATGCAGTTGTGCATCGGTCGTCCGACGTTTGGGAATCCCGAGATCTTTCCTGACGCGACGCAGTCTCTCACCTAGTTCAGCCGCGAGCACCTTCTGCCGTAATGCCTCCCGTATGTATTCGCTCTTGGTCACATAATGCTGCTGTTTCATGATGCGCTCGATGCGGCGTGCGAAGTCCTCGTCCAACTTGATGCTCACGGTCTCCATGGTATTACTTGGTAAGACGAAGTAATACTTAAGCGTTGCGCATGACGAGCCGGACGATGATCGCTCCCGTCGTCCTGACCAGCTCCTTCGTACGCAGGGTAACCAGGGCATGATCCGACCCGCCGCCTGCATGGACGGTCGAGAGCGCGATCACGGCTTCGTCTATATAGACTTCCAAGCCATGACCGAAGGGCGGCACACCACCGACAGGATAGCCCGTGGCTTCCAGCACTTCGTCGGGTTTGGCCACTCTCACATCCCCCGTGCCCCTCAACGTCCTGACTTTGCCCAAGTCCACCTTGTCCCCGCCCTTCAAGATACAAGCGATGAACTTCCCACCAACCTTGAGCACGACCGTCTTGACGCAAAGAAAACGCGCACGTTTTCTTGCTTCAAGAACCGCCATACCATCGTCAGGGCGGTTCTTGACGATCTCATCAACCCCCACACCAAGAAGGTCAGCGGCAGCCTGCGCCGTGTGCACGCGCTCGTCGAAGACACGGTGCTGTGCGATGATGTTGTTCTTTTCGATGAATATCCGACACTTCGATGCATAATCTATCGTCATTCTTCCTCCGGAAATCTTCCGGATTTTCGGGGCGAGCGCACTTAAAGAATTCTTCCTTTCATGAAGGGGTGGCACGCTACTATTTGGACACGTCAATATGGCTGGATTACTTCCTCAAGAGAGAAGGTCCTGGTCAGGACGCGATGCTGCTGATCACCAAGACGCTAGCATCAGATGACGAGTTCATTGTCGCACATCTGCATCTCAAGGAATTCAAGAACGCAGGACTGACCAACCAGGAAATTGCGATGCTGTTGAACATCGCAAAACCCCGACAGCTACTCCATGCGCATCTGTATCCGCACCAGCTCAGCGAAGCACGCGCTCTCGCATCCCGTGCGGTAGTGCCGCTCGGCGATGCCATACACGCCATCCTCGCACGCGACAACGACGCCATCCTTGTGAGCAGAGACGTACATTTTCAGAAGTTGCGACACGTCGTCGAGGTGAGAAGACCGGATGAATTATTGTAGTTCGCCTTCGAGTTCGGCGACGGCACGTTCCCGTGCCCGATGCAGGTCAGCATCGCTGATGGTGTGCTTGCCTTTGCCCGCACCATATGCCTTGCTCGCACGTGCGAGCGCCTCAGAACGTTCCAAGTCGCGGATCTTGTCACGCAACGCCTCACGGACCAGCTCGGTCTTGGTCGAATAGCGATGCCGCTTCATGGCACGCTCGACGTCTTTGGCGAAGTCGCTGTCCACACGGATGCAGATGCTCTCCATTGTATGACAATGTAATACATTGTAATATATAAAGATTACGGCATCTGACGCCAACACCGCACCTCTTAACATCGTAACTCCAGAATGGGAACGAATCTTTTTAAACGAAGTGGGTATTGGCTATACTAGTTCCATTCAAAAAGAGGCGTATCATATGCGTTGGTCCAAGAAGGCGGCCCTCGAGCTGTCCATCAATGCCATTGTCGTTCTCATCCTCGCCATCACGATTCTTGGCCTAGGCATCGCGTTCATCCGCGGCCAGTTCGGCGCGCTCCAAGAACAATTCTCGTCCGTCTCAGGCGAAGTCAAGACAGAACTCATCAACAAGATCAAGGGTTCGGGTGAACTACTCGTGTTCAACCGTGCAGAGCTCGACGTCCAAGTGGGAAGAAAGCAGTCATTGTTCTTCGGTATCAAGAACAACCGAGAAAAGAAAGTGTGTACTGCGACGACAGTGCGATGTTTGAAAGCGCTCAAACCATCCAACCAAAAATATTGCGTCGGTGATCCTGTTAAAAAGATAACACCGCAACTTAGTAACGGAGGAATCACCGGAGGTGCGGGATGCACGACAACAGCAAAATGTCAAAAGTGGTTTAATGTGCTGACTCCTATCGATATCGAACAAGGAGAAGTTGGCGTCTTCCCAATGGAAGTGCAGATTTCCGACGCCAAACCGGATACGTACTTGATGAAAGTCGAAGTTCTCGTTTCCAGCGCAAATCTTGACTGTAGCGAACTCGAAAACAATAAAGCTGACCTGGAACAGCCATGGAATTTAGACGGCGTAACAAAGGTTCCGACCTCTGCAAAGACGACATGGGATGTACTCGCAACGAAACAATTCACCATCAACCTGCAGTAGAGGTAACCACAATGAAGAAACACCACAAAATGGCACGCGTCAAACGACGCCTCACAAGCTCCGAGGAGTTCGACATCATGAAGCTCGTGCTCGACAAGTTCCTGTGGATCGGCACGGCATTGATGGCCTGGGGCCTCTACAACAGCATCGCCGTGAACGCAACAGACGGCCTCTACTACATCGTCGCAGGTGCCGTGGTGCTCATCATCTTCAGCGTCATCATCGTTCGCGAGTTCGAACAGATACGCTGATTGACATCGACGACCAGGTGAGCGATGGCAGTAGGTTCTAATGACATATCTCTTTAATTCTGAAACTTCTACATAGTTGTACTCCTCAGAGAATTGCAATTTGAGGTGATACCATAGTGCTCGTGAACAGAGTATACCATCGCTTGACGCAGCAAAACATCACCTGAACAAGACAGTCAATAAGGGTGAATAGCATACGTCGCGCCACTCCCAAGAACACATAATCAATCGTAACTCCAGAATGGGAACAAATCTTTTTAAACGGATTACATATTGGCTATACTAGTTCCATTCAAAAAGAGGTGCATCATATGCGTTGGTCCAAGAAGGCGGCTCTCGAGCTGTCCATCAATGCCATTGTCGTCCTTATTCTCGCCATCACGATTCTTGGCCTAGGCATCGCATTCATCAGAGGCCAATTCGGCGCGCTCCAAGAACAATTCTCATCAGTCTCAGGCGAAGTCAAGACAGAACTCATCAACAAGATCAAGACCTCAGGTGACTTGCTCGCATTCAGCAGGGCAGAGCTTGATTTGCAGATAGGCAAAAAAGACACGCTCTTTTTTGGCATCAAGAACAACAAAGATGAGATCGCGTGCACGGCAACGACCATCCGATGCATCAAAGCACTCAAGCCAGGAACACCCGGAGAGTGTGCCACTGACGTGAAAAATGGCGCCATAGTCGGTGGATCAGGCTGCACGGGCGACTGCGCAGGCTGGTTCGACATACTTACGCCTATTGACATCGAAAAAGGCGAAACCGGCGTCTACCCCATGACTGTGCAGATTTCCGACGCCAAACCCGATACGTACTTGATGGAAATAAAAGTGTACATTGGTGACGCTGATACCGCAGGAGAGTCTGATTGCGAAAACCTGGACGCAAGTGACACGCCCCCAGCGAATCCTGACGATGATTCCGTCCCGGGAGCAATTGAAGACGAGTGGCAAGTGCTCGCGACCAAACAATTCACCATCAACCTGCAGTAGAGGTACCACAATGAAAAAACACCACAAAATGGCACGCGTCAAACGACGCCTCACAAGCTCCGAGGAGTTCG
>CAYHOF010000008.1:33304-46226 GCA_964358315.1 uncultured Methanosarcinales archaeon
GCCTCTACAACAGCATCGCCGTGAACGCAACAGACGGCCTCTACTACATCGTCGCGGGCGCAGTGGTGCTCATCATCTTCAGCGTCATCATCGTTCGCGAATTCGAACAAATACGCTGAGTGACATCGGCGACCAGGTGAGCGATGACATTACGTTCTAAGAAAGCACAGTACGCTCCGCCTGGATGGCGACCACCGCAAGGATACCCGCAGCAACAGCCATACCGGCCGCCGCAACAAGGATATCCTCCACAACCAGGCCAGCCAGTACAACAACGACCTCTTCCACAACCTGGCGCGTTCAACCAGCCAGCACAGCCGCCCACTGTCTCGATCGAGCCGAAGACGCTTCTGATCATCGGCGGTGTTGCGCTCTTCATCATTGCCACATTTGTCGTGATTCTCGTCATCCGCGCCAACCAGCCACATTGTCCGCCCGACATCCAGAAAGAACCCTGCGACCTGAGCGTGAGCTGCAGCAAGGAGACCAATTTCGAAGTGATCCGCGTTCCAAAGCCAGGTTGCGATCCTGATCTCGAGATGGCAAGAGCAAGCTGTTCGGGCGAAGCTGAGGATGGCACGCTCGTCAAATTCTTCGACCCGAAATACGAGAAATGCGTCACTGACGAAGATTCAAGTGAGCCAACGCAACTGTATCAGCAAACCGAGCGAACGAGCGGGGCAGGTGGTGAGTACAGGATAACGACGAAACTCGATCAGCCATTCAACCTGGGCAACGACGAAGTCGCCATTGATTTCATCATTGAGACACTTGATGTCAAGGATTACCACGTGAAACACATCGAGATTGATGGTGAGGATAATGATGGAAAGCTCGCGGTTCTAGGCGAACTGTTCATAGACCGCGCAATTCCGAGTACGCAAACACCTGTCAAGTTTAGAGTTCCGTTGGATGTTCCTGGCAAGGACGCGACAGGAACAATGACTGATCTCAAAATGCTATTTGATGTCTCATTCACGGACGGCACCGAACAACGCACCGACCGGTTCGACGTCCAATTGCAAAACCTCGACTTCCAGTGGTTACGACCAACCCGCAAGTATGATTGCCCCGAGGAATCTGCTTGCGATGACAAAGACCCCGCAACACGAGACTATTGTGATCCAACCAATCCTCCCTTCTGCAAACACGAACCCGTCGCGGGTGCGTGCGGCAACGGCATCTGTGAAAGCAGCGAGAACAAGTGCACGTGCGCGCAAGATTGCGGCCAATGCATCGGTTCGGGCGAGGTCATAGTGAACCAATGCGTATCTAACCAGTGCCAGATAAGATTACGATCGGATGTTATTGTCGAACCGATCAAGACCGTATCGCAGGACGGTGCGGGCGGCTCGCGGCTATCCACCACCCTTGAGTATCCCAAACCGTTCAATAGTGATGTTGATGTACTTACCGTCACTATCAAGATGGACGAGAAAGACACCGATGTCTCATCGTTCACCATCGACTCGATGCAGCTACTCAAGGACGAGGTTGAGATAGGGATCAAACCGATCGGGCAATCCATGTCACCTGGCTCTGTCGCATCCACAACATTCAGGATACCGACAGTATTTTCGGAGGAGTCCATGACGCCTGACGTCAAAGTGTTCATCACGTACACGCGCGATGATCAAACCAACAAGGACTCCTACACGGTCAACACGCAAGACATCGTGGTGTACAACCCATGAGGCGCAAGAACAACAAGAAAGGCTTCGAGCTCTCGGTCGGGTTCATCGTGATACTCATCATCACGCTCGTCATCTTCACGTCGTCGATTTTCATCATCAACAAGTTCTTCGTGCAGACACGGGAGATCGAAGAGACGCTTTCAACAGAGAATGCACAACAGATTGAACGCCTCATCGCGCAAGGCCAACCTATCGTGGTGGTCCCGAATGTGGTGGTGACGGAACTCAACAAGCCCGTCACTGCAGGGATAGGGTTCACGAACATCCTCGACGAAGGTGACTTCTACGTTTTCGTGGGTTTCGCAGCCGCATTTGAAGAGGACGAGACTGAAATGACGGATGTTGATTTCGACGCGATGAAGAAGTGGACACTGTATGGCAACGGACCTTATACGCTCGAGAAGAGCGAAAGAGAAGTTATCAAAGTTGTCATCGAACCACAAGCATTCATCACTACACCTCGCCCACAAATGAAGACTAAACCCGGCACGTACGTCTACAATGTGTGCATCTCGTACTACCCAATACTAGGACTGACTGCAACACCACCAATTCCCACAGAGTTTAACAATCTGGAACTAAAGTGCGGCGAGTTAGGGTCGGCAGGCGGCACCTCACAATTTGATGCAGAATATCTCAGTCCGCCTTACAAGCTTCAGGTCAAGGTAGAATAATCAAAGGCCCGCAATCAGTTCTCTCAGCGCTTTCGCTGGGTTCTTGGCTTTCGTGATGCCGCTCGCTACAAGGATGCCTTTGGTGTGGAGTTTTCTCGCTATGATGACGTCTTGTGTGGTGTGCACGCCTGCGCCACAGAGCACCGGGATCTTCTTGATCGCGTGCGTTGTGCGTGTCAGGATGCTCGGGTGCGCGACAGAGACGGAAACCGTGCCGCCGATGAGTTCGGGAGGCTCGATGGCGACGGCGTCCGGCCCGAGCTTGGCCACAGCAGCGGCGTCAGCAGGGGTGTTGGCGCACGCGCACACCCACAATCCTTCCGCACGTGCCTTGCGGATGGCGTTGCGCAGCACGTCCTTTGGCAGCCTGTGCTCGGAATGGTTCAAAAGCGTGCCTGCCGCACCGTGCATCTTGACGAGCCGTGGTGGAACGTGGCCTGTGTAGGAGCCGAGATCGACAGGGTCGACGTGTTGCGCAAGCACGGGGATGGAGACTGCCTTGGCGACCGCCGCAAGGTCGGTGGCCTGCACGGCAACAGCGACAGATGCCTTGGTCTGTTTGGCGACGCGATCGCAGATCTTGGCAAGACGGACGGCGGCAGCGCCTACAGCGCCTTGCGTGGCCTTGAAGTTGACGATGATGACGGGCAGCTTCATAGAAGCACCACGATCAGTGCGGCGATGCCTGCGCCGATGAGCGTGAGGCCTATGTCAGGCCAGCTGCGGCGGCGCAATGATTCGCCGATCTGGTCCGCGACCGACATGTAGAGCATGGTGCCTGCCGCGAGGCCGACGAAGGGGACGGCGAATTCGGGCAGCACCGCGAGCACGAGCGTGCCCACCGCGATGGCCGCGACGATGGGCAGGAGCGCCAGGATGCCGACAAGGACGGCCGCGCGCGTCTTGCGCGCGCCTTCGTAGTGCAATAATGTGTAGACTTGGAAGAACTCGGGTGCGAGCGCGAGGATGCTGATGATGGAGAACAGCGTGACGTCGAACGTGTTGGTGCCAAGCAGCGCTGTGGCGTCGCCGTACACGAGCGCGAGGATGCCGACGCGCGCCCATGACAGGAGCCCTGAGAGGGGGTGACGGACTTTCTTGGTGTCCGACTGGCGTTCGATGAGGACGAGATGGAGCACGGGGACTGCCATGACGCCGAGCACGACGAAGAACGCGCTCTGGATGTTGACGTCATACACCGAAGGTAGCAGGAAGAGCAGGACCGAGGCGAGCACGAAGCCTGCGCCTGCAGAGAAGAACCATTGCAACCAGCGCTGCACGTTATAGCGCCACATGCAGAAGGTCAGGACGAGGAGGGCGAGCGCGACGCCGCCGGTGCCCAGCAGTGTTTCGGTGGCGATGACCATCATGCCACCTTCGCGAGCGTGGCGTCGATCTTCTTGCGCAGGCTGGGCTCGGGGAACGCGCCGACGAAACGGTCGACTTCGACGCCTCTGTTGTACACGATCAGGCACGGGATGCCCATGACGTCGTTCTGCTGCGCGAGCGCGGCATTGTCATCCACGTTGAGTTTGGCAAACGCGAGCTTACCAGTATAATCAGAAGACATCTTCTCGAACACGGGCCCGAGCGCCTTGCACGGGCCGCACCAGGGCGCCCAGAAGTCCACGATGACAGGTCCTTGGCGGTGCTTGACTTCTTTATCGAAATTCTCAGTGGTGATCTCGAGCATGCTTCCTCCTTTGACTCTCACCACCACAGCAAAACCAGTTTAAAAAGGTTGCGCATGCACAAAAGTTAAATAGTTGAACAGTTGTACTGCCACCATGGAAAGCGTGCCGCTTGTGAAGATGAGTGCGAAGGGACAACTCGTCGTGCCTGAGGATATCCGTGATAAGGAAGGATTCCACGAGGGAGACAGATTCATGCCTGTTTCCGTAGTGGAAGGCGTCCTCTTCAAACGGGTAGCAATGCCGACCTTTGAAGAATTCGAGCGGTTCTCGAAGGAGATGCGTGCACACGCGCGTAAGCACAAGATCACGAAGAAAACAATCGATGAGGCGCTCAGGTGGGCCCGCCAATCATCGTCGTAGACACGAACGTCCTTCTTTCTGCATCGTTGCACGGTGGCAAGCCGCTGAAAATATCACGGATGATACGGTTAAATCTCCGGCAATTAGCGATATCTGAGAAGCAATTACGCGAACTTGAACGCATTCTCACGTACCCAAAATTCAATCTGAGTAAAGGACAACAGACAACTATCCTCTTGACAATCAATGCGCTCGCTCAGGTCGTAACGACACCATTGAAGGTTCAAGTTATCGATGATGATCCTACGGACAATATGATCATTGAAACCGCACTCCAAGCTGGAGCTGCTACCATCATCACAGGAGACAAGCACCTCCTGAAGCTAGGTCACTTCCACAAGATCGAGATCGTCACACCTCATGAATTCCTACGACGGGTAGCCCAAGAAATCAACGGCCGTTGAACGCATACCTTCCAATCTCCCGCCACCGGGCAGGAAGGCCTTCTGTCTCGTACAGGATGAGCGAATCCACGCTGAAGGTGATGTCGCTGTTTGAGAGCGAGAGCGCAAGGTCGGTTCTCTCCTCTCTCGGCAGGTCGCCATAGACCAAGCTCAGGTGCGGCATGTAGGGAGGAGCGTCGCGGACGTCGAAGTGGTCACGTGCGCGTGCGTTGAGCGCAAGCAGATTGCTTCCTTTGTGCGCGATGAGATACACACATTGGAAATAGGACGTCCCTGCCGCCGCATCGAGAAGCGTGATCTGCAAAGGCGCTGATGCCTTCGCCAATGCCGCCGCCGTGTCCGCAAGGCCCGTGCCATAGACACCATCAAGCAATGTCACGTGTGGCGAGAAGATGGGCGTGCCATAGTCGAGCGCGCAGCGTTCGATGATGTTCTGAAGTCGCCCGAAGTGAGGAAATGACGGGCACAACCACAACGAGTGTTTGCGGCTCGGGTCGTTGTCCATGATTAGTACGTCGGGCTCTTGCTGCCACTGAGGTACGAGTGCGCTTCGAGCGCGGCGACAGCACCCTCGCCGGCAGAGATGACGGTCTGCTTGTACTTGACAGGCGTCACGTCGCCGCAGGCGAACATGCCTGCGCAGCTCGTGTTGCCGTTCTTGTCCACGATGACTTCGCTAGCAGGATTGCGCTGCACGAGGTGCGCGACAGCGTCGCTGTTGACGTCAGAGCCTATCTCAAGGAACATGCCATCCACTGCGAGGTCACTATCCTGCTGCGTCACGGTGTCCTTGAGGTGCAGGAAACGCACGAACTTGTCGCCTTTGACTTCGACGACGCCTTTGTTGAGCAAGAGCTCGATGCGGTGGTCCTTGCGAACCTTCTCGATCGTGATTTCGTCTGCGCGGAAGTCCTGGCGACGATGGATGAGATAGGTCTTTTTGGCGATGGGCGCGAGTTCGAGCACGCCTTCGAGCGCGGCGTTCCCACCACCCACGACAGCCACCACTTTGCCACGGAAGAGCGGCGCATCGCACGTGACGCATGTCGCCACGCCGCGACCGAAATATTCGCTCTCGCCCGGGATGCCAAGGCGTCGCGCCTGCCTGCCGAACGCGAGGATGACGGCGCGCGCCTGGCGCTGCGACTCATCATCCAATGTGATGGTGAAGATGCCTTTGTCGTCCTTGTCGACGCGCACGACGCCGGCCATCTCGAACTGCGCGCCGAACTTCTGCGCGTTCTCCTTGAACTTGTCCATCAATTGCGGTCCGGGCATGGCATCCACTCCCGGATAGTTCTCGATATGGTTGGTCTGGTTGGTCTGGCCGCCCACGTCCTTGCTGATGACCAGTGTAGAAAGCTGTTTGCGACATGTATAGATCGCGGCAGTCATGCCTGCCGCGCCTGCACCGATGATGATGACATCATATTTGTCCATGGACCCGCTGCGGCAGCAAGGTGGCTATAAAGCTTTCGTGACCACAACGCTCGGTTCGTGCATCAACTTTATAAACCGTCATCGTCGGTATTCCACGTATGACGACGCTGCGTTTTTTCTTGCTGGACATCACGTACAAGACGCTCAATGGCAAGGCTGTCGCGTATTTATTCGGACGCACGCCTGAGGGCCAACGCGTATGTGTGAAGGACGCGAATGTCGAGCCGTACTTCTACGTCCTGCCAAAGGAGGGCAAGGACCCTGCACCTGAGCTCAAGGAACTCAAGCTCGAACATGCGCGCGTGGTGCGCATCGAGAAGGTCAGGAAGAATCACATCGAGCATGAGAAGGAAGTGCTCAAGGTCGTCGCCGACCACCCACGCAACATCCAGCTGTTGCGCGACCACATCAGGCAGTGGGCGAGCGTGCAGGACGTGCTCGAGGCAGATATCCACTTCGTACGCCGCTACCTCATCGACAGACAGCTCACGCCCATGACGCTCATCGAGGCGCAGTGCGAACCTGCGTCTGAGGAGGCGCGCGTGCTCGTGTTCGACGCAAGCGATATCAAGCAGGCGGGAGAAGAGACGCTCACGACCCCGCGCATCCTCGCACTCGACATCGAGACGTACAACCCGCTTGGCAAACGCGTGCTTGCCGAGGAACACCCGATCATCATGGTCGCGCTCTACGGCGAGGGGTTCAAGCGGGTGATCACGTGGAAGAAAGTCAAGCATCCGGATGTCGAGATCGACGTGGTGGACAGCGAGGCCGCCATGCTGGAACGGATGAAGTTCCTCATCGAAGAATACAAGCCTGACCTCCTCGCGGGGTACTACAGCGACGGTTTCGACCTGCCCTACATCCGCACGCGTTGCGACAAGTACAAGATCAAGCTGGACCTGGGGTGGGACTTCAGCGAGATGCGGCTTGGCAGCGGCCAGAACCAGACGTGCGAGTTCACCGGGCTCGTCCACGTCGACGTGCTGCGCTTCATCCGCCAAGTCATGGGCCGTAGCATGAAGACGGACACGTTCACGCTCGACGCTGTCGCGACAGAGCTGCTCGGCAGCCAGAAGGCGGATGTCGACATCGAGGACCTCGCACGTGCATGGGACGCCGACGACAAGGTGCTTGGCGATTTCGCGTATTACAACCTCATCGACACCAAGCTCACGCATGACCTGCTCGTCAAAGTGCTGCCGAACATGGTCGAAATGGTCAAGATCGTCGGGCTGCCGCTCTGGGACATCGTGCGCATGACGTTCTCGCAGCTGGTCGAGTGGTACATCATCAGGCAGGCGTTCGCGGCGAACGAGCTCGTGCCCAACAAGCCCGGCTTCAACGAACGGCAGAGTCGCGAGACGAAACGATTCAAAGGCGCGTTCGTGTTCGAGCCCACGCCCGGACTCTATGACGATATCGCCGTGTTCGACTACCGCAGCCTGTACCCGAGCATCATCGCGTCGCACAACATCTCGCCAGGCACGCTGAACTGCGCGTGCTGCGAGGGAAAGGACGTCGTGCCTGACAGCGAGACGCCGTTGTGGTACTGCACGCGGCGTCGAGGTTTCCTCTCGCGCATCATCGAGGACATCATCCAGCACCGCGCGCGCATCAAGGAACTGCTCAAGAAGGACAAAAGCCAGTTGCTCGCCGCACGGAGCGAGAGCCTTAAGATTCTCGCCAACGCGTTCTACGGCTACCTGGGCTTCTCACCAGCGCGTTGGTACTCCTTCGAGTGCGGCCAGTCCGTGACCGCATGGGGCAGGCACCACATCCAGGACGTGATCAAACGGGCGGGTGACGCTGGCTTCACCGTGCTGTACTCGGACACGGACTCAATCTTCCTGCAACTCAAGGGCAAGACGAAACAGGACGCGGTGCGTTTCGTCGAGGACATCAACGCCAAACTCCCTGGCCTGATGGAGCTCGATTTCGAGAGCTTCTATCCTGCAGGGCTTTTCGTCGCGACCAGAGGGACGGAAGGCGGCGCCAAGAAACGTTACGCCATGATCGACGAGAACGGCAAGCTCAAGATCCGCGGCTTTGAAGTGGTGCGGCGCAACGTGAGCCCGATCGCCAAGCGCGCGCAGGAAGAGGTCCTGCGCACCGTGCTTGGCGAGAAGGACTACAAGAAAGCGCAGGACCGCATCAAGAGCATCGTGGCAGACCTGCACACCAACACGTTCCCGATCAGCGACGTCACCATAACGACCGCGCTCACCAAGGATATCGGCGGCTATGAGAACATCGGTCCTCACGTCGCTGCCGCGCAGCGCATGAAGGACAAAGGCATGACGGTGGGCGCGGGCACGCGAATCATGTACGTGGTCATCAAAGGCAAGGGCAAGATCAGGGACAAGGTGCGCTTGCCGGAAGAAGTCAAGCAGTCGGACTATGACGGCGAGTATTACGTGCGCAACCAGGTGCTGCCTGCGGTCGAGCGGATCTTTGCAGTGGTGGGCGTCGACATCGAGAAGGCGACCGCGCACAAGAGCCAGAGCACGCTGGGCGGGTTTTAGCATAAAAGACCCACTTATGCACTATTGAAAATTAATTTAAAAGACCTTAAGGAAATGTTCAAATAGATGCTGCTCTTCACTCATCACTGGAAGGGGGTGGAAGGTATGTATTCGCGTGCAGACATTCCTCTCGGTCAGTTGTTCTTCGGGTATGGGTTGAAGCAGGATAGCGAGAGCTCGTGCGGACAGTGCATGGCTGCCGACATAGTTGGGCCACGCGGTGACCGTCTAGGCCTCGTGCATGGCATCACGTTGCAGCCGCTGCGCGAAGCGGTCCAGTCAGGTGCGCGCTTGTTCACGTATTTTGTGGATTATGGTGCGCAACACCCGATACAGGGCGACATCCTACGCATGCGCTTCGAGGTCGCAAGCTGCGATGACCTGGGCTGGCTTGTGGGCCGCCAGTTCACGGCAGACGTGCACAAAGGCACATTGGACTTCAGGCAGCTGGAAGAGGTCAAGAGACCTGCATCAGGACGGTATGTGTCAATCCCTGCTTAGATGAAGAAGTAGGCAAGGTACATCGCGCAGATCGACACGAGTGCGACAGCGATGCGTTTCCATTGTTTCTCGAGGTGGCTTGCCACTTCCATGCTATATGCAAAGAGCACGATGTAGTAGAACGGGATGATGCTCGTCACGAGATTGGTGACCGCGGCGGTGTTGAGGCCGAGCTCAAAAACGAGTATGGAGAGGTACGTGATGATTGCCATCACGACGCCGCCGAACGTCATGATCGTGGACGACGTGTACAGGAACTTGTAGAATGGCATGCGCGCGCCAAGCAGCCACGACAGGCCGGCACCGACCACTATCAGCCCGAAGTACAGGATGGCGATCGTGGGCGCGTCGATGTGGAACGTGGCAAGGTCCTCTTTGCTGACAGGCAGCACTTGCAACAGCACTGCCGCGATAAAGAACAGCCACGCGCGCACCGTGGTCGCGCACGTGCGCACGCCGATCATGGCATGCTCGTCAAAAAGGAGCGCGCGCCAAAAATGGAGCTCGTAGAGCGCGGCCATTCACTTCTCCTTGGCCACGAACACGCCATCCCAGTCCTTGCCAGGCGGGCTCTTGCGGAACTCGACGCAGCGGGCCAGATAGAGCTTGGTGACCTTGTCGTGCGGCCGCAATTCTTCGCACTTGCCAAAGAGTTTCTGCGCGCCGACGAAGTCCTTTTCGTTGTATTTCACGATAGCGTCCTCCCACGTCGTGTAGAAGAGCAGGTCGTGCTTTTCTTTGGGCCTGCGCAACAGTTCGTGGATCTTGACCGGCTGTTTCTTGCCTTTGACAGCGACGTTGTCGAGCGTGCGCACGAACACTTTGCTCTTGACGATCTGGTACGTGGAATCGCTGACGATGATGTGCACGCCATAGTGCTTGGTGAGGCTTTCAAGACGCGAGGCGAGATTGACGTGGTCGCCAAGCGCGGTGTAGTTGAAGCGCTGCTCGCTACCCACATTACCGACCACCACTTCGCCTGTGTTGAGGCCGATGCCCATCGCTGGACGCGGCAGGTTTTTCTCCTTGAACACGGCAGGCAGCTCGACGGTATCGAGCGCTTCGACGTTCTCGAGCGCGGCGTTGCATGCGAGCTCGATGTGCGCTGGCTCGTCGACAGGCGCGTTCCAGAACGCCATGATGGCGTCGCCGATGTACTTGTCCACCGTGCCGCGACGCTCAAGGATGATGTCGGTCATGGCGGTGAGATAATTATTGATGAAGTGCACGAGCTCTTCAGGTGTGAGGCTTTCGCTGAGCGTGGTGAAGCCGCGGATGTCCGAGAACATGATGGTGGTGTTGCGCCGCGTGCCACCAAGCTTGAGTTTCGAAGGGTCGCGCAGGATCTCGTCGATGAGCGCGGGCGTGAGGTATTGCTTGAACGCGGCCTTGATCTTCTGCTTCTCCGACTCTTCCTTGCGATGTTTGCGGTCCAGCCACATATAGCCGAGGAAGACGACGAGTGGGATGAACGTGAACAAGTAACGATACTTGTCGAAGAACGCGCGCACGTTCTGGCCGTAGAAACTGATCCACGTGTCTGTCGCGATGAGCACGGCGATGCTGAGCGCCACGATCCACACGATGTTGTCCGAGTCCTTGTACATGTTGCGCAGCTTGACCACGGCATAGACCAGGACGAGCAGCACCAGGATCGTGACGATGATGCCTAGCGGGATCATTTCGCTCCTCCAAAGAGGCCGACGAGCCAGAGCATGAAGCGCGTGAGGACGGCGGGCTTGCTCGCGGCGGCTTGCGCCACGACCTCGAAGTTCTGCGCGTCGCCGTCCACCGTGAAGCTGTACTCACGGTATTCCTCTTGCGGTATGTTCTTGAACGCCCACTTCACGACAGGGTCCTCGTCGATGACGTCCACGTCCTCCGAGAATTCCATGTCGTCCACGCTCTCCGCAAGTTCCTTGGGGATGTAGACTATGAGGCTGCCATCGCCCATCGTGGTGCCTTGCGGGATCTCGAGCGTGACCTTGGACTTGGTGATCGTCTTGTCGCCGCGCACGATCTCGAAGACGCGCACGTCGACGTCAGGATCGATCTTGAGGTCGCCCTTGTCCTCGTCTTCCATGGCCTTGCGGAAGCGCTCCGCGAGCTTGGCGCGCTCGTCGCGCACGCTCTTGCGTCTGGACTCGCGGACCTTCTTGAACTCGCCGATGATCTTCATGGCGCCTTCGCGGTCGCCTGCGCGCCAGAGCGCGAGCGCCTTGAGGATGTCCTCCTTGGTGATGCCAAGCGCTTCAAGGTCGCCGGGGGTGATGTCGAGCAGCGTCAGTTCGCGCTCAAGACGCTTGCGCGGCCCGAGCATGCGGGCGGCGAGCAATTCCTCGCCGTCCTCTGAAAGCAATGCCGCAAGGAACCCTTTCTTGCCCGGGATGATGAGCGTGCTTTCCTCGCTGACACGACGGCGCTCGAGGCCTGCGTCAGTGTAGACCGCGCCGATCGTGATTGGCGCGCGGATGTCCGGGAAGCGCGGCGGGACCTCCCAGGTCTTGGTCTTGTTGGCGCACACGTCGCTGCCTTCGCCAGCAAGTTCGGAGAGGAACTGGGTGAGCGCGCGTTGCACGAGCCTGTTGGGCGAGCGTACCGCGACGCGCTGGATCGACACGCCAGGACCCAGCTGCACAGTGAATTCGATGGCACCTTCCACCGGCTCGATCGTCTCACCAAGAGGCTTGCCGTTCACGAACAACGCGAGGGCAGGACAGTCTGCCGAGACAGGCGCGATAGACTCATCTTCGTCTTCTTCGTCCTCGGCTTCGTTGTCTTCTTGCTCGGACTCGTTGACATCTTCCCTCTCCTCCGTGACGGTCGGCTCGGGCTTGGCTTCGACGATGTCGAAACGCAGCGTGGCGTCCGAGTCCCTGAACCTGCGCAGTTGCGTGCCGTCCTTGAGGACGACGATGAGGCCGCGGCCGCCGAGCGTCGCCTTGGGCTCGGCCGTGACTTCGAATGGCAGTTTGTCGTCTGTCACGCCCGGGAGGATCTTGAGCGTGAGGCCAAGGCCCACGACAGTGATGCTTGCGACATTGGTGAGGCCGTAGCCTGTCATGTAGCCGCGCTGCGTCTTTCCTTGCTCGACCCCGCCTGCCGGGAAGATGCCGCCCACGCCCGCGATGGATTGGTTGGCAACAATGCCTGCCTGCGTGCAGTCGCCCGCGATGCCGTAGAAGTACAACGGGTCACCGCTTTCGTCTGTCGTGACGTCGCCGACGCCGAGCCTGCGCTTGCCGACCTCGGCGGTGCAGCTCATGTTGATCGTGAACCTGACACGGTCAGCTTCAACGTCATCGACGGTGATGACCATGTCATCGACAGGCGTGATGGTGACTGCCTGTACCTTGTCGAGCCCGCTGCCACGCACCGTGACCTGCACTGATTGTCCTTGCGCGACCTCGGTGGGCGACACTGATTCGATGATGGTGTCGCCTGTCGTTTGTGCGGCGACCGACACCGCAAGCAGAAGACCTACGAGTACAACAACACAATAGCGCGTATTCATGACCAAACCCCCTTACTGAAGCAGTGTGAGCGCTCGACGATTTATAAGCGTTTGCCAGGCTCGTACGGTGTTGCATAAATGAAGTATAGTTCTGCCGAGTGGCTTCGCTCGCTAGA
>CAYHOF010000009.1:0-45901 GCA_964358315.1 uncultured Methanosarcinales archaeon
CTGTACGTGAGGGTGCAGTTGGAGAGCGTCGCGTTGAGGAGCGTCACGCTGAAGACGTAGGTATCCACGAGCGTCGTGTTGGTGATGTTCGCGTACGTGACGTCGCTGCCGTTGATCATGGAGCCATTGATCGTGGCGTGCGTCACGTTGCTGCCTACAAGACGGCTCGCATGGATGCTGCTGTTGAGGAAGGATGAGCTGCGCGCGTCGCTGAGGATCAGCGTGCTGTTGGTGATGTTCGACATCGTCGCGTTGCTCTCGAGCACGGTCGCATTCTGGATGATCGACCCGCTGATGTTCATGAGTGTGGGAGGATCGAGGTAGGAGCTGTTGACGATGCAGTCGACGCCGACGAACCCTTTCACGAACGCGTCCACCACGGTGCAATTGGTCAACGAGGAGTTGATGATGGTGGCATTGAGCACGGTGCTGTTGGTGAGGTTCGTGAGCGTGATGTTGGCGTGTGCGAGGACCGATTTGACGATGATGGAATTGTTGGTGAACGTGTACGTCAGGTTCGACGTGTTCAGTACGCTTGACATGATGGTGGCGTTGTGCAGTGTCGTATTGCGCAGCTCGCTGAGCGTGACGGTCGCATTGGTGAGGTTGGACGCGGTTGCGTTCGTTGAGAGCAGCGTGGCATCGATCAGCGTTGATGTCGTGATGTTTGCGAGGTAGTCGCTGCTGAGCGACGAGTTGATGATGAGCGAAAGCCGTGCTGTGTAGCTGCTCATCGTGCTGCTGTTCACGGTCGTGTTGACGAGCGATGTGTTGAACACAGTCGAGTCGTATATTGTGCTGTTTGTGGTGTTCGCGAGGGTGAGGTTCGACCTGATGAGAGTGCTGTGGATGATGAGGGAGTGGTTCGTCAGCGAATGGGTCGCGTTCGATCCACTCATGTTCGTGTCGCGCAGCGTGGCGTTGTAGAGCCGCGAATTGTTGATCCATGATGCGTTGACGACGCTGTTGGTGATCGTGGAGAGCGTGATGTTGCTCTGTTGGGTCGTGGTGTTGCGGATCGTGGACTGGCGCACGTACGTGTCGAAGAAGAACGAACTGAACGCGCTGCTGTTGGTGATGTTGGAACGGGTGATGTTGGACTGGTTGATGACCACGAACGTGAGCTCTGAAAGGGCGACGACATCGTGGGTGAGGTTCGCGTCGTTGATGCTGGGCACGTTGATGACGACCGCATTGTACAGCACACCGTCGATCGTCGTGTTGATGAGGGTGCTGGGATAGATCCGCGGCGTGACGTTGAGCGTGACGTTCTCCTGCAGCAGCACGCCTGCGGTCCCGTCGTATGCGGTGAAGTTCAGCGTGGTGTTGCCAAGGAATCCTGGGGGTGGGTTGATGGTCACGTTACCATTCGTCGCGTTGATCGTGACGTTGAAAGCGGGATTCCCCAGATATGAGTATCCGTAGAGCACGTCCCCGTCATCGTCGATGAAGTAGAATCGCAGCGATATGTTGAACTCGCTGTCTCGTGTGAGGTTGAGCAGGCCGATGGTGCCGTTCTTGCGTACGGTGTCGTTGATCGGCAGCACGTTGATGAGGAATTCATTGGAGAGCGTACTGTTACCGTCCAGGTCGGTCACGTTGAGCCGGAAATACGTGTGACCGTTGAAGTTCTCGCGCGGCAGGAAGGTGATGTTACCGATGCCGCGGGTCTGGTTGAGGTCGATGGTCCAGTCGCTGGTCGCATTGATGACCGTGATGTTGAGGTCGACGAAGCGGTCTTCTGCGTCGAAGATGAAGGGTGACACGTTCATGCTGAAGTTCGTGTCTTCCAGGATGTCCCGATCCAGGATGCTGCCGTTGTAGAAGATGCAGCGTTGTGGCGAGAGCGGGTAGGCCAGCGGGTCGCATCCGGCAGGTGAGGCTGGAATGGGGTTGCCATTGGGGTCGTTGGGCCCGACAGAGGGCGGGTCGTTGACGCCAGCGATGGTGATGCGCACAGGATTCTGGATGTTGTACTCGCCGTCACGCGGGTCGGTGGCGTTCCAGACGATGTCGATGCCGCTGCTGCCGAGCGTGTTGTAATTGCGGCCGGGTGTGAGGTTGGCAGTGACGGGCGCGGGGAAGGGAAGCGCCCGGTTGTAGATCCGTAGTTCGTCGAAGATGGCATCTGATTGGTTCCTTGATCCTTGTGCGGCGCCGACGATGACATCGCTGGCTGCCGGGAACGTTCCCGTGAAGCTCCATGGCGTCCTGTTAGCAAGGAAGCCGTCGACAAAGAGCCACGCGCCACCTACTGCGATGCTTGTCGCGAAGCGGATATGATGCGTGTCATCGACACGCCAGTGGCTGATGTTGTAGCGGGCGATGCTCTCCCACGCCGCGCCATTGTAGAATCCGGCGACAAGCAGGTCGGTGTGTTCGCCGAAGATGCCTTTGCCGATGACCAAGGGTTGTGCATCGATGAACATGCGGCTTTTGTTGTCGGTGCCATTCCATCGTGGTATGATGAGGAATTCGACCGTGGCGTTGTCGCGGCGGAAGCTCACCGTGATGTTTGGTGCGTCGCCACCGCCGCCTGCAAACGGTCCTGGCACGGTGCCTTCCTCCAATTGGATTGCGTCGAGAATGGTCGACTGCGCGCTTGAGGGCGTCATCGTGATGTTGACGAACGCATTCGTGACCGAACTACCTGTCGATCCTGTGCAATTGTAACGCGCGAAAGGCACGGTCGTGATCGGTGTCTGGCAGAGGATGACGCCATCCGCCATGAGCGTGAGATTGGTGCCGAGCGCCGTCGTTTTTGCGTAGGCGCTGAGAACGTAGTTGGTGTTGGGTTTGAGTGTGACGCTAGTGTACGCTGACAATAATGTCGTTGGGCTTGACGCGTCATAACTGAGGTTGGCGCCTTTGATGCCTTCCACACTTTGGTTGCTCGTGGTGAACGCGGTCGCGACAGTGTGGAATGCCCAGCCAGGGACCGTGACACCGATCGCGCCGTCCTCGAAGTGCGAGTTGTTGTTGATCAGGTTCGTAGCGTTCTCCACGTACATTCCTGCGCCGAAGCGGCCTTGGATGACAGGGAGCGTGCCGCCGAACGTGGCATTGCTCGCGTTGAAGAGGAAGTGCGTCGCGGGCGGATTGACCGGGCCGCAGCTCGCGTTTGTCATGTTGCACAGTGCTAGTGTCTGCGAGTCGTTCGCGAACACCGCTATCGTGTCGTTGTACGTGTACTCGACGCTGAGGTTCGCGACGATCTGGCTGTTGAAGTAGAACACCGGGTCGCCTTCCACGTCGGTGAAGAACTCGCTGACGTTGACGAGCGCAGGCGTGTCCTCCTGCATCGCGAGGAAAGGCATGGGTTGTGGCTTGATGATGAGCTGCGTGCTCAGGTCGTCGATGACGGCGCCTGTCGGTGTCGGTGGTGTGTGGAGGACGAGTGCGACCGCTATGAGAGCCACGAACGCGTGCAGGATCCAGAGTGCGTGGTGCCTGCTCATGTTCGCTTCCTCTTTGCGCGGTTGTAGACGGTCCAGATCGTGCGGTCGTCGCGGTTGAGCAGCATCGCGATCTGGTGCAGCGTGAGTTTCTGGTGTTCACGTAGGTATTCGACGACTGCTTCGAGCGGCTTGAGGGTGCGGTCGCGCAGCACTGCTGTCGGAATGCTGACGCTAGAATCCAGTGCCTGTTTTTGCTTGTCAGACGCCACTATGCACCAATATATCTTACATTGTAGTAATTATTTAAAGGTTTCTATCAGTCGAAACTTACAATGAAAGTATTTATAGTCTTGTAATTTATCAATATTGGTTTATTATCTTGTTAAAATACTACAATGTAAGTTTATTTTATTGAAAAATTATGTGTGGTGTGAATAAAATACTCACAATGTAGTGAAAATAAAAATATAAAATCTTACATTGTAAAATATTAATCCTACATTGTAAGTTTCATGTGATTGCCTCGTATCCTTTTTATATGGCGCCGTGTTGTGCCACAGCATGAAACTCGTCGCGTGGCTCACCATGTCGCAGCCCGACCTCGCAAAAGCAGAGGTGTTGCGTCTCCTTGACGGCAAGGAAAAGGACATGGTGGACGACCTGCTGGTGCTCGACGCGCAGGACTGGAAGCCGGCCTTGCGCCTGGCGTTCACGCGCGCGCTCTACGAGTTCTGGTGGCGCGCCCCCGCAGACAAGCTATGGGAACAGATCGACGCGTTCGAATGGAAGAAGCACGTCCGCGGCAGTTTCGCGGTCAGCGTCCATCATGGCGGCGCTGTCACAAGCAAGAAAGTCGCGGACAGGGTGTGGCACTGGCTCGAGACCCCGACCGTCAACCTCAAGAAACCTGACACGGCGATCACGTTGTTCTTTGTTGATGGCGAAGTCATCTGCGGCAGGTTCCTATGGGCGTGTAAGGAGGACTTCGAGAAGCGACGTCCGCACCTCAGAGGCGAGCGGCACCCCATCACCTGCCATCCGCGCGTCGCGCGGGCATTGGTCAACCTCACAGGAGCGCCTGTGGGCGCGGACATCCTCGACCCGTTCTGCGGCACGGGCGGGCTGATGATCGAGGCAGGACTGATGGGCATGCGCATCCACGGCTCGGACATCAGCGCCGACATGGTCGAGGTGACCAAGAAGAACCTGGAGCAGTTCTCGCTCGATGCACGCGTGCTCGTCAAGGATGCGGCGCACCTCTACAGCCCCGAGAAATACGTCGTCACAGAACTGCCCTACGGCCGCTCGTCCGGCAAGAAGACGGTCAAAGAACTCGAGGACCTCTACCTCGCGTTCCTCGAACGTCTCGATGAGATGCTGCGCGTGCGCGCCGTGATCACCTACCCGCACACAGTCAACATGCAACGGCTGCTCAAGAAGACATCGCTCAAAGAGATCGCGCTCTATTCCGAACGCATCCACCGGTCGTTGACCAAGAAGATCGTCGTGCTCGAGCCCGGCAAGCGCCACACCTGATGCAGAACATTCTTTCACAACGCTTTTAACCGGTCACGTAAAGGATGCGTGCATGTCAGAAAAAGAAGGTGAGGCTGCAGCGTTGCCGCTCGAGTTGATTGTGGGAATGCGTGGATTCCCTGCGCAAGTGCACAACGTGTACAACGGCACGGTCGAGATCTGTTATTGCACCAAGGCAGAGGGGCGTGATTCACAGACGTTCAAGGAGCTCAAGGTCGCGCGTGATGTGTTCACGCTGGCAGGCGTAGAACCCGTACGTGGGCTCGAATTCCGTTTCCTTCCCAGCGGGCCCACAGTCAAGACATACGACACCAAGTCCACGGAAGAACGTGCGTGGCTGGACCGCATCCATCGCTGGTACGATCAGGACATCTAACGTTTCTCTGCCCGCGCGATCACCGGCAGCGTCCGCAAGAGCGCATCAGGATTGAGCGAGATGCTGTCGATCTTGTTCTTCACGAGGAACGCCGCGAATTCCGGATAGTCCGATGGTGCCTGGCCGCAGATGCCTATCACGCGGCCCCCTGCATGGACCCGTTTGATGCCTTGCGCGATGAAACGTGTAACGGCTTCATTTCGCTCGTCATACACGTCCGCGACGAGTTGCGAGTCGCGGTCGACCGCGAGCGTGAACTGTGTCAGGTCGTTGCTGCCGATCGAGAACCCGTCGAAGATCTTGGCGAACTTGTCCGCCAGGATCACGTTGGCAGGCACTTCGCACATGACGTACAACTCGAGGCCGTTCTTGCCTCGTTTGAGCCCGTTCTTGGCCATCACGGCCTGCACGTTGGTGCCTTCCTTGATGGTGCGGCACATCGGGATCATCAGTTTGAGGTTGACAAGACCCATCTCGTCGCGCACGCGGCGCACTGCCTCGCATTCGAGCGCGAACCCTTCTTCATAGCCTGCCTTGTAGTAGCGCGACGCGCCACGCCAGCCCATCATCGGGTTGTCTTCTTTGGGCTCGAAGAGCATGCCGCCAAGCAGGTTGGCGTACTCGTTGGTCTTGAAGTCCGACATGCGCAGGATGACCTCGCGCGGATAGAACGCGGCCGCCATGGTCGCGATGCCCTGCGCCAGTTTGTCGACGAAGAATTCTGTCTTGTCCTTGTAGCCCTTGGTGAGCGTCTCGATCTCCTGTCGCAGCTTCGGTTCGATGATGCGCTCGAAATGGATGAGCGCCATCGGATGACACCTGATGTAGGTGTTGATGATGAACTCCATGCGCGCAAGACCGACACCGTCCGTGGGTAGGAAGGAGAGCGAGAACGCCTCTTCCGGATTACCCACGTTGATCTTGACTTTGGTGCGTTTGGGGAGCTTGACGGTGCGCAGGTCGGTCTTCTTGACATCGTAACGCAACAATCCCTCATACACGCGTCCTTCCTCGCCCTCGGCGCAACTGACCGTGACTTTCTGGCCGCTCTTGACGGTCTCGGTGCCGGTGTTCGTCCCCACGACGCACGGCACGCCGAGCTCGCGTGAGATGATGGCAGCATGGCACGTCCTGCCGCCGCGGTTCGTCACGATCGCGCTCGCGATCTTCATGATCGGCTCCCAGTCCGGGTCTGTCATGTCGGTGATGAGCACTTGGCCTGGCTTGAAGAAATGCATGTCCTGCGTGTTCTTGATGACAGCAGCCGCGCCTTGGCCGATCTTGCTGCCCACGCTCTTGCCTGCAGCGAGCTCTTTGCCTTTCTGTTTGAGCGTGTACGTCTCGAAGATGTTCGGGTCTTTCCTGCTTTGGATGGTCTCCGGACGCGCCTGCACGATGAACAACTGGTTTGTTTGGCCGTCTTTGGCCCACTCGATGTCCATGGGCGACCACTTCTTGCGTTTCTTTGTGTAGTGGTCCTCGATGATCGCGCCCCAGCGCGCCATCTCGAGAATTTCCTCGTCGTTGAGCACGAACCGCTCCCGGTCGTCCTTGGAGGTGATGATGTTCTTCACCGGTTTCGAGCCGTCTTCGGTGTACACCATCTTGATCGCCTTCTCGCCCAGGATCTTGGTGATGATTGGCTTGAAGCCTTGTTTGAGCGTGGGCTTGTGGATGTAGAACTCGTCCGGGTTCACCGCGCCTTGCACGATGTTCTCGCCAAGGCCCCACGATCCTGTGAGGAAGATCGCGTCCTTGAAGCCGGTCTCGGTGTCGAGCGTGAACATCACGCCCGAACATGCGAGGTCGGAGCGGACCATCTTCTGCACGCCGATAGAGAGATAGACTGAGAAATGATCGAAGCCCTTGTCCGTGCGGTAGCTGATCGCCCTGTTGGTGAAGAGCGACGCGAAGCAGTTCTTGCACGCCTCGATGAGGTGGTGTTCCCCTTTGATGTTGAGGAACGTCTCTTGTTGCCCTGCGAAGCTCGCGTCAGGCAAATCCTCTGCCGTCGCGCTCGAGCGCACTGCCACGTCGACATTGGGCACTTTGTACTGCTTGCTGAGTTTTGTGTATGCCTCGACGATCGCCTTCTCGAGTTCGGGCGGGAATTCTGCGTGATGGATGATCTCGCGCACGCGCCTGCCGCGCTCCGCGAGGTTGTCGATGTCGCGTGTGTTGAGGCCGCTCAACGCGTTCTTGATGTCCTTCTCGATGCCTGCTTTTTCGAGTAAGTAGCGATAGGCATACGCTGTGATCGCGAAGCCGTTGGGCACGCGCACGCCTTGTCTTGTGAGTGTGCGGTACATCTCGCCGAGGCTGGCGTTCTTGCCGCCCACCAAAGGCACGTCTTCGATCGCGAGTTCGTCCCACCACAGAATAAAGCGATTTGACTTGTTCATCCGACACCTCTTTTTGGAACTATGAAACTGATGCCGTTTCGGATGCGGGATGTACTTATATACTTTTACACGCGCCGTGTCACTTCAGAATGCTGAGCAGGAATGCGACCGCGATCAAGATGAAGATCCAGTACACGAACGTGGACGCCGTGTGTGGTCGCGCGAGGCGTCGTCGTTCGACACTGCGACGGTCATATGAAATGTTCATCTTCACTCGCACGTTTCGTTCCCACACCCGTTAATAAAGCTTCCGGGAGCGTGTCGAGAATGAGAGAAAAGAAAAAAAAACCAAGATTGTTTCTTAGCTGCGCGCCGCGCTCCAGATGTGGCGGACCGCGACCACGAGGGACGCGGGCGATGCCACGAGCGCGATGTTGTCAAGGATCAACTTGACCGTCGCGCCGCCTGCGAAGTCGCCGAAGAGCGGCGAGAGCGCGCGTACTGCCACGATGAGCGCGATGGTCGCGATCAAGAATCCTTGCGACTCCTTTTCGCTCACGTTCAGGAACCCGACCACGAGGCCGAGCACTGCGAGCACCCATACGACTGCTGTGCCAAGGTTGACGAAACTCGCCAAGATGGCCAGGATGGCGGCGATGATGAACGCCCACCGTCCGATGTTCGAATTTGCCATATGTATTACCTCCTTGTTTTGGTGTTACCAACACTGAAGTGATTGATAGTCGCAGTTTTGCTATAAAAAACATCGTTACTACCGAGCAGAAACATTCCCTGCGATGGCGTCAAGGACGCTATGCGCGTCAAGCGCGCCTGCATGTTCCTGTCCTGTGCCGCGCATGCGGGTCCGCAAGAGCTCGGTCAGCGCTGCCTGCTCGCGGACGGTGACACGCGCAAGCAGGTCTGCCTCCACGAGCCCGTACGGGTAGCCGGGGAAGGAGGGGTCGTTGTGCGCGGCAAGCGCGGCAGCGGCGTCCTGGACAGTCACGCCCTGGACGTCCAGCCTGTACGCCCGTCGCGAGAGCACGTGCAGCTTCACGATGCCTTGCCGTGGGTTGATCGTGTAATGCCATGCAGAAGATGGTCCGTGGCGTAGCAGCACGGCAGGCACGCTGCTGCCCTGGTCCGTGAGCCACGTGGTGGTTTTTGCGAGCGCGCAGTGCGGCATCGTGAGCGAACGGAGCGCTGCCTCTTCGACAGGGTTCCTGCTCTCGAGGTCGCCATCAAAGACGACAAGCGCGTCGAACGCCGCCGCGAACGAGCGTTCTGCCACACGCCGTGCGATGTCGATGCACGCCTCGACAGGCATTGTCGTGTCCGTGATCTCGAAGCCAGGCCATTGCTGTCCAGCCCATGTGATGGTCGTGCCATGCGCGTGCCTGGTGGCGATGCACACGGCCTCCTTGCGGTGTGTCCGTAACCGTCGGGTCCCGTTGTATTCGAGCGCTGCAACCCTGACAAGATGCACGGCCGCGCTCGGCGTGCTCAAGAGCGCGCCATTGCCGCCGTCGATGAAGACACACGAGCCGGGTTTTGCAACACAGTGCCCGAACGCGCCGATCGGCATGCCTTGCAGCGTGTGCTGCACCGACCTGCCTGCGGAGAAATGCCGCTCGAGCAGTCCGACCACCGTCTCCCACGTGTCCATGGACGGGTGGCCGTGGCCTTGCTTCATTAATATTGTCGCGCTCAAAACGCTAGGTCGCAGCAACAATTTAAATACGGCCCGCCCACTAGGACGCACGGGAAAAGATGGTGATCCATGGTCGACGCGGCGTCGCGCCGCTAGTGCTCGCGCTTGCCGGTGCTCTCGCTGTCGTTGTGATAACGGTGACGGTCGTGCTCTGGCCGCGCAGCGCCCCGGAACCTGCCGTGAGCCTCTTGTTGCTCACGAGCGGCACGCCGGTCGCCGGCGCCACGCTCACCTACCAGGTCACGGTGATGTCAGACAAGGCCAGGCCGCTCACGATCGTCGCGGAACTGTTCAACCAGAACAACCAGCTCGTCAACATCGTGCGCGAGGACGTCACGGTCGAGAAAGGTGAGTCCGTCGTCACGCTGCAGCTCAAACTACCCATCCCTCTGCCGCAAGGCAGGTACATCGGTCGCGTGACCGCGCGCTACGACACGTCGAAGCTCGTCAAGAAGGACATATCTGTGCGCGTGCTCGAACCCGAAGCGCAGCCCACACCGCCCACGCCTGTCGTCGCCAACGTCACGCCGAACGTCACAGCACCACAAAACGTCACGTCCCAACCAACACCCCCGGTCAACGTGACCACCCCACCGACCACGAACGTGACTCCCCAACCGACTCCCACACCAACCACGCTCCCCGAGGAGACCATCACGTTGGAAGACATCAGCGAGATAGCGAAGACCGATCCTGCCAAGGCGCTCGCCGCGTGCGACACCATGCCTGACACGGACAAGACCGGGTGCGTCTCGCGCGTCGCGGTCGCGACCAAGGACGAGACCGTGTGCGGCCGCCTCGGCACGCCCTACGACCGGGACAAGTGCTACGTGTCGGTCGCATCCGCAGGCAGGACGCAGGCCTGCGCGTCCGTCCAGGACGAGGCGTTGCGCGCCACATGCGAAGCGGTCTCCAAATTCTACGCGCCCTCAGGTGGTTCCTCATGAGCAAGCGCGGCCAGATCACGGTGTTCATCATCCTCGGCCTGCTCGCGCTGGTCGGCATCGCGCTTTTCACATATATCACTGCACGCGCACCAGAAGGCCAGCCCACGCCTACACAGCCAGTGAGCGGTCAGAATATCGTGCAGAACGTCAACAGCTTCGTCATCACGTGTATCCGCACCGAGCTCGCACCGCTCGTGTGGGAAATGGGCGCCAAAGGCGGCACGCTCAGTCCACGACAACCTGGCGTCCATGATCGTCGCCGAGAGATCATCGACGCGTGGTGCAACGAAGCGCTTGCCGGTCGCATCTGCGACAACCAGGCACGGACGCGCGAAGGCATCGAGGCAGAACTCGCTGCTGAACTTGAGACGCGCTTGCCAGCATGTTTGGCGAAGCTCAACGACGTGGTCAAGGGCGGTGCCATCAATCCGTTATCAGGGATCAAGGTCGTCGTTGCAATGAATCCGCTCGACATGATGGTACGGTTGCAGTACCACTTCAAGGCGCAGTTCTCCGGTGCTGAGCAGGAATTCAACGAGTTCACGACCACCGAGGCAATTCCATTCGGGCGCATGGTGCAGCTTGGCACCGACATCATCAACCAGGAAGCGACTACGTCCATATTCAACAAGGACCAGTGGATGTACAGCAATGGCAGCGACATCCTCCTCCAGAAAGAACGGCCGTATCCTGACATCGTCTACAATCTTTCGACCCACGTTCCTTCCTACGAGAACATCACCATCGACGGTTTCAGGTTGGGACCGCTCATCCTGACGTTCGCGGTCGACGGACAGGACACGGCAGGCACGGTCGTGCGACGGCTTGAGCGACAGTCAGGCTGCTGCGTGATGCCGACAGGAGGGTGTCGGGCGAACATCGATCAGAGTTCGTGCAGCGCTGATGGCGGGACATACAACAACGATGATGCTTGCTCATGTCCGGCACAAGCGCAACCCGTGGTCACCGGCTGCTGCCAGGCATCGGACAAGAGTTGCAGTCTCGTCACAAAGGAAAGCGAGTGCAAAGGCACGTTCTACGCAGGGGATCGCGCATGCCGCAAGCCAGAGGAGATCGGCGGCGTTTCGCAAGCATGCACGAACACGGGCTGCAATGACCTGGCCTACAACTATGACGATACGTACGGTGCGCGCCGCAACGGCGACAGTTGGTGCACGCAGGACACGATCACCGGCTTTGGCATGGACATGGTGGGCAGCAGGCATTACGTGCATTCCTGCATCAACGGCAAGGAATACGTCGAGCCGTGCCGCGACTTCCGGGAGGAGATCTGCGTCGGCAAGACGGACCAAGTGACGGGCAGCCTCGTCGCGTCATGCAAGCTCAACCGTTGGTATGACTGCGCCAGCCAGACGACCGCTGATTCCTGTCAAGACCTTGGCGAACGTGACTGCATGTGGCTCCCTGCGCTGAAGGTGAACGGACAGCCATGGCCTGGCGCTGCAAAAGATCACCCTGCGGTGCTTCGCGCAAAGACGCATTGCGTGCCATGGGTCCCGCCAGGATTCAAGTTCTGGAAGCCGCTCGAACAGAACAAGGCAGTGTGTTCACAGACCAACAAGAACCCCATCTTCAATCCTGGCCCGCGCGCGCAAGGGTTCAGCATCCTGCGCATCTGCGCGAACCTAGGTGATTGCGGTAACAAGCGCAATTATGTCGGCGAGATCACCAAAAAAGGGTACTCGAACCCTGTCGGTAAGCCAAAGCAGTGGCATTATGACAGGTACACTGCGGAAGGGTTCGAGAACCCGATCAAGGCGCAATCAAGCAATCCATTCTTCAACGCCATCGATCGCTACAAGAAGTTCTACGACATACGCCGACAGATTTTCGAGTGGATTCCTGACGCGACATGGGAAGAGGTCATGAGCGTCGATCTTGACGATGACGCCCGGATCGCGACAACGATCAAGAGCGGCGCCATCCGCTGCAAGCCCTGGGTCGCGCCCAAGAGCACGCAGGACTGCGATCTCTGTGACGACGACCCGCTGCGACCCTGCACTGAGTACAGATGCAAGTCGCTTGGCAAGTGCAAATGGAACTGGGATGATGGTGTCGGCACGTGCGATGAACAGGTTGTATCAGCTGATTCAATAGGGCCGACGATAGCATTGGACGAGGCGTCGATACCTGCAGACACGCACTTGAGTGTCGCGAAACTGTCGGATTCACCCTCGCGCTACAAGATCACACCTGCTGTCGGTCCGAACCAACGCGTCGCTTTCACGCTCACGACAAGTGAGGATGCGGAGTGCGCCGCATCCTTCAGTGATCCGGACCCAAACCAGCCCGCCATTGAAGACTTTCACATCTCGGATCTAGATGATCCGGTGGGCCTCATTGCACGGATGGTCACAATCGCCGCCTTTGAGATCCCGATCGGCAGCGGCAGTCCCGCGACGCGGCACGTTGTCGACTTCGTTGTCCCAGCGCTCCCCTTCATTGAGTATGCGAAGACAAAAGTGCCAGGGCTCATTCCTCTAACGATGACTGTATACATTTCGTGCGAGGACGCGGACGGTAACAGGAACGTCAACGACTTCGCGATCATGCTCGAGTTGACTGACCAGGGCGCGCAGGATGACGTGCCGCCGCGGATCATCTCCGCAAAGGTGGAGACCGACGAGGACGCGCAAGGCGTTCCGAAACAGTTGTTACGCATATTCATCAACGAGGCGGTCCAGGAATGCAGGATCGGACCTGAGAATACGCCCTATGAGGGTCTATCTCTGACAGTGTGCACAGACGCGGAGATCAACACCGGGTTCCAGGGCGGGCTTCCTGGGACCGCAGTCTGTGACGAGGACCCCGTGCCTACGCTGGCGCAGCGCAGCGTCGTGCAATGCACGGATCTGGTGGGCAATCTCGGCGATCCGACACCCATCGAGACCTGATTTCTTGTGTGAGACAACGAAAATGCTGCGTGCGCAACCTACGCGCTTCAGCGCGTAGATAGCACGCTCATTTTCGTGTGCAACGAAAGCGTGGCTTTCGTGCACACGCCAGCTTTGCTTGCGTTGTGCTCAAGAACCGCCACCGATTTATTGCGCGCCGTGCTGTTCCATCAGCACGCCGCGCACTTTAGTGCGTGGTTCTTGACAAAATAAAAAATAAATAAAGAATTATGGTGTGCAACGTGCGATGCACGAGCCGCCGCAGTCGATGCCGCCTTCGTCATTGTCTTTGACGCCGTTGTGGCAGCTGGCTGCGTCGCTTGCCGCGCCGCCGCCTGTTCCGCCGGTCGTGGTGATGCCGCTAGGCCCTGCTTGTCCGCCTGCCTTCTCTTCCTTCTTGTCCTCTTCAGGCTTCGAACCGCATGCAGCGACGACCATCATGCCGACGAGCACCAATGCTATCAGTCCAAACACTCTTTTGTTCATGCAATGTCCTGAGGTCGGAACGTATAAAAATGTTCTGGTCAGAGTTTGAGGCGCGCCGACCATGGCATGACCTTGATGGCGCGTGCCTTGTCCTTCACAAGAGGGTCGTGGCTCGCTGCGTTCGCCACCGCGATGGGCGTGCGCAACGTGATGGGCACGATCGCAACGAGTTTTCCTTTCGATGTCTTGACGCGTCTGTATTTCTTCTTGAACGCCGCGGCGTGGTGCGAAAGTCGGACAGGAGGACCTGTCACCTCGCGCGTTTTGGGCAGGGTCGCTTCTTTGGTGACAAACCATAAGAGCGCCTTGTGCTTCTTGTCCCAGTCCCACGCAGCGTTGCTGAGCGTGAACCCCTGCTCGACAAGTGTTGTCTTGACGTGCTCGAAGAGTTTCAGGAGCTTGGTGCCTGCCACGTCCTCGCTTGCGCGCATAGGTTGCGCGCTGACGAGCACGAGACTGCCGCGTTTCGCCATCTTGGCGAAGTCCACCGATTGCCGCTCGAACGCGCCCAGCGACGGGCGTGCGAGGAACATCTTCGCCGCGTGCACGAACCTGTCGTAATTCTCAATCATGAGGCTCGCCGCGGCATTGCGCTCAGGCTGCACCGGGTCGACGACGACAAGCGGGCCTTCGGTCTTGCTCTTGTTGAGGACGAGGAGCGTCTTGCCTTTGTGCGCGTTCTCGGTGTCGATCACGGTCTTCGGCGTCCATTTCGCGGCCGCCCGCAGCAGCGGCATGAACCCGCGACAATGCACGACGAGCAGGTCGACCACGTGGCCCGAGAATCCGCGGATGTAGCTCTCGGCGCCGTACACGCGCTGCGCCTTGCAGAACTTCTTCGCGAGCCGGATGTCGTCCTTGAGGCGTTTCGAGCGCGCGTTGACCCACGTCACGTGCCGCAGCGAGAAGTCCGTGATGTTCTGCGCGTCGGCGGGCTTCTTGATAGCGAGCACAGGGATGATCTCGAACATGAAATGGTCCTCGATCTGGAAGTAGTCGCGCGAGCCGTGCACGCGTGTGGGTTTGAGGAATGCGAGAGCAGGGGCGAGGATGTCGCTGAGCGGCTTGTCTTTGTAGGAAAGGTCGAATGCGACGAAGATGTCGACGTCGTGGTCGCCCACGAGCCAGGTGTCCTTGGCGAAACTGCCGCCAAGCGATGCCTTGGCGCGGATCTTGCGCTTGCGCAACTGCGCATTGATGGCGTCCAACGTGGCGTCGACCTCGGGAGGGCGCTGCGTGGGCGTGATGCGGGCCACCACCTCTGCAAGGATCCTCTTCACATCCGCCATACACTGACCTCTCGTCGCGACGTATAAAAATGTTTTTATACGCGGATGGCGGCGCTCATGACATGAAGATACGCAGCGGTCCTGGTGGGTTCGACGGTGGCGGCCCACTTGAGGGGCTTGCCAAAGCGCACGGTCTCGGGCTGGACGCCATCGAAGTCGAATTCACGTATGGCGTGCGCATGAAGAAGGACGTCGCGCAAGCATTCGGGAAGAAGGCCAAGGAACTCGGCATCAGCATCTCCATCCACGCGCCGTACTACATCAATCTCGCATCCGAAGAGCCACAGAAGATCGTCGCGAGCAAGAAACGCATCCTCGACAGCGTCGAGCGCGGCCATGACATGGGCGCTGAATTCGTCGTGTTCCATCCTGCCTTCTACGGCAAACGGACGCACGAGCAGACGTATGCGATGGTCAAGGACGCGATTATCGACATGATGAAGACCATCCGCGAGAATGGCTGGACACCCATGATCGCCACCGAGACCACAGGCAAACCATCCCAGTTCGGTTCGCTCGCGGAGCTCGCGCGCCTCAGCAACGAGACCGGCTGCGCGGTGTGCGTGGACTTCGCGCACATCAAGGCGCGCCAGAACGGCGTCATCGATTATGATGAGGTCTGCACCACGCTCAAGACCATCAAGCATATCACCGGCCATTTCTCCGGCATCGAGTGGACCGCGAAGGGAGAACGCAACCACATCCCCACCGACGCAAAGCTTATTGAGGAGCTCTTCTCCTATCTCAAGAAGCACGACATCAGCATGCGCGTCATCAACGAAAGCCCGCAGCCCTACAAGGACGCGGCGTTGCAGATGAGCATCGCACGGAGGATGAAGATAGTATGAAAGTCTACGTCGACACGAACTCGTGGCTGCGCTGCGCGGCGTGGCGCATCGACATCTGGAAAGAAGCGCAACGCATCGTGCCAGGCAGGGCGGAGGTGCTCACGCTCGACAAGGTCATGGGCGAACTCGAGGGGCTCAAGGCAGCAGGTGGCATGCTCGCGCAGGAAGCGAAGCTCGCGGTCGCGCTCATCAAACAGAAGAACGTGCCTGTCGTTGCGACGCAAGGCGCGCGCACTGCCGACGACGCACTCTTGCAGGTCGCGCAAGAGCCTGACTTCGTCCTCACGCAGGACCAGGCGCTCAAGCGTTTGCTCAAGGGCAAAGGCATCGGCGTCATCGTGATCCGCGGCCAGGACCACCTCGAGATCGAGAACAAGTAGGCACGAAACCTAGATATAATCGTGGAAGGACCGCACCGGTCATGTTCCTGCGCAAAGGCCAACTGTCCCTGCTCCTTTTCAATATCGTCTATATCATCCTCTTCAGCGTTTATTTCGTCTACAAGAGGAACTACGAATTCGTGGTCTACATGAGCACGATCGTGTTCTTCCTGTTCATCGTCATGTCCACGAACCACAAACTGTTCGTGCCCAACGGCGCGTGGTGGGCTCTCACCGCGCTCGCGTTCTCGCATCTGCTCGGCGGCATGGTCTACGTCGGCACGACACGCCTTTACGACCTCATGCTCGTGCCTCTCTCGACCGTGTATCCCGTGTTGCGCTACGACCAGCTCGTCCATGCATTTGGTTTCGTGTGCGTCACGCTGTTCCTTTATTTCATGACGCGGTCGTGGCGCGGCGGTATGTTGCGCGGCCGCACGATCGTGCTGTTTCTTAGCGCGCTGTTCCTGATCGCGGTCGGTCACGAGACGTACGAAGAGATCATCAGTATCCTGATCCCGGCGACCGGCATCGGCGACTTCACCGACACGGCGATAGATCTCGTGTTCGACATGGCGGGCGGCAGCCTCGCACTCGGTGCGCTGTGGCTGGCAGAACGCAGCAAGAAGGGCATCGCAGGCATTTATAAATGCTGAAGGGAAGGTGGTGCCCAGTGTCTCTCGCCTACCGTTAGCTTTATAAATGGACCACAATCTCTCCACGACGGGGTATTAAAGCAAAATGTTCTACAAGGTTGAACTCAAGGACCACATCCGGGTGCCGCCGAAGTACTTCGAGGATGACGTCAAGGAAGCGGTGCAGAAATGCATCCACCTCAAGTATGACGGTCACATCGATGAACAGGTCGGCCTCGTCATCGACGTCCACGACGTCAAGTCGATTGGCGACGGCGTCATCATCCCCGGGGACGGCAGTTCGTACTACGAGACCACGTTCTCGCTCATGACATTCAAGCCCGAAATGCACGAGGTCGTGCAGGGCAAGATCAAGGAGATCGCCGACTTCGGCGCCTTCCTCACCATGGGTCCTATCGAAGGCATGATCCACGTCAGCCAGACCATGGATGACTTCGTGAGCTTCGCCAAGGACAAAGTGCTCACCGGCAAGGACAGCAAGCGCATCCTCAAGATCGACGACGTGTGCCGTGCGCGCGTCATCGCCGTCTCGTTCAAGGACCTCTCGAACCCCAAGATCGGCCTCACCATGCGTCAGGTCGGCCTCGGCAAGCTTGAGTGGCTCGCGGAAGACCTCAACAAGGAACCCAAGGCGGCCAAAGGCGAAGGAAAAGAAGCGAAGAGTGAAGGAAAGGAGAAGAAGAAATGAAGAAGAAAGCCTGCAAGTCATGCAAATTCCTCTACACCGGCGAGGAATGCCCTGTGTGCAAGAGCTCACAATTCGTGCTCAACTGGAAGGGCCGTCTCGCCATCCTCGATCCTGTTCATAGTGACATCGCGAAGAAAGTCGGCGTCAAGGACGCCGGCGAGTTCGCCATCAAGGTGGTCTGAATGCAACTCAAGATAACGACGCAAACCGAAGGCGCGCTGCTCAAGCGCAAGCACATCATCGGCCAGCTCGATTTCCCTGGCGAGAAGACGCCCTCCAACAAGGACGTGAGCGCAGCGATCGCGAAAGCGACCGGCGCGAACGAGGACGCGATCGCCGTGCGCAGGATCGAGATGAGTTTCGGCGCGACGACCGCAGCGGTCGACGCGTACGTCTATGAGAGCAAAGAAATTCTGCTCAAGACAGAAGCACGGCCCAAACCCAAGACCGCGGCAAACCCCGCAGAGGCGAAATAAATGGCGGCACCAGACAAGAAACCGGCGCCAGGCAAACCAGCAGCAGGTAAGCCCGCAGGTAAAAAAACGGCAGGCAAGAGCCGCGGTGCGCTCTACGACAGTGGCAAGCCCAAGAATCGCAGCTGTCCCAAGTGCGGCCCAGGATTCTTCATGGGCATCCACAAGGACAGGATTGTATGCGGCAAGTGCAACTACACCGAGATGCAGATAAAGAAATAGGTCGGCGCTCGTTCTTTACACGTTCACATTTCTTCATTTCCATTCATCGCGGTGCTTGCGGTCGTCCATAATCTTAATATAGATTGTTTGCGTCGGTCGTCGTATGAGTGAAGCGGGCAAACACATCTACATTCTCGAAGTGTCGCACCAGCCGGATGCGGCGACAGGCGCGTCACCACGCATTGTCGTGGTCACATCACCGGTTCCGTTCAAGCCCCGCGACGACGACCACGGATACGACGAACTGGAACAGGTGGTCTTCGAGAAAGTCGTGCAAGAGCACGTTTCGAGCAATGTTGAGTGCCGCACACGGTCGTTCGATGAATACTTTGAGCGCAACATCAAAAGAAGGGCTGACGAAGCACGGCAGTGGTCGCTCTTCAGCAGCGGCCTGCGCAGCATGGTGTACGTGCATCCCAAGAACGAACGCATCCACGTGCCCAAGGACCATCCTCTTGCCAAATTGGGTGAGCCGGAGTACACTGCGCTCGTGAGCGCGGCGAGTGGTGTCGAGTACGCGGAATGGCATGCCTGTCGTGAAGGGCTCAAGCATCAGCATGGCCAGGACAGACAATCGTCGCTGGGTGATTTTGTCTTCCACAAACTGCAACGCTTCCCTTGCATGACGATCCGCTACGAACCGTTCCTGATCGAGTCGTTGCTGCCCATCACGCACACCATAGACGGCATCGTGGTGCCGTACCTACACACGTTCGATAGCCTCGTGCGTGACGACCAGAACGCGATCATGGAGAAAGCCGTGCTCGGGTACAGGTTGCCGGAACTGCTGAAGAAGTGGGTTGCCGACGAGAACACCCGACGCACGAACCCGGAACTTCCTCCTGCGCACGTCAACGACACCGGTCGTCCTGTCGAGGACATTGAAAGCAGGGTGGGCGCGAAACACGCGTTCATCGAAGCGCTCTGGACCGTGTGTGGCAGGGATGACCTTGTCGAGATGGGGCAGGCGTTGTCGGTGATACCCAGAACCAGCACGGCACTCAAGGATGGGGTTATGGAAACGCACGTCCGTTCCGCCACGCTGCTCGAGATGCTGATGCACACCCGCAGCGTGCACGTGCCTGGCGAAATCCCTCGGAACTAGAATTCAGGATTATTCGTCGCCCTGCATGATAAGCAGGTCATCGGTGGTGATTTTCTCGCCACGCATCATCTTCTGCGTGACTTCGGCCTGGAGTTCGGAGAGTTTCTTCCTGCGTGACTGGCTCGTCTGTTTCTTCTCGTCGTCGAGCGCGAGGCCCGCCTTCTGGCGCAATTCCTGCAGTTGTGCGTTCTTGGCGTCGAGCTCTGCTGCGATGGGCGCCATGGCCGCCTTCTTCTCCATGATCTGCGTGTTGAACTCCTCTTCCTGCGCCTTGAGATCGTCGATGTGCTTCGAGGTCGTGACGAGCGTCTCGTGCTTGGCCTGGCTCTCCTTGGCGCTCTCCTGCACTTTGTGGTGCGCCGAATCCGCGATGCCTTTGAGGCGGTCGATCTCGTGCGAGAGCTCGATGATCTTGTGCCTGCCGGCGAAGGTCTTTTCCGCCTCGGCGCACTTCTTCTTCATCTCCTTGATGACCTTCATGAGCTGTTTTTCCTTGTCGAAACTCATGACGTCGGTCTCGATCTTGTACTCGAGCCGTTCGATCTCGCGCTTGATGCGGCGCGGGTCTTCCTGCGCAGGGCCTTGCTCGGCGTCCTTGAGCGTCTTGAGCTCGTCGATCTTGTGCTTGATCTCGTCGTTGAGCTTCTCGCGCTCCTCCTTGCTGAGCCGCACGTTGCCGGTGAGGCTGTCGCGTTCGGTGCGTATGCCTTTGATGTCGCGGATGAGCGCCGAGATCTGCTTGCCGACCTCTTGGCGTTTAGAAAACAGGGATTCCTTCTCGTTGTTGATCGTGGAGAGGCTTCTACGCAGCGCGGAGATCTCTTGTTGCAGATGTTCCATCTGCGTTGCTTGTGCTGTGGTGTCGTCCGACATTCAGGTTCACGTTGCCTCTCGCGACGGTCCCTTCAACAAAAAATAAAAAACAAAGGAACGGTGGCGTGTCTAACCGAACAGTGCGCTCAAACCAGCTGCCGCTTCTGCTTCGGCCTTCTTCTCATCGACTGCCGGCTTCTTCTCTTCCTTCTTCTCGTGCTTGGCCTCGCCTGCTGGCGCTGCCGCCGCGACCGGTGCCGCTGCCGCCTTGGTGACGGCCTCGTCGATGTTGACGCCTTCGAGCGATGCGACGAGCGCCTTGACGCGTGCGTCATCGACCTTCGCGCCGGCTGCTTCGAGCACCTTCTTGAGCGATGCTTCATCTACCTTCTTGCCTGCCTTGTGGATGAGCAGGGCCGCGTATATGTATTCCATGGTGCGTTCCTCCTATAACATTAGTCTATGTGTGCTTCGCTCTTGACCGACGCGGCATGCGCGACGCCCTTGGCGAGCAGTTGTTCGATGACGGCATCGGCAGGGAAGTTGGACTCGAGCGCGAGCGCCCGTGCCTGCCGTACCGCTTTCTGTAGGATCATCTGGTCGGTGTCTTTGCTCATGTAGACGATCTCGACGGCGAGGTTGACTCCTGCGGCCGCGGCGCCAAGCAAGTCTGCCATGAACTTATTCTCGTCGATGTCGAGCACCTTGCTCTCGTACACGACGCCGTTCTCGAGCACGGCCACCACGTTGAGGCCGATCTCCATGGGCATGATGCCAAGGCGCAGGAGCATGCTTGCGAGCGGCGCACTGAAGGGTTTTCCCTCGGTTATCACGGTCGAATCTGCCTTGACCGCGACCTTGCCGCCTTCCACGCCTGACTTGATGCCAAGCGCTGCGAGTTCTGAGATGACAGGACCGGGCGCGAAGGGCGTCGGACCTGCGGGGATAGTGATGTCACGCGGCGCGATCTGGCCTGCTTTTGCCGGCGCCGGACTCTTGGATTTCTTGAGCGTCTTATAGAGACTGAATGGGTTTTCGTTCGTGAAGAGGAATGCGGGCATGCCGACCGCGCGCTCGAAAAGTTTGTCGAGGCCCGGGATGTCCTTCTTGACTTCGTCGACCGCGACTTTCATGACGCGGCGCTTGGTCATGAACATCTCGACCTTGCCGCGCAATGACTTGCGCAGCGTCAAGAGCTGCGCCGCAGGCAGGCTTTCCATGTTGATGATGCCGATGATCTTGGCCTTGCGCAGCTTTTCGGCGAGCGCTTTGGCAGCAACTTTCTTGGCAGGAGCGACATGAGCCTTTGGTTTCTTGGCGTCAGTCATTGTGCCTCACCGGCCTTGTTGGCCTTCCCTTCACCTTCCTCTGTTCCCACACCGACCCGCACCGGGGCGCCCATCGTGAGCTTGAGCAGGACGCTGCGCAGGTTCTCATCTTCCTGAGGCAACGCGCGCCGCACCTGTTCATACACTGTCATGATGTTATCGAGAATGTCCGCGTCGGCCTGGTCTTCTTTGCCGATGGCGAGCTTGATGCTCATCTGCAGTTTCGCCGCGGCGCGCACGATGTTGCGCAGGCGGTCGACCACGTTCTTGAGGTTCGCGTTCGCAGGCACGACGCAACCCGCCTTGGGATTCGGCATCTTGCCCTTGGGACCCAAGACGCGACCGAAAGTCTTTGCGACGTCCGGCATGATGTTCATCTGCGCGATGAACAGGTCACAGCTGTCAGCGAGCTGCTTGATCTTCTTCTTGTTGCCCGCGTACTGCGCGAAATCATCGTGCAGCACGACGACGTCGCACACGCCCTTTGCCTGCGCGGCGAGTTCTGCGCCGACGAACGCGCAGACCTTGTTGGTCCTGCCGCGCGACTTGGGCAATTGCACATAGACATCCACCTGCTGCTCGGCCTGCTTGAGGTCGAGATTGCGCAAGTTGATGATAAGATCGATGGTCTGGGCGAACTTGCGCTGAGGTCCATTCTTGCGCAGCAACGCCAATGATTGAGCGAACGTGTTTTTGTCCATTGATGCCCTCCTACGCGTCAGCGGCGAGAACGATCTCGTGCCGCATCGTCGTAGTCGTACGGGATAGACTGCTTGGGCAAAGGGGCCCTATATAAAGATTGCTGAAAAAGATGGTTTTGACGCACACAAAGATTTATAGGAGAACGCGCACTGTTTCGAGCACATGAAAGTGGGTGTGGGGCTTGTCGTTGCTGTGATACTGCTTGCGTCAAGCGTTGTCGCACAGACCGTCATCAACGGCGTGGAATTGCCTGTCGTGGATGGATCGCGGTTGTTGTGCAACGAGCAGTCCTCTGCTGATGGCCGGATCCTGTGCAGTCTCAATGCGAGCCGCTATGATGTGCTCACGTTCTGGCCCGAGTCCTGCATCCGTCTTTCGCAGCAGGAAAGCAGGGATTGTCTAGCTGTCGCGGCAGCGTCAATGCCCTGTCGTGTCTATCCATCATTCGAGGAGCGCGACGTGTGCTTCCGCACCAAGCTCAACATACGTCCTGCGCAGGAGGCCTTCACCATATGCATCCACACGGATGGCGCCGACCGTCTGAAGTGTCTTGAAGCGCTCAATGAGGATATTGTGCGCATGGCATCGTTCCGTTTTGATGGTCTTGAGGACAAGGCCACAGATGCGTACAAGCGCGGCGTGTCACCGTCAAGGGTTGTGGGCATCATCTCCCGTCTCGAGAACGCCAAGCTCCTGCTCGTGCAGGCCAAGCTCCGTGATGAGCGGGCCAAGATCGTCAAGGACATCCAGCGGGATTGGCGTCTCTTCGCCTCGCAAGCACGGGAGGAACTCGACCGATGAAATTCTTCATGTTGCTGGTGTTGTTGATGGTTATCGGGTGCGCACCAGCACAGCAGGTCGAGCCAGTAGTTGCTCCACAACAACCAGCGCCTGTGCTGCCTGAGTCGATCGTGAGCACGCCAGAACCGCTTGAGAACGCGAGTCCACTCGTGCCGCCATCACAACCACCATTGGACCTTGCGGACAATCTTGACGAGTCGATCAAGGACCTGCAGTATTCGACCTGATCACTTGCCGAAGCGTCGTTCGCGTTGTGTGAATGTCGCAATTGCCTTGTGCAGGTCTTCTTTCTCGAATTCGGGCCAGAGCTTTTCGCAGAAGTACAGTTCGGCATAACTGCCTTGCCAGAGCAAGAAGCCGGACGTGCGTTGTTCGCCTGACGTGCGGATGATGAGGTCAGGCTCGCTCTCGATGTAGAGTTGTTTCGCAAACACGTCCTCGTTGATCTGGTCGATGGCGAGCGTGCCTTCCTTGACCATGGTGGCGAGTTTCTTCGTCGCGTCGATGACTTCGGCACGACCGCCGTACGCCATGGCCAGGTTGAGTTTGAACGGACCGTAGGATGCAGTCTTGTCCTGCACTGCGTTGATTGCTGTTTGCAGCGTGGCAGGGAACATCCACGTTCGGCCGATGAAGCTGATCCTGACATCACGGTCGGCTTCGAGCTTCGTGTCGTTGAGCATGCGTTCGCATTCATCCTTGAAGATGCGCATGAGTTCGTCGAATTCTTCTTTTGGTCGGTTGAAGTTCTCGATGCTGAATGCGTAGATCGTGACTTCTTGCACGCCGAGCTCCCGGCACCACGCGAGCACGCTCGAGAGCTTCTTGGCGCCCCATTCATGGCCTTTCCAGGGCTTGAGCATGAGGCGTTTGGCGAAGCGGCGGTTGCCATCAAGGATGATGCCGATGTGGCGAGGGACGGTTGTCTGTTTCGCGTCCATGGATGCGTGGCCGGGTTGTTCGAGCGTCATTACGTATCACTCAGATGGTTGTGCCTTTTGGAAGAGCGTGACGAACGTCTCCTGGGGGACCGAGAGTCCTGCTTCGACAAGGCGTCGTGCAAAGAGCGCGCCTTCATTCTCGGCAGGCGTGTACTGCAGGAGTTGTCCGAGCGTGTACGAGCATAGGATGCCTTCGTTGAGGCGCAGCGCCGCGGGTTTGCCGTTGCGGTGTACGACACCTTCCTGGACGTTCACGACGATGCCGTCGTTCACGAGCGTGTTGTCGTTTGCCGCAAAACCATGCCGTTGCAGTTCGTGTGCGATGAGCGTCTGGACTGCGGTAGAAAATGCATGCGTCTTGAGGTCTGGCGCAACGAGGTCATCCTTCTTTATCGGCGTGTGCACGCGGCCAAGGTACTGCTTGACTTTCTGCCTCGCGCGCCCACCTTCCCAGTGGTTCTCGACGAGGTATGCGTATGCCTTACCACCTATCTTTTTTGTGCGGACAAACACCACAGGTACTCCTCACTTGAGTTCGGATTCTGCTTCACCGGCGAGTTTCTCCGCCAGCTTGCCGAGGCGTTTGAGCGCGCCTGCCACGGTCTTGCGGGGATTCGCGCCGTCTGTCTCGACGACAAACTGCGGTTGGCCGAGCAGCGGGTGCTCAAGATGGTACCCTGCGGCCTTGACGTGCTCGTCGCTGTTGAGCTCGGCGCGCAATGCGTTCGTGCACGTGTGCGTGTCGCCTTCGACGACGAACACGATCCTGTTCTTCTTTTCTTCGAGAATCTTTACTTCCATGAGATGTTCACCACCTTGTTGTCGAGGGTTTCAGGGTCATTTATAAATGTTTCGAGCATAGGCACTATGCGTATTGCCTCTTTCTTGGCGCTTCTGGCGCCTTCCAAGGGGTCAGAGCTACTGGTGCTCACTTTCATCCTTTCCTCCCTTCTTTTGGTCTGTATTGGCGTGGTTTGAGCCAAGGATGCATGATTGTGGTCTCGTCTGCCCTCTGCCTTTGCTCTCATTCCATTGTCGCGGGTTCATTGTCATCGTGGTTCACCTCGTGGATCCGTTCCTGGACGCTCTAAAACGCCTCTCCGGATAGTGCCTAGCTGCTGAGGCAGCTGACACATGGAACTTCGTTCCATTGTGCCTAGCTTCTGAAGCGGGCACACAAAACTCTGTTTTGTTGTGCCTAACGTATTTTGGTTGGGTCTTGCGAGGGTGGGTTTTGGCAGGCTGACGCTCAAAAGCAGCTCTCACGCTCACTCTTTGTTCTGGGGTGCCTAGCTTCTGAGGAAGCTGGCACATGGAACTTCGTTCCATTGTGCCTAACTGCCGTGGTAGTTGGCATATGGAGCTTCGTTCCATTGTGCCTATCTGAGGAAGCTGGTACATGGAACTAATCTTGTGTTCTAGCCCTTGTTTTTCCACTGTTTCGCGTTCCCTATCTATATTGTGCCCTTCTGGCCGTTCATAGTGGGTTATTCGGTGGTTTTTGCCATGTTTTGTGCTGGATCTGGGTATCTTGATGGATTCTGATGGGGTTTTGGTCTTGAAAACGCTGTTTGAACACTCACTTTTTGTGTATGGGTGCCTAACTGCCGTGGCAGTTGGCACATGAAACTTTGTTCCATTGTGCCTAAGACTGTTGGGTCGTTCCAGTGCGTTTTGGTGGGCATGATTTACACAAAATCTACCGTCTATAAGTTCACTATATGGTCCTATTAGGCGTTTTAACGCGATATGGCTCTCTTTCTCGTAAGGAAGGTCTCTGGGCACGAATTCCTCAAAAGCGCCATATGTGGCTTCTAATGTGTTTATAGGCATTAATGGGTTATTTTGAAGGTTGGATGGTGAGGATCCTGGTGCTGGCTTGTTTTTTGCTGTTTTCAGGCCTGTTTTTTGGCAGTTGAACCGCTCATTTTTTGCGATCAAAGGCCCCTGGTTTTCGGACCAATATTGATATGACTTTCTTGTCTCATTTTCGGAACATTGGGCATTGCCGAAGTATGATTTATTTGTCGCATTCTGGTCCGCAGCATTCTGACTTTTTTGTCCCATTTTTGCCCAGATGGTTGCGATCATAATGGTTGGTGGGTGGCATCTTGTATAAAATGGTTTTGTCCCAGGATAGTCCCAGTTCAGTCCCATTTCATTCCCAATTGAAATTTAAAAGGTCTTTAAAGTTTAAAATTCATTACTTTAAGACATTTCTCATTCCCAGAATAGTCCCAAGATAGTCCCAGGAATGTCCTAGGACGGTCCCGAAATTTGGACAAGGTTTATATAGGGGGTGCGCTTCCGGCAAGCGCATGGTGGACTGGTTCGGGTTGGGGAAATTGCGCGAGCAGCTCAAGGGCACCGAGGCCTCGTTGCGTGGTTCCATCGAGCAGGTCCGCACCGACCAGGCGAACCTTTCGCAGTGGATTTTTTACCTCCAAAACGAGAACCGGCAATTGCGCCAGCGCGTCGAGTGGCGGCCTGCGCAGACAGGCCTCAACGAGGAGCAAGTGCGCACTCTGGTGGAGAAGCACGCCGCGTTCGATATCATCCTTGAACGCATCCACCACATCGAGAACCGCATCAACCAGATCGCGGTGCCGCACGTGCCGAAAGTGGAAGACATCGAGCACCGCGTGGAGGCCCGGCTGGAGGCGAAACTACGCTCCGAACGGGATGAGGTAATGGGCCAGTTGCGGCTCATCGCCGAGAAGGTGAGCGCGCTTGAGACGCAGCCGCGCGAACTGGTGCAGGAAGCGCCACTGCGCATCCAGGAACAACCGCAACTGCAGCACGTGCAGACCATCGTTCAGCCGACGTTTTCCAAGCTGCAGCACAAGCTGCTCAAGCGCATAGCCAAGCATTCGAAACCTGTCGTGAAAAGTTCGATCCTCACGCTCATCCGCAAGTACGGCCGCATCGCAGGTACCGAGCTGCGCGAGATGGTGGTGGAAGAGCAACAGTTGTGCAGCAAGAGCTCGTTCTACCGCCTGCTTGAGGAGCTCGAAAAGGAGGGCGCGATCGAGGCAGTGTCCGAGGGCAAGGAGAAGATGTTCTTCGACGCGCTCAAGACGAAGAACCGTGTCTGAGGCGCGAAAAACGTAGCGTGTCCGGTGCCATAAACCTTAAAAAGGGGCGGCGGTACGCAAATGCTTGATTGGGTTGGAAGCAAAGGGGTTTCCAAAGGGGTGGAAGTTCAATGTCAGACGAGTCAGTTCCTGAGACAGTGCTGGTCAGTGTCGAACAACAAGAGATGTCGGCGCCGCAAGATTCTTTTGCGTCGACAAACGAGGACGCGTACACGCTTGTGGCGGACGTCCTTGGCAAGGTCCGCGAAGAGCTTGATGATCATCGCGAAGCCATCAACGAAAACACCAACGAAATCACGCTCAACCAGGAATTTCTCAACAGCCTTTCAAGTAGGATCGACACGCTCACTTCACGCATCGACGAACTCACGCTGCTCGTCAAGTGCGGCAGCCAACCTGCGAAGCAGGAATGGCAGATCGCGCCGCTCACCGATCGCGAAAAAGAGGTCTTCCATGCGCTCTACGTCGTGAGCGAGGAACGCAACAATGCCGCGACGTACAAGGAGCTCGCGCAGAAGTTGGGCGCGAGCGAGGCGTCCGTGTCCGCGTTCGTGACGAGCTTTGTCGCGAAGGGCATCCCGATCGTCAAGAAGTACGCGAACGGTCGTGCGTACGTCGGCCTGGACGTGCAGTTCAGGCATGCGCAGGCGAAGAACAATATCGTCGGGATCAACACGCTGCTCACGTACTGGCAGCGCTAGTCCGCTTTGAGCTTGTCGCGTTTGATCTCGTTCTGCAAGCGTTCGATGACGCGGAAACTCTCGCCGACGTGGCCGTGCAGGATGGTCTCTGCCTTGCGGAACGCGCCTTCGAGATTGGTGCCGTTCAGCTCGTAGCCGATCACGACCTTGCCGCCTGCGACGAACGACGTTTTCTTGAGGATGCCAAGGTCAAGCCAGCGGTGCAGGTACTCGTACATGGTCTGGCGAGCGATGCCGGCGAACGCGCCCATGTCCTCGACAGGCATCACTGCCGCTTCGGGCTTGCGGTCCCGGTTCGCCGTCTTTTTGCGTTCGTACAGCTCGAGGAGGAGCGTGTGCATCTTCGCCATGCCGTCTTGCTTGCGCGGGAGCAGGCCGAAGCGTGCGAGCAGCACGCGGGCAAGCTCTTCTGTCGACGCATCCGGCAACGCCTCACTTCCTTCGAGAACGAACTTCATTGACTGTGCCGAGATGCCTCGTCCCTTTAAGCGTTTCGGTCGTTTTGCCGACAACGTTTTGGGGTTATCTGAAAACTATAAGTTATCGCTTTCGACAACACTATGTAATTTTCCTCAGCAAACCCTGAAATCCGGGGTGTCCCTATGCTTGATTTCCTTCATGCGACAGCATTAGGGGCACCAGGAGATGACTTTTTGTCAGGAACGGGTCAAACCACGTGGTTGTGAGTGCGGATCGGGCCTGAAAACTGCCCAGAACCACTGAAAATTGTTCGTTCTCTAATTATCCCGACGGGTTTCAGGAACCGTGTTTTGGTGGTGTTGTTCCCAAACCAGCGCTTTCACGAATTTTCCCTGCGCTGTTGGGAATTTCCCTGATTTTCTGTTTTTTCGCCGACAAACGCGGTGACGGGGGTCGGATCGTCGCATCCGGGTGCCACGGCAAAACTTCCGAAAAGATGCACGAATCTGGCGATTCTGTTGAAATACCTGACAATTTTTAGTACCTGCAAACCAGGCGCCTAGCGCCCCGTCAAACCCCGGAATGGGTGGATGCATTCTCCGTCGGAATTTTGCGCGTATCGGCGTTCTAATGGTGTCTGATCCACATGTTACGTGATGGGTTCGCAGTGCGCGCGAAACGTGAAAAAATCATGGTAGTGATTGGTTGGGATGGCGTGCGTGCGCTCATGAATCTATCGTCGGAGAATATTTAAAAGATGTTGCATATAAGCTATATTTTGTGTAATAATTGTAATGATGATATCTTCGTATAATACTTTTTGAGATAGTTATTTCATAAATACTGTTACAAGAAACATATGATGATAAGATTGTCTTCCAATGATTATCTCTGAAAGATTATTTTCAAGAATATCATGGAAGGCTACTTTTTTAATAATTTTTGTATGGAAATTAATATCTGTGGGCATCAAAAAATGGCAAAAAGTGAGAGTTCGAGCACTTCTGGGACGTATGGGGTGGTGTGGTGGAAGATTTGGAAGGATCTCCTCGCGGCAAGGGCATGTATTTTGTGGGTGCGCTTCGACAAAATTAATCTGAACAACACGTTCGAACAGCTGTCGAGTGGGATCTTGCGGGTGTGGTGAGTCCTACAAGAACAGATGCTTGGCAGCGACAATTCAGGTTCCCCGAAGAGGTTAGCAGTTACAAGAAAATGTGACCAAAAGTGATATAGGCACCATCAGGATGGTGCTATTTTGCTGTTTAGTGAGGGTTTGACAGCATCAAACAGGGAAGCCATGCAATGGGCCTCTCACAGGCGCATACTTGCGCTGTAAGCGGGCGTAGACAGTCATAGGACCGCCTGGGACATGAATTAATCTGGAAGCGTCCATGATTGCGCAGGCACTACCTTCCTGAGGCATGTTGGTGCGTATCGTGGCTGCAAAGTGAGCGTCACGTCCGTCATTCAACGGTCGCCACTGATCCAGTGGATGTTGTTCAGGTTCACACGCTATCTTGAATTTCAGGGCGGCGGCCATGACTTTTGTGTAGTAGGGTGATGTGCTTGTCATCATTGTTCGTAACCCGTCGTAAAAGTTCGCACACCATTTGCGGACTTCTGCTTGGAGTTCACGTCCAGATGGTTTTGTGATGCCTAACTGTTCGAGGTCTTTTGCAGACGGCAGAAGGTCAATATATTCGCGCGCGATCCGTTTGAATCTTTCTGCTTCGTTGTTGTCAACCTTCTTGTTGGCCTTCGTATTGCCGAGATAGATGAGTTTCACATCGTGATCGGCAGCATACGTGTTGCACACATTTTGTTCACAGCCAATTGAGAGTCCGATGTCCCGTGTCGCGTCGATGAATTCACGATCGTACCCTTTTGATTTCATTGATTGGACAAATGATTTGATCACGGCAGGCCGTAACTTTTTTTGTCGTTGGAATGTGTGTTCCGTACCCTCGACAAAGATCGTGGTGGGCCGGAGCTTCTCAAGCAGTGTTTCAAGCCTGCTCGAGCACTGCGTGTCGAGGAAGGTCGTTCCGACAAGATAGAGTTGGGTCATGCGTGGTTGTCGCCGCGCATTCATATAAGAAGATTATGAATTACACTATTATTGAGTGATGACACATCAGCTGATATAGCTGAGGTTCTTGCGTTCTTGTTGGTCTTTGGTGCCGGCGCTGCGCTGCATCAGGTCTTTGAGCTTTGCCTCGAAGTCCTCTGCCTGCTTGAGCAGCGGCTTCGTGTCTACGTTGAGGCCCAAGTACTTGTCAAGCACTTCGATGACGGCAGCGGCTGCCTTGCTGTCAGGCATGGCAGAATGCGTCTCGGCAAAAAGTGAGGTGACCTTGCAGGGCATGGGCTTGAGCAGGATGGCGCCTGTCACGCCGACGATGATCCCTTCGCCAAGTGGCTTGATGCCTGTTTTCTTGAGCTTCTCGTTGGGCTCGCTGACGTGATAGAACGCTTGTTGTTCACCCGCTTCCTCTGCTTGCGGCGCACCGACACCCTCGATGGTGATCAATTCGACCGCTTGGTATTCCTTGCAGAGTTCGGCGATGAATTCCGCCGCTTTCCACTCAAGGTTCACGGGATTCATGATGGAATGCACGACGACGATGTTGTACTTGGCATTGTAGAAGATGCCTATCGGGTCGATGATTTTGCCGTTATGGATTGCGAGCGTGGGCGCGACTTCCTCGAAATGTTTGTGCCTGATGTGTTCGCACTTGAGATGGTCGATCAAGAAGCCTGTCGTTATCGTGCCCACAAGCCCAAAGCCCGGGAACCCTTCTATGACGGTGACTTTGCGTGGCTTCTTGTTCGTGGTCTTCAAACCGACACCTCTTTTTTTCCGATTCCTTACTTCTTCTTGGAGCGGGTGACTTTAATATCTTTGCCTTGCACGAGGATGGCTTCCTCTTGCGCAGGCTTCCTGAGCGCTTCGAGAATCTGGTTGCGCTTCCTGATCAGCGCGAGCACGGTGCGATGGACCGCTTCGATGGCGCCGTCGATATTCCGCTTGAGTTGTTCACGGGAGACGCCATCCGCGCGCAGCTTTTGTAGAAGTGCTATCTTGTTCTGCAACAGCGCGAGGTCAGTGAGCGCCACGCTCGTCCGCTTGCTTGCGATGGTCGCGATCTCTTGCGCGAGCGCGTTCATCTCCGCGACCTGCTGGCGGATCTTCTCGTCAAGGCCTTTGAGCGCCGCGACGTACCTGCTCTTGCTCAAGTCCAGGTCAGTGAGGCGCTTGAAAATCTCCTCATCGATCGCCTTGACCTCTGCGGGCAGGTCCTTGCCGCCCATGATCCGCGACCATTTCTGGATTGCCTCGTGGCTCTCGATGGACTTCTGCATGTCTGCAAGCATCTGGTCAAGGCTGCTTGCTTCCGTGGCAAGGGTGTCTGCCGTCTGTTTGAGCGCGTCTTTGACGATCTGCGCAAGGTCATTGAGCTTTCCGCGCAGGGCATCAAGCTCGTTCTTCGACGCTCCTTTCTCCTCGCGCGTCTTGAGGTCGATCTCAAGCCGCGCGATCTGGCGCAGCAGGCTGTCCAGGAGAGTGAGGCGCGATTCGAGGGCTGTCTCGAGGTCGAAGACGCGCGCGCCCTGGGCCTGCAACGCACCGATCTTCATCCACACATCAGAAAGCGGGTCGGCGCCTTGTGAGCGCGTCTGCGCCTCGGCTGCCGCTTGTCGCAGGCGTGCCGCTTCTTGTTCGGCTATCGCCGCGCGCTGTCGTGCCTCCCGTGCTTCCTGTTCTGCCTTGGCCTGCAACGCGCGCGCTTCGGCGGTCGCTTTCTGCGCCGCTTCAAGATCACGTAACGCCGTCTCTGCCTTGCGTCGTGCATCGTCGATGAGCACGCTGTTGTCCTTGTTGTCCTGGGCTGTTGTGTTCAGACCAGGAACGAGCAGCACTTGGAGCTGTTGTGGCAGGGTGGGAACGACAGGCATCAAGACTTGCACTGCTTCTTTGACTTTGTCCGCGCCCATCTTGCCATGCTCTGCCGCGCTGCGGGCGTCTGCAGCAGCCTTGTTGAGGTCTTCGACCGCTTTCTTGGCGGCTGCCGCGATCGCCTCGGCATTGGCCGCGCTTGCTTGGCGCAATGATTCCTCTGCTTGCTGGATCGCTTGTTGCAACGACCGCCCCACCTGGTCGGCGATTGCCTTGACATCAGGTTCAGGCCGCTTCTTGAGCTCGTCAACTGTTTGCATCAACGTGCCGACTTCTTTCTTTGTCTCCGCGTTCGCTGCATTCGTTTTGTTGATGGAATCCGTGAGGTCGGCAAGCGTCTGGTTGAGTCTCGCGTCGCGTTCGGCGAGTTTCGCGTCGAGGTCGTCCCTTGTCTGCGGCGTCGGTCCAGGTGTTCCTGGCGTCGTTGGTGTTGTGCCGGACGGTCCTGAGCCAGCACCCGGTTCAATGTCTCCTTCTCCTGTCACTGCGCGCTTGAGCGCGCCTGGCAGGAAGCCTTCTGTCTTCTTGCTGAACGAGGAGAGGATATTCATGATGCCGAGGATGAGGCAGATGACGGCGCCTGCCATGCCCCAGTCCGAGATCGCGTTGTAGGGTGGCTGCCGTGTGGCGGCGAACGCTTCCGCGAACGCGCCGAGGCCGTAGCCGACGAGCAGGTAGATGATGCCGCGGATGGCGTGGTGCGCGGAATTGTCCTCCGGGAAGGACTTGTGGATGAGCAGGATGCCCACGATCGGGAAGAGCAGCATCCATGCCGCGCCGATGATGACGCCGTACGTGTTGACGAGGCTCACCAGGATGGTAGCAGGGATGGTTATCGTCGAGAGGAGCGCGAGCACGGCGGCGATCGTGATGCGGATGTTCTTGCTCGCCTTCTCGAACGCTTTTTCGGCGCCAAGATAGAACAGGGTGAACGTGAGGACGAAGATGAGGAAGCGCGAGAAGAGCACGAACAAGTCCTGTGCGTTGGTGCTGTAGAACGACAGGTCGATGAAGATGTAGCAGAGGCCGCGCGTGATCGCGTTGGAGAACTTGTCAGGCGTGCACTGCGTGGCGAGAACGACGGGCGCTGCAAGGACAGCTGCCAGCATGCTGCTGGTCAAGAACCTCTTTAGCCTCATGTGGCAATCGATGGAAGAGGTCCTTATAAAGCTTTGGCGGAGCTATTTGGCGAGCGCGTTCATCTTGCTGATGATGTCATTGCGCTGCCCAAGAAGCTGGTCGATGCGGCTCTTGACGGCCTTGATCGCCTCGGCGGTCTGATTCGCTACTTCGTCGGAAGAGATGGCTCCTGCTTTTTGTTGCAGGTCCGCGACCACACGATGCATCTGGCCGACGTTCTGGTATGCCTGTCTGTTGGAACGCCGCAGCGCGTCGAATTGTTGCGCGAGCGCGGCGAACTCGTCCGCTTGTTGCCTGAGGCGTTCGTTCGTGTTCATGACGCTTTTGAGGTCTACTGCCGCCTCTTGTTCGAAGTTCTTGCGCAACGCCAATATCTGCTGGTCGATCTTGCGCAACAGTTCGGTGAGCGTGTCGTATTCTGGCGCCTTTGTCGCGTCCTTGAGCGGTTGCGGGTCCGGCAACTGGTCCTTGTCGAGCTGGGCGCCACCCGCGTCCTTCATGATGCGTTGCGTCGGTACTTTGAGCTCGTTGATCTGGTCTTGCAAGAGCTTGGCGGCTGCGTAGGCGCGTGCAGCTATCTCGCCCGCGGTCTGTTGGAGACGCGACAGGATGGAGAGATATTGCGATCGTGCCTGCGTGTCGGTCCGTGCAGGTAGTTCTATGGCATTGAGGCTTTTGTTGAGCTCTTCGAGCTGCTCGATGCCTTGGTCGATCTGCTGGAGTGATTGCGGCACGGTGCTTGCTTCCATGCGTCGCAGCTTGAGCATGTCTTGCTTGAGCGATTCGGCGTCTGCCAGCACCTCTTCGAGAAGTATTCCTTCGCCGCGGGCCGCCGTCGCTTCCGCGTGTTCGACGGCGCGTCGCTCTTCCACCTGGACCGGCGCTTCGCCGGTGACGGCGCGCTTGATGCCGCCGCTGACGAAGCTCTTGCCGTGCGAGAACGACGTGATGAGGTTCATGATGCCGAGGAAGAGGCAGATGTACACGCCGAACTGTCCCCAGTCCGCGATGGTCTTGAATGCAGGGTCGCCTGCTTTGAAGAACGCGGCGACGATCGCGCCCAGTCCATATGCTATGATGAGATAGATGATGCCGCGCATGACGTGGTGCGTGGTGTTGTCCTCGGGGAAGACCTTGTGGTTGAGGATCATGCCGGTGATTGGGAAGAGCAGCATCCACACGGTGCCGACGATGACGCCGTATGTCTGCACGAGCGCAAGGACGATGGTCGCGGGGATCGTGATCGTGGAGATGAGGGCGAGCACGAGCGAGAGGACGATCTTGATGTTCTTGCTCGCGCTCTTGAATGCGATGTCGATGCCATAATAGAATATGGTCATCGTGAGGATGAAGATGGCGAAGCGCGTGTAGAGCAGGAAAAGGTCGCTTGATGTCGAGGCGTACCGGTTGAGGTCGATGAAGATGTAACACAGGCCGCGCGTGATCGAGTTCTGGGAGATGGTGGCGCAGTCCCCTGCGAGCGCAAGAGGCGCGCCAAGCGCCGCTCCCACAAGGCCACTGCCCAGAATCCTCTGCCACCTCATGACCGCAGCACAGTTCAGCGCACTATTAAACCTTTGCGGGAGCGTCGGGGATGCGTGGATGTGGCGAATTCCACGAAAGATTCTTATATTAGTGCCACCCAAGAGTGGTGAATTAGGAGGTATCACAATGGTTAACTGGACAGATATCAAAGCGCATCTCGGTGCGCACTGGAAGAAGTACGCAGTCGGCACGGCAAGCGCTGCCGCGCTCTGGCTTGCATACCAGACGTTCAAGAGCGACGCTGGTCAGACGACAATCACCGGCTCGAGCGCGCCAACGCACGTCGAGCGCGTCACGTTCCAAGAGCCTGGCTTCTGGGGCAACTCTCACAACGTGGACTACAAATTCCACGGCAAGAGCTGGGAAGACTTCCTCGTCGCGTACGGCACGGAATATGTGCAAGCAACGCCCGAGGACCGTCTCCACATGTTGCGCGCCGTCGACCTCGAGGACGCTGTCCAGGACGCTGAAATCCAGGAAGACCGCAAGGTCAAGGACGTCGCCGGCCGCGCCATGATTCAGTGGCACCCGTACCACCTCAACGATGAGATGCGTCGACAGGTCGGACCCTCTGAAGCAGAGGAGAAGGCTGCCAAAGCGAAACGCAACGAATTCGTCGAGCCGCCCAAGGGCTACGCTCCGAAGGTCGAAGGTGTTGCGCCCAAGGCACAAGCCGTACCGGATGTCGAAGCCGCACCTCAACAGAACACGCAATCGACAAGCCCGGCGCCTGTTGCTGTTCCGCCTCGCATCGCAAGTGAGCATATGTACACGCGTGTGCAGCCACAAGCCCGCGAGACACAAGCACGAGAATCACTCGACGGTCTTGTGCAACACGTCGCGTACAAGAACTCATCGAGCTTGAACCGCGAGACGTTCTACATGAACCAGCAAGACCTCGCCGACCTCAAGCAAGCAGTGCCTGAGCTCTTTGACGCGAAAGCGACACGCACGCCGGCATACCGCCTGCAGACCGTGCAGTGCGACGTGCTCGAAAGCATGTCGACGCCTGTCAATGGCAGCGGCTCGAAGTACAAGGTCGACAGTGGCAGGATCAGGGCATACTTGGACACCGCGCAAGGCCAGGACGACCTGCATGCGCTCGTGGCCCAGAAGATCGCGCCCTACGCAGGCCGCAAGCAGTAATTCTTGTTTTTTTCTTCTCTTTTTTTTTTTGACATTCTGTATGGTTCGGGTATTGCTGTACCTCGGAGATATTATCAGGGTGTAACAATCGATCTTTTGGGCGAGACCCATCAGGATTTCTACAACGCACCCCACAGACTTCCTACCATCAGAACCTGCAGGAGGTCAGTGAAGAACCAACGTCCACGTCAATATCGTCATAGAAAGCGGTTATTTTATATAGAAGAAGGAACTTGGTATACTGGTATACATTAGAAAGGAAAGACTGTAGAAAGGAGGCTGTATGGTGAAAAAGAAGGCGGATAATCGTTTAATGTGGATTGCAGGTATTGGCATCATTGCAGTTGCTGCAGTCATCCTTGTCTTTTCAAAAGGACAGATAGGTACAGGAAAAGCAATAACGACAGAGACGGGTGCGTCTTTGCCAGTACTCTTGTTTCCCAACACCCATGCTTGGCAGATTGGTAAGTTCGGCATCGGCAGGACGGGCGATGATGCCGTCATGGTAAACACTGCATTTTATGCAGACAATGCTGGTCTTGCAAGAAGAGCAGTTGTGGCAGAACTCGCAACAACGGCTGACCATGCGAAACAAGCAGATTCCGCACAGCGGGCTGACAGGGCAAAAGTGGCAGATGTGGCGAACCGCATTTCTGGCTGTCGGAGAGTTACGGGCACAGTTACGGAATCGGCAGACCGGTTAACGATTGCTACGGTCTCTTGCAAACTAAATGAGATTGCTGTCGGCGGTGGCGGTTTTTGTAAGGGGAATGCAGGATTGCTTGCCACGCTTGCGGGTAGTTACCCGCAAAATCTGCAGACCTGGATGGTCGCCTGTGTGCCTGTCCAGCCGGCAACCCAAGCATCTGCTGAACCATTTGCTATCTGTTGCCCCATCTGAGCATTCTTCTTTTTTCTTTTTGTTTCTTCACTGAGACGTCTTCTCATAACCTTTATATAGTTCCGTCAGCTGTGTTCAATAGTAGAAAGAGAGGTGTAACAGTTGGCACAAGCAATACTTGTCGTACCGTCCATCGTTCTCGGGCTTGCCATCGGCATCTATGAAGCGATCCTCATCCATCGTGACGTCACCGTGCCAACGCACCGTTTCGGTCACACCGTGCACGCGATCGGCATCGCCATTGCCGCCGTCTTCGTCACGATGAACACGCAGTTCGTCGTCGACAACGTGCCGCAACTGCAGAATCTGGGCTTCTTCGGCTCGACCATCGTGTTGCAGGTCATCGTCGGCATCATCATGGCAGTCAAGATCCATGCTGCGAGCCGCGCGATCAGCGGCAGCATCGGCAGCAGTTCGGTCGGCCTTGGCGAGACATGGGCGCACAGCATCATCATCGGCGCCTTGTGCATCGCAGCACCGTACGTCTGGCCGCTGCTGAGCACCGTCATGCCGCCCTGGCTTGGCGGCACCGGTGGGACGTCCACACGCTAACGCTTACTTCTTCGCGTACAAGAACAATTGCGCAGAGACCGGAATCTTCAACGGCACGCCGCCTGACGTGAACGCAAGGGTCGAGAGTGGTTCCTTTTCTTTTGCGATCGTGATGCTCTCTGCGACTCTATGATATCCTTGCAACGTGTGCATGTCGGTGAGGACGTAGGGTGCGCTTGCGAGGAGCGCTTCTGCCACCTGTTGCACGTACGCGAGATTGCGTTCGCGGAAGAACACAAGACTCGGCTGCAGCGTCGGAGCGAAGACTTTCTTCATTGTGTTTGGGTGTGGACCCACAGATGCGATCCTTGTCCCTGCGGTGATAGTGTCGTCCTGCAGGATGATGTCCGCAAGACTCACCGGGCACCTGCACTCTTCGCTGTAATCGTCGACGAGCGTCCAACTGCCGCCGAGTAGTTTGGGCGCCAGGAAGTCATGGTCCGCACCGATGTAGGTGCGGTTGTTTTTCGGCACACAGTGCTCCTCGAGCTCGAGTCGCAGTACGTCGTACTGCCGTGCCACTTCAGGGTACGGGACAGAGCCGCGCACTGTGGTATCAATTGATTCTGTTTGCATTTGTTCCTCACTCACCTAAAACACCGGCAGACCAGAACTCACGCGATGGTGACGGTCGTGCCGAGCGACTGGCCTGGAAGGCCGCGCTCGAAGATGACACGGATCGCGCCCGAGTTGCCGTGCGCAGAGGCGACCTTGCCAGTGATGGCGGTCTTCTTCTTGCCAGGCGCGGTCCAGACGACCTTCTTGCCCACAAGAGCCGTTGCCTTGTCGCGCGACGTGACGCCATCCACCTGGATGATGAGGTGGGTGGGGTAGGTCAGCGAGTTGGCCCCTCGATAATTGACGATCCGTGCGTCCATACCGTCCGAAGTCAAGGGGCCCTTTATAAAGCTTTCTCACAACCGGCCCTCCGCTTGCAACGGGATTCATCCCGTGCACACGAAGTACAGCTTCGTTGTGACCGAGAGCCGACGTGGGGCTTTCAGCCCCACGGCACCGATGTTATATTGTCGCCCAGATGACCGGGATCAGGATGCATGCCATGAGGTGGTGTCGTGGCGCCTTGGTCAGGACTGCCACGAGGCCTGTCGCGGTGGCGACCAGCAGGACGAGAAGGCCCAGTGGTCCTGAACGCCACACGACCAGCGCGGTGACAAAGAGCAGGACGCAGGCGCTTACCATTCTATAGTTGATGCGCGGCAGCAGCGCGCCCATGGCGCGGGCGCTCCAGAGCGTCAACACTGTGGCAGCGCCGCCTGCGATGAGCGCGAGCGCACAGTACTGCAGGAGCTCTAGGTCTGTCGGTCGGTGGACGATTGAGAGCATGACGGCAAGCGAGCCGTTGCGCGCGAAGCCCAGCGTGCTCATGGTGACGAGCGAGAGTGCCATGTTGACGGTGTTGATGCCGCCCACGAGGATGAGGAATGCGTCATCGGCGATGGATGGAAGAACTGTTCGTGCTGCCACAGCGGCTTGGGCAGGGCCAACGCCTGGAAGCAGCGCGATGACGCTTCCTGCCAGCGTGCCGCTGAGCAACGCAAGCCCTGTCTGTGACCGTTTGGTCGGCGGCAACACTGCATCCTCTTGCGGCGGCAGTTGTGTCGCGGACACGATAGTGTGGGCGAGCGCGCTCGTGCCGAAGAGCCCGCTGAGCATGGGTAGCAATGGATCGTCGAGGTGCAGCGTCCTGAGCACGATGAGTCCCAGCACGCCCGAGGATGCGATGGTGATGAGCGACCAGAATCTCGTGTTGGCATTGCGTTCACGCAGCACCATCCACGCGAGGACGATGCTCAGGAGCAGCCAGGTGTGCGGTTTCAGCACGGTGTAGATTGGCGGGAAGACGTGGACGAACACAGGCACGAGCGCGATGCCAAGCATGAGGCAGCCGAGCGCGCCGATTGTAAGCAGCAGCACCGCGACCCTTCCTCTGCCTTGCAGCACGAGGCGCTGGCTTGGCAGCAACGACAATAGTTCGCTGCCTTCGGCGACGCCGAGGAACACGGACGGGATGGCGTCGAGGAAGGTGTGCGTGATGCTCATGGTCAGCAAGAACACGCCGATGTCAAATGGCGCGACGCGCGCTTGCAATGCAGTGATGCTTCCTGCGATGATGGACGCGACCAGGTTGATGTGCACGCCTGGCGTGATGCCGGTGAATGTGCCGGTAAGGATGCCGAGCAGCGCTGCGATGATGGACGTGAACATCCTTTCAGGATGGTTTCTGTTCTTTACATGCGCTGCGGCACAAAATCCGGAGGATTTCCGGCCAGTTTTTTCTCGCAAAGAAACGCCGCGCGTTTCTTGCGCACGGAACTCTGTTCCGTTGCGCTCGCGCTCGAAAAACAACGAAGCGAAGCTTCGTGTTCACGGAGCCACGCTCCGTTGAACCTGGTAAAACCTCTGTTATTCTGATTGTATCTGAATCCGGAGGATTTCCGGCGGTCAACGAGAAAGAAGCCCGACTGTCGCGAGCATCACGAGTCCTGTCAGCATGCTGATGAGCGCGAGCTTGAGGAGTGTTGTTTCGTCCATGCATTCATGGTGTTCTTCATTCTTCTTAACGGTTTCTTGAAGAAATCCGGAAGGCTTCCGTCAGTGCCGGAGAAGTTCCGTTTCGTGGAGTGCTTTCATCGCGTCGCCGACCATGTAGAGGGAACCTGTGATGAGGACGGTGTCGTTCTGGTCTGCGAGACCGAATGCTTTTTCGATCGCGTCCTTGACGTCAGGAAGGACGATGACGTTCTTGTTGTACGTCGTGAGATGGCTGGCGAGCTCGTGCGCGGGCGTCGGCTTGAAGTTGCCTTGCGTGACGATGATGGTGTCGAAGAGCGGCACGATGAGCTCGATCATGCCGTCGATGTCTTTGTCGTGCTTCATGGCGAGCACGAGCACCTTCCGTCGCGGTAGGTCCTTCGCGAACGCGTGCAATGTCTGCATGCCGGGTAGGTTGTGTGCGCCATCAAGGATGATGAGCGGCGTGCGGCTGATGATGTCGATGCGTCCTGCCCAATGCGTGGTCGCAAGCCCGTCCTTGATGGCTGCGTCAGGGATCGTGACGCCGCTGCGCTTGAGTTCTTGGATGGCGACGAGCGCGGTGAGCGCGTTCTCGACCTGGTGCGCGCCGAGCATGGCGAGGGTGAACGTGTCGTTCATCATGCCGTTGACGGTGAACGTTTGTCCATCAAGGTTCGATGTCATGATTCTGGCGGTCACAACATCCGGGATGATCGTCATCGTGGCATCACGTTCCGTGCAGACGTCAGTGAAATAGCGTTGGAGTTTCGTGTCCTTCTCTCCCACGACGACCTTGCTTCCTTGCTTGATGATGCCTGCCTTTTCGCGCGCGATCGCGGGCAGCGTGTCACCCAGGTGTTCCATGTGGTCGAACCCGATGTTGGTGATGACGGCGACGATCGGATTGATGATGTTGGTCGCGTCCAGCCTGCCGCCAAGCCCGACCTCGATCACGGCGTAGTCGACATTCCGCTCAACGAAATAGAGAAAGGCGAGCGCGGTGGTGAATTCGAAGAATGTTGGTTGGATGCCGTGTGTTTCAGCAATATCTTTGATGCGCTGGGCGAGTTGTCCGAGCTCGTCGTCGCTGATGTCGACGCCATTGATGCGGATGCGTTCGTTGAACCGCATCAAGTGCGGGCTCGTGTACAGCCCGGTCGTGTAACCTGCCTTTTGTAATATCGCTGCGATGTAGGCGCACGTGCTTCCTTTGCCGTTCGTGCCTGTCACGTGGATGGTATGAAGGCGTTCTTGCGGGTTGCCGAGCGCGGCAAGCAGTTGTTCGATCACGTCAAGCCCGGGTTTCATGCCGAAGCGCGAGAGCCCGTACAGGTACTCGAAAATGTCCCCCATAGGTGCCCTGCCTGACCCTCAGGTTTAAATGTCCTGCGCATGAACAGCGACGCATGCTAGCACTCGTCGCAGCGCTCACCAAGGAGGGCGTCATCGGCAAGGACAACAAACTGCCTTGGCGCATCCCGGACGAAGTCAAATGGTTCCGCGCGCTCACCATCGGCCACACCGTCATCATGGGTCGTAAGACGTACGACTCGATCGGTAAGCCATTGTCACGACGGCAGAACATCGTGCTCAGCAGGTCGACCAAGAAGATTCCTGGCGTCGACGTGTGCGCGACGCTCGATGATGCCATCCTGCGTGCGCACGACCCTGACATCTTTGTCATCGGCGGCGCGCAGATCTTCAACGAAGCGTTGCAAAAAGCGGACGTCATGTTCCTCTCCTACGTGAAAGGAACGTATGAGGGCGACGCGTACTTCCCGCAGTTCGACAAGGACCAATGGAAGGTCGAGCGCAAGGAAGACCACTCCTCGTACGAGCTCGTCGTCTACCGTCGTGTTTCTCGATAATAACAATACTTATTAACGTCAGCGCTGCGCGCAATTCTCATGCCAAAGAGGGTGCAGAGTGCGAGCAGTATCAACACGTACAAGCAGTGCCCGCGAAAGTATTATTACTCGTACATCGAGAACCGGCCGACCAAGGGCAGCATCCACACCGTGCGCGGCAACGTGGTGCATTCCGTGCTCGAGGACTTCTTCGACCTTGACGTGAGCGGCGTCACCAAGGATTCCTGCCGGCCGTTCTTGCAGGAGAAGATCATCGGCCTGCTCGTCAAGCACTGGCTCGAGTACAAGAAAGAGTTCGACAAGGTCGGCGTGACGCCCACAGAGCACGCGCAGTTCAAGGAGGAGACGGTCGTGATGCTGCTCAACTGGCTCAACCACTTCATCAATCGCGTGTTCGCATACGACGGCTCGTTCGAGGACGCGTTCAAACGGTTCGTGCCCGTGCGCGAGGAATTCTACGAGTCAAGCCAGTTCATGGTGCGTGGCTACATCGACGCGATCGAACGCATCGACGGCAAAGTGCACATCGTCGACTACAAGACCAGCAAGAACGCGCACATCAGCAACGAGTACAAGCTCCAGATGGCCATCTACTTGTTGCTCTACCAAGAAAAGCACGGCGGCCTGCCGGACAAGGCGAGCTTTTTCTTCCTCAAACACCACTCTGTTGAAGTCCCGATAGAACCCGACCTTGTCGAGCACGCACGCAAAGAAATCCTCGAGATCCACGCACGCACATCCTTCTGCGAGACCATCGAAGAATACCCCATGCAACCAGGACCGTTGTGTCGATACTGCGATTTCTACGAACTCTGCTATCCGAAGCAGAAGAAGTTGAGCGGGTTTTGAGAATCGCCGTTCATCGTTGCACTTGCAACACTTTATTGCGTTGATAGAAATCCTCGATCGTGTTGGGATGCCACCAGATGTCGCCGCCGTCGCGGTTCTTCAGTTCGCCTTTCGCGATCATGTGCGGCAGATGGAATGGCACGACGCCTGGATTGTAGTCAAATCCCTCGCTGCCGATCCAGCGTACACGGACGAGGCGGTTGCCTTCAAATTGCCTGCCTAGACGCAGCAGCGCGCGGCGTATTGAGACGTCATGGATGTGGTTGTTCGGCGTCTCCTGGTGTTCATAACTCAGACCAGCCTGGACGTTCGTGGGTGCAGTGTCATAGACATCAGATGCGATCTTGACGAGCCATTCTAGTCTGGCGGGTTCGCGCTGAAAGAATTCATAATATCCATCTTCATAGATTTGGAGTGCATCCGGGCGTGTAATGATGGTGGATCCCCATTCGTACGCGATGCGCCAATTGTCCTTTCCGTACTGCTGGGTCCATTCTTGTTCGACATCGTGGCGTCGCTTGCCCAATTGCCCTGGTTTTTCTATCGTAACCCACATGATTTCGGAAGATGTCGGTCTCTTTAAAGGGATTGTTGTACGCCCGTGCACAATATTTATAAACGATTGTTCGGGTTGTTCTTGTCATGGCTGAGTTGAATTTCAAGACCACTGCTGACATCAAGGTCTCGGAGAGCTTGGTCGAGCAGGTGATCGGGCAGGAGGATGCGGTCAACATCATTCGCAAGGCCGCGTTGCAGCGCAGGCACGTGCTCCTGATCGGTGAGCCAGGTTGTGGAAAATCCATGTTGGGTCTCGCGCTCGCGCAGCTCTTGCCCAAAGAGAAACTGGTCGACGTCGTCTCGTTCCCGAATCCCAACGATGAGAACCAGCCGCTGATCCGCACCGTGCCTGCAGGGCATGGCAGGGATCTTGTTGGCAAGGCCAGGGTGCAGGCGCAGAACCTTTTCAAGGGCCAGAACTGGGTGCTGTTCGTCCTCGTCATTATCAGCATGTTCTTGCCGTGGTGGGCACGGAGTTATTACAAGAGCGACATCATGTTCGCGGCGTTTTTCCTCGGCGGCATGCTCTTCCTCGCCGCGTTCGTCCTGTTCATCAACATGGGGCGCAAGCAAGGCCTTGGCGGCCAGCGTCCTGAAGTGCCGAAAGTGATCGTGGACAATTTCGGGCGCAAGCAGGCGCCCTTCTATGACGGCACGGGCGCGCACGCAGGCGCGCTTTTAGGCGACGTGCTGCACGACCCGTTCCAGTCAGGAGGCCTCGGCACGCCTGCGCATGAGCGCGTCGTGGCTGGCATGATCCACAAGGCGAACTTGGGTGTGCTCTTCATCGATGAGATCGCCATCCTCGATCCTGCCACGCAGCAGGAATTGCTCACTGCGTTGCAGGAAGGCAAATACCAGATCACCGGCCAGTCCGAGCGGAGCGCGGGCGCGATGGTGCGCACGGAAGCCGTGCCCTGTAATTTCGTGCTCCTCGCAGCAGGCAATCTTGAGACCGTCGAGAAGATGCATCCTGCGCTGCGCAGCCGCATCCGTGGCTATGGGTACGAGGTCTACATGCGTGAGACGATCCTTGACACGCCCGTAAACAGGGACAAGATCGCTGTCTTCATCGCGCAAGAGGTCGAGAAGGACAAGAAGATCCCGCACTTCACGAAAGCTGCGGTCGCGGCGGTCGTACAGGAGTCGCGCAGGATGGCGAACCGCAAAGGACACCTCACGCTCAGGTTCAGGGAGCTTGGCGGCCTCATACGCGCGGCAGGCGACATCGCGGTCGAGCAGAAGGCGAAGTCCGTCGAGCCCAAGCACATCGTGGAGGCCAAACGCGTCGCGCGCCCGCTCGAGCAGCAGATCGCTGACAAGTTCATCGAGCGCAAGAAGGAATACGAAGTCATCATCACCGAAGGCAAGCGTGTGGGCCGCGTGAACGGCCTTGCCGTGATCGGTAGCGGCGCCGCGCTCAGCGGCATCATCCTGCCCATCGAGGCAGAGGTGACGCTTGGCGGCAAGGAGCGCGAGATCATCGCGACAGGCAAGCTCGGCGAGATCGCCAAGGAGGCCGTCAAGAACGTGAGCGCGATCATCAAGAAGTACTTCGGCGAGGACATCAAGGAGAAGTACGACATCTACGTGCAGTTCCTCCAGACCTACGAGGGTGTCGAGGGTGACAGCGCGAGCATCGCGGTCGCGACAGCCATCATCAGCGCGCTCAAGGACGTCCCTGTGCGGCAGGACGTCGCGATGACGGGCTCGCTCTCGGTGCGTGGCGAGGTGCTGCCTATCGGCGGCGTGAGCGCGAAAGCAGAGGCCGCGATCGACGCGGGCATCAAGACATTGATCGTGCCCAAGAGCAACATGGACGACCTTGTCGTGAGCGACGAGAAGCTCAAGAAAGTCAAGGTCATCCCTGTCAGCTCCATCATCGAAGTGCTCGACGTGGCGCTCGACTGGACGGGACACGAGGACGTCATCGTCAAGATCCGCAACGGTAATCACTAGTGTTTTCACGTCCAGGCATCTTCAGTTCACTAGTCGGTAACTGCACAAAACTTTTAAACGGCAAACGCAGTCCCCAAAGGCATGGTACGGAACATCCACGAGGTCAAGGAATGCCCTGATTGCGCGAGTGACAACATCGTGTACGACAACGAGCGCGACCAGGTCATCTGTAGGGACTGCGGGCTTATCTACGAGCCGCTCACGCCCTCTGACGAGGAGCGCTTCGAGGTCGCCCATGGTACAGGTCCTGCGCCGCGCGAAAAGCCGGTGAAGGCCGCCAAGAAGGCGCCTGCGAAGGCGAAGAAGCCCGCGAAGAAGGCCAAGAAGAAATGATTGTTTTTCTTTTCTGTCACACTAGCTAGCGCTGTTTCGTTCTGATGTATCGTTCGATCATGGTCGCAGCGAGAACCGCGCCGTCATCGCGCCATTTCATCTTCCGCAACGCCGCTTTGTAGCGTGGCAACGCCTTGACGAACTCCTGCACGTTCTTTTCCGTGAGCTTGGCCGTCATCATGCCATACCCCATGCGCTGCAGGCACACGGCGTTGCAGACTTGTTCATATTGTTTGCGCACCGGGATGGAGAGGACGGGTTTATGCAGGTACAGCGCTTCCACCATGAGGTTGTGGCCGCCGTTGGTGATGACCGCTTTCGCGTCAGCCAAGTCCTGGTAGAACGTCTGTTCGTTGAATTCCTTGTAGTTGACGTTATCAC